>NZ_JACCBF010000001.1:4320737-4997171 GCF_013409625.1 Nocardioides kongjuensis
TCGCATTGGCGGTCGCCATCACCGAGCCCGAGTGCCGCTCGGCGACCTGGCGCACGATCGCCAGCCCGAGACCCGATCCGGGCAGGGTGCGGGCGTCGTCGGAGCGCCAGAACCGGTCGAAGATCCGGGTCCGGTCGCCCTCGGCGATCCCGGGGCCCTGGTCGTCGACGGTCAGCACGCCGTCGCTGAGGCGAACGGTCACCTGACCGCCCTCGGGGCTCCACTTGGCGGCGTTGTCGAGCAGGTTGGTCACCGCACGCTCGAGCTCGGCGTCCTCGCCGATCACCCACCACGGCCGGGTGAAGACCTCGAACTCGAGGCTGGGTGCGCGACGTCGGACGCGCTGGACCGCGTGGTCGACGACGTCGGCGAGGTCGACCGGCTCGACCTGGACCGGTATCGGCTCGTCGCGGGCGAGCTCGGTGAGGTCGCCGATGAGGGTGGTGAGCTCCTCGATCTGGGCGCGTACGTCGTCGAGCAGCTCGTCGCGCGCGTCGGGCGGCAGGCCGCCGAAGCCGTCGGCGCTGCGGGCGGTCATCGTGAGCAGGTCGATGTTGGTGCGCAGCGCTGTCAGCGGCGTGCGCAGCTCGTGGCTCGCGTCGGCGACCAGCTGGCGCTGCCGGGTCCGGCTCGCGTCCAGCGCCACCAGCAGGTGGTTGAAGGCCGTCGCCAGCCGGGCGACCTCGTCGTCGCCCTCGACGGGCAGCGGGGTGAAGTCCTCGGTGCGGGCGATCTCCTCGACCGAGCCGCTCAGGCGTCGTACCGGACGCAGGCCGTTGCTCGCCACGGCCCAACCCGCCAGCCCGGCCGCGAGGACGCCGAACACGCCGAACGCGACCGTCACCCAGCCGAGCCGGCGCAGCGTCCGGTCCTGGTCGACCAGCGGCTGCGCGATGATCAGCGCGAGCCCGCTCTGCTGGGTGGGGACGGCGACCACGCGGTAGCGCTCGCCGCCGAGCACGATCGTGCGCAGGCTGCGGTCGCTCTTGCCCTGCGCCACCTCCAGCTCCGAGCGGCCCAGCTCCAGGGTCGGGCCGCGGTCGAGGATCCGCAGCGTTCGCTCGTTGTAGTCCAAGATCGCGATCCGTACGTCGCCCGCGCCGAGGGCCCACGACGGGATGCCCTGCGAACCCGCCTGCAGGAGGGTGTCCGAGTCGGCGGCCTTCTCGGCCCGGGAGACGAGCGCGTTGTCGAGGGTGTCCTGCATCTGCACGCGGGCGGTGATGTAGGCGCCCACCGCCACGAGCGCCACCGACATGCCGACCGCGATCGTGGTCAGCCAGATGACCCGGCTCGCCAGCGAGCGGCGGTAGTGCCAGCGCCCGTCGGGTCCCGGACCCATCGCGAGGCCCCAGGAGGTCGCCATGCTCACTCCGTCGCGCGCAGGACGTACCCGATGCCGCGGACGGTGTGGATCAGCCGCGGCTCGCCCTCGGCCTCGGTCTTGCGGCGCAGGTAGCCGACGTACACCTCGAGCGAGTTCGCCGTCGTCGGGAAGTCGTAGCCCCAGACCTCCTCGAGGATGAAGCTGCGGTCGAGCACCCGGCGCGGCCGGCGCAGGAACATCTCGAGCAGCGTGAACTCGGTGCGGGTCAGCTCGATCAGCCGGCTGCCGCGGCGCACCTCGCGGGTGGTGACGTTCATGGTGAGGTCGGCGAAGGAGAGGACCTCCTCCTCGGCGCCGTCCTCGATCGGCGCCACCCTGCGCAGCAGTGCGCGCAGCCGGGCCAGCAGCTCCTCGAGCGCGAACGGCTTGGTCAGGTAGTCGTCGGCGCCGGCGTCCAGCCCCTCCACCCGCTCGCCGACGGCGTCGCGCGCGGTCAGCACCAGGATCGGCACGTCGTTGCCCGCCGCCCGCAGCGCGCGCGTGGCCTCGAGGCCGTCGAGCTTGGGCATCATCACGTCCATCACGACCACGTCGGGCGCGACCGCGCCGATCCCGGCGAGGGCCTCGGCCCCGTCGCCGGCCAGGTGGACGTCGTACCCGTTGAACGCGAGCGAGCGTCGCAGCGACTCCCGCACGGCACGGTCGTCGTCGACGACGAGGACGCGGTGCGGGACGGCGGTACGTGCGGACACGCCCCCATCATGGCCGATCGGCCTGAGCGGTGCCTGAGAGGCGCGAGCGCGGACCGGATCAGTCGTCGTCGATGGCGGGGTCGCGCTCGACCTCTCCGGCGATCTGCTCCAGCCCGGTGCGGATCGCGGCATCGGTCATGGTGAAGCTGCGCGCGATCAGGCGCACGACGTCGGCGGAGTGGTCGAGGTAGGCCGCCGAGCTGCGCAGCGTGTCGGTGACCGTGCCGACGAGGTAGGAGTACTCGCCCCACCCGCCGTAGGTGCCCAGGCCCATCCCGCTGGGCCGCTGCCACGGGGCGAACTCGGTCGCGCCGTCGAGCTGGGTGGCGGCACCGGTCAGCACCGGGCTGATCTCGGTCTCGATCGCCGTGGCGATCCGGCGCAGCTCGTCGGCGTCGGTCTGGATCTCCTCGAAGTACGCCGGGTCGGTGTGCTGGAGGATCCGCGGCTCGGCGAGGTCGTAGGTGCCGTTCTCCCAGCCGGGGAGCCGGCTCACCGTGCGCACCATGGACTGGATCGCGGTCTCCTCGGTCGCGATGTCGTCGGAGAGCTTCTCGAGCGCCTGCCGGATGTTGGTCAGGACGCCGACCGGGTTGTCGGCGCTGAGGGGGACCGGCTGCTGCTTCCTCTCCGGGATGAAGTCCTTCGAGGTCTGCAGGACCGTGCCCGCGATCGCGAAGGCCGCCGACGTCGCTCCCAGCGTCAGCGGACCGAGGATGGCCGAGAGCCCGCCGACGATGTTGAGGATCGCCACGATGTCCCCGCCGCCCCCGGCGGAGATGTCGGAGGCCTTCATCGCGTCGATCGACTTCACCATGATGTCGGCGAGGCCGTCGGCCCCGTTCTTCCACGCCTCGGCCTCGCCGTGGGCCGCGGCGTAGAGCACCGACGTCACCGCGCCCAGCCCCTCCAGGGAGTGGGGGATGCGGGCGGTGACGTCCTGCTGGAGGTGCCACATCGCCTCGCCACGGAAGCCCGCGACGTTGGTGTTGACCACGTCGATGGAGGTGTAGAGGTCGACCGCGGGGTCCCAGGCGTCGCCGGTCTTCGGGTTCGGGTTGCCGGTCGCGGCGATCGCCTTCGCGGCGTTGTACGTCGCCTGCACGGCACCGTCGAAGTCGGCCGGACGAGGCCGGGTGATCCACGGCCGGAACATCTCGTGGATCTCGGTCGTGTAGTAGTCGATGAGCCCCTGGAGGCTGTCGAAGGGCCAGCCCGGCGGGATGGGGAGCGTGGTCGGGGTGCCCGTGAACGGGTCGGTCACCTGACCGCCCTTCTCGAACGTGCTCCCGTTGTAGTGCCCCCCGAGGGGGGAGATGTGGATGCCGCGGCCTGCGTCGGTGCCCTCGAACCCGCCGTCGACCGTGCCGTTCATCCCGAACCACGACAGCTGCGCCTCGATGGCGGCGTCGACGATCTTGCCGACGAGCTCGGGGAGGTCTTCAGCGGTGTAGGCCATGGGAGAGGGGATCCCCCGGCTGCCCGGTGTCAAACGTCGTGGTGAGGGCTCACAGGTAGCGCTGGGCGACCCGCGCCGCCCGGGCGCCGTACTGCCCGCCGAACAGGCAGGCGTGGACGAGCAGCGGGAACAGCTGGTGATAGCCCAGCCGGTCCTCCCAGCCGTCGGCCAGGGGGTGGGCCTCGTCGTAGGCCGTCATGACCTGCGGCAGCTGGGGCAGGCCGAACAGGGCCAGCATGGCGAGGTCGACCTCGCGATGCCCGCCGTACGCGGCCGGGTCGATGACGACCACGCGGTCGCCGGCACCCCACAGCACGTTGCCGTTCCACAGGTCGCCGTGCAGCCGGGCGGGCGGCTCCTCGGGGACGATCGACGGGGCCCGGGCGGCGGCGGTCTCGATCAGCGCGGCGTCCTCGGCGCTGAGGATGTCCTTGTCGCGCAGCACCTTGAGGTACGGCGCGATCCGCCGCTCGGCGTGGAACTCCGCCCAGGTCGGCAGGGTGCGGTTCGGCAGGGGCAGCCGGCCGATGTAGCCGTCGGAGTCGGCGCCGAACCCGGTGGCGCCGTACGCGTGGGTGGCGGCGAGGGCGCGGCCGAAGGAGCCGGCCGCCTCGGCCGTCGGGCGGCCCGCCTCCACCCAGTCGAGGATCAGGCAGTCGGTGTCGACGGCGAGCACCTCGGGGGTGGCGACGCCGCCGCTCGCAGTGGCCTCGGCGAGCCAGCGCAGGCAGGCGGCCTCACGGGCGAAGAACTGCGGTGGCGCGGGGCTGAGCGTCTTGAGGAAGGCCGAACGGCCGCTGGACAGGCGCAGCTTGACCGCCGTCGAGATGTCGCCGCCGGCCACCGGCGCGGTGGCGACGACGGCAGCGCCGAGCAGCTGTTCGGCCCTCCCGGCGACGACCGGCTGGCGCGCCATCGGCTCCCCCTGTCCGGCCCGTCAGGCGGACCGGGTCAGGCCTGGCCCTTGAGGGCGGCCGGGATCTTCGAGCCCTGCTCGATGGCGCGTTCGGGTGCCTTGACCTTCTTGAAGCTGCGGATCGCCAGGAACACCAGCAGGCCCGCGAGCAGCACGTAGAACGCGAACACGATCAGGAACGCCCAGTGCAGGTCGAGGCCCTTGCCGTTCCAGTTGATGAAGTAGGCGATCGCCACCGAGAGCATGATGATCGCGAGCACCAGCAGGAAGCCCGCCGCCGCGACCAGCCCGAGCCCGACACCGCCGGCCGTCACGCTGACCTTGAGCTCGGACTTGGCGAGCTGGATCTCCTTGCGGATCAGCGTGGAGATGTCGGTCTGCGCGTCCTTGATGAGACGTCCGATGGTCGGCTCTTCGCGGAGCGGTTCGGTGGCCATGCGGCCGACCTTACCGTCGATCGACAGGAGGCCGCCTACTACGCGGCACCCCAAGGGCGCGCTGGCGGCGTTGCCGACGCTGGACGTGCCCCCAGCATGCCTGCGCGCCGGGCGCCTTGCCAGCACACCCCCGTGGCACCGCTCGCCACGGCGCCCTCCTGCCGATCGACGGTCGCCGACATCGCTAGGATCGCTACAGGTGAGCCGGGAAGTCTGGTCGGCATGTGAACGCCCCTGCCCGCACGACGCCAGGAGACCCCGCCGTGTCCGAGCCCCCGCACCAGCACCCGCACCACCCCGACGACCTGTGGCGTCGCGGGCCCGTCTGGACCGCGAGCGAACGACCCCTGGCGCGCTACGTCGCCCGCCCGTTGCGGGAGTTCCTCCACGTCGAGTCGGCGGGCTCGGTGCTGCTGCTCGCTGCCACCGTGCTCGCGCTGCTGTGGGTGAACCTGCCGTTCGACGGCTGGGCGTCGGCGTACGACCACTTCTGGCACACCCCGCTCGCGATCGAGATCGGTGAGTGGCGCATCGAGGAGTCGCTGCAGCACTGGGTCAACGACGGGCTGATGACCGTCTTCTTCTTCGTCGTGGGCCTGGAGATCAAGTACGAGCTGGTCCACGGCGACCTGCGCGACCCGCGCACCGCCGCGCTGCCGATCGTCGCCGCGGTCGGCGGGATGGCCGTGCCGGCGCTGGTCTACGTCGCGGTCGTCGGTGGCGGCGCCGGCTCGGCCGGGTGGGGCATCCCGATGGCGACCGACATCGCCTTCGCGGTCGGGGTGCTCGGGCTGCTCGGGCCGCGGATCCCGTCCGCGGCACGGCTGTTCCTGCTCACCCTCGCGATCGTCGACGACATCGGCGCGATCCTCGTGATCGCGGTGTTCTACACCGACGACCTCTCGCTCGGCTGGCTGTTCGCCGCGCTGGCGCTGCTCGCCGGGATGGCCGTGCTGAGGGCGGCGCGGGTCTGGGCGATCCCGGTGTACGCCGTGCTCGGCGTCGCCGTCTGGTTCGCCCTGCTCCAGTCAGGAGTGCACGCGACGCTGGCCGGCGTCGCGGTCGGCCTGCTCACTCCGGCAGTCGCGCTGCTGCGTCCCTCGGTCGCCACGGAGTACGCCGTCGAGGGGCTGCGCGACAACGACCTCGACGCCGAGGAGCTGCACCGGCTGCGCTTCCTCATCGGCGAGTCCGTGCCCGTGGTCGAACGGCTGCAGACGCGGCTGCACCCGCTGTCGTCGTACGTCGTGCTGCCGGTGTTCGCCCTCGCCAACGCCGGTGTCGCCCTCGGCGACGGCGTCCTCGGCGACGCGCTGCGGGCGCCGGTCGCGCTCGGCATCGCCGCCGGCCTGGTCCTCGGCAAGCCCGTCGGCATCACCCTCGCCTGCTTCCTCGCGATCCGCCTCGGCGTCGGCCGCATGCCCGAGGGCACCTCGTGGCCCCAGGTCGTCGGCATCGGCGCCGTCGCCGGGATCGGCTTCACCGTCTCGCTGTTCATCGCCGGGCTGTCCTTCCCCGGCTCCGAGGTGCTCACCGCGGAGGCGAAGGTCGGCATCCTGCTGGCGTCGGTCCTCGCCGCGGTGGTCGGTGTCGTGCTCCTGCTGCTCTCGGGCCGCGCCGATCAGAACGGGACTGCGGTCGCCAGCAGTCCTGACCCGGTGCCCCTGCCGGACACCAGCCGGCAGAACTGAACGGCATCGAGCTCGAGCTCCTCGCCACCGGCGCCGGCGCCCCACTCGCCGCCGGCGGGTCCGCCGAGCGTGAGCCGGTAGGGCTTGCCGTGACGCTGTGCCCACTCGGCCACGACGTCGGCGACGATGACGCCGTCGTGCTCGGGTCGCAGCACCATCGCGGTGCCCGTCGCCTCGGCGAGGTCGCTGCGGTGCATCCAGGTGTCGCGCGTCAGGATCACGTCGACGAGGTACCCCAGCGCCCAGCTCTCCTCGACCCCCTGCACCTCCTGCGGCACGCCCATGTCGCGTCGGCGGAGGAGCCCCGGGACCATCCGGCGGCCCCGGACCGCGCGCGGGCCGACCCGGCGTACGTCCTCGACCAGTCGGGCGGGGCTGTGGTCCGCGCGCTCGCGCACCTGGACGTCGGTCAGTGCGTCGAGGAACGCGATCCCCTTCGCGGCGGCGTCCTTCCCGGCGATCCTGCGCTGGCGGGCGCCCTCGCGGATCCCGGCGGCCATCTCGGCCATGCCCACCACGTGGGCGGTCATCTGCCGCACGTCCCACAGGGTGCAGGCGGTCGGGCGGGTCCAGTCGCTCACGGCGAGCGCCGCGACGGCGTCGGCGTAGTTGCGGTACTCGTCGGCGGCGAGCCTCATGGCGGTGCTGCGCTCGAGCGCGGGTCGGCGCAACGGCCGGCCGTTCGAGGGGTCCTTCACGGTGGTGCTCATTTCCGGGTTCCTGCCTTTCGGCGGGTCGGGCTCTTCCCGGGGAGGGGGAGGAGCCCGACGGCGTCCGCGAACATGTCGATGGCCCGGTCGAGCAGCCGCGCGAAGCGGTCCCCACCCGGGTCGTTGGCGAGCTGCTGGTCGATCAGCCCGCTGATCAGGGAGATGTAGATGTCGATGTCGGCGCGGTCCGAGACGCCCAGGCCGGTCAGGAAGGCCACGCCCTGGTCGAGCACCCGGACGGCGGGCGCGTACGACTCCGGCGTGGGCTCGAAGCCCGGGATGGTCCGCTGGTTCATCAGCTGGTGCCGGGCCAGGTCGGCGACCGCGTAGTCGAAGAACACCCGCGCCATCCGGTGCAGGGCCGCCCGCGGGTGGTCCGGCAGGTCGTCGAGGGCCCGGGAGGCGTGGGCCTCGAACTCCGCCCACGCCTCGCCGTACATCGCGTCGTAGACGGCGTTCTTGGAGTCGAAGTGGGAGTACAGCGACGGCGGCTGCATCCCCACCGCGCCCGCGATGTCGCGCAGCGTGATGCTCGCGATCCCCACCTCGCGGGCCTGGGCCCACGCGGCGTCGAGGATCTCCCGACGAGTGGCCGCACGCCGTTCGGCGATCCTATTGCGAGTCGGAGTGCCTACCATAATTAGGAGAATGCGCTCCACGCGTGCCCGTTGTCAACGGCGAAAACGGGCCTCGTCACAGCAGCCCCAGGCGTCCCGGGCGCGACCGCCTCACCCCCGAGGCAGCACCTGGGACGACCCGAGGAACCTCGTCACGCTGATCCGCAGCGCCACGCGGTTCGGGTTGGGCCGCGGCTCGCGGTAGCGCTCGGCGTACCGCTCGCAGGCACGCGCGACCGACGCCGGGTCGGAGAGCACCTCGGCCGTGCCGACGATGGTCGACCACCGGGCGCCGTCGACCTGGCTCACGGCGAGTCGGCCGTCGCGGCGCAGGTTGGCCGCCTTCTGCGAGCCGCCGTCGGTGATCACCCAGGCGCACTCCTGCTCCGGGTCGAGCACCGCGCCGACGGCGACGGCGTGCGGAGCGCCGTCGCGGTCGAGGGTGCTCAGCGTGCAGAGGTGGCGCTCGGTCCAGAAGGCCACGAGCGGGGCCGGCAGTGCCGTCCAGACGACGGGGTGCAGCACGGGCAAGGCTGGTTCCTCCTCGGATGTCGACCCGGGTGCGATGATGCTGGCGACCTGCGACGATCGTTCAGACACTCGGGAGAACGCGATGGGCATCTTTCGCCAGAATGCGGGCGAGACTCGCGAAGACTACGTCCGTCGTCACTGGAACCGCTCCGGCGTCGTCGCCAACGGCGTCACGCTGGTCGATCTCTACGACCGGATCCGGGCGCTCGAGGCGCGGGTGGCGGAGCTGGAGGCTCGGGCCCGGCACGATGGTTGAGCCGGAGGCCTCGTCCTGCCTCGACGAGCTCTTCGTCGACGGGCCGCCGCGCTGGCCACGCTCCGCGCGTCCGGCCGGGACTGATCCCGACCGGACGCGCGGCAGGGACGCTCAGGCCTCGGTGGAGGTGGCCTGGCCGGCGGAGATCAGGTCCATGATCGAGGCGTCGGCGAGGGTCTGGGTGTCGCCGACGGAGCGACCCTCGGCGACGTCACGCAGCAGGCGGCGCATGATCTTGCCCGAGCGGGTCTTGGGGAGCTCGGGGACGATCATGATCTGGCGTGGCTTGGCGATCGGGCCGATCTCCTTGCGGACGTGGTCGGAGAGCTCCTTGACGATCTCGGGGCCGCCGTCGCCCGCCTCGTTGCGCAAGATCACGTACGCGACCACGGCCTGGCCGGTGTCGGGATCCGTGGCGCCGACCACGGCGGCCTCGGCGACCTTGGGGTGCGAGACGAGGGCCGACTCGATCTCGGTGGTCGAGAGGCGGTGGCCGGACACGTTCATCACGTCGTCGACGCGGCCGAGGACCCAGATGTCGCCGTCGTCGTCCTTCTTCGCGCCGTCGCCGGCGAAGTAGTAGCCCTCCTTCTTGAAGCGTGACCAGTACGTGTCGACGTACCGGTCGTCGTCGCCCCAGATGGTGCGCAGCATCGAGGGCCACGGCGAGGTGACCACGAGGTAGCCGCCCGAGCCGTTGGGCACGGGGTGGCCCTCGTCGTCGACGACGTCGGCCTCGATGCCGGGGATCGCGGTCATCGCCGAGCCCGGCTTGCCGGCGGTGACGCCGGGCAGCGGGGAGATCATGATCGCGCCGGTCTCGGTCTGCCACCAGGTGTCCACGACCGGCGTGCGGTCGCCGCCGATGACGTGGCGGTACCAGACGTAGGCCTCCGGGTTGATCGGCTCGCCCACCGAGCCGAGGATCCGCAGCGACGACATGTCGTACTGGTCGGGGATCTCGTTGCCCTGCTTCATGAACGAGCGGATCGCGGTCGGGGCGGTGTAGAACAGCGAGACCTTGTAGTCCTGGATGATCTTCCACCAGCGGCCCGGGCCGGGCGCGTCGGGCGTGCCCTCGTAGAGCACCTGGGTGACGCCGTTGGCGAGGGGGCCGTAGACGATGTAGGAGTGGCCGGTGACCCAGCCGATGTCGGCGGTGCACCAGTAGACGTCGGTCTCCGGCTTGAGGTCGAAGACCGCGTTGTGGGTGTACGCCGCGCCGGTCAGGTAGCCGCCGGTCGTGTGCAGGATGCCCTTCGGCTTGCCGGTCGTGCCGGAGGTGTACATGACGTAGAGCGGGTGCTCGGAGTCGAACGCCTCGGGGGTGTGCTCGCTCGATGCACCGTCGACGGCGTCGTGCCACCACACGTCGACGGCGTCGTCCCACCCGTTCTCACCCAGGTCCTGGCCGGTACGGCGCACCACGAGCACCTTCTCGACCACGTCGGTCTTGGTGCGGGCCTCGTCGACGGCCGGCTTGAGGGCGGAGGCGGTGCCGCGGCGGTAGCCGCCGTCGGCGGTGACGACGACCTTGGCCTGGCAGTCGTCGAGGCGCGAGGCGAGCGCGTCGGCGGAGAAGCCGCCGAACACGACCGTGTGCGGGGCGCCGATCCTGGCGCAGGCCAGCATCGTGACGACGGCCTCGGGGATCATCGGCAGGTAGATCGCGACCCGGTCGCCCTTGCCGACGCCGAGGTCGGTGAGCGCGTTCGCGGCCTTGGAGACCTCGTCCTTGAGCTCGGCATAGGTGAGGTCGCGGGTGTCGTCCTCCGGCTCGCCGACCCAGTGGATGGCGACCTTGTCGCCGCGGCCGGCCTCGACGTGCCGGTCGACGCAGTTGTAGGCCGCGTTCAGCTTGCCGCCGACGTACCACTTGGCGAACGGCGGGTTGTCCCAGTCGAGGACCCGGTCCCACCTGGTGTCCCACGACAGCCGCTCGGCCTGCTCGGCCCAGAAGCCCTCGCGGTCGGCCCTGGCGGCGGCGTACGCGTCGGCCTTCACGTTGGCGTCGGCCGCCAGCTCGGCCGGCGGCTCGAAGCGCCGGTCCTCCTTCAGCAGGTTGGCCAAGGTCTCGGCGGTCTGGTCGCTCACGGTTGTCTCCTGATCGAATCGGGTGCCACAGGTCACATTAGGACCCACGGGAAGTGTGGTCACCAGGGGTTGCACGAGGGTTGCTCGTGCCGGAGGCCGGGACGGGTTCCTCCCGTCCCGGCCTCCAGGTCGGTGGTGGCGCAGTGGGCCGGGACCGGCTCAGTGCTGCACGGCCTGCTCGGCGCCCGCGCCGGTCAGCGCGCGCACCTCGAGCTCGGTGAACCGCTCCTCCGCGGCCGGCTCCTTCGAGGTGACCGTGCCGAGCCAGCCGAAGAAGAAGCCGAGCGGGATCGAGAGCAGGCCCGGGTTCTCGAGCGGGAACCAGTGGAAGTCCACGCCGAGCGGGAACAGTGCCTTGCTGATGATCTCGCCGTCCGGCGTGACCGCGGTCTTGCCGGAGACGACCGGCGAGAAGAACACCAGCGTGATCGCGGAGACCAGGCCGCCGTAGATGCTCCAGGTGGCGCCGCGGGTGTTGAAGCGCTTCCAGAACATGTTGTAGACGATCGACGGCAGGTTGGCCGAGGCCGCCACCGCGAAGGCGAGGGCCACGAGGAACGCGATGTTGAGGTTGCGGGCCGGGATGGCCAGCAGGATCGCGACCACGCCGAGCCCCGCCGCGGCGTACCGGGTCACCTTGATCTCCTCCGCCTCGGTGGCCTGGCCCTTGCGGATGACCGAGTTGTAGATGTCGTGGGCCACCGAGGTCGACGACGTCAGCGTCAGGCCGGCGACCACCGCGAGGATGGTCGCGAAGGCGACCGCGGAGATCAGGGCGAGCAGGATCGCGCCGCCGGTCGATCCGGCACCGCCTCCGACCGCCTCGGCGAGGAGCGGCGAGGCCAGGTTGCCCTCGCTGGCGGCCACGTCGCTGCCGACGCCGGTGTTGAGCAGGGCCGCGGCACCGAAGCCGAGGACCAGCGTGAACAGGTAGAAGACGCCGATCAGGCCGATCGCCCACAGCACCGACTTCCGCGCGTCCCGCGAGGTCGGGACGGTGTAGAAGCGGACCAGGATGTGCGGCAGGCCCGCCGTGCCCAGGACCAGGGCCAGGCCCAGGCTCAGGAAGTCGAGCTTGTGGGTCGTGTCGATGCCGTACTTCAGGCCGGGCTCGAGGAAGCCGGGCTTGCCCGAGTTGCTGGACGCCGCGCCGAGGAGCTCGGAGAGGTTGAAGTGGAACTTCGCCAGCACCAGGACGACGATCAGCGCCGAGCCGATCATCAGCAGGACGGCCTTGACGATCTGCACCCAGGTGGTGCCCTTCATGCCGCCGACCGTGACGTAGACGATCATCAGCGCGCCGACGCCCGCGATGACCGCGCTGATGGCGAGGGTGTTCTCCTTGTCGATGCCGAGGAGCAGCACGACCAGGCTGCCGGCGCCGACCATCTGCGCGAGCAGGTAGAAGATCGACACGACCACCGTGGAGGTCGCTGCGGCCGTGCGGACCGGGCGCTGCTTCATCCGGTACGCCAGCTGGTCGGCCATCGTGTAGCGGCCCGAGTTGCGCAACATCTCCGCGACCAGCAGCAGGGCCACCAGCCACGCCACGAGGAAGCCGATCGAGTAGAGGAAGCCGTCGTACCCGGCCAGCGCGATGGCGCCGGAGATGCCGAGGAAGGAGGCGGCCGACATGTAGTCGCCGCCGATGGCGAGGCCGTTCTGGAAGCCCGAGAACGACCGGCCGCCGGCGTAGAAGTCCGCCGCGCCGCTGGTCTGGCGGCTGGCCCGGATCGTGATGAAGAGGGTCAGCGCGACGACGCCGAGGAAGAGGCCCGCGGTGAGTACCTGGTGGTCCATCAGTGCTCGCTCCTGCCGTGAGAGGCCTTGCCGGCCAGGGAAACGAAACGCTCGTCGAGCTCGCGGGCGAGCGGGTCGAGCTTCTTGGTCGAGTAGCTGCTGTAGAGCCAGGCGAGCAGGAACGTCGTCGCGAACTGCAGCAGCCCGAGGACCAGCGCGACGTTGATGTTGCCGACGACCTTGGTGCTCATGAAGCCGGTCGCCCACATCGAGAGCACGACGTAGGTGAGGTACCAGGCGAGGAAGGCCGCGGTCGCGGGGAACGCGAAGCCGCGGTAGCGGCGCTTCAGCTCGGCGAACTCCGGCGAGGCGTGGAGCTCGTCGTACACGGGGTCATGGCGCGCTGCGGCGACATTGGGGTCATGGGGCGAGATGTCGGACGTCACGACGGGCCTCCTCGTCGATGGTGGTGTGACGGGCGTCACGGGCTGGTTCCGACGCTAGGAGCGGCGGTACGGGGTGGGGGAGGGGTGCGGTCCGGCTGCGCGCCGAGTGGGTCCGGGTTGTCGACCAGCGGTCGGTACGACGCGACGAACGGTCGGTCCGCGCGGGGATCGCCGGTGTTCACCTCGACGACAGCCGGGGTCCACCCGGGCGGGGTTGGCTGGGCCGGCTGGCCCCCTTCAGCTCCCCGCCTCACCGAAAGAGCACTCACGATGACCGCTTCCCGCCGCACCATGCTCGCCGGCGGTGCCGCCGGCGTCGGCTTCGCCGTCACCGGCGCCATGCCCTCGCTCGCCCAGGCCACGCCCGGCCGCGGCGACGACCACCGCGGCCGGGGCCGCGGTCGCGCCGTCACCCCGTTCCCGCCGCTGCAGGACGACCCCGCCGGGCTGCTCGCACTGCCCGCGGGCTTCTCCTACGCGATCGTCACCCGCGCCGGCGTCACCCGCCTCGACGAGGGCGGCCTGACTCCCAACGCGCACGACGGCACCGCCGTGTTCACGACCGGCCGCGGCCGCTACCGCCTGATCCAGAACCACGAGCTGAAGGCGGGCTCGCCGCTCGGCGTACCGCACATCGAGGGCACCGTGTACGACGAGGGCGCGGTCGACGCCGGCGGCTGCACCGTGATCCGCACCGACGCCCGGGGCCGCAACCTCGGTGAGACCGTCGGCATCTCCGGCACGTCGACCAACTGCGCCGGCGGTCCGACGCCGTGGGGCACCTGGCTGACCTGCGAGGAGACCGAGGACCGCGCCGGCAAGGCGTGGAGCGGCAACGGCAGGAGCGGCACGTACGCGAAGGACCACGGCTACGTCTTCGAGGTCTTCCACGACGGCCGGGCCAACCCGAAGCCGATCAAGGCGTTCGGCCGCTACGCCCACGAGGCGCTCGCCGTCGACCGTGCCCGCAAGCACGTCTTCCTGTCCGAGGACGCCTCCGGCCCGAACGGCCTGTTCTACCGCTGGACCGCCCCGCGCGGCTTCGAGATGGGCCCGGACCTCGCCGACCGCCTGGCCGACGACGCCGGCGTCCTCGAGGCGATGCAGATCCTGATGCCCGACGGCTCGGTCCTGCCGGACGTCGCGTACCTGACCTCCGCGCAGCTCGGGCTGCCGTTCCGCGTGCAGTGGAAGGCGGTGCCCGACCGCGACGCCCGGACGACGTCGGTGCGCAAGCAGTTCGCCGCGACCGGCGAGGTCACCCGCGGCAAGAAGTTCGAGGGGGTGTGGGGCACCGACCGTGGCGTGTACGTCGTCAACTCCTACGCCTTCTCCGACGGCGACCTGCCCGCGGACGCCGTGCCCCACGACGGCATGGTCTGGTTCTACGACTACCAGGACGAGACCATCCAGCTGGTCAGCTACTTCCCCCACCAGAAGACCGCCGCGTCCGGTGCCGTCGCGACGTACGACGACCTGACCTTCGACGGCCCCGACAACGTCACCGTCACCCCCTGGGGCTCGCTCGTGCTCGCCGAGGACGGCGCCGGCGCCTCGCACGTGCTGTCCACGACGCCGTACGGACCGACCCAGGCGATCGCCCGGAACATGCTCAACGACTCCGAGTTCACGGGACCGACGTTCTCCGAGGACGGCAAGGTGCTGTTCGTGAACATGCAGACCCCCGGGCTGACCTTCGCGATCACCGGGCCGTGGGAGACCTACCTGGGCTGACGCGGTTCCGCTGGGCGAGAGCCCGGTGCGTCGGCGACGTCCCCGCGGCTACCGTCGCGGGAGTCGATCGCACCGGGCGATCAGCCCAGTCCCGGGAGTCACCTTGTCGATCCGTTCCCTGAACCACGCCGTCCTGTTCGTCTCCGACGTCGAGCGCAGCGTCGAGTTCTACTGCGACGTCCTCGGCTTCGAGAAGCTGCCGTTCGACTTCCCCGGCGGCGCCTTCCTGCGGGGCAGGAACTCCGCCAACGACCACGACCTCGGCCTCTTCCAGGCCCGCTCGCCGCGCGCCGCCGACGGCTCCGTGGGCCTGTACCACCTCGCCTGGGAGGTCGAGACCCTCGCCGACATGGTCGCCGCCCGCGACCGGCTCGCCGCTGCCGGCGCGCTGACCGGCATGGCCAACCACGCCAGCACCAAGGCCCTCTACTGCCGCGACCCCGACGGCATCGAGTTCGAGGTGACCTGGCTGGTCCCCGACTCCCGCCTGCGCGAGGAGCTGGTCCCCGGCGTCGCGCCCACCCGCCCGCTCGACCTGGACGCCGAGATCGCGACGTACGGCGCCGACACGCCCGGCGGGCCGCGGGCCGACCTGGCGCTGATGGTGGAGCTGCTGGGGCGCACGGAATAGGTCGCACCGGTCCGGGCCGCGTCGATCTACGCTGCGCGGGTGGACGATGCTGGACAGGCGGACGAGCTCGACGAGCGTGAGCGCATCGAGCTCGGGGCGGTCACGCCCGGGGGAGTGGAGTACCGCGTCGTTGTGGCGATGCGTGGGATCCCGTTCCGACCGATCGTGCTGGTGAACCCGTTGAGCCTGCTGGTCGAGCTCGCTCACAGTGGCGTCGCCCGGTTGCTGACCGCTCGGATGCCGATCCGCAAGGTAGGTGTGTTCGAGGTTCGCCGGGACGCGCTCGGGCGGCGCGTCCACCTCAGCTGGGTCCCCAGCCTCGACGAAGCCCTCGTGCTTGCCGCCGAGATCTGTGACGAGGTTGCGGCCGGCGAGCCTCGCTGGGGCGACCCCGCCGCCTGACGCGCCGCCTCTGCCATCGCTGTAACAGCGGGACGTGACGTGCGCCACCGAGACGGGTCTGGTGTACCCCACCTCGGATCTGGTTAGGTAAGGCTTACCTGATCTCGGACGAGGAGTACTTGCCGTGCCCCAGCTCCCGCTGCACCACGTGTTCCACCCTGACCACGCCGACCACTACGCCGCGACCCTCGGCGAGGGTCTCGACCACCTGCTGCGCCAGCTCAAGGGGGTGGCCGGGCCGGCGACGGGGTTGAGCCCCGACGCGGCCGAGCAGCGGGTCGCGGCCGTCGACCTCGAGCGGCCGCTCGACGACGCGGGCCAGGTGCTCGCGGAGATCTCGCGGCTGTGGCTCGACGACGCGGTCTGGTTCCACGAGCCGTCGTACGCCGCCCACCTCAACTGCCCCGTCGTCGTGCCCGCCCTGCTGGCCGAGCTGTTCATCGCCTCGGTCAACAGCTCGCTCGACACCTTCGACCAGAGCGTGGGCGCGACGTTCATCGAGCGCCGCCTCATCGAGTGGACCGCCCGGCGCATCGGCTTCGGGGACGCGGCGGACGGGGTGTTCACCAGCGGCGGCAGCCAGTCCAACCTGCAGGGACTGCTGCTCGCCCGCGGCCGCCCCGAGCGGGTCCCCGCCGAGCGGCTGCGGATCCTGGCCTCGGCCGAGAGCCACTTCTCGGTGCAGAAGTCCGCGCGGCTGCTGGGGCTCGGCGACGAGTCGGTCGTCAGCGTGCCGACCGACGAGCGGCACCGGATGGACCCGGTCGCGCTGGAGCGTTCGCTCGCCGCCTGCGTCGACCTCGGGCTGCGACCGATGGCCGTCGTCGCGACCGCGGGGACCACCGACTTCGGCGCGATCGACCCGCTCGCGCAGGTCGCCGACCTGGCCGTGGCGTACGACGCGTGGTTCCACGTCGACGCGGCGTACGGCGGCGGGCTCCTCGTCTCACCCACCCGCCGGGTGAGGCTGGACGGCATCGAGCGTGCCGACTCGGTGACGATCGACTTCCACAAGACGTTCTTCCAGCCGGTGTCGTCGAGCGCGATCGTCGTCCGCGACCGCGCGACGCTGCGCCCGGCGACCTGGCACGCCGACTACCTCAACCCGCGCGAGGCCACGAACCCCAACCAGGTCGACAAGAGCCTGCAGACCACGCGCCGCTTCGACGCGCTCAAGCTGTGGGTGACGCTGCGGACGATGGGCCCCGACCTGGTCGGTCGGTACGTCGACGAGGTGATCGACCTCGCGGCCCTGGTCCATGACGCCCACCGCGACCTGGACGACCTCCGGTTCGCCGCCGCGCCCGAGCTGAGCACCCTCGTCTTCCGCTACGTCCCGCCGGGGCCGCCGGTGGAGGAGAAGGAGAGCGCTGCCGTCAACAACGCGATCCGCGAGGCGCTGTACGCCTCGGGCCGGGCGATGGTCGCGGCCACCAAGGTCGACGGCGTCCAGCATCTCAAGCTCACGCTGCTCAACCCGATGGCGACGGTCGAGGACATCACGGGCGTCCTCGACCTCGTCCGGGAGACGGGCGCCCGGCTCGCCCCCGTGCACCGGCGGCCGGCACTGGAGGTCGCCCGGTGATCACCCACGACTTCGTCGGCATCGGCCTCGGGCCGTTCAACCTCGGCCTCGCCTGCCTCACCGACCCCCTGCGAGCCGGCGACGAGCTCGACGGAGTCTTCCTCGAGGCCCGCGACCGCTTCGCCTGGCACCCCGGGATGCTGCTCGACGACGCGACCCTCCAGGTCCCGTTCCTCGCGGACCTCGTGACCATGGCCGACCCCACCTCGCGCTGGTCGTTCCTCAGCTACCTCAAGCAGGCCGGCCACCTCTACCCGTTCTACATCCGCGAGAGCTTCTACCCGCTGCGCAAGGAGTACGACGACTACTGCCGCTGGGCCGCCGAGCGGCTGCCGTCCGTGCGGTTCGGGCAGCAGGTCACCGGCGTCGAGCACGACGGGACGGCGTACCTCGTCACCTCCGCGACGGGCCAGACGTACCGGACCCGCCGCCTGGTCCTCGGCATCGGCACCTCGCCGCGCGTGCCCGAGCCGCTGCGCCCGCTCCTCGAGCACGGCCGCGCGACCCACTCCGCCGACTACCTCGCCCGCAAGGCCGAGCTCCAGCAGCAGGACCGGATCACCATCGTCGGCAGCGGCCAGAGCGCCGCCGAGATCTACCAGGACCTGCTCACCGAGGCGCCCGACCACGGCTACGAGCTCGTGTGGCTCACGCGCAGCCCGCGGTTCTTCCCGATGGAGTACACCAAGCTCACCTTGGAGATGACCTCGCCGGAGTACGGCGCGTACCACCGCGCGCTCCCCATCGACACCCGCGACCGCCTGGCCCGCGAGCAGCGCCACCTGTTCAAGGGGATCAGCGGCGACCTGGTCGACGCCATCTTCGACCTGCACTACCAGCAGCGGGTCACCGGCACCGGGCCGAGCACGACCCTGCTCACCCACACCGAGGTCCGCGCCGCCTGCGCCCTGCCCGACGGCGGCAGCGAGCTCGACCTGCTCCACGTCGAGACCGGGGAACCGTTCTCCCTGCAGACGGGCGGACTGGTGCTCGCCACCGGGTACGCCCCCACGCAGCCGGCCTTCCTCGACGGCGTCCGCGACCGGATCCGGTACGACGCCCGCGGCCGCTACGACGTCGCCGCCGACTACTCCGTCGACGTCCACGGCGGCGAGGTCTTCGTGCAGAACGCCGAGGAGCACACCCACTCCCTGCTCGCGCCGGACCTCGGCATGGGCCCGTACCGGAACTCGGTCATCGTCGCGGCCATGCTCGGCCGCGAGGTGTACCCGATCGAGAAGCGGATCGCCGTGCAGACCTTCGGCGTCCCCGACCACCTGAGAGGTCTCTGATGCAGATCACCCTCGAGCCCGTCGACCTCGCGCGCGACCTCGACCTGCTCCGCGCCTGGGTCACCCACCCGCGCTCGGCGTACTGGATGATGCAGGGCGCCACCCGCGCCGAGGTCCGCGCCGAGTACGCCCGCATCGCGGCCGACCCGCACCACGACGCCTGGCTGGGCCGGGTCGACGGCCGGCCGACCTTCCTCGCCGAGACCTACGACCCGACGCACTCGCCGCTGGCCGGCCTCCCCGAGGTCCGCGCCGGCGACCTCGGCATGCACGTCCTCGTCGCGCCGCCGACCGGAGCGGCGGTCCCGGGCCTCACGACCGCGGTCTTCGGCGCGGTGATGGAGCACTGCTTCGCCGACCCCGCCGTGCAGCGGGTCGTCGTCGAACCGGACGCGCGCAACGAGAGGATCCGGGCGAAGAACCTCGCCGCCGGGTTCGTCGAGCTCCGGGAGGTCCCGCTGCCCGGCAAGACCGCGATGCTCTCGATCTGCACGCGCGAGTCCTGGTCGTCGAGCAGGCCCGAGACGTCGGCCGACCACCTCACGCCCGAGCTGATGGACCGCGCGCAGCGGCACCTGGTGGCCAAGGCGCTGGGGGAGCTCGCGCACGAGCGGTTGATCACGCCCGTGGCGGAGGGCGAGCGGTGGCGCGTCGAGGCCGGCCCGTCGTCGTACGCCTTCGCGGCGCGACGGCACCTCCTCGACCACTGGGTCGTCGACCCCGCCTCGATCGAGCGGGTGCGCGACGGCGCCCCGGCCCGTCCGGACGCGCAGGAGCTCGTCGCGGAGCTCGCACCCGCGCTGGGCATCCCGGACCAGCTGTTGCCGACCTACCTCGAGGAGATCGCCTCCACCCTCGCCGCCGGCGCCTGGAAGCTGCGTCACCGCAGGATCCCGGTCGCCGAGCTGGTCGACGCGGGCTACCAGGAGATCGAGTCCGCGATGACCGAGGGACACCCCGCGTTCATCGCCAACAACGGGCGGATCGGCTTCAGCCTCGACGACTACCGCGCCTACGCGCCCGAGACCGGGCGACCGGTCCGGCTGCACTGGCTGGCCGCCCGGCGCGACCTCACCCAGCTGTCGCTGGCCGCCGGCGGGACCGAGGCCGGGCTGTACGACGGCGAGCTGGCGCCCGAGGTACGCGACCGCTTCGCCGGCCGGCTCCGCGCCCTCGGCCTCGATGCGGACGACTACCTGCTCCTGCCGGTCCACCCGTGGCAGTGGCAGCACAAGCTGGCGATCACCTTCGCCCCGGACGTCGCCCGTCGCGACCTCGTCCACCTCGGCGCGGGCGACGACGACCACCACCCGCAGCAGTCGATCCGCACGTTCTTCAACGCCAGCCGCCCCGAGCGGCACTACGTGAAGACCGCGCTCGCCATCCAGAACATGGGCTTCGTGCGCGGTCTCTCGCCCGCCTACATGGCGGCCACGCCGGCGATCAACGACTGGGTCGCCTCGGTGGTGGAGGCCGACGACGAGCTGCGCCGCTGTGGTTTCGGGGTGCTCCGCGAGCTGGCGGCGATCGGCTACACCGGCGACGCCTTCCACCGCACGGCCGGCCCGTCGCCGTACCGGAAGATGATCGCGGCCCTGTGGCGCGAGAGCCCTGTCCCGCGCACCCCTGGCGGCGAGCAGCTGACCACCATGGCGGCGCTCCTGCACCGCGACGCCGACGGCGACGCGCTCGTCACGGCCTGGATCAAGGCGTCACCGGTCGACGCGGCGACCTGGGTGCGGGCCTACCTGCGGGCCTACCTGCGTCCGCTCGTGCACTGCCTGCACGCCTACGACCTGGCGTTCATGCCGCACGGCGAGAACCTCCTGCTGCGGTTGCGCGACCACGTCCCGGTCGGTGCGTTCATGAAGGACATCGGCGAGGAGGTCGCCGTGATGGGCGACCTGGACCTACCGGCCGGGGTCGAGCGGATCCGCGGCGAGTTCCCCGACGACGTGAAGGCGCTCGCGATCCACACCGACGTCCTCGACGGCGTGCTGCGCTTCGTCGCGGCGATCCTCGACGAGGACGGGGTGCTGCCGGCCGAGGAGTTCTGGGCGATCGCGCGCGCCACCATCGAGGAGCACGCGGCCGACCACCCGGAGCTCGCGGTCGCGGCGGCGTCCTACGACCTGCTGCGTCCGGAGTTCCGGCACAGCTGCCTCAACCGGCTCCAGCTGCGCAACACCCTGCAGATGGTCGACCTGACCGACCAGGCCGAGTCGCTCATCTTCGCGGGGACCCTGGCCAACCCGGTCGCGGTGCAACGATGATCGTGCGCGACGCTCACGGAATCCCCAGTGTCTTCGGGGGTTCCGTGCTCGAGGTGGCCCGCGAGCAGGGCCGCGCCACGGCCCAGGACCGGGCCTGGCAGCTCGAGGTCGAGCGGCGCCGGGCGGAAGGGACCTGTGCGGAGCTGTTCGGCCCGAGCGCGCTCGAGTGGGACGTCCTGGCCCGCCGCGCGCTGCTCGTCGACCTCGCCCGCCGCGCGTACGCCGCCCTCGTGCCCGAGAGCCGCGCCTTCGTCGACGCGTACGTCGACGGGGTCAACGAGGTCCTCGAGCGCCGGTGGCAGCCGTGGACCCCGCTCGCGGTGTTCGCCGTGCAGCACCTGCTCTTCTCCGGCTTCGTGAGCCAGCTCTGGGGCCGCCACCTCGCCGCGACGGCCGGCGAGGAGTGGCTCCCTCTGTTCCGCACGGAGGGCCTGCCCGGCGGCAGCAACGCCCTCGTCGTCGACGGCTCGCTCACCGTGAGCGGGCTCCCGATCCTCGCCGGCGACCCGCACCGCGTGATCGAGGCCCCCGGGTGCTACGCCCAGGTCCGCCTGGTCTGTACCGACCCCGACGACCCCTTCGACGTCGCCGGCCTCACCTTCGTCGGCGTGCCCGGCGTCCAGCACTTCGGCCATGCCGGCGGCGTCGCGTGGGGGATCACGAACGCCGTGGCCGACGACGAGGACGTGTACGCCGAGGACCTCGTCCGCCACCAGGACGCGGTCATCGCCCGCGGCAGGTCGGGCTGGGAGCCGGTCGCACGCCGGGTCGAGCAGGTGCGGGTCCTGGTCGAGGAGGACCGGTACGACGTGCACGAGGTCGAGGTGCTCGTCACCGACCGCGGCCCGGTCGTGCTCGGCGGACCGGGCGAGCCGGACACGTACAGCCTGCGCACCCCGTCCCACGTGCTCGGCGACCTCGGCCTCGACGCGATCCTCCCGCTGCTGCGCGCCCGCACGAGCGCCGACGTGACCGCCGCCTTCACCGGCTGGGTGGGACCGGTCGACAACCTCGTCGTCGGCGACCGCCACGGTGCGACCGAGCACCGCGTCGTCGGCCGGATCCCCGAGCGCGACGCGGACCGCCGCTGGACCGGCGGCTGGGTCGCCGACCTGCCCCGCCGCACCGGGCCCGTGCTGGTCACCGCCAACGACCGAGCCACCCCGGCCTTCGCGCGGGTCGGGACCGACTTCGCCCCACCGCACCGCGCCCGCCGGATCCGCGACCTGCTCGACGACCTCGCTGCCACCGGTCCGATCACCGCGGAGCAGGTCGCCGCCGTCCTCGCCGACGACCGCCAGAGCGCAGGATCCGCGCTCCTCGACGCCATCGCCTCCCTCCTCGACCTCACCGGCCGCGCCGCCGCACTCCGCGCCCGGCTGCTCGCCTGGGACCGCCGGATGGCGGCCGACAGCATCGAGGCCGCCCTGTTCGCCCGGGTCCGTGCCGCCGTCGTCGAGGGGCTGCACGACGCCCCCGCGCTCGCGGGCGTGGACCGCAGCCCTCACGGAGAGCTGTTCGCTCCCTGGTTCGACCTGCGCAGCCGGATACGCCTGTGCCTGCCCGCGATCCTCGCGGCCGAGAAGCCGTTCGGGGTCGACGTGCTGCAGGTCGTCGCCACCGCGCTCGAGCAGGTCGCCGCGCAGCCGGAGCCCGCGTCGTGGGGGACCGACCACGTCGTCGTACCCCTCACGCCGCACCAGCAGCTCGGCCTGCCCGCACCCGCGGGCACCGCGCCGCCCTCCGTGCCCCTCGCCGGCGACGACGACTGCGTCCTCGCCACCCGGGCGCTCGGTGGCACCGGCGCCTGCATCCACGGTCCCGTCGCCCGCTGGGTCTGGGACCTGGCCGGCGACAGCCGCTGGGTCGTCCCGCTCGGCGCGTCCGGTGACCCGGGCTCCCCGCACCACCACGACCAGCAAGCCGTCTGGGCCACCGGCGGCGCCCTTCGCGTGAACCGCACCCTGGAGCAGCCATGAGCATCGCAGTCCGCCCCGTCGACCCGGCCGCCGACGCGGCCGTCCTGCACGCCTGGGTGACCCAGCCGCGCGCGAGGTTCTGGGGCATGAGCGACCACTCGGTCGACGACGTCGCGCACGTCTACGCCTACATCCACGACCAGGCCCACCTCGCGGCCTACCTCCTCCTGTCCGGCGACCACCCGCTCGGGCTGCTCCAGACCTACGACCCCGCTGTCGACGAGATCGGCCGGTGGTACGACCGCGCGCCCGGCGACGTCGGCGTCCACCTCCTCCTGGCCGACGACCCGCGCCGCGCCGGCCGCACCCGCGAGGTCATCGCCGCCGGGCTCGACCTCGTCGCCCACCTGCCCGGCTGCCGCCGGCTCGTGTTCGAGCCGGACTCCCGCAACACCGCGTCGGTCAGCCTGCTCGAGCGTCTCGGCTGCGTCCGCGGCCCATTGGTCGAGCTGCGCACGAGCGTCGCGGAGAAGCCGGCGCAGTTCTTCTTCCTGGATCGCGAACGCGCGCTCGTGCTCGCCCGGCGGTGAGCCCGGGCACCCGGTCGGTCGGTCAGCCGACCGGCCAGACGATCCGGGTCTGCCAGGTGGAGGGATCGGGGTGGGACTCGGGGTCGGAGAGGTACGTCTCCCACACCTGCGCGGCAGGCTCGAGCCCCTGCTCGGACATCCACGCCACGAGCTCGCCGTAGGAGCGTTCCATCGTGTCGTACGGACCGACGTGGATCGCCTCGACGGCGCGGCCGCCGGGAAGGACGAGGCGATGGGCCCCGTCGCGAGGATCGGCGGGCCGGGACACGGGGAACCCGGCCTCCACCTCGACGGTCTCGTCCGGCATCCGGGGGTAGAAACCGAAGGGAGGACCGACGATCTCCAGGCCCGCCTCCTGGGCCTGCGCGGCTGCCTGGTGGAAGGCGTCCTCGAAGAACGCGGCAAGCTCGGCGCGTGGCACCTCGCCACGCACGGCGATGCTCTCCTGGGGCTCGAGGTGGACGACGTGCGGCGAGATGAGCGGCATGCAGCGAGTCTGGCGCCGTCGTCGCGGACGCCGGCAGGGTCGAAGGTCCCGGAGCACGCCGGCGACAGCCTCGGGACGACCCCGGCGGTGAGCCCGTGAGCCGCGTGAGCCCGTGAGACGGAGTTGACGAGACGAAATCTGCGGGCACACCGCGGCGAAACCGCCGGCCCACAGGCTTCAGGGGTACGAACCGGACCCGACCCTGCCAGGAGCCCGCGATGACCCTCACCAGTCCCACGGGTGGCGACCTCGCCGCCCGCGCACCCGAAGCGCCCCTCCGCCGACGGAAGGGCCGCTGGATCGACGACTGGCGCCCGGAGGACAGGCAGTTCTGGGAGGAGACCGGGGCGCCGATCGCCAGGCGCAACCTGGTCTGGTCGATCTTCGCCGAGCACCTCGGCTTCTCGGTGTGGCTGATCTGGAGCGTGAGCTCCGCCTTCCTGCTGGCGCAGGGCTTCGCCTTCACGCCCCAGCAGCTGTTCTTCCTCGTCGCGATCCCGAACCTCGTCGGCGCCCTCATCCGGGTGCCCTACACGCTCGCGGTCGGGAGGTTCGGCGGGCGGAACTGGACGATGGTCAGCGCCGGCCTCCTGCTCGTGCCCACGCTGGGCTTCGCCTACTTCGTGACCCAGCCGGGCACGCCGTACGCCGTCTTCTGCGTGATCGCCGCGACCGCCGGCTTCGGCGGCGGCAACTTCGCGAGCTCGATGGCCAACATCAACTTCTTCTACCCCGCGCGGCTCAAGGGCGCGGCCCTCGGCCTCAACGCGGCCGGCGGCAACCTCGGTGTCGCGATCATCCAGCTCTTCCTGCCCGTGATCGTCGGCGGTGCCGGCATCTTCGGGCTGGTCAAGGCCTCGGCGGGCGGCATCCACCTCGAGCGGGCCGCGTGGGTGTACGCCGGCCTGGCCGTCGTCGCCGTGCTCGCCGCCTTCCTCTTCATGGACAACCTGTCCAACGCCAGGACCGACACCAAGCAGCAGCTGAGCGTGCTCAAGCACAAGCACACCTGGGTGATGTCTTTCCTCTACATCGGCACCTTCGGCTCGTTCATCGGCTACTCGGCGGCGATGCCCCTGCTGATCAAGCTCAACTTCTGGCGCCAGCCGGTCCCCGCGGTGCACGGCATCGGCATCAACTTCGCGTTCTACGCCTTCCTCGGCGCGCTCGTCGGCTCCGTGGCCCGCCCGCTCGGCGGCTACCTCGCCGACCGCTTCGGCGGTGGCCGGATCACCCTGGTCGCCTTCGGCGGCATGGTCCTCGGCACGCTCGGCATCCTGGTCACCCTCGGCATGCTCGAGCCGCTCCCGCCGGCCCCCGACAAGGCGACGCTCGCGAAGATCGCCGCCGACCCCGCAGCGTTCCAGTTCCCCGACGCCGTGCGCACCGCGGTCGAGTCGAACGCCGACGTCTTCCCGCTGTTCCTCGGCATCTTCCTGTTCGTCTTCGCGTGCACCGGGATCGGCAACGGCTCGACGTACAAGATGATCCCGGCGATCTTCCGCACCGACGCCGAGCGCGCCACCGTCGCCGGCACCCCCGAGCGCGAGCTCGCCCTGCTCGACGGCACCAAGAAGTCGTCGGCCGCGGTCGGCATCATCGGTGCGGTCGGCGCCATCGGCGGGTTCCTCATCCCGATCACGTTCGGCTCCCCGTGGGTGAGCGACCCGCTGGCCGCCACGAAGACCGCCTTCGTCGTCTTCACCTGCTTCTACGTGGTCTGCGCCCTCGTGACGTGGGCCGTGTTCCTGCGGAGGACGACCAGCGCCGAGAGGGGGTACGCCGGGCTCGGCCTCTGACCGCTCTGCTGGAATGGGGCGATGCGCACCCTGGCACTCGCCCTCCTGCTGGTCCTGCTCCCGACGTCACTGGCGTCCGCGAGCGTCGAACGCGCCACTGGGCCGCTGCCCTCAGCGGCCCAGTGGCAGTCCGACGTGCGGGCCGTCTACGCGAAGAAGCGCCCGGGTGCCTACCTCACCGAGCGCGCGGCCACCGGCCAGAAGCGGCTGGCCATCGTGCTCGACATCGACAACACCTCCCTGGCCACGCACTACGCCTGGCCCGCGCCGATCAAGCGGACCCTCAAGCTGACCAGGAAGGCCGAGAGCCGCGGCATGGCCGTCGTCTTCGTCACCGGCCGCTTCGAGGACGGCCTGGCCGACGTGACGAAGGCCCTCGACGCGGCGGGCTACCACCACGACGGGATCTGCGGGCGCCGGCACGGCGAGGCGATCGCCGACGGCAAGCAGCGCTGCCGCGCCCAGTACGCCGCGCAGGGCTGGACCTTCGTCCTCAACGTCGGCAACCGCAGCACCGACTTCGTCGGTGGTGACTACGAGCGCAGGCTCCGGTTGCCCAGCTACGGCGGCGCGCTCAGCTGAGGCCCGCCCGGCCGCGACGGCGCGAGGACGGGGCGAGGACGGGGCGACAACGGGGCGCCCGTGAGTCCGTGAGGAGTCGTTGACGCCGGCGTCCTCCGCGCGGTCGCGATGCGCAACGCGGGTCCCGTGGAATGGGCGGCATGACCCAGTCCCACTGCCCCTACTGCAGCCTGCAGTGCGGCATGCAGATCTCCCGCAAGGGCCGCAGCGGGATCGAGATCGGGGCCTGGGAGGAGTTCCCGGTCAACGAGGGAGCGTTGTGCCGCAAGGGCTGGACGGCCGGCGGGCTGCGCGGCAGCAGGGAGCGGCTCACCACGCCGTTGGTGCGTGACCGCGCGACCGGCGAGCTGCGCACCGCCGGCTGGGACGAGGCGCTCGACCTGGTCGCCCAGCGCATCGCCGTCCTCCAGGCTGCCCACGGCAACGACACGGTCGCCGTCTTCGGCGGCGGCGGGCTCACCAACGAGAAGGCCTACCAGCTGGGGAAGTTCGCCCGGGTCGCCCTCGGCACCAGCCAGATCGACTACAACGGTCGGTGGTGCATGAGCTCGGCCGCCAGCGCCGGCAACCAGGCCTTCGGCGTCGACCGCGGCCTTCCCTTCCCGCTGGCCGACGTCGAGCAGGCGGACGTGGTCGTCCTCGTGGGGTCGAACCTCGCCGAGACCATGCCGCCCGCCGCACGCCACCTCGACCGCCTGCGCGAGAACGGCGGCAGGCTCGTCGTCATCGACCCGCGCCTCACCCCGACGGGCGAGCGCGCCGACCTCTTCCTCCAGCCCGTCCCCGGCACCGACCTCGCCCTCGCGCTGGGAGTCCTGCACCTGCTCGACGCCCAGGGCGCCGTCGACGAGGCGTACGTCGAGGCTCGGACCACCGGCTTCGACGACGTACGACGCGCCGCGGCCGCGTGGTGGCCCGAGCGGGTCGAGCGGACCACCGGCGTCGCGACCGACGAGCTGCGCGCTCTCGTCGCGCTGCTCACCGGCGCTGCGCGGGTGATGGTGCTGACCGCCCGCGGTGCCGAGCAGCACGCCCAGGGCACCGCCACCGTCCTCGGCTGGATCGACGTCGCCCTCGCGCTCGGCATGCCCGGCAAGCCGTACGCCGGCTACGGCTGCCTCACCGGCCAGGGCAACGGCCAGGGCGGGCGCGAGCACGGGCAGAAGGCCGACCAGCTGCCCGGCTACCGGATGATCGACGACCCCGCGGCCCGCGCCCACGTCGCCGGGGTGTGGGGCGTCCCGCCGGACTCGCTCCCGGGCAAGGGGCGATCGGCCTACGAGCTG
This sequence comes from Nocardioides kongjuensis, assembly GCF_013409625.1. Classification (NCBI taxonomy): domain Bacteria; kingdom Bacillati; phylum Actinomycetota; class Actinomycetes; order Propionibacteriales; family Nocardioidaceae; genus Nocardioides; species Nocardioides kongjuensis. Next base: position 4,348,294 of record NZ_JACCBF010000001.1, read on the forward strand.
CTCGACTCCCTCGGAACCGACGACGGCCCGAAGGCGCTGCTCGTCCACGGCTCCAACATCGTGGTCAGCGCACCCAACGCCACCCGGATCACCCGGCGCCTGGAGGCCCTCGACCTGCTCGTCGTCTGCGACATCGTGATGTCCGAGACCGCGGCCCTCGCCGACGTCGTCCTCCCTGTCACGCAGTGGGCCGAGGAGACCGGCACCATGACCAACCTGGAGGGACGGGTGATCCTGCGTCGGGGCGCGATCACTCCGCCCGAGGGCGTGCGCAGCGACCTGGAGGTGATCGCCGGCCTGGCCGAGAGGCTGGGCTCGCCGATCACGTTCGAGACCGAGCCGGAGGCGGTCTTCGAGGAGCTGCGCCGCGCCTCGGCCGGCGGGAAGGCCGACTACGTGGGGATCTCCTACCAGCGCATCGCCGACGAGAAGGGCGTCTTCTGGCCCTGCCCGACCGACGACCACCCCGGCACCCCGCGTCTGTTCGCCGACACGTTCGCCACCCCGGACGGCCGGGCCCGCTTCGTCGTGCCGGAGTACGCCGGCCCCGCGGAGGCGCCCGATGCGTCGTACCCGTTGCACCTGACGACCGGCCGCGTGCTCGCGCAGTACCAGTCCGGCGCCCAGACCCGGCGGATCCGCGAGCTCGCCGACGACGGGGCGTTCGTCGAGCTGCACCCGATGCTCGCCGAGCGGATCGGCGCCGTCGACGGCCAGCCGGTGCTGGTCCGCACGCGTCGTGGCGAGATGAAGGCACCGGCCCGGATCGTGACCACCATCCGGCCGGACACGGTCTTCGTGCCCTTCCACTGGGTCGGCGTCAACCGGCTCACCAACGACGCACTCGACCCGTCCAGCCGGATGCCGGAGTTCAAGGTGTGTGCTGCGGAGCTGCTGGTCTGAGTGCCGGGTGGGCAGCCTGCAGCTCCGCCCACCGCCAGCGGGCGACCAGCACCGCCGCCTCGCGGGCCACGTCGACGGTCATCTTCGACGCACCGGCGACCCGCTCGGTGAAGGTGATCGGGTGCTCCACGACCCGCAGACCGCGGCGCTCGGCGTGCCAGGTGTTCTCGACCTGGAAGCCGTAGCCGTTGGACTCGGTGCGCAGCACGTCGCAGCGCAGCAGGGCGGCCGCCCGCCAGGCCCGGAAGCCGGAGGTCGCGTCGCGGGTCTGCAGCCGGAGGGCCCGGCGGGCGTAGGCGTTCGCGCCCAGCGACAGGACCCGGCGGCGTACCGGCCAGCCCTCGGCGCCACCGCCGCGGACGTAGCGCGAGCCGATGACGAGGTCGTGGTCGGCGAGCAGGGCCAGCATCGCCGGGATCTCCTCGACGGGGTGCGAGCCGTCGGCGTCGAGCTGGATGACCGCGTGGTAGCCGTCGTCGACGGCGTACGAGAAGCCGGCACGGTACGCCGCCCCGAGGCCGTCCTTCGCGAGCCGGGTGACCAGGTGCACCCAGTCGCCGTGGGCGGGGTGGGCGCGGACCAGCTCCCCGGTGCCGTCGGGGCTGTTGTCGTCGACGACGAGCACGTCGAGGTGCGGCGCGCCAGCGCCGGAGCGGACGGCCGCGAGCCGGTCGAGCAGGGGGAGGATCGTCGACGCCTCGTCGTAGGTCGGCACGACGGCGACGCAGCGCAGCGACGCCGGGGCGGGCAGGAAGGTGCTCATCGTCGGCTCCAGACGTGCAGGTCGCCGAACGACGCCTGCTCGGTGTAGTGGTGTTCGAACCAGGTCTGCAGCTCCGCCGGGGCGGTGATCCCCCAGCCGGAGATGCTGGTGCCGGACACGACGACCCAGCGGGGCGCGTCGGCGCCGGACAGCACCGCCTGCAGGTCGCGCAGGCGCGGGTCGCGGACCCGGGCGGGCAGGCTCCACAGGTACTGGTACGGGCTGTCGAGCCCGGCGGCCGCGACGATGTCGGGGCGTCCGAACGCCACGACGACGCCGTCACCGGGACCGCCGTGGGTGCGCAGGTAGGCGGCCACCCTGGCGTCGCGGCCGATGGCGTCGTCGACGGGCACGGCGAGCTCGTGGCTCCACGCGCCGAGGGTGCCGAGCACGGTCAGGCCGAGGCAGGTGGCGAGCGCCCAGCGCCGCCAGCCGGTGGGCCGGACCAGGCTCGCGAGCAGCACCACGCCGGGGATCAGGCCGGTCAGGTAGTGCAGCCAGTAGCTGCCGCCGGCGGCCACGCCGACCAGCTCCCAGGCGACCATCGCGAGCGCCGCGACCCGCAGGGGTGCGGACCGGGGGCCACGACGCCACGCAGTGCGGGCCGCGAGGAAGCCGGTGACGAGCAGGGTCAGGGCCGCGCCGCTGGCGAGGAAGGCCTTCAGCACGAGGACGAAGCGCTCGGAGGTCGCCGGCGACGCGGACGACCCGATCACGGCCGAGGCCTGGAGCCGGAAGGTGACCACGGCGTCCCACAGCTCGGCGGGGGAGGTGCCGAGGGCTGCGGAGGACGCGACGACGACCGCCACCACTGCCGCCGCGCCGCCGGCGAACGCCGCCGTCCGCCGGCGCAGGTGCGGGACCCGCCCTCGCGAGAGCGGCACCAGCACGACGGCGAGCACGAAGACGTCGACCATGTTCTGCTTCACCAGCGCGGCACACGCGGCCGCCACCCCTGCCCCGGTCGCCAGCAGCAGGGAGCGCCGGTCCGCCTCGCCGGTCAGCGACGTGACGAGCGCGAGCACGCCCAGCAGCACGAACGGGACCGCCAGCACCTCGCCGTCGGTCTCCGGCATCCCGAGCAGCGGGCTGGCGAGGAGCGCGGCCGCGAGCACCGGCGCCAGGTGGGCGGTCCAGTGCGAGGCCCGGGGCGCCACCCGTGCTGCGAGCATCCCCGCCAGCAGCACCGTCGCCGCACTCGCGAGTGCGCCGAGCAGCTTGACGCCGGGCGCGATCAGCCCGTCGGGATGCAACGTCTCCGGGCCGAGGTCGGCGAGCCGGAACAGCCACAGCAGCAGCGGCGGCCGGTCGACCCAGTAGTCGCCGTACAGCGAGCTGCCCGGCGCCCACTGCCGCCCCAGCATGAGGAATCCGGCCTCGTCCGAGGCCAGCGGTACCCACAGGAACGGAAGCCATGCGAGGAACGCGACCACGCTCGCGACGTACGTCGTCCGAGTGGGCCGGGTGCGGCGCGGGGTGGGCTTCAGCACACGATCGACGCTAGGTCGGGCACCATGAAGGGACAATGAAGCCGTGATCCCGTGCGGTCGGTGAGCCCGTGAGGACTCGTTGACATCGGCGTGCAACACGAGCACACGGCCGCGAAACCTCGGTGTCCTTCGATGGACACATGACCAGCCGACCACACGCCGAGCCACCGCGACCGCGGCTCGTCGTCGTCGGTTCCGGCATGGCCGCGACCCGGCTGGTCGAGCAGCTCGTCGCCCGCAGCGCGCCCGCGCGGATGGACATCACGGTCCTCGGGGACGAGGACACCGCGCCGTACAACCGGATCCTGCTCTCCGCCGTCCTCGAGGGGACGCACCGCCCGGAGGCACTGACCCTGCGCGACGAGCAGTGGTACGCCGACAACGGCGTCGACCTGCGCCTCGGCGCCCGCGTCCTGGGCATCGACCGGGAGCGCCAGGACGTGATGCTCGTCGACGGCACCCTGGTGGAGTACGACGTCCTGGTGCTCGCCACGGGCAGCATCCCGTCGCTCCCGCCGATCCGCGGACTGGTGCGGATGGACGGCTCCCTGCACGAGGCCGTGCACGCCTTCCGCTCGCTCGCCGACTGCCGGCGCCTGCTCGCCGCGCTGCCCCACGGCCGCCGCGCGGTCGTCGTCGGCGGCGGCCTGCTCGGCCTCCAGGTCGCCCGTGCCCTCGGCGTGCGCGGCATCGGGACCGAGGTCGTCGAGGGTGCCGACCACCTGCTCCACCAGCAGCTGAGCGCCCCTGCCGCAAGGATCCTCGCCCGCGACCTGAAGAAGCTCGGCGTCGCCGTCTACACCGGTGCCCGCGCCGTCCGCCTCGTCGAGGGGCCCACCGGTCCGGCGCTGCGCCTCGACAACGGCTTCACCCTCGACACCGACCTGGTCGTGCTCACCGCCGGCGGCCGCCCCTCGACGGCGCTGGCCCGCGGCGCGGGGCTCGAGGTCCGCCGCGGCATCGTCGTCGACGACCGCCTCTCCAGCGTCACCGACCCGAGCGTCCACGCGCTCGGCGACTGTGCCGAGCACGACGGCCGCACCACCGGCTTCGTCCCTCCCGCCTGGGAGCAGGCCGAGATCCTCGCAGGGGTCCTCTGCGACGACGCGGTGAAGTACGACGGTGCGCGCATCGTCGCCCGGCTCCGCGCCACCGACCTCGACGTCGCCGTGCTCGGGGACGCCGCGGCCGAGCTCGCCGCCGGCGGCGAGGTGGTCGAGGTCGCGAACCCCGTGTCAGGGTCGCACCGCCGCCTCGTCGTGCGCGACGGCCGGATCGTCGCCGCCACCCTGGTCGGCGACCTGTCCCGGGTCGGCCTGATCACCCAGCACTTCGACCGGCAGACCGTCCTCGGGCCGAACGAGCCCGGTGAGCTGCTCCTGCCCCAGCGTGCCGCGGGAAGCGGCACCCGTGGCGTCGTGCTGCCCGACGACGCCGAGGTGTGCGCCTGCGCCGGCGTCACCGCCGGCCGGATCCGGGCCTGCTCCTCGCTCGAGCAGGTCCGCGACACCACCCGCGCGACCACCGGCTGCGGTGGCTGCGCCAGCACCGTCCGGCAGCTGCTCAGCAGCCGCCCCGCCCTCGTCACGAAAGGCTCATGAGACATGAACCAGCGCAAGCACCTGGTGGTCGTCGGCAACGGCATGGTCGGCCACCGCTTCGTGCAGGCAGCGATCGAGCGCGGTCTCACCGAGACCCACGACATCACCGTCCTCGGCGAGGAGCCGCGCCCGGCCTACGACCGCGTCGCCCTCACGTCGTTCTTCGAGCGTGGCGCGCAGGCGCTGTCCTTCCTCCCCGACGGTGCGTACGACGACCCGCGGGTCGAGCTGCGCCTGGACGCCGAGGTCGTGGCGATCTCCCCGCGCCAGCGGGTGATCACGCTCGCCGACGGCAAGGACCTGCACTACGACGAGCTGGTGCTCGCGACCGGTGCCTTCCCGTTCGTGCCGCCGGTCCCGGGCAAGGACCTCAAGAACGTCTTCGTCTACCGCACCATCGAGGACCTGGAGGCGATCCGCGCGGCGTCGAGGAAGGCGAAGGTCGGTGCGGTGATCGGCGGCGGCCTGCTCGGCCTGGAGGCCGCCAACGCCCTGCACCAGCTCGGGTTGGAGACCCACGTCGTCGAGCTCGCGCCGCGGCTGATGGCGGTGCAGATCGACGACGCCGCAGGATCCACCCTCAACCGGCACATCGAGACCCTCGGCCTCACGGTGCACACCGGTGCGATGACCGAGGCGGTGCTCGGCAAGGACAAGGTCACCGGCCTCGCGCTCAAGGATCGCAACCCGCTCGACGTCGACCTCGTCGTCTTCTCCGCCGGCATCCGTCCCCGTGATGCCCTGGCGCGGGCCGCCGACCTCGACATCGCCGAGCGGGGCGGCATCCTGGTCGACGAGCACTGCCGCACCAGTGACGAGCACATCTGGGCGATCGGCGAGTGCGCCGCCCCGGGCGGGCGGATGTACGGCCTGGTCGCGCCCGGCTACACGATGGCCGAGGTCGTCGTCGACGCGCTGCTCGGCGGCGAGGCCGGCTCGTTCACCGGTGCCGACATGTCGACGAAGCTCAAGCTGCTCGGCGTCGACGTCGCCTCCTTCGGCGACGCCTTCGCCACCGACGAGGACGCCCTCGAGGTGGTGTACGCCGACGCCGTGGCCGGCATCTACAAGAAGCTCGTCGTCAAGGAGCTCGCGAGCGGTGGCTACGAGCTGCTCGGCGGCATCCTGGTCGGCGACGCGTCGTCGTACGGCGTGCTCCGGCCGCTGGTCGGCTCGGGCATCGAGCTGCCCGACAACCCCGAGGAGCTGATCCTCCCCGCGGCCCGCGGCGGTGGCGTCGAGCTCGGCCTGCCCGACGACGCGCAGGTCTGCTCCTGCAACAACGTCACCAAGGCGGACATCGTCGCCGCCGTCTCCGACGGCGGTGGCTGCGACAGTCCGGCCTGCGTGACCGCCTGCACCAGGGCCGGATCCACCTGTGGCTCGTGCCGAGGCGTCGTGAAGAAGATCGTCGAGGACCACTTCGCGTCCGTCGGCAAGGTCGTCGACAAGTCGCTGTGCGAGCACTTCGCGATGACCCGCCAGGAGCTGTTCGAGGTCGTCGCCGTCCACGGCTACAACCGGTTCGACGACATCGTCGAGGGCCACGGCAAGGGGCGCGGCTGTGACATCTGCAAGCCCGCTGTCGCCTCGATCCTCGCCAGCCTGCTCAACCACCACGTCCTCGACGGCGCCAACGCGACGCTGCAGGACACCAACGACGCCTACCTCGCCAACCTGCAGAAGAACGGCACGTACTCGGTCGTCCCGCGCATCCCGGGCGGCGAGATCACGCCCGACAAGCTGATCGTGATCGGCGAGGTGGCTCGCGACTACGGTCTCTACACGAAGATCACCGGCGGCCAGCGGATCGACCTGTTCGGTGCCCGGATGGAGGACCTGCCGGCGATCTGGCAGCGCCTGGTCGACGCCGGCATGGAGTCCGGCCACGCCTACGGGAAGTCGCTGCGGACGGTGAAGTCCTGCGTCGGGTCGACCTGGTGCCGGTACGGCGTGCAGGACTCGGTCGGCATGGCGATCGAGCTCGAGCTGCGCTACCGCGGGCTCCGCTCGCCCCACAAGCTCAAGGGTGGCGTCTCCGGCTGCGCCCGCGAGTGCGCGGAGGCCCGGGGCAAGGACTTCGGGGTGATCGCGACCGAGAAGGGCTGGAACCTGTACGTCGGCGGCAACGGCGGTGCCGTGCCCGCGCACGCCCAGCTGCTGGCCGGCGACCTCAGCCGTGAGGAGCTGATCCGTTACCTCGACCGCTTCCTCATGTACTACATCCGCACCGCCGACCGACTCCAGCGGACCTCCACCTGGCTCGACGAGATCGGCGGCCTGGAGAGGGTCCGTGAGGTCGTCGTCGACGACTCGCTGGGCCTCGGCAGCGAGCTGGAGAGCAGCATGGAGCGCCACGTCGACTCCTACTTCGACGAGTGGAAGGCCACCATCGAGGACCCCGAGAAGCTCGCCCGCTTCGTGTCCTTCGTCAACGCCCCCGGCACCCCCGACCCCAACATCACCTTCCGTGAGGAGCGCGGCCAGATCCGCGCCGACCTCCCGGACGGCCCGGTGTCGCTGGGCGCCTCGATCCCGGTAGGAGCCCCGTGATGACGACCACCGAAGCTCGTCGAGCAGCGAGCGCCCGCGAGTGCGTCGAGACGTACGGCACCGCGATCTGTCCCCTCGACCGGATCGCCCGCGAGTCCGGTGTCGCCGCGCTGGTCGACGGCGAGGCGGTCGCCGTCTTCCGGACCTACGACGACCGGGTCTTCGCGATCTCGAACTTCGACCCGTTCGGTCGGGCCTCCGTGCTCTCGCGCGGCATCGTCGGGAGCCGCGGCGACGACGAGGTCCCGTTCGTCGCGAGCCCGCTGCTGAAGCAGCGGTTCGACCTGCGGACCGGGGCCTGCCTCGACGACCCGGCTGTCGTCGTGGCGACCTGGGACGTCCGTGTGGTCGACGGCACGGTGGTCGTCGGCGCTCGGCACGAGACAATCGAGTCGTGAGCGACCAGCCCCTGTCCGGCTTCAGGATCGGCGTGACCGCGGCGCGCCGTGCGGAGGAGCAGATCGCGCTGCTGGAGCGGCGTGGCGCCAGCGTGGTGCACGCGCCGGCGCTCTCCGTCGACCCCAACCGGATCGACGAGCCCGCCCTGCTCGCTGCCACCAAGCACGTGCTGGACCAACCCGTCGACATCTTCGTCGCCACGACCGGCATCGGCCTGAAGTCCTGGTTCGGCGCGGCGGAGCGCTGGGGCCTGCTCGACGAGCTGACCGAGCACCTGGGCGGTGCGGAGATCCTGGCCCGCGGCCCGAAGAGCGTCGGCGCGCTGCGCCGGTTCGGGCTGCGCGAGCTGTGGTCCCCGGAGTCGGAGGAGTTCGACGACGTGCTCGCGCACCTGCGTGGCCGCGACCTCACCGGCCTGCGGATCGTCGTCCAGGAGCACGGCCAGTCGCTGTCGATGGCCGCCCACGCGCTGCGTCGCCTCGGCGCCGAGGTCACCACCGTGGCCGTCTACCGGGTCGAGGGCGCCGACGACCCCGAGCCGATGTTCGGCCTGATCGAGGACATCGCCGGGCGTCGTGTCGACGCGGTCACCTTCACCGCCGCGCCCGCGATCGCCGCCATGATGCAAGCGGCTGGCACCACCGGCCATCGCGACGAGGTCGTCAGCGCCTTCCAGGCCGACGTGATCGCCGCCTGCGTCGGACCGGTCACCGCGGCCGCGTTCGAGATGTGGGGCGTGCCCTCGATCTACCCGGAGCGCTCGCGGCTGGCCGCGATGGTCAAGCAGCTCGAGGTCGAGCTGCCGTCCCGCGCGGGCGGTACCAGCCTCGACGTCGCCGGCCACACCCTGCTCCTGCACGGGGACGCCGTGCTCCTCGACGGCGCCGAGGTGAAGCTCTCGCCCGCGCCGTACGCCGTCCTGCAGGCCCTGCTCGTCAACCCCGGCACGGTCGTCTCGCGCCGCGACCTGCTGACCGCCCTGCCGTCCGGCACCGCCGGCTCCGAGCACGCCGTCGAGATGGCCGTGGCCCGGCTGCGTGCCGCCCTCGGCACCCGCTGCATCCAGACGGTCGTGAAACGTGGCTACCGCCTGGCGGTCGCCCCGTGACCCCCGGAGGTCGTCGAGCGGCCGCGTGCGCCGGCGAGCCGCGTATCGGGACGCTTCGGCCGCACCTGGTCACCGTCGCCCACGGAACGCGCACCGCGGCGGGCAACGAGGTCGCCCGCGAGCTCACCGCCGCGGCGTCCCGTCGGCTCGGCTGGGACGCCACGACGTCGTACGTCGAGCTGTGCGCACCGCTGTTCGCCGACGTCGTCGCCACCGTCGACACTCCCGCCGTGGTCGTGCCGCTGCTGCTCTCGACCGGCTACCACCTGCGCCAGGACCTGCCCGCCGCGGTGGCCGCCGCAGGCCGGGACGACGTCCGGCTCGGGGGCTCGCTCGGCCCCGACCGCCTGCTCGCCGCCGCCCAGGTCGACCGCCTCCGCGCCGTCGGCGCCGTGCCGGGCCAGCCGGTCGTGATGGTCGCCGCCGGGTCCACCGACCCCGCCGCCTCAGCCGACCTCGACGACGCCGCCCACCTGCTCGCCCACGCCTGGGGCGCTCCGGTCCGGCTCGCGACCCTCTCGGGCCGCGGCCGCCGGCTCGTGGAGGTCGTGCGCGCGGGCGATGCGGTGTCGCCGTACCTCCTCGCCACCGGCCACTTCCACCGCAGGGCCCGCCACGACGCCCTCGCAGCGGGCGCCACCGTCGTCGCCGACGTCATCGGGCCGCACCAGCGGCTCGTCGACCTGGTCGTCGAGCGGGCACGCGCCCTGGCGCCGCAGGAGACCCGGGCGTCCGCCTGACCACCGACGATCAGCACCAGTCGTCGACCGTGGGTCGGACCGGACGCCCGTCGACGCGGAGGTGGCCGTCCTCCCACGGCGGCGTGGTCGCACACTGGGACGGCCCGTGCCCCCGGATGGTGAGGCTCGTGATCGTTCCCGCCGGCACGACGACCGCCGCGGCGCGCCAGGACGTCTCGCCGTCGTCGACCGCGTCGGACTCCACGCGCACCGTCTCGGGGCCGGGATTGGAGACCGCGACGGACACGCGGTAGTCGCCCTCCGGCGTCTCGCTGCCCCCGGTGGCCCACACCGTCGGCGAGCGGCGACACCAGGCAGCGAAGGCCGGCCCGAGGGTGTCCTCGTCGTCGACCGGGTGGCGATCGGTCCGCGGCCCGCCGGCTCCGGTCGAACGCACCTCGAACACCACCCTCGACGGGGTGTCCGGGCAGGGCGCGAGGACCGTGCCCTCGAGCAGCACCTGCGTGCCGGCAGCCACGGGGACCGGCTCCGGGGGATGGTCGCTGTCGTAGCCGACGTCGACGGGGTACGACGAGCCCGAGGTGCTGCCGCCCGCCCACACCAGTCGCACGTCGTCCAGCACCCGGTCCTCGGCGTACCCGACCGTGATCGCGACCCGGACCCCGTACTCGCTGGTGGAGGCCTCGGCCGCCGCCGGGGCCGCGCCGGCGACGGGTGTCGTGACGCGGCCGCGCGGCGGCGGGTCGTCGCCGCAGCCAGCGAGCAGCCCGACGACCAGGAGCGCCGCAGCCGCGTACCGGACTCTGCCCATGCCGTGATCGTGTCCCGCCGACGTCACGGGCGCATCACCGATTGTCGGGGGCTCGACCGTGCCCCGGTGGACGGATCAGTCGTCGAAGGTCAGCCGGACCACCGTGCGCTGGCGCTCCCCTGCGGCCGTCACCGTGATGCCGGCTGCGTCGAGCGGCGCCAGGTCGGAGGGGGACAGGTCGCCGTCGGTCAGCTGCTCGGCCCAGTCCCCGCGGTCGAAGTCGATCCACGTGATGGTCAGCGCATCCTCGGCGTCGGGCACCACGTCCGCGAACCGTTCGGTGCTGCCCAGTGACCCCTTCGTCCGGGCGACCTCCTCGACGAAGCCGCGGTCGGCGCCGATCACCACCGCGTCGCCGGATCGCGCGGACGGCAGGGGGTCCTTGCCGCCGACGGTGGTGCGCACCTTCGCCAGCGCGGCCTCGACCTTGCCGGCGTCGCCGGTGATCCGGACCGCGAGGGGGACCTGCTCGTCGACACCCTCGAAGTCGAAGGCGTCCTCGAAGCCGGGGCCGGCGATCACGGCGAGGCTGTCGCCGCCGAGGTCCTCGAGGTCCTTCGCCGTGAGGCCCGTCGCCTTCTCGAAGTCGGCCAGCAGCTGCTTCGGCTCGGCGCCGAAGGAGAGCGGTCCGTGCGTGATCGCCTGCTCCGCCCAGCCGTCGCGGAAGCCACCGCCGAAGGCGAGCGCCGCGTCGCCCGGCAGCGCCGAGATCGCGGCCAGGGCGTCGGTGCCGTCGTACCGCACGGGGTCGCCCGACACGATCGGGTCGGAGACGACCTCCAGCTCGAGTGCGCCCTCGTCGAGACGCGCGACACCGCCGAGGCCGGTGAAGTCCTCGAGCCGGCGCCGGACGTCGTCCGGGATCGGCATGGAGAAGTCGCCCATGAGCTCCTCCTCGTCGATCTCGGGCATCTCCTCCTCGGACGCCACGCCGCCCATCCCGGGTTCGTCGGGGTAGAGCTCGTCCATCTCCTTCATCAGCTCGTCCTGCTCGGCGGGGGAGAGCTCGTCGAAGCGCTCCATCCGCTTCCACAGCCGCTTCTCCTCGGGTGACATCTCCGCCATGAGCTCCGCCCCGGCCTCCACGCCGTAGCTGTGCAGCGACGTGAGGCTGAGGAGCATGTCGACCGGGTCGGTCGACAGGCCCGCCGGGGCACCGACCATGAACGACAGGAAGGGGTGGTCGTCGACCGCGTCGAGCAGCGCCTGCCCAGCCTCGGGGGCGGCATACAGCGTCACCACGCCGGCATCGCCGGCCGCCGAGGTGAGCTCCTGGAAGTCGGCGTCGTCGCCGAGCCGGGTGCGACGGCCGTCAGCGACGACCTCCGCGGCGACCTCGTTGGTCCGGGCGAGCACGGCCCAGCCGTCGCCGAGGGCGTACCCGACCTCGTCGTCACAGCCCGCCGCGATCTCGTCGAGCCCGGCCCGCGCCTTGTCGACGTCGCTGACCTGGACCACCGCGACCGGCTCCGGGTCGCCCTTCCCGCCGGGCGACGGCACCACGGCGAGCGCGGCGCGGTCACCCGCCCAGGCCGCCAGGTCGTCGTACCCGATGTCGCAGCCGCTCTCCGCCGTCACCTGGTCCAGGAGCGAGCGGCGCAGGTCGTCCTGGCTGGTCAGGCCGAGGTGCTTCGCGAGGCTCGGGAACCTCTTCAGCGCCCGGTAGGCCTCGATCTTCTGACCGCCCGGCGGGTCGAGGTCGATGCCGACGTAGGCGAGCGTGTCTCCGGGCAGCGCCTGCGCCGCCTGCGGTCCCTGGGCCATCCAGCCCTGCCACGCCCACCCGCCGGCTCCGATCGCCGCCACCGCGCCGACGACGCCGGCGACCGCGGCCACGTGGCGCCTGCGGCCGGTGCTGGGCGGTGCGGGCGGCGTGGGGACGGAGGGCACGAGGTCGGTCATGGGACGACCGTAGGCGGCCACGCCGGGTTCCGAGGAAGGTTCTCCGGAAAACGGGACCCGGTCGGCTACGGTCGTCACATGGCTGAGACCTGGGAAGGCGTGGTGGTCAAGAAGTCGCGCGGCCTCTACGACGGCGCCAACCTGTACCGCCGCCTGAAGGTCCGCACCGCCGACGGATCGATCGTGAAGGCACGCGTCGACCGCGACGTGTGGGACGCCGTGGCGCTCGGCGACCCGGTTCGCCGGTCCGAGGACGGGACCGTCACCCGGGTGTGACGGAGGTCGGGAGTCCCGCCAAGCCGACCGCAAGCCCGCCACAAGCGGGGCGCCCGAGCATCGAGGGATGAGAAGAAGACTCCTCCCGGTCCTCGCGCTGGCGCTCGCGCTGCCGGCCAGCATCGGCCTCGCGTCCAGCGCCGAGGCTGCCAAGCCGCGCTGCAACGGCGTCAAGGCGACCATCGTCGGCACCAACAAGTCCGAGAGGATCAAGGGCACCAAGGGGCGCGACGTGATCGTGGCGCGCGGCGGCAACGACCGGGTCAACGGCGGTGGCGGCAACGACGTCATCTGCGGCGACGGCGGCAAGGACACCATCGACGGCGGGCCCGGCCAGGACTACGTGCACGGCGGGGCAGGCAACGACCTGATCGCGCTCGGGCCGGGCAACGGCGGGATCGGGTACGGCGACGCGGGCGACGACACGATGGCGACGGGTGCCACCGGGCAGGCCCTGTTCGGCGGCGAGGGCAACGACCTGCTCAAGACGTCGTGGCCGGTGACCCTCGTCAACGGCGAGGGCGGCAACGACACCCTCATCGGCGGCGCCGACCCCGACCAGCTCAACGGTGGCGACGGCGACGACCACGTCTCCGGAGGCGGCGGCGACGACGTCGACCTCAACGGCGGCTTCGGCATCGACACCTGCGACGGCGGCCCGGGCCGCGACAACTGCAACGGCGGCGCTCCCGGTGGACCGGGGAACTCCCCGACGGATCCGGACATCTGCACCTCCGAGGTGAAGCAGTCCTGCCAGGGCGAGGAGTTCCCGCAGCGCTGGCTGGCCAAGGTGAGCGCGGTCGAGAGGACCGACACCGAGACCAGGACCTGGTCGCTGCAGATGGTGCTGCTCCGTGCAGGCGACCCGACGACCAGCTCGTTCTGGCGCGAGGAGTCGGTCAGTGGGACCTTCTCGGTCCAGGGCCACAACGACGACTGCACCTGGTCGCACCAGGGCACGCTCGACCGTGACTTCACCGGCGACCTCGGCCTGGTGCCCGCCCAGAGCCTGTACTGGCTCGACGTCGTGGCGGGCGGGGTCGGCACCTACACGATCAGCTGCACGGGCGGCGGTGGGTACACCGAGGAGCAGGGCTTCCAGGCCTGGGCGGCCTCCGAGGGCGGACCGGACACGCTGCCCTGGGACCGCTCCCGGCGCGAGATCACCGGGAGCTGGCACGAGGACGGCTCCTACAAGGACGTCGATGCCGAGTGGGTGATCACCCCACTGGACTGACCGTCCCCACGAAGCGGACGAGGCTGGCGAGCTCGGGGACCTCGCCGGCCTCGTCCAGCGTCGTGCGCAGGACCTCGTCGTGCAGCGGGCGCGCCTTCTCGAGCAGCGCCCGGCCGGCCGGGGTGAGCTCGGTGTAGATCCCGCGTCGGTCGTCGGCGCAGAGGATCCGCGTGAGCAGGCCGCGGTTCTCCAGCCGCGTGACCAGGCGGGTCGTGGCCGACGCGGAGAGCGCGGCCGCGCGGGCCAGCTGCTGCATCCGCATGTGCCAGCCGTCCTGGCGGCTCAGCGCGTCGAGCACGGTGAACTCGACGACCGACAGGTCGTGGTCGCGCTGCAGCGCCTTCTCCAGTGCGGTCTCGATCAGCCCGTGCAGCGCGGCGAGCGTGCGCCAGCCCTGGGTGCGGATCTCGACCGCGTCGTCGGCGATGCCCATCGTGGTTCCTCCTGTCGGATGACGTCCAGCATACCCGAGTTGCGCTGGTAGTGCGCGTGTGCAACTATAAATACGACGCGTGTGCAACTAATGCACACGCGGACTATCTACTGACGCACCCCAGGAAGACACATGCCTGTCGCACTTCTCGCCCTCGCCATCGGCGGGTTCGGGATCGGCCTCACCGAGTTCGTGATCATGGGCCTGCTGCCCGAGGTCGCGGACGACTTCGCCGTCTCCGAGACCACCGCCGGCTACCTCATCTCCGGCTACGCCCTCAGCGTCGCCGTCGGCGCCATCGCGCTGACCCTCGCCCTCACCCGGGTGCCGCGCAAGACCGCGCTGCTGGGCCTGATGGTCCTGTTCATCCTCGGCAACCTGATCTCCGCGCTGGCGCCGTCGTACGGCGTGATGATGACCGGCCGGGTCGTCGCCGCCCTGTGCCACGGCGCCTTCTTCGGCATCGGCTCGGTCGTCGCCGCGCAGCTCGTCGCCCCCGACCGCAAGGCCAGCGCGATCGCCTTCATGTTCGGCGGGCTCACGCTCGCCAACGTGCTCGGCGTCCCGCTCGGCACCTTCCTCGGCCAGGCCGCCGGGTGGCGCTCCACCTTCTGGGCGATCACCGTCATCGGCGTGCTGGCCTTCGTCGGCATCGCCGCCCTGGTGCCGGCGGCCCGGGGAGCCGAGGCGGCCGGGATGTCCGGCACGACGAGCGCCCGCTCCGAGCTCGCCGCGTTCCGCAGTCCCCAGGTCTGGCTCTCGATCGTGGTCACCGTCCTCGGCTACGGCGGGATGTTCGGCGGCTTCACCTACATCGCGTTCACCCTCACCGAGGTGAGCGGCTTCGCCGCCGGCGCGGTGCCGTGGCTACTCGTCCTGTTCGGGGTCGGCCTGTTCGTCGGCAACGTGTGGGGCGGTCGCGCCGCCGACCGCGACCTGGTCCGCACCCTGCTCGCCGTCCTCGCCGCCCTGACCGTCGTGCTGGCGGCCTTCGCGCTCACCGCGGGCAGCAAGCCGCTGACCGTGGTCGCGCTGCTGCTCATGGGCGGTGTCGGCTTCGCCACGGTGCCCGGCCTGCAGATGCGGGTCATGCACTTCGCCAGCACCGCGCCCACCCTCGCCTCGGGCGCCAACATCGCCGCGTTCAACGTCGGCAACGCGCTCGGCGCCTGGCTCGGTGGCGTCACCCTCGCCGCCGGCCTCGGCTACACCTCGCCCCTGTGGGCCGGTGCTGCCATCACCGCTCTCGGCCTGGTCGTGCTCGTCGTCGCCGCGAAGGCGCCGGGCGGCGAGCTCCGCGCCGGCGTACCCGTCCCGGCTGCCGTCGCGGCCTGAGACCCCCGTCCCACAAGGAGAAACCCATGACCATCCCCTCCGTCACCCTCAACAACGGCGTCGCCATGCCCCAGGTCGGCTTCGGTGTCTTCCAGGTGCCGAACGACGACACCGAGGCCGCGGTGAGCGCTGCCCTCGAGGCCGGCTACCGCAGCATCGACACCGCCGCGATCTACGGCAACGAGGAGGGCGTCGGCCGCGCCATCGCCGCCTCCGGCATCGCCCGCGACGAGCTGTTCGTGACCACGAAGCTGTGGAACAGCGACCACCGCACCGCGGTCGCGGCGTACGACGCCAGCCTGGAGCGCCTCGGCCTCGACCGGCTCGACCTCTACCTGGTGCACTGGCCGGCTCCCGGCAACGACCGCTACCTCGACGCCTGGACCGGCCTCGAGGAGCTGTACGCCGGCGGCCGGGTCCGCGCGATCGGTGTCTCCAACTTCCTGCCCGAGCACCTGCACCGCGTCGCCGCCCTCGGCGGCACCGTCCCGGCGGTCAACCAGGTCGAGCTCCACCCCGCCCTGCAGCAGCGCGACATCGTCGCCGCCGACGACGCGCTCGGCGTCGTCACCGAGGCCTGGAGCCCGCTCGCCCAGGGCGCGATGCTCGTCGAGCCCACCGTCACCGCGATCGCCGAGAGGCTCGGCCGCACGCCCGCCCAGGTCATCCTGCGCTGGCACCTGCAGCAGGGCCGGGTCGTCATCCCCAAGTCGGTCACCCCGTCGCGGATCGTGGACAACCTCGACCTGGTGGGCTTCGAGCTCACCTCTGCCGACCTCGCCGCCATCGACAGGCTCGAGCGCGACGGCCGGGTCGGTCCGCACCCGGCCGAGTTCAACGGCTGAGCTCAACGGCCGAATGCAACGGCTGAGTCCTAGCGGCTGAGCGACTCCGGCGTGTGCAGCCGGACCAGGAACCGGCGTGCGTGCGCCGGCTCCCGGTCGGCGGTCGCGAGCGAGACGGCGACCATCACGAGCACAGCGACGGGCACGCTCCAGGCGGCGGGCTGGGCCAGCAGCGCGCCCGCCCACCCACCGGGGGCGTAGCCCGCGAGGGTCGCGATCGCGGCCCCGCCGGCGCCGAGGCCACCGGCAGCGAGCCCCGCCAGCGCGCCGGCGTCGGTCAGTCGCCGCCACCAGATGCCCAGCACCAGCAGCGGGCAGAAGGTCGACGCGGCCACCGCGAACGCCAGGCCCACCGACTGGGCGACGCCGACGTTGCGGACCAGGAGCGCCGCCAGGACCGGCACGACCACGGCCACCATCGCCGCGAACCGGAACGCCGCGACCCCGCGCTGCTCGCTGACCAGCCGGCTGGTGACGTCCTGGGTGAGCACGCCGGACACGGCGATCGCCAGCCCGGAGGACGTCGACAGGAACGCTGCGAACGCCCCGGCCGTGACCAGTCCGGTCAGCACGTCGCCGCCGACCCCGTCGAGCATCGCCCGCGGCAGCTCCAGCACGAGCACGTCCGAGCGGCCCTCGGCGACCAGCCGGCCGCCGTACACGCGGCCGAGGGCGGCGTACACCGGCGGCCAGACGTAGAAGAGGCCCAGCAGTGCGAGCACCACGACCGTCGTACGCCGGGCTGCCCGGCCGTCGGGGTTCGTGTAGAACCGCACGACCACGTGGGGCAGGCCCATGGTGCCGAGGAAGAGCCCGGCGATCAGTGAGTACGTCGTGTAGAGGCCGACTCCGCCGTCGCCCGCGACCGGGTTCGACCAGTCGCCGCCACCGATCCCGTCGGGACGTCCGTCCCCCCACCAGACCGCGACCAGCACGGCGGCCGGGACGAGCAGCGCGGTGAGCTTGAGCCAGTACTGGAAGGCCTGCACGAAGGTCACCGACCGCATCCCGCCGGACGTCACGTTCGCGAGCACGATCCCCGCCACCACGAGGGACCCGGCCCACTCGGGGGCGCCGATCGCCGAGCGCAGCGTGATGCCGGCGCCTTCGAACTGCGGGATCATGTAGAGCCAGCCGATGCCCACGACCAGCAGCGAGCAGGCGGCCCGCACCGTGCGGGAGCCCAGCCGGGCCTCGGCGAAGTCCGGCAGCGTGTAGGCGCCGGAGCGCCGCAGGGGTGCGGCGACGAGCACCAGCAGGACGAGGTAGCCCGCGGTCCAGCCGACCGGGTACCACAGCATTTCCGCGCCGCCCACGAGCAGCAGCCCGGCGATGCCGAGGAAGGACGCGGCGGAGAGGTACTCCCCGCCGATCGCGCTCGCGTTCAGGCCCGGCCGGACGGTGCGGGAGGCGACGAAGAAGTCGCTGGTGGTGCGCGAGAAGCGCAGCCCCCAGGTGCCGATCGCCAGCGTCGCGAGGGTGACCAGCACGACCGCGACCAGTCCCGGTACGTCGGCGCGCTCCATCAGGCGCCGTCCTCGTCGGGGTCGCTCACGAGGTCGGTGAAGACCCGCTCGTTGCGCTCCGCGCTGCGGACGTAGCGCCACGCGAGCAGCAGCAGGAACGGGTGCACCAGCACGCCCAGCAGCAGCCACGGCAGCGGGATCCCGAGCGGTCGGACGTCGGAGAGCGACGGCCACAGGTGGAAGGCGAGGGGGAGCACGCCGAGGGTGACCGCCAGCAGCACGAGCAGCCGCACGGCCAGGCCGAGCTGCGCGCGCAGGAGGGAGCGGAGGTAGACGTCGCCGAGCGCGGTCTGCTCGTGCACGTCGCCGAGCCGGTTCGCCGCCCGCCCCGCCGGCGTGTGGCGTGGCGGCCCGGTGACCCGCACCCGTTCAGCCATGGTGGGCGCTCATCTCAGCCTCCCGCGCGGGCCCGGCGGACGAGGACGTCGCGCAGGGCGCGGGTGTGCCGGCGGCTGACGGGGAGCTCGGTGCCGTCGCCGACCACCACCGACGTGCGGCCGGCGTCGTTGCGGACCTCCGTGACGTGGGCCAGCGCGACCAGCAGGGAGCGGTGGATCCGGTGGAAGCCCGCCTCCGCCCAGTCCTCCTCGAGCGTCGTCAGCGGCACCCGGACCAGGTAGCTGTCGCCCCCGGTGGTGTGCAGCCGGGCGTAGTCGCCCTGGGCCTCGACGTGGGTGATGTCCCCGCGGTCGACGAACCGGGTGACGCCGCCCCGCTCCACCGCGACCTGGGTGTCCGTCGCGGCCGGCGGCGGTGCGGTGCCGCCGAGCACGCGTCGTACGGCCTCGGCCAGGCGCTCGGGGCGCACCGGCTTGAGGACGTAGTCGACCGCGTGCAGGTCGAAGGCGTCGACGGCGTGCTGCTCGTGCGCGGTCACGAACACCACCGGGGGCGGCTGCTTGAACCGGCCGAGCACCTCGGCCAGCTCGAGCCCGGTCAGGCCGGGCATCTGGATGTCGAGGAAGACGCAGTCGACCTCGCGCTCGCGCAGGATCCGCAGCCCGTCGGTCGCGGACTGGCAGGCGATCACCTCGCCGACCCGGTCGTCGGCGCCGAGGAGGTAGGTCAGCTCGTCGAGCGCCGGCCGCTCGTCGTCGACGACGAGCACGCGCAGGCCCGTCATGCCGTGACTCCCGGCGCGAACTTCGGCACCCGCACGATCACCTTGGTCCCGGCGCCCGGAGCGGTCTCCACGACCAGACCGTAGTCGTCGCCGAAGCTCGCGCGCAGCCGCGCGTCCACGTTGCCCAGGCCCACCGAGTCGAGCTCGGTGTCGCCGGCGAGTGCGCGGCGTACCTTCTCCGGGTCCTCGCCGACCCCGTTGTCCTCGACCTCGAGCACCGCCTCGTGCCCGCGGTCGTGGGCCACGATCGTGAGGTGCCCGGTCTGGTCGACGCTCTCCAGGCCGTGCCTGACGGCGTTCTCGACGAGGGGCTGGATGCACAGGAACGGGACGACGACCGGCAGCACCTCGGGCGCGATGTTGAGAGTCACCTGCAGCCGGTCGCCGAAGCGGGCCTGCTCGAGGAGGAGGTAGCGCTCGATCGAGCGCAGCTCCTCGGCGAGCGTCGTGTACTCGCCGTGGCGGCGGAAGGAGTAGCGCGTGAAGTCGGCGAACTCCAGCAGCAGCTCGCGCGCCCGGTCGGGGTCGGTGCGCACGAAGCTCGCGATCGCGTTGAGCGAGTTGTAGACGAAGTGCGGACTGATCTGGGCCCGCAGCGCCCGCACCTCGGCCTCGATCATCCGGTTGCGGTGGGCGTCGAGCTCGGCCAGCTCCAGCTGCCCGGACACCCACTCGGCGACCTCCTCGGTCGCGCGCACCAGCCCGGCGGTCGGGCTCGGCGCGAACGCCTGCACGGTCCCGAGGACCCGGCCCTCCACCACCAGCGGGCTGACCACGCCGGTGCGGACCGGGCAGCCGCCGACCGAGCAGCCGAGCTGGTCGCGGTCGACCGTGCGGGTGCTGCCCCTCTCGATCGCGAGCAGGCCCACGACGGCCGCCTGGTCGGCGTGGTGGTCGCCCACCCCGTCCCAGGCGAGGACCGCCTCGGTGTCGGTGATCGCCAGGGCCGGCGTACCGAGCAGCGCCCGCAGGTGCCGGATCGCGCGCTCGGCGCTGGCCGTCGTCAGGCCCTCACGGAGCGCGGGCGAGGCGAGCGACGCCTGGTGCAGCGCCCGGAACGCCGCCCGGTCAGCATCGCTGCCCAGGTGGTCCCGCCGCCACAACCGTCCGCCGCGCACGTGATCATCGTGCCGTACGGCGCGCCGGGTCAGCGGAAGTCGATGAGCAGCATGCCCGAGTCGTCGTCGGCCGGCGGCTCGACGGCGGGGGCCAGCGCGACGGGCACGGTGTCCTCGCCGACGAGCTCCTCCGGCGCGTCGACCACGGGGGCCGGCTCCGCGGCCGTCGTAGCGCCGGCGGGCTCCTGGCGGATCGTCTTGGGCTGGATCCCGACCACCGCGCGGAAGCACTCGGTCACCCACGGCAGCTGCATGCCGTCCATGCCACGGCCGAAGTCGTCGTAGAACGCCAGCACCTCGCGGACCTTCGAGTCCTGGCCGGTGCGGTCGAGGCAGGCGACGTCGGGCAGCGAGCGCGCGAGGTCCTGCACCGACGCGCGGTCGATGACCTGCCACTGCTTGAAGGCGGTCTCGTCGGCCGGGCCGAAGTACGGCGACGAGTCGATCGCGTCGCCGATGCCCTCACCGGTCGTGTGGTGCCCGATCAGGTTGCCGAGCCGCTTGACCCACGGGATCCGCTCGTCGCGGACGTTGCGCACCACCGCGAACGTGCCGCCGCGCTTGAGGACGCGCGCGATCTCCGGCAGCGCCCTCTCGGCGTCGAACCATGCGTCGGCGTCCGCCGCGATCACCAGGTCGTACGTCGCGTCCGCCGCCGGGATCTCCTCGGCCGACGTCTGCGAGACCCGCAGCTCCGGCAGCCGGGTCCCCAGCCGGTCGAGCATCCGCGGGTCCGGGTCGGTCGCGTGCACGTCGTGGCCGAGGGCGACGAGGTGCTCGGTGAGCTTGCCGGTCCCGGCGCCGAGCTCCAGCACGGCCAGCGGCTCCTCGCCGGTCAGCCACGCGACGGCCTCGCGCGGGTAGCCGGGGCGGCCGCGGTCGTAGGCCTCGGCCACACTGCCGAAGCAGAGGCCCGGTGCGTCGGGGGTGGAGTCGGTAGCCATCGGGGCGAGCGTACGGCGGCAGCGGCTCCGGATCACGGAGGCACGCGAGCGCGCCAGTAACGTTGCCGGGTGACCTCCGACCCGCACGCCTGGCTGATCTCCCTCGAGGGCGTCCCGTCCGGCTTCGCCGGCGCCCGCGACGGCATCGACGCCGTGCTCCGCGACCGGGGCCTGCGCCGCACCAGCCCCGACCTGACCGCCGAGTCGTTGCTGCGCGGCGCACACGCCAGCGCGGTGCTCGAGGGCTCGGGCTCCACGCTGGCCGAGGTGCGGGCCGGCGAGGGCGACGAGATCGCCGCGGACGCCGTACGCCTGGCGACCGAGCTGCTCTCCCTGGTCCCCGTGCTGCGCCGCCAGCCGCTGCAGGCACTGGCCCGGATCCACACCGTCGCCGCCCGGGGCGCGCTCCCCGACGAGCTGCTCGGCCGACCGCGCGACGGCGAGTCCGCCTCCCGCCTGCGCGGCATCGCCGAGCTGGTCACCGCTCCGACCGAGGCCCCCGCGCTCGCCGTCGCCGCCGTCGTCCACGCCGAGCTGGTCACCGCCGCTCCGTTCGGCTCCCACAACGGGATCGTGGCCCGCGCGACCGAGCGGCTGGTCGCGGCTGCCCGGGGCGTCGACGAGAAGTCGCTCGTCGTACCCGAGGCGGCGCACCTCGCGCTGCGTGCGGAGTACGAGTCCAACCTGCGCGGCTGGGCGAGTGGCAGCCAGGCGGGCATGCACTCGTGGCTGCTGTACGCCGTCGAGGCCTGGTCGGCCGCCGCCGAGGCGAGCCCCCTGGTGCGCGACGCGGAGTAGCCCGAGCTCGTCGAGGAGGCCGAGCCCCTGGGCGAGGCCGTATCGAGACGCCTCGCCGAGGTCTCGATACGGCGGTCGCGGGCGCTCGCAGGCTCGCGCCCGCGCGCCTACTCGACCTTCCCGCCTGGTCCGCGGCCTTGCTCGTTCCTCGCAACGCAGCGGGCGGCAAAAGCAGGTGGCACCCGAGCCATCGAGTGTCTCGGGTGCCACCGCTGACACGTGAACCTTGGTTACCAGGCGTGCACCATCAACAACTGCCCCGGAAGTCTTCCGGATGCAAGCGCCCAATTCAGAAGGGTAGATCGCCGCGTGGGTACCTGGATCACGTGTTGCTCTTGAGTTCTTGGTGTCCTTTGTACGCCGCTGGCGAGCCACCTTCAAGGGTTGTCTTTTCCCTGGGGACGGGGAACGCTGGCCGGTTGGGAGCAGGCTCCGCTCCGGCGACGGTCAGGCGCTGAGGGAACGCCGCCGGGCACCGATCCACACCGCGGCACCCACCGCGACCACGCCGCCGACGGCGAGCGCCGCGAGGGTCGGCTTCGGCGGCGGCAGGTGCAGCCGCGACTGGAGGGCGACCGGTCGGGTGAAGACGAGGACCGGCCAGCCGCGGGAGGCCGCGATCTTGCGCAGCTCCTTGTCGGGGTTGACCGCGTGCGGGTACCCGACCGCCTCCAGCATCGGCACGTCGGTGACCGAGTCGGAGTAGCCGTAGCTGTTCTCGAGGTCGTAGCCGACACTCTCCGCGAGCTCGCGGATCGCGTTCGCCTTCTCCTCGGCGTACGCGTAGTAGTCGATCTCGCCGGTGTACCGCCCGTCCTCGACCTTGAGCCGCGTCGCGACCACCCGGTCCGCGCCGAGCAGGGCGCCGATCGGCTCGACCACCTCGCTGCCGGACGTCGAGACGATGACGACGTCCCGGCCCGCGGCGTGGTGCTCGTCGATGAGGCGCACCGCCTCGTCGTACACGAGCGGGTCGACGACGTTGTGCAGCGTGTCGGCCACGATCTCGCGGACCGTCGCGACGTCCCAGCCGGCGGTGAGCTGCGACATGAACTGCCGCATCTTCTCGACCTGGTCGTGGTCCGCGCCGCCGACCATGAAGACGAACTGGGCGTACGCCGAGCGGAGCACGGCCCGGCGAGAGATGAGCCCGCCGGCCTGGAACGGCTTGCTGAAGGCCAGCACGCTCGACTTGGCGATGATCGTCTTGTCGAGGTCGAAGAACGCGGCGGTGGGCGGCGTACCCGCGAAGGCCATGGCTCCATCCTAGGGATCCCGTCCGCCCCGCCCGTTGCGAATGCGGCCGCCGGCTGTCCACACCCGGTGTGCCCGAGGCCGTCCTCCACACCCCAGCGGACTGCGCGCATGGTCGTGCCGGAGGGCGGCGACAACCTCGGCATGACACGCAACCGACCCCTTCCGTCCCCGCACGCCCGTCCCGCGGACGTGCCTCCCCTGGTGGTGACCGCCGATGAGGACCTGCTGGCCGAGCTGCTGCCGCTCGCCGCCGCGGCCGACGTGGCCCCGACGATCGCGCGCGACCCGCTGACCGCCCTGGTCACGTGGAGCCGGGCGCCGGTCGTCCTCGTCGGCGCCGACCTCGCCGCCGCGATGGTCCGCACCGCTCCCGAGCCGCGGGCCCGCAGCTACGTCGTCAGCGGTCCGCGCCCGCCCGACCAGCTGTTCCGCACGACCCTGGACCTCGGCGCCGAGAACGTCCTCGAGCTGCCCGCCAGCGCCGGCTGGCTGGTGGAGCTGCTCGCCGACCTCACCGAGCACCAGCCCGACCGCGCCCGGGTGATCGGGGTGATCGGCGGCACGGGCGGCGCCGGGGCGACCACCTTCGCCTGCGCCCTGGGCCAGTGGGCCGCCCGGTCCGGCGACGCCGTCGTGATCGACTGCGACCCGCAGGGTCCGGGCCTGGACCGGATGCTCGGCCTGGAGCGCAGCGAGGGCTTCCGCTGGGATGCCCTGTGCCAGACGACCGGCCGGCTCTCCGCCCGCTCGCTGCGGGAGGCGTTGCCGCGGCGAGGGAGCCTGGGCGTGCTGTCCTGGTACGTCGACGGGCGCACCCAGAGCCTGCAGGCGTTCGCCGTGCGCGAGGCCCTCTCCGCGGCGCGCCGCGGGCACCGGGTGGTGGTCGTCGACCTCCCGCGTTCGCCCGACCCGCTGGTCGACGAGGTCGCCGCGCGCTGCGACGAGCTGCTCGTGGTGACGCTGGGCAGCGTCGTCGGGGTGGCAGGTGCTGCCCGGATGCGGGCGCGGTTCGCCGACCACGCCGCACCCGGTGTGGTGCTGCGGGGCGAGGCCTTCAGCACCGACGAGGTGGCCCGGGCGGTCGGGCTCCCGGTCCGCGTCCAGATGCGCGACCAGCGCGCACTCGCGGAGGCGGTCGACCTCGGGTTCGGGCCACTGCGCACGACCCGGGGGCCGCTCGCCCGGGCCGCGGCGCGGGTCCTCGACCTCGCGACGGCGGCGGAGGTCGCGGCGTGATCGCGGACGCGGACGTCACCGCGCTGGTCGAGGACGTCCGCGCGCAGCTGGCCCGTGCTCCCGGCGACCTCAGCCCGCACCGGGTGGCCGACGCGCTGCGCTCGGCGGGTCGGCCCGTCGGCGACGCGACCGTGCTCGCGGTCTACGAGGCACTGCGCCGCGACGTCATCGGCGCCGGCCCCCTCGAGTCGCTGCTCGGGCTGCCCGGTGTCACCGACGTCCTCGTCAACGGCCCCGGACCGGTCCGGATCGACCGCGGTGACGGGGTCGAGGAGTCCGACGTGGTGCTGCCCAGCGAGGAGTCCTGTCGTCGGCTGGCCCAGCGGCTGGTGGCCAGCGGCGGTCGGCGGCTCGACGACGCTGCGCCGTGGGCCGACGTACGGCTGCCCGACGGGACCCGTTGCCACGCCCTGCTCGCCCCGCTCGCCCAGCCCGGGACCGCGATCTCGCTGCGGATCCCACGCCGCGGCGGGTTCACGCTGACCGGGCTGCGCGATGCCGGCGCGCTGACCGACGCCGGGCTCGAGCTGGTCCGGCGCGTGGTCGACGCCCGGCTCGCGTTCCTCGTGACCGGCGGGACCGGCGGCGGCAAGACCACGCTGCTCTCAGCCCTGCTCGGTGCGGTCGATCCGGGCGAGCGCATCGTGGTCGTCGAGGACGCCGCCGAGCTCCGCCCCGCGCATCCCCAGGTGGTCGGGCTCGAGGCGCGTCCGGCCAACCTGGAGGGCGCCGGCGCGGTCGTGCTGCGCGACCTGGTGCGCCAGGCCCTGCGGATGCGCCCGGACCGGCTGGTCGTGGGCGAGGTGCGCGACGCCGCCGTCGTCGACCTCCTCGCCGCGATGAACACCGGTCACGAGGGCGGCTGCGGCACGCTGCACGCCAACTCCGCCGCCGACGTGCCCGCCCGCATCGAGGCGCTCGCGCTCGGGGCCGGCCTGGCCCGCGATGCCGCCCACAGCCAGCTGGTCGCGGGCCTCGACGTGGTCCTCCACGTGCTCCGGGACCGGCGCACCGGCAGGCGGCGGCTCGGGGAGGTCGCGGTCGTCGTGCGCGGCCCCGACGGGCTGGCCCGCACCGAGGTGGCCGTCGCGTTCGACGCGTCCGGCACCCCGACCGAGGGTCCCGGCTCCCCCCGGCTCCTCGACCTGCTCGAGGGGAGGGCGTGATGGGCCCGGTGCTGCTCGGGGCGGCTGTCGCGGCGAGCCTGCTGCTCGTCGTCCCCGCGTCGCCGCGGCTCCCTGTCCCGGCACACGGCTCGCGAGGCAACCACCGGCGGCCGGTCCTGGCGGTCGCGGCGGGGGCGGCGCTGGCGGCGTTGGTCTCGCACGGCTCGACGCCGGGCCTGGTGCTGCCGCTGCTGACGCTCGCGCTCGTCACGGCCGTCGTCCGGGCCGTCGCCGCGCGGCGGCGGGACCGGGCCGCGACCGACGTACGCCGTCGCGTGGTCGACCTGTGCGACGCCCTGCGCGCCGAGCTCGCCGCCGGCCAGACCCCGGCGGGCGCGCTCGACCGGGCCGCCGTCGAGTGGCCGTTCGTCGCTCCCGCGGCCCGGGCGGCGCGGAGCGGGGGCGACGTCGTCGCCGCGTTCCGCTCCCTCGCCACGACGCCCGGCGGCGAGGCGCTGCGGGTGGTCGCCGGCGCGTGGCAGGTCGCGCACCGGACCGGCCACGGCCTCGCCGACACGCTCGGCCGGGTGGCGGCGGACCTGCGCGCGGGGGAGCGCACCCGTCGGGTGGTCGGCGGCGAGCTGGCGTCGGCGCGCGCGACCGCCAGACTGCTCGCCGCCCTGCCGCTGCTCGCGCTGCTGATGGGTTCCGGCGCCGGTGCCGACCCGCTGCGGTTCCTGCTCGGCGAGCCGGTCGGGCTGGCCTGCCTCGCGGGAGGTCTGGCCGCCGGTCACGCCGGTCTCGTCTGGATCGAGGCACTCGCCCGGGACGTCGAGCGTCATGGCTGAGGCGGTCCTGGTCGGCCTGCTCGTCGGTCTGGGTGTGTCCCTGGGACCCGGAGGACCGCGTCCCACCGAGGCCTCGACGCCGACTCCGCGGGACGCGTCCGACGGCGCGGACGGGCTGCTGCGCCGGGGTCGCGTCCTGTGGGCGCTGCTCGCCGGCGGCGGCGCGGCGGTCCTCCTCGGCGGGCCGTTGGCCGTCCCCGCGGGCGTCGTGGTCGGTGTCGTGGTCGGCACGACGGCCGGTCGCCTCGAGCCACGGGCGGTGCGGCAGCGCCGCGAGGAGGTCCGCCGCGAGCTGCCCCACGTCGTCACCCTCCTCGCCGCGGCGCTGCGCTCCGGACAGGCGCCGGTCGAGGCGGTCGAGCTGGTCTGCCGGGCGCTGCCGGGTGCGGCGTCCGAGCGCCTCGCACCCGTTGCCGCGCGCCTGCGTCTGGGCGGTGACGTCGGCGCGATCTGGGGCCGGCTGGCCGACGACGCGGACCTCGGACCGTTGGGGCGGGCGCTCGCCCGCGCCCACCGGACGGGCGCGCCCGTGGTCGCGGCCGTCGAGGGGCTGGCCGACGAGCTCGGCGACCGGGCCCGGGCCGAGGTGGAGGACCGGGCGCGGGCAGTCGGGGTCCGGGCCGCCGTACCGCTGGGGGTGTGCCTGCTGCCGTCCTTCCTGCTCCTGGGCATCGTCCCGCTGGCCGTGTCGCTGGCGGCGAGCATCGTGGGCTGAGCGGGCTCAGGAGCCCCAACCGTGCTGACGGGAGACGTCGATCATCCCCAGGGCACGGATCGGCCGGACTCCGTACACAGGCCGGGGAGCCTCGAACGCGGGGCGTCGGCTGGGGCGCGCAGGGTCGGTCCCGACAGCCGCACCGGGTGGCTGCTGACGAACGGAGAGAACCTTGGCACCACGCACTTCCCGCGCCTCTCGCCACACGGAGCGGGGCGTCACCACCGCGGAGTACGCCGTCGCGACCGCCGCCGGCGCCGGCTTCGCGGGCCTGCTCTACAAGCTGCTCAGCGGTGGCTTCGGCGACAAGCTGATCAAGACGCTGTTCGACCATGTCCTCAACCTGCTCGGGCTCGGCTGAGGGCGGCGCCGCGCGGCGCCGCGCCGGTGATCGCGGCGCGGTGACAGCCGAGCTGGCCCTCGCCCTGCCCGTCCTCCTGGCCGTGACCGCCGGCCTGGTCTGGTTGCTGGCGGTTGCGGTCGCCCAGGTCCGCACGGTCGACGCCGCCCGGGAGGCCGCTCGCGCGCTCGCCCGCGGCGACGACGTCGGCGAGGCGCTGGCGCTGGGCGAGCAGGTGGCGCCGGACGGCGTCCGGCTGTCCGTCTCGGCGTCCGGTGACCGGGTCGTGGTCCGGGCCCGGGGCCGGGTCTCCGGTCCGGGCGGGCTGTTCGGTGTGCTCCCCGGCGCCACCGTCCGCGCGCAGGCGGTCGCGATCACCGAGGGGAGATCCGGAGGGGGACCGGAGGGAGGCGGGCCGTGAGCCAGCGGGGCGCCGCCACGGTGCTGGCCGTGGCGATGGCCGGGGTGCTGCTGCTCGTCGGGGCCGCGACCGGCGTGGTCGGTGCGATCGTGGTCGCCCACCGGAGGGCCCAGGCGGCGGCCGACCTGGCGGCGCTGGCCGGCGCCACGTCCCTCGCCGGCGCCGGGGCCGGGCACCCCGGACGGGATCCGTGCGCAGCAGCGGCCGAGGTCGCGACGGCCAACGGCGCTTCGCTGGTGACCTGCGTTGTCGAGGGATCCGACGTCGTCGTCGAGGTCCGGGTCAGTGGTCCCCGGTGGCTCGGCCAGGACCGCGACCTGGCTGCCGCCGCACGGGCCGGACCGGAGGGACGGTCGCGATGACGGGCCGGTCAGCCCTCGTCGTCGGCCAGCTCGTTGCGGCGGCGGTCGAGCTCGACCTGGTCCAGCTTGTCCGAGAGCTCGGCGAGGCGCTTGTGCTCCTTGCGGCGCTGCCAGCCCTGCTTCGCGCCCGCCTTCATCAGCCACAGGCCGAGCACGATGAGCAGGGTGGAGACGGCGCCCCACAGCACGAGGGTCCCGGGCGCGACGTCCCAGTTCATGATCTCGGCGGACCGGTGCTTGTAGTCGATGCTGGCGCCGAAGAAGCTGAGCACCAGCCCGATCACACCGACGACCAGGACGACCAGTCCGAGCAGCAGCATGGGGGCAGGCTACTCGCCACCGCGGCTACTCGGCGGCAGGCGCCTCGCGGAGCAGCGCGTCGAGCAGGGCGACGGCGCCGGCCTTGTCGAGCGGGTCGTTGCCGTTGCCGCACTTCGGTGACTGGATGCACGAGGGGCAGCCGGACGTGCACTCGCAGGCCGCGATGGTGGCCCGGGTGGCGCGCAGCCAGGCGGCGGCGGTGCGGTACCCCCGCTCGGCGAAGCCCGCTCCGCCCGGGTGGCCGTCGTGCACGAACACGGTGAGGACACCGGTGTCGGGGTGGCGGGCGGTGGAGACGCCGCCGATGTCCCAGCGGTCGCAGGTCGCGAAGAGAGGAAGGAGCCCGATGGAGCAGTGCTCGGCGGCGTGAGCGGCGCCGGGGAGGTCGGCGGGGGCCAGGCCGGCGCCGGTGAGCAGGTCGCTGACGACGTCGTCCGGCACGCTCCACCAGACCGCGGCGGTCGACAGGGTCCGCGCGGGCAGGTCGAGGGGCTTCTCGTCGATCACCTCGCCGGTGCGGGTCCGCCGTCGCAGGTACGACGTGACCCGGCTGGTCACCTCGACCGTGCCGAACGAGACCCGGCAGGGTCCCCAGTCGACGTGCTCGCGTTCCTCGACGATCTCGATGTCGGTGACGTCGCGCGCGGTGGTGGTGTGGTCGACGTCGGCCCGGCGCAGCGTGGCGACGTTGTCCTCGAGGTCGAGGGACTCGACCAGCCAGGTCTCGCCCCGGTGCAGGTAGACCGCGCCCTCGTGGGCCGTGCTGTGGGCGCGGCCGCCGTCGACGGTGCCGACCACGCGACCGGTCACCGCCTCGACGAGCTGGACCTGGGCGCCTCCGGTCGAGCGGATGTCGGCGAGGTCGGCGGCGCGGGAGCGGTCGGTCCAGTACCAGCCGGCCGCCCGGCGGCGGAGCAGTCCGCGTTCGACGAGGGAGCCGAGGACCTCGCGCATCCGCGGCCCGAACAGGGCGGCGTCGGCGACGGTCACCGGGAGCTCCTGGGCCGCGGCACACAGGTGGGGCCCGAGCACGTACGGGTTGTCGGTGTCGAAGACCGTGCCCTCGACCGGGCGGCCGAGCAGCGCGTCGGGGTGGTGGACGAGGTAGGTGTCGAGCGGGTCGTCACGGGCCACGAACAGTCCGAGCGCACCGCCGCCGTCGCGCCCGGCCCGGCCGACCTGCTGCCAGAAGGCGGCGCGGGTCCCGGGGTAGCCGGTCACCACGACCGCGTCGAGCCCGCTGATGTCGATGCCGAGCTCGAGTGCGTTGGTGGCGGCCATGCCGAGCAACCGTCCGCTGCGCAGGTCCTGCTCGAGGGCGCGACGCTCCTCGGGGAGGTAGCCACCGCGGTACGAGTCGATCCGCCCGGCCAGCGACGGGTCGACCTCCTCGACCAGCTCGCCCGCCCGGCGGGCCACGGTCTCGACGCCGTGCCGGGACCGCACGAAGGCCAGGGTGCGGACGTCCTCGACCACGAGGTCGGCGAGCAGGTCGGCGGTCTCGGCGGTCGCGGGCCGGCGCACCGGCGCGCCGTTCTCCCCTTGGTACGACGTCAACGGCGGCTCCCAGAGGCCGAGCGCGAGCGCCCCGCGGGGCGAGCCGTCCTCGGTCACCGTGGTCACGTCGAGACCGGTCATCCGGCGCGCGGTCACGTCGGGGTCGGCGACCGTGGCCGACGCGAGGACGAAGACCGGCGAGGCCCCGTGGAGCGCGCAGATCCGCCGCAGCCGGCGTACGACCTGGGCGACGTGGGCGCCGAACACCCCGCGGTAGTGGTGGCACTCGTCGATCACGACGTAGCGCAACGACCGGAGGAACGAGGTCCACCGCTCGTGCCCGGGGAGCAGCGAGCGGTGCAGCATGTCGGGGTTGGACAGGACGTACTCCGCGTGGTCGCGGGTCCACTCCCGCTCCTCGGCGGTGCTGTCGCCGTCATGCGTCGCGACCCGTACGTCGAGCCCGAGGTCGCGGATCGCCGCCCACTGGTCGTGGGCCAGCGCCTTGGTGGGAGCGAGGTAGAGCACCGACGCGCCGCGCTGCCCCCGCGGGCCGCGGGCGGCGCGGATGTCGGAGAGCGCGGGCAGGAGGTAGGCGAGGGACTTGCCGGACGCCGTGCCGGTCGCCACGACGACGTGCTCGCCGCGGTGGGCCGCCTCGGCCGCGGCCACCTGGTGCTGCCACGGGCGCCCGACACCCCGGGCGGTGTAGGCCGCCACCACCGCCGGATCGGCCCACACCGGCCAGTCGGCCAGGGCTGCTGGCCGCGCGGGGACCTGCTCGCGGTGGGTCAGCCGATCGGCCCGGGACGGCACCGCGACCAGCCGGTCGAGCAGGGCCTCCGGATCGCGTCGCCGGGCCGGGGCGACGTCGAGATCTGGCTGGGCGCTCACCCCCCGATTCTCCCCCGGACCCCCGACACGAGACCCACGGCATACCGACAGGATGTCCGCTCCTTGCGCGAGCGCGTGCTCGGCATGGTTTGATAAGTGCCACCAGACGTAGGAATAAAGGGCTATCCCGGGGTGAGGTCGTGAATCTGACACTGTCGACGCGCGAGGTCGGTGGGCGCACCGTCGTTGCCGTGGGTGGCGAGATCGACGTCTACACCGCCCCGAAGCTCCGCGACACCATCACCGAGCTCGTGGCCGGCGGCACGTACAACATCGTCGTCGACATGCAGGCGGTCGAGTTCCTCGACTCCACCGGCCTCGGCGTCCTCGTCGGTGGCCTGAAGAAGGTCCGTGCCCACGACGGCTCGCTCGAGCTGGTCTGCAACGCCGACCGGCTGCTCAAGATCTTCAAGATCACCGGCCTCGCCAAGGTGTTCGTCATCCACGACTCGCCGGACGCCGCCCTCGCCTGAGTTGGTCTGGCGCTCGCGCATGTCGCGCCGCCTCGTGACGCCGCTTCTTCCTCCCCCGCGCGCTCCCTCGTCCCTCGGTCGCGCGCTCATCCGTGCAGAAGCGGCGGGCGGCGCGACGACACCGGTGCAGCCGGGCGTCGTGCGTCCATGGCAGCGCGCTGATCTCCACCCCGGCGTGTGATCTGCACCACAGCCTCCATGTGTTCTACGCCACACTCTGCGTAGACTCCGGGCACGATCTCAGACCTGGCCCCCGTGGCCGAACTGAACCCCCGCAGGAGGCAGTCGTATGCCCCATCCGTTCGTCGTCCCTCAGGTAGCAGATGTCGAAGTCACCGGGGGCGACCTCGCCCTCGTGGCGGTCGTGGCAGCGATCGCCCTCGGCTCGCTGGGCATGGCCGTGCTGTTCAGATCGGAGGTCCTGCGCGCCGGCGAGGGCACCGCGAACATGCAGCGGATCGCCCAGGCCGTCCAGGAGGGCGCCAACGCCTACCTCACCCGCCAGTTCCGCACGCTGACGGTCTTCGCGGCCATCGCGTTCGTCGTCCTGCTCGCGCTCCCGGCCCACACGGTCGACGGCGCGAGCGGGCTGCAGTCGGAGTGGGCGGTCCGGATCTCCCGGTCGATCTTCTTCCTGGTGGGAGCCGGGTTCTCGGGGGCGGTGGGCTACCTCGGCATGTCGCTGGCGGTGCGCGCCAACCTCCGGGTCGCGGCGGCGGCCAACGAGCAGGGCCGCGACCCGGCGATGAACATCGGCTTCCGCACGGGTGCCTTCGTCGGGATGTTCACGGTCGGACTGGGCCTTCTCGGCGCGAGCGTGGTGGTCATCGTCTTCCAGGAGACGGCGCCCAACGTGCTGGAGGGCTTCGGGTTCGGTGCCGCGCTGCTCGCGATGTTCATGCGCGTCGGCGGCGGCATCTTCACCAAGGCGGCCGACGTCGGCGCCGACCTGGTCGGCAAGGTGGAGCAGAACATCCCCGAGGACGACCCGCGCAACGCGGCGACGATCGCCGACAACGTGGGCGACAACGTCGGTGACTGCGCCGGCATGGCGGCCGACCTGTTCGAGTCGTACGCCGTCACCCTGGTCGCGGCGCTGATCCTCGGCTCGCAGGCGTTCGGTGACAAGGGCCTGGTGTTCCCGCTGATCGTCCCGGCGATCGGTGCGCTGTCGGCGATCGCCGGCGTCTACCTCACCAAGCCGCGGGCCGGCGAGAGCGGGCTGAAGACCATCAACCGGGCCTTCTACATGTCGGCCGCGGTCGGTGCGGTCGCGAGCGCGGTCGCCGCGTTCGTCTACCTCCCCAGTGAGTGGAGCGAGCTCGGGTCCGGTGCGACGGCCGACCTGTCGCCGCCGGTGTTCGCGGCCGGTGCAGTCGCGATCGGCATCGTGCTGGCGGCGGCGATCCTCGCCCTCACCGGCTACTTCACGGGCACCGAGCACCGGCCGGTCAAGGACGTTGCCCGGACCTCGCTGACCGGCCACGCCACCGTGATCCTGTCCGGGCTCTCGGTCGGCTTCGAGTCCGCGGTCTACACGGCGATGGTGATCGGCGCTGCCGTGTTCGGTGCCGCGCTGCTCGCGGGCGGCTCGACCGGTCTCGCGCTGTTCGCGGTCGCCTTGGCCGGCTGCGGCCTGCTGACCACGGTCGGCGTGATCGTCGCGATGGACACCTTCGGCCCGGTCTCCGACAACGCCCAGGGCATCGCGGAGATGTCCGGCGACGTGAGCGAGGAGGGAGCCCAGATCCTCACCGAGCTCGACGCGGTCGGCAACACCACGAAGGCGATCACCAAGGGCATCGCGATCGCCACCGCCGTCCTCGCGGCGAGCGCCCTGTTCGCGTCCTACACGCAGAGCGCGTACGACGAGGTCGGTGCCGCGCTGGACCAGGACTTCCTGGTCTACGACGCCAAGCTGATCGTGGGCGCGCTGCTCGGCGCCTGTGCCGTGTTCCTGTTCTCGGGCCTGGCGATCAACGCCGTCGGCCGCGCTGCCGGTGCGGTCGTGATGGAGGTACGCCGCCAGTTCCGCGACATCCCCGGGATCATGGAGGGCACCGCCCGTCCGGAGTACGGCCGGGTCGTCGACATCGTCACCCGCGACTCGCTGCGGGAGCTGGCCACGCCGGGCATCTTGGCGATCCTCGCCCCGGTGGCGGTCGGCTTCGGGCTCGGTGTCGGGCCGCTGGCCGGCTTCCTCGTCGGGGCGATCGCCACCGGCACGCTGATGGCGGTGTTCCTCGCCAACGCCGGTGGCGCCTGGGACAACGCGAAGAAGCTGGTCGAGGACGGCCACCACGGAGGCAAGGGCTCGGAGGCGCACGCGGCCACGGTCACCGGCGACACCGTGGGCGACCCGTTCAAGGACACCGCCGGACCGTCGATCAACCCGCTGCTCAAGGTGATGAACCTGGTGTCGTTGCTGATCGTCGGTGCCGTCGTCAGCCTCTCCTACGGGGAGAACAAGAACGACGTGGTCCGGATCCTCATCGCCCTGGCGGCGGCGGCGGGCATCTTCGCCGCGGTCTACATCTCCAAGCAGCGCGTCTCGACCATCGGGGACGACGCCCCGCAGCCCGCTGCAGCCGAGTCCGCCTGAGGATGCGTCGACTCCTGGCCGCGCTGGCGGCGACCCTCGTGGTCGCTGCCAGCGCGGCCGTCGTCGTCCCGGCCCGGGCCACGACGGCCCGGACGACCGCGGCGTCGTACGTCGAGACGTCCGTCGTCATCGGTACCTCTGCCCACGGCCGGCCGATCCGTGCCTACTACCGCGGCGAGGAGGGCGCGCCGTACGTCCTGCTCGTGCTCGGCCAGATGCACGGTGACGAGAAGGACGGCATCGCCACCGCCCGCTGGATCCGTGACCACGCCCACCCGCGCCCGGGCACCGGCGTCTGGGTGGTGCCGACCCTGAACCCCGACGGCAACGCCCGCGGCACCCGCACCAACGGCCGCGGGGTCGACCTCAACCGCAACTGGCCCACCAGCGGCTGGTCGGGCGCGGGTCGCGGCAGCCGGTACTGGGGCGGTCCGCGTCCCGCGAGCGAGCCCGAGACGAAGGCGATGATCGCGTTCCTGACCCAGGTCCAGCCGGACCGGATCGCCTCGATCCACCAGCCCCTGCGAGCGATCGGGCGCGGCGGCCACGGGAAGTGGGAGAAGCGGCTGGCCCGGTTCCTGCACCTGCCTCGGCGCCACCTCGGCGTCGGCAACCCGTCGGGCACCGACTCCCCGACGCTGACCGCCTGGTACGACACCACCCTGGGCGAGCACGGTGCGGCCACCACGATCGAGTACGGCGCCCGCACCAGTCACCGCTACCGCACCAAGGTCGCCGGGCGCGGCATCCTGCGCGCCGCCCGGATCCAGTGACGTCGCGCGAGGGCGCTGAGCACGAGGAGTGGGGCCCGCCCGCCGACTGACGGCCGGGCCCCACTCGCGTGACGTCCTGCGGTGCGTCAGCGGCGGATCTTCACCATCCGCTGCCCGCCGTGCACCGTGACCAGGGCCTTGGTGACCGCCTTCTTGCGCAGCACCTTGAGTCCCTTCTTGGTGGCCTTCACGGTGATCACCTTCTTCTTGCCTGCCGGGATCGAGTAGCCCTTCGGCTTGGTGATCGACGTGCCCTTGACCGTCACCGTCGCCACGCCCGTGCATGCCGCTGCGGTGGCGCACTTCACGGTGATCCTGATCCGCTTGCCCTGGAGCTTGAGGGCGCCGTTCGGCTTCACGACCGTGGCGGTGCCTGTGCCGGCCGCCGGCACGAACGGCGCGAAGGTGGTCACGGCGTTGCCGAGGCTCGGGGCGTGCGCGATGACGTGCACCCGACCGGCGGCGTCGACGTCGACGTCGCGGGGACCGAAGGAGCCGAACGGGGCGGCATTGAAGGCGCCGATGCTCGTCAGGTAGCCGCCGGCGCCGGTGAAGACCTGGACGCGGCCGCCCTGGGCCGCGCCGTCGGCGTAGTCGGCCACGTAGACGTTGCCCTGGCTGTCGGTCGCCAGGCCGCGCGGCCAGTGGAAGCTTCCCGGCGTCGTGCCGAGCTGACCCCACTTGCCGAGGAACACGCCGGTGGCACTGAACCGCGAGACGCGGTTGTTCCACCGCTCGCCGACGTAGACGTCGCCGCCGGGGGCGACGGCGATGGACTGCGGGTTGTCGAGCTGGCCGTCGCCGCTGCCCGGGCCGCCCCAGCGGCCGAGGAAGGTGCCGGTCGCCGAGTAGCGGATCACCTCGTCGTCGACCACGTCGGTCACGTAGACGTCGCCCGTGGTCGGGTTGACGGCCACGTCGGTGACTCCGATGTTCTCGACCGGGAAGTAGGCGCGCTGGCTGAGGTCGGGAGTGAAGACGGTGACGCCGTCCTCGTCGGCGAGGTAGAGGTGGCCCTGCGGGCCCACGTCGATCCCGTCGGCCTCGGCGACGTCCACGCTGGCGAGCAGTGCGCCGGAGGGGCTGTAGCGCTTGACTCGCTCGAAGACGGAGTCGGTGACGTAGACGTCGCCCGTGGTCGCGTTGACCGCGATGTCGTTGTCCCCGTCGACGACGAACTGCCGCACAGGTTGGTAGCCCTGCCCCGGGGTGACCGCGCTGCCGGGGGCAGGCACGCCGATCACGGCCAGCCCCAGCGCCGTCGCACCGGCCACGACGAAGGCCGTCACGCGGCGCCGGGGACTCCGGGCGTTCGTTCCGTTGAAGTGCATTCCCACGTCTCCTCCACGAGCGTCGAAGGTGCGGCCAGGCCCGGCCGCGCCAGACACCGTGCCCGCGAGAGCCCTCACCAAACAGGATCGGCCGGACGGGGACGCAGCGCGGCGTCCGGGCTCAGGCGAGCCCGTCGAACGGGCGCACCTCGACGGTGCCCCGGCACGCGCGGGACGCCTCGGCGGCCAGCCGCAGCGCGACGTCGAGGTCGGGCACCTCGATCACCCAGAACCCGGCGATCGCCTCCTTGGTCTCCAGGTACGGCCCGTCGGTCACCACCGGCGCCTCGCCCTGCCCGTCGACGACGGTGGCGGTCGTCGCGGGGGCCAGGCCGCCGGCGAAGACCCAGTAGCCGTCGGCCTTGAGCTGCTCGTTGAAGGCGCCGGTCTCGGCGAAGGACTGCTCCATCTCCTCCTTCGACCCGTAGCCGTAGAACTCGTCGGTCATCTCGGTGGGTCCGTGCACGGACATCAGGTACGTCGTCATGTCGTCGCTCCTCGTTCGGGCGGTCCCGATGACCGCCTCCTGTCCTCACCACGAACGTCACCACACGGATCCGACAGCCACCACCCCGGAAGTTCCCGACCGATCCCTTCCGACATCTCCTTGAACATTTCTTCGGACATTTCTTCTGGCCGGTGTCGATCTGCGGCGATGGCGTTCGTGGTAGCAGCACAGGCAGGTCACCGGGCCCGCCGCTCACACCCCAGGAGCAGAGATGTCCACCACCACCACCGTCCAGGCCCCCGTCACCACCGTTGCGACCCCGGTCCGCCGTACGGTCTGGAAGCACGGCGTCGCCGCCGCTGCCGCCGCCTCGGTCGTCACCAGCACCCTCGCGGCGCTCGCCTCGGCTGCCGGCGTCTCCTTCGCCGACCAGACCGGCGCCTCGATCCCGATCCTCGGGTTCACCCAGCTGACGTTCGTGTTCTCGCTGATCGGCGTCGGGCTGGCCGCCGTCCTCGCCCGCAAGGCACGCCGCCCGCGGGCGACCTTCGTGCGGGTGACCGTCGCGCTCACCGTGCTCTCGCTGGTGCCCGACGCCACCTTCGGCTTCGACGTCGCCTCGGCCGTCAGCCTGATGACGCTGCACGTCGTCGCGGCGGCGATCGTGGTCCCGGTCCTCGCCGGACGGCTTGCCGACCGCCGCTGACGGCCCCTGACCGCCCCCGGAACGGGCGGACTAGCGTTGTCCCGTGCTGCCGATCTCCCTCGCCGCCCCGCTGCGTGACGCCCTGCTCGCTGCTGACTTCACCTACGACGCGGTCAGCGAGCTGCTCGGCCCGGAGGCCCACCAGGCGCTGTCGCGCAACGAGACGACGCCCGGCCGTCGCCGTACGACGGACGGCAGCCCGCTCGCGACCCTGGTGCGGCTCTTCCTGCTCCAGACCTCGGTGCCGGTCGAGGACGCCGAGCGGGCGCTGCCCGGGCTGGTCGACAAGCTCGCCAACGCGGGTGCGCTGGCGCAGAGCGTCGGGGAGGTCGCGGCGCGGCTCGACGTGCGGCCCTACGCGTCGGAGGAGGGCGACCTGTGGGTCGTCAGCGACCTGACGCCCGGCCTCGACGGGGTCGCGACGAAGGTGACCGGCGACTACGTGCTCGGGATCAGCCCGGCCTCGTCGAGCCTGGCCCAGCTGACCCTGCGCCACGACGTCGGCAACGCGCTCGACCTCGGCACCGGGTGCGGTGTGCAGGCGCTGCACCTGGCGACCCACAGCGACCGGGTGGTCGCCACCGACGTCAACCAGCGGGCGCTCGCGATCGCGCGCTTCAACGCGGCGCTCAACGACGTCGACGACAAGGTCGACGTGCGCGACGGGTCGTTCTTCGCGCCGGTGGCGGGGGAGCGGTTCGACCTGATCGCGACCAACCCGCCGTTCGTGATCTCGCCGGCGACCGGCGAGCGTCTCGTCTACCGCGACTCCGGCCTGCCCGGTGACCAGGTCGTCGAGCACATCGTCCGCACGGCGCCCGACCACCTCACCGACGGTGGCTGGTGCCAGGTCCTCGCCAACTGGGTGATCGACCGCGACCGGCCGTGGGACGAGCGCCTCGGGACCTGGCTGCCCGACGAGTGCGACGCGCTCGTCGTGCAGCGCGAGGTGCTCGACCCGGCGTCGTACGTCGAGCTGTGGCTCAAGGACGCCGGCCACCACCCCGCCACGGGCGGTGACCCCGCGTCGTACGCGCACCGCTACGACACCTGGCTGTCCTGGCTCGAGGAGCAGGGTGTCGGCGGGATCGGCTTCGGGTGGATCAACCTGCGCCGTCGCGAGGGCGCCGCGACCGCGACGCTGCACCGCGACCTCCTCGAGTGGCCCTACGACGTCGAGCAGCCGATCGCGCCGGCCATCGCCGCGTGGGCGGAGTCCGCACAGGCCGCTGCGGCGCTGGACGCCGACACCCGGCTGGTGATCCGCGAGGACGTCGTCCAGGAGACCAGCGGCGCGGTCGGCGCCGAGGACCCGGCGGCGATCGTGCTGCGCCAGCAGCGCGGCTTCCGGCGGGCCCGCAAGGTCGACACCGTCACCGCAGCGGTCGCCGGCGCGTGCGACGGCGAGCTGCCCCTCGGTCCGCTGGTCGATGCCGTGGGCCAGCTGCTGGAGCGCGATCCCGCCAGCCTGCGCGAGGTCTACCTGCCCGAGCTGGCCGAGCTCGTCGCCGAGGGCTTCCTGGAGCTCGCGCCGACAGCACCGGCCGACTCGTAGGCTGGTCCCCGTGACGAACGCAGGCTGGTACCCCGACCCCGCGGGCGCGCCCGACACCTACCGCTACTGGGACGGTCAGGCGTGGAGCCAGATGACCACCACCCAGCCCTCCGGCGGTGCCCGTCCGGCCGACACCCCCGCGACGCCGCCGCCGGCCGCCCCCACGCAGTACGGCGCCGTGCCGACCCCGCCGCCCCCGCCCGGCCAGCCCGCTGGGCCGACGCCTCCCGCCCCTCCGGCGTACGGCGGCGGCTACCCCCAGCAGTGGAGCCCCACCCCCGCGCCGGGTGGCAGCGGTGGCGGCAACAAGACGGTCGTCATCGTGATCGCCGCCGTGGTCGCGCTCGTGCTGCTCGGCGTCGGTGGCTTCTTCGGGATCCGTGCGCTCACCGGTGACGACGACGGCGACCGCAAGGCGGACGACAACAGCTCGCAGGACCAGGAGTCCGACGAGTCCGGTCCGAGCGAGGGCTCCTCCAGCACCGTCAAGCCGACCGGCATCCAGTGCACCGGCGGCTCACCGGCACCGTCGACCGACCCCGACCCGGCCGCCGCGGACCTGACCGGCGGCGGGCTCTCGATCCCGCGCAACCCGGCGTACGAGCTCGCGACCGGCGACCAGGTGTCCTTCGGGTTCGCGAACGCGTTCGTGCTGCAGTACACCGAGGTCGAGGAGAACTGGATCAGCCTCACCGGCGTCGGCGCCCTGCCCCGGGCCAACGGCTTCGACGACCTGGCGAGCGCCGCCGAGGTGGTCATGCAGTGCCTGACCAGCAGCGAGAACGTCTACAGCGGCTTCACCGGCCGCACCGACACGGTCAACGAGGAGACGACCGTCGACGGCAAGCCGGCGTACCGGATCTCCGCGGAGGTCCACGTCGACAGTCCCGACGTCACCGTCGACGGCGACCTGACCGACGTCATCATCGTGGACACCGGCGACCCGGCGTCGTACGGCGTCTACATCGGCATGGCCGCCCTCGGCCACGACGACCTGATCAGTGCCAACGAGGCCGTCATCGACCAGATCGACGTCGGCTGAGTCTCGGTGGCGGACGACCACCGTGGACGGCGGAAGAACGCTCACTGGACAGCACGCGCTACCGTGAACCGCCGAATCAGGCAGCGCACGAGTAGTAGAGAAGGTCCCTGTGTCCCACAAGTTGGTGATCGTCGAGTCGCCGGCCAAGGCCCGCACCATCGGCGGGTACCTCGGCGACGGCTACGTCGTCGAGTCCTCCATCGGCCACATCCGTGACCTCCCCAACAACGCGGCCGACACCCCGGCGAAGATCAAGGACAAGCCCTGGGGGCGGCTCGCGATCGACGTCGACAACGGGTTCGAGCCCTACTACGTCGTGCCCCGCGACAAGAAGTCCCACATCTCCAAGCTCAAGAGCCTGCTCAAGGACGCCGACGAGCTCTTCCTCGCCACCGATGAGGACCGCGAGGGAGAGGCGATCGCCTGGCACCTCCTCGACGAGCTGAAGCCGAAGAACATCCCGGTCAAGCGGATGGTCTTCCACGAGATCACCAAGGCCGCCATCCAGGAGGCCGCCGCCAACCCGCGCGAGCTCGACATGGACCTCGTCGAGGCCCAGGAGACCCGCCGGCTCCTCGACCGCCTCTACGGCTACGAGGTCTCGCCGGTGCTGTGGCGCAAGGTCATGTCCGGCCTGTCCGCGGGCCGCGTGCAGTCGGTCGCGACCCGGCTCGTGGTCGACCGCGAGAAGGAGCGGATGGCCTTCAAGGTCGCCTCCTACTGGGACCTCGAGGGCACCTTCGACGCAGGCAGCAAGCACGACCAGCGGATGTTCCCCGCCAAGCTGCACACCATCGACGGCACCCGCGTCGCGTCCGGTGCCAACTTCGGCCCCGACGGCCAGCTCAAGGCGAAGGCCGACGTCGTCCACCTCGACCAGCGCCGGGCCGAGGCCCTCGTCGCGGCGCTCGCCGACACGGCGTACGACGTCCGCTCGGTCGAGGCCAAGCCGTACCGTCGCTCGCCGTACCCGCCGTTCCGCACCACCACCCTCCAGCAGGAGGCCAGCCGCAAGCTCGGCATGAGCGCCTCGGTCACGATGAGCGTGGCCCAGCGGCTCTACGAGAACGGCTACATCACCTACATGCGTACCGACAGCACCACGCTGTCGGGCAGCGCGATCGGTGCCGCCCGGACCCAGGTGCAGGAGCTGTACGGCGCCGAGTACCTCCCCGACGCGCCCCGCACCTACGCCAGCAAGGTCAAGAACGCCCAGGAGGCGCACGAGGCGATCCGTCCCGCGGGCGACTCGTTCCGCACCCCGGCGCAGACCGGCCTGACCGGCGACCAGTTCCGGCTCTACGAGCTGATCTGGATGCGCACCGTCGCCTCGCAGATGAAGGACGCCGTCGGGCAGTCGGTGACGATCCGCCTCGGCGGCGCCGCGTCGAGCGGTGAGGACGTCGTCTTCTCCGCGTCCGGTCGCGTGATCACCTTCCACGGCTTCCTCAAGGCCTACGTCGAGGGCACCGACGACAACGCCGCGAAGGACGACCAGGAGACCCGGCTGCCCAACCTGGCCGAGGGCGACGCCGTGTCGGCCGCATCGCTGTCCGCCAACGGGCACGAGACCAAGCCGCCGGCCCGCTACACCGAGGCCACCTTGATCAAGGAGCTCGAGGACCGGCAGATCGGCCGGCCCTCGACGTACGCCTCGATCATCGGCACCATCCTCAACCGCGGCTACGTCTACAAGAAGGGCACCGCACTGGTGCCGGCGTGGATCGCGTTCTCCGTGGTGCGGCTGCTGACCGAGCACTTCACCCGGCTCATCGACTACCAGTTCACCGCCGGCATGGAGGACGTGCTCGACGACATCGCCCGCGGCGACAAGAGCCGGGTCGCCGAGCTGACCGAGTTCTACTACGGCTCCGAGCAGCTCGCCGGCCTCAAGCGGCTCGTCGACGACCTCGGCGACATCGACGCCAAGGCCCTGGCGACCTTCCCCGTGGGTGACCCGGAGGAGGGGATCGACCTGCGCGTCGGCAAGTACGGCCCCTACCTCGAGGGCCCGGGCGACGACGGCACCCCGGCGGGCAAGCGGGCGAACGTCCCGGACGACCTGCCGCCCGACGAGCTGACCCTGGAGAAGGCCAAGGAGCTGCTCGCCAACCCGGCGGGCGAGGAGATCGACCTCGGCGTCCACCCGGAGACCGGCCTGCAGGTCGTGGCGAAGAACGGCCGCTTCGGCCCGTACGTCACCGAGGTCCTCCCCGAGGACGCTCCCAAGAGCGCCAAGCCCCGCACCGGCTCCCTGTTCAAGTCGATGTCGCTCGACACCGTCACCCTCGACGACGCGGTCAAGCTGCTGGCCCTGCCGCGTGTCGTCGGCGTCGGCGAGGACGGCGAGGAGATCACCGCCCAGAACGGCCGCTACGGCCCGTACCTCAAGAAGGGCACCGACTCCCGCTCGCTCACCAGCGAGGACCAGATCTTCGGCATCACCCTCGACGAGGCGCTCAGGATCTACAGCCAGCCCAAGCAGCGCGGCCGGGCTGCCGCGGCGCCGCCGCTCAAGGAGCTCGGCAACGACCCCGTCTCCGGGCAGCCGGTCGTGGTGAAGGCGGGCCGGTTCGGCGAGTACGTCACCGACGGCGAGTACAACGCCACCCTGCGCAAGGACGACTCGGTCGAGGCGATCACCCTCGAGCGGGCCGCCGAGCTGCTGGCCGAGCGCCGGGCGAAGGGCCCGGCCAAGAAGGCCGCCAAGCGGGGCGCGAAGAAGACCGCGGCGAAGAAGACGCCGGCCAAGAAGACGGCCGCCAAGAAGGCCACCGCCAAGAAGACGACGGCCAAGAAGGCGGCGAAGAAGTCCTGACCGGGACCGTGTCGGGCCGGTCGTCTAGGTTGCTCCCGTGACGACCTCGACCCAGGACTGGCCCGGCCAGTACGCCGACACCGGCGTCTTCGTCTGCTTCGAGGGCGGCGAGGGCGGCGGCAAGTCGACCCAGTCGCGGTTGCTGCACGACCGGCTGGTGGCGGCGGGGTTCGCCGTACGCCTGACCCACGAGCCCGGGGACACCCCGGTCGGCAAGGAGATGCGCCGGATCGTGCTCTCGCCCGAGACCGGCGAGCTGGCGCACAAGACCGAGTTCCTGCTCTACCTCGCCGACAAGTCCGAGCACGTCGAGACCCTGGTGCGCCCGGCGCTCGGGCGCGGCGAGGTCGTCATCACCGACCGGTACGTCGACTCGACCCTCGCCTACCAGGGCGCCGGTCGGGCGCTGGACCGCGACGAGCTCGAGGACGTCTCGCGCTGGGCGACCGGCGACCTGCGCCCCCACCTGACCGTCGTCCTCGACCTGGAGCCGTCGGCGGGCCTGGCCCGCTTCGAGGGGCGCGACCGGATCGAGGGGGAGGGCTTGGAGTTCCACCAGCGGGTGCGGCAGTCCTTCCTCGACCTCGCCTCCCGCAACCCCGGGCACTACGCCGTCCTCGACGCCCGCGCGCCGATCGACGAGATCGCCGTGCAGATCTGGGAGCGTGTCGAGCCGCTCCTGGTCCAGGCCGCCAGGAACGCGTCGTGACCGTCTGGGACACCCTGGTGGGGCAGCGCCACGTCATCACGGCCCTCGAGAAGGCCGTCGCCGGGCACGGCATGACCCACGCCTGGCTGTTCACGGGGCCGCCCGGGTCGGGCCGGTCCAACGCCGCCGTCGCGTTCGCCGCCGCCCTGCAGTGCCGGCAGGGCGGGCTCGGCCCCGACTGCCCCGACGGCTGCCACGACTGCCACACGGTGCTCGCCGGCTCCCACGCCGACGTGTCCGTCGTGCGCACCGAGAAGCTCTCCATCGGCGTCGACGAGGTCCGCGACCTGGTCCGCCGCGCCTCGCTGAGCCCGATGGGCGACCGCTGGCAGATCCTGATCGTCGAGGACGCCGACCGGCTCACCGAGCAGGCCTGCAACGCCTTGCTCAAGGCGATCGAGGAGCCCAACGGCCGCACCATCTGGATGCTCTGCGCGCCCACCGTCGAGGACGTGCTGCCGACCATCCGGTCCCGCTGCCGGCTGGTGACGCTCTCGACGCCGACGGCCGAGGAGGTCGCCGGCTTCCTGGTCGCGCGGGGCGTCGCGGAGCCGCTGGCGTCGTACGCCGCCCGGGCCAGCCAGGGCCACATCGGCCGGGCCCGGGCGCTCGCGTTCGACGAGGCGGTGCGCACCCGGCGCCAGGAGGTCGTGTCGATGCCGGCCCGGCTGACCAACCTCGGGCGCTGCATGGACGCCGCCACCCGGCTGGCGTCGACGGCGAAGGAGGAGGCCGACGCGATCACCGCGGAGCTCGACGCGCGGGAGAAGGTCGACCTCGACGCGGCCTACGGCGTCGTCGAGCGCGGCCGCCGCCCGCGGGAGTACGGACCCGCGCTCGCCGCCCTCGAGAAGGGCCAGCGCACCCGCGCCAAGCGGCGCCACCTCGACGTGGTCGACCGCGGACTGACCGACCTGATGTCGGTCTACCGCGACGCGATCGCCCTGGCCAGCGGCGCCCCGGGCGCACTGGTCAACGAGGAGATCCGCGACCAGGTGGAGAGCATCGTCGCCACCTCCACGCCCGAGCTCAACCTGCGCCGGATCGGGTGGATCTTCGCCGCCCGGGAGCAGATGCTCGAGTTCAACGTGCCGGTGGCCTTGGCGCTGGAGTCGATGATGGTGGCACTGCAGGCGCCGCAGCGGTGACCTGACCCGAGACCGAGGAGCTGAGTTGTGAGCAAGCGGAGCCTGATCGTCGCGGTCGTCACCGTGTGGGCGCTGGTTCTCGCCGGCGCGGTCGGTGTCGGCATCGTCCTGCTCACGGGCGACGACTCCGACGACTCGGCCGCGAAGGGCGACACCAAGGGCTCCGACGCTGCCGAGCCCGAGGGACCCGACGGCCGCTCGCTCGAGGACTTCTACGGCCAGAAGATCACCTGGACCCGCTGCGGCCAGGACGAGTGCGGCACCCTCGACGTCCCGATCGACTATCAGTCGCCC
Organism: Nocardioides kongjuensis; assembly: GCF_013409625.1. NCBI lineage: Bacteria > Bacillati > Actinomycetota > Actinomycetes > Propionibacteriales > Nocardioidaceae > Nocardioides > Nocardioides kongjuensis. The sequence goes on from NZ_JACCBF010000001.1 coordinate 4,393,056, forward strand.
GGCGACGGGTCGATCAAGCTCGCCGTCGAGCGCACCCGTGCCACCGGCACCCGGATCGGCTCGCTCGTCGTCAACCCGGGCGGCCCCGGTGCCCCCGGCACCGACACGGCGAAGGACGCCGACTTCTACTTCGCCGACAAGCTGCGCTCGTCGTACGACATCGTCGGGTTCGACCCCCGCGGCACGGGCGACTCCGCTCCCGTCGACTGCCTGAGCGACGACGCCCTCGACTCGTACGTCGCCGCCGACCCCGACCCGGACACCCCCGAGGAGGTCGAGACCGCGAAGGAGAACTCCGAGGAGTTCTGGTCCGGCTGCAAGGCCCGCTCGGGCGCGATCGGCGGCCACGTGAGCACCGTCGAGGCCGCCCGCGACATGGACGTCCTGCGGGCGGCGCTCGGGGAGGACCAGCTCGACTACTTCGGCTTCTCCTACGGCACCCGGCTCGGGGCGACCTACGCCGAGCTGTTCCCCGACAAGGTCGGCCGGATGGTCCTCGACGGCGCCGTCGACCCGTCCCTGTCGCCGCGCGACGGTGCGCTCAGCCAGGCCAAGGGCTTCGAGACCGCGCTGCGCTCCTACATCCAGAACTGCGTCGACGACGGCGGCTGCTTCCTCGGCGACAGCGTCGACGCCGGCCTGAAGACCATCAAGGACCTGCTCGACGGGATCGACAAGACGCCGCTGAAGACCAGCGACGCCGAGGGCCGCGACCTGACCGTCGGACTCGCGTTCTACGGCCTGATCCTGCCGCTCTACAGCCAGGACAACTGGCCCTACCTCGACGACGGCCTCAAGGAGGCGCTCGGCGGCGACGGCTCGACCCTGCTGCAGCTCGCCGACTTCTACGGCTCCCGCGAGAACGGCACCTACAAGGACAACAGCCTCGAGGCGATCTCGGTGATCAACTGCCTCGACGACCCGTGGTCGATCACCACCGACGAGGTGCCCGCGAACTTCCCCGACTTCGAGAAGGCCTCGCCCACGTTCGGCGACGTCTTCGCCTGGGGCCTGACCGCCTGCAACGGCATCCCGTTCACCTCCACCGACGAGCCGGACCTGAAGATCGACGGGTCCGGGGCCGCCCCGATCGTGGTGCTCGGCACGACCCGCGACCCCGCGACGCCGTACGCCGAGGCGGTGGCGATGGCCGACCAGCTGCAGTCCGGTGTCCTGGTCAGCCGCGACGGCGACGGGCACACGGCGTACAACAAGGGCAACAGCTGCGTCGACGACGCCGTCCACGCCTACCTGATCGACGGCACCGTGCCCAAGGACGGGCTCAGCTGCTGAGGATCACAACGGCTCGATGAGCGCCTGGATCCGCTGGGTGGCCAGCTCGATCATCAGCTGGGCGGCCGGCGACAGCGTCGCGCCCGCCCGGTGCACGATCGCCATCGTGTCGTACAGGCGCGGGCGCAACGACACCCAGCCGGCGTTCGGCGCGAGCCGGGGGAGCAGCTGGAGCGCGACGCCCTTGTTGACCACCGAGTCCGCCAGCCCGCGTCCGACCAGCTCGACAGCGGTCTCGACGTCCTCCACCTCGATCCGGGTGCTCGGGTTGTAGCCGGCCTCGTTCACCATCCGCCGCAAGATGGTGCGTGCCGAGTCGGCGTCGCGCCACGTCGTCTCCGAGAGCACCAACGGAGCCTCCGCCAGCCGCTTCGCGGTCACCGGTGCGGTCAGCCGCGCCGGGTCGGCGGAGATGTAGACGAGCTCGTCGCGCGCGATCGGCCGGATCTCCATGCCCTCGTTGGTCACCGCGGACACCGCGATCATCGCCGCCTCCAGGCGGCCGCGGTGCAGCTGCTCGTGCACGTCGTTGGAGTTCTGGCCGATCAGCTCGACCCGCACCCCGGGATGGCGCTCCAGCACGTCAGCGACCAGGTCGGCGCTGACGTAGAGCCGCGAGGTCCCGAACATCCCGAACCGGATCGTCCCGGTCTCCAGCGACCGGATGCTCGCCACCGCCCGCTGCGCGTCGTCGGCCGCCGCCAGCACCTTCTCCGCGTGCGGCCGGAAGGTGTCCGCCGCCGTCGTCGGCACGACGCCCCGCCCGACCCTCCGGAACAGCTGCACCCCGAGCGACTTCTCCAGCCCGCGCACCTGCTCCGACACCGACGGCTGCGCGTACCCCAGCTCCTCGGCAGCCCGGGTCAGCGACCGGTGCTCGTAGGTCGCGAGGAAGCAGGTCAGCTGGTGCAGCGACAGCATGGCGCGTCCTCCCATCCATAGGTGATCCCTAGGGATCGCTCTGGAAAGCGAGGCTACCCCTTTGATCGCGGTCGGCGGACCATGGAGGAAACGTCCCGAAGGAGGTCCGCCATGTTCGCCCACACCTGCACCACCTGCCACCGCCGGGAGCTCATCTTCCCCAGCCAGGTCACCGGCATCGAGACGACCGAGCACGGCATCGTCGTCAGCTTCACCTGCTGGTGCGACGCCCCGCAGACCATGCTCACCGGCGTCCACGCCACCCGGCCGGCCGCCGTACCGGCTGCTGCTGCCTGAACCGACCCCGGGCCGGATTCGCCCCCGACTGACCCTGCTCGGTATGCTTCCGCGGTCACCGGTCACGACTGGTGGCGGCGCCGCCTTAGCTCAGTCGGTAGAGCGAATCACTCGTAATGATTAGGTCGTCGGTTCGATTCCGACAGGCGGCTCGAAAAGATGCAGGTCAGGCCCGGTTTCTCCGAAGAGAGGCCGGGTCTGACTGGTTCGGGTCAACACACTTATGACACACCTACGGCCGCGTCGCTGATAGTCGCCAGCAATGTGCGGGTTGTGTTCGCTGTCACGCTGATCACGCCCCAGGTTCTCGCGACAGGCACCAACGTCGTGTCCAGCCGTCTGCCGGGTGGTGGTCTCGCGGCGCCGACGGCGATTTGACCGGCGTGATCCCGGGGCGTGCCGCTTCTGAGGCAGGCCGCGGGACAGCCGGTTGCCACCGCTCGACGCCTGAGGGGATGGCTGGTCGCACGTCGACAGGTGAGCTGTCACGCAAGAAGCGCGACGAGGACTGCGGCTACCGCCATCACAGCCACGATGAGCAACATCCCTTGTAGCTCAGCGTCGGCTCGCGCGTGATCTGGAGGCGTCGTTCCATCTGCGTTCGGCATGAGTTCCTGTGCGTGCGTCGAACTTCCGTTGGGAAGCCTGTGGGTTTGGGGCTCGCGCACGGGGTGGCCGCGTGCGCGAGCGGCACCGGTGCGCTGCCTGCCCTGTTGGGTGGCTTCGGCGCTGGTGCCATGGAGTTGACGCGCGATCAGACCCGACGCTTACACAAAGCTGCGGTCGCACAGGCGAGCGTTGCAGGTTGGTGACGACTCGGAGGCTCAGACTGTGGTTCGGTGCTGTGCCGCTCGTCTAGTTCGAAGCGGGGGCCACTCGGCCCTGTTCGATCGGACCGAGACGCAATTCGGCGACTTTTCTTACGAAATGCACCCGATTGCGACACTGTGTAGCAGGATTCGGCCATGGCCAAGCACACGATTGTGGAGATCACGGACGATATTGACGGCTCCCAAGGGGCTGAAGAGGTCGCGTTCTCCTTCCGCGGAACCGACTACACCATCGACTTGGGCACCAAGAATCTTGCTGCTTTCGAGAAGGCGCTCAAGCCGTATCTCGCTGCGGCGTCCAAGGTCGGCAAGGCGCGATCAAGTTCCACGCGCCCGACGCCCAAGAAGCCGCAGAAGGCCGTGGACCAGGCCGCCGTTCGCGAATGGGCAAGGAACGCGGGGATTGATGTGGCGACACGCGGGCGCATCCCGAAGTCCGTCGTTGACGAGTACAACGCGGCGACGCGTTGATCGGATCGCCTCGAGGGGTTATCGGCTAGGCGGCATCAGTCCGAATCGACTCGAAAGCCCTGGCGACGCGAGCGCGAATGAGGGGCAGAAACGTCGAGTCTCGTTCGATCCCGACTGCCTGCATTCCTTCGATCAGCGATGCCTCAAGGGTCGTACCCGAGCCTGCAAACGGATCGAGGACCACCCCGCCCGGAGGGGTCACCAGACGCACGAGCTCCCGCATCAGGCTCAATGGCTTCACCGTGGGGTGGCGGACCCCATCGACCACCGGCCGCTCTCGGCTACCAGGTTTGGCGACGAAGAAGAAGCGACTGGCATCGGCAAGGAGATCGGCCACCGCGTCGTCGATCACTACATTCGCCGGCCATCGCGGCGTACCGTCCTTCTGCTCGACCATGCATGCGCCCAAGTTCATTGCGCCGGTGCCATGTTCGACATGTGCCTGGGCGACCGTACCGGCGAGTGGCTTGCGAGCCAGTACCGCCGGCTCGTGCGCGGGCTTGAGTGTCGTGCCCCAACCGGTCCTGCGGCCGTCGTCGTCGGTGAGGTTGAGGCCCTTGGGTACGCCCGAGCCGTAGAGCCACACGAGTTCATCGCGGATCTCGAAGCCGGCGTCCTCAACGGCGACGGTAAGCCGGTGGATGGTGCGCGTACCGCCGAAGGCGATCAGGTGACCACCCGGCTTCAGCACGCGCAGACACTCACGTGCCCAGGTTCCGCACCACTCCTGATAAGCCTCCGCGTCGTTATCCGCATAGCCCCGTGAATGAGTCTCGGAAAGGTGGTAACCCGCTGAGATCTGACCCAGCATCTTGCCGGCGGCATCGAGTCCGTACGGCGGGTCGGTGACGACCGCGTGGACCGAACTGTCATCCAACGTTGACAACACGGCTGTGGCGTCGCCGCACAGAATCGTGGGGGTGGGGTCTTGCACGAGAGCTCCTTGATGCGCAGCCGGACGTGACCGTTGTTTGGTCGCAGTTCCTATGCCGCGAGGAGGCGGACCGGCGTCAGCACGAAGTGGGTCGGCGTCTGCGGGATCGGAGTCCGCCTGCTCGAAGTGCTCGGTGATCGACGCAACGTCGAAGGGCGGAGGGGGCGAACGTGTCCCGTGGCGGGGACTCCTCGCACCGCGTCTTCAGGTGCACCGCCGAGCGGCCGGCCACCGCCACAGCAACGGGCGCAACAACTGCACAGGTGCGAGCCGAATCGACGCGCTGCCGGGCCAACGGCTCGCTGCTGCTCGCCGCATTCGACGAATCGCGGCTGGAACTGGATCGGATCGAGAGAGACGCGGCATGGTCGCGCTATGGAACTCAACCGATCTCGCTGCCGGACTATGGCGAGCAACGGTCCTGGAGACGTGAGCGCGCCGAGCCACTTTGCCCGGCCCCAAGCACGTGTTGCTGTCGCGGACAGCACCCTGGCCGATGTCCACCTTGCGAGCGTGAGCACGGGACAGGTCGGAGGTCACTGGATCCAGCCCCCAACGCCGCACTTACGCGTCCACGTACGGTCGGGCTGGCGCGAAGAGCAGGTGATCGCTGAACGCGCCCGTCGCGAAGGCGTGCCGAACTCAGACCTGAAAGGCGCTGCCTACTGGTGGACGACTGGTCGCCGTGACCTGACGATGCACGAATGCGGCGACTGTTGCAGGCGACGGCTGGCCCGTGCCCATGGGCTCCTGCAATGAGTGTCGCAAGGCGAGACTGGCGCGGAAGAATTGAATCAAACCACGATCGTCCGCGGCCCCTGAGCACGTGGATCCGCGGAACGGCAACACTTCACTTCTCTGGCGGTGCCGCTGTGACGCTTTCGCTGTCACAGGCCGAGGTCAGGGAGCTGAGTGCGCTCATCCGCGCTACCCGCCGCTCGGACGAGCTGACATGGGACTCGCTCTCGTGGATCGTCGTGCACACGGGCCGAATCGACATCCTCGAGTTTCAAGCCGAGCCCGACCTCGGTTGGCCATCGACGGTCGCACAGCGAACTCAACTGCGGTCCAACGGCTACGAGAATGGGCTGCTGAGCGCCCTCCACGAAATGTGGACCGGGGAGCCTGAGCCCTCGTTCTCTGAGAGCGCGCTGAGGCTGCTGCACGCCTCCGCACGCGTCGATCCTCCCGAGGTCTTTGTCGAACTGGCTGAGGAACTCGAAGGGGCCGCAGGCGCGGCGTACGCGCGCCAGATCCTGGACGACGCAGTCAGCGTGGATCAAGCCGGTGGAGTCACCGATGACGAAGCCGCCGTGGGCGCGTCGCCGCCTGAGGAAGGAGGAAGGGTTGACTGACGATTGGACCTTCGAAGATCAGACCTCCGAATCGCGGCGGGCGAGCGAGCTTGAACTGTTGGCCGCTTGCGTGACAGACAGTGATGATGCTGAGCGCGATGACGCGGCTGATCCGGTCCTGCAGCTCACCAGCCAGGACATGATTGATCATTGGGTGACGACCGCGTCCGGCTCTGTCTATCGCCTCGTTTGGAACCCGTCGATCGGGATGGGCTTCCGTGTCCGCCAGCCGCACCCGACTGACGCCTTGCCCGCGCACGTGGGCATCCCCCACCTTCGAGACGGACTGCGCGTGTGTGTCGTTGATGTTGTTGACCTGGCCCTGGGACGCGACATGGTGCTGACGGTGATCCAACTGGGCGGCGCTGAGGTGACGAGTCCATCGACCCCGGTCGTCAGAATCCGCCGAGCAGGTGGCGATGACGCCGCCTGAGGTGGTGAGCGTGTCTGGCGCCCGCCGCACCTTCGTCACAACGCGAGATGCGACCAGCGCATGACAGAACAGGTTCTCGCTGAGCTCGCCGCCGACGGCTGGTACGCCGTCACACCCGCCGCTTCGACACGCCCCATCGAATGGTTGGGCCGCGTCTGTGTCCGAACCGCGCTCTGTGCCGACGAACCGGTACCTGACTGGATCATCACAGCCGAGATCGTGCGCGCATGGGACGGTCGGTCGTGGATCGTCTATGCAATGCGGCAGTGCGGAACCTGCGGCCGCGAAGACCTCGTGTCCGTGGCCGGGTTCCACGCAGAATCGGATCCGCGGACGATGTTGAGGCGCGCAGTGTCGAACCTTGACGAGCGTGACCTGCCTCATGACCCACACTGTTCAGGATCAGGCAGGTAGACGACCACGTCCCAACTCGACTGAGAGTCTGCCGGTGCCCGCCCTGTCGACCACCTTGTGGAGACCACGCCGAGCATGCGCGGCAGACGGCCGCCGTCGGCGCGAGCCGAACCCAAGGATTGAGCTTGCGTCCGGCGCTGGACGTGTCGTCAGGGTGTTCAGACGAACAGCGTCACCGGAGCTCCCGGGTCTAACGGCTCTGGCGCAACTCGTCCTCGGTAAGGAGAATTCCGCGGTCTGCCAGAGTTCGCGGCGTGCGTTCACGGACCTTGTCGAGCGGCAGGTCGTTGGAGAACGGACGCCACGGATCGCTGAGAAAGAGATACGGCCGACGAGTCCACCGGGGTGACTTGAGGCTGCGGGATTCGAACCCATGAGCAACAACCGCTGCCAGCAACGCTGACCAGCGGGGGTTGAACGACATGTAGGGTGCCGCATCCCAAGCAGACACAGCTGGAGACCCGCCCCCGAGCGCGGATCGCAGATCGTTGCTGCACCGAAGGACCTCAGCCAGTGCCTGCCGCGGACGGTTGTGGTGCAGGCAATGGACGACGTTGGAACTGGCGCTCGGCGGTGGGGACCAGCCAGCCTTGTGTGCCTGCTCGATCCCGTCCGCGATCCGCATGGCCCGAAGCAGGTCGGCGGCCGACATGGCTGCAGAACGCGACCTGTAGGCGGCCAATACGTTGGCCGAATGCCCCAGGGACACGGCGAAATGCCGTGGCGGCATCCCTGCACGTGCAGCAGCCCGGTCGAACTCGTCGAGCACGGCGAGAACTTCGCCGTCATCGTCGAGCAGGTCTGCGACGAGGGAGTCTGCTGCCGCGGCAGCCGCGCTGGGCACATCGTCGACCGACGGAACGGGGAGCTGTCCGTTCCGGTTCGGCGTCGGCAACTGCGGAACACCCAGAGCGAACTGGAGCAGACGGTTCACAAACTCGGACTGGCCCATGCCGGCACGAGACGCCTCTTCGATGACAGCGTTCTTGAGAGGTTCGGAGGTGCGCGCAGAAATGCCTAGGCGATCGCCCTTGCTGTCACGACCTGCTGACCTCTTCGCAATTCGTGGTTCGACCATGAGGCAGATCATTGCGGTTCCGAATCGGAATTTCATCATTAGACGCGCCGGAATTTGACGGGTGATTCGGAAATGATGCGCGGAGGACGTTTTGCCGACGTGGACGGTTGAATAGCCCAGATTTCTGCTGAGACAGAACGGCGCGGATCTTCCCGTGAACACCGAGCCGGGGGTCTGCAGGGCCGGCGCAACTTCTCGTTCGATCGAGCCGGGTGCCAATTCGGAAATCCGAGAAACGAAAACCGAGAATCCTAGAATCCGAGAAAGAAATGCGGGGGATCGCACACAGAAGGTCCTTGAGCAATGCGCCGGCGCTCTCTAGGACTGCCGAAGGACCTAGAAGAGGCTTACGAAGGAGCGGTGACGACCCCGAAGGCGGGCCGGAGCTCCGACCGGCTTCCGACTGGCTCGGGCTGGTTGACGGCGGAGATTGCAACGCCACGGTGACCGGTGCAGGACTGGCACGGAACCGCTACGGGCTGCGAGTCTGGGGAATCTGGCCTGCCGTCAGGGCTGCTTACGTCCGAGAGCCTCGGCCGAGGGCCGGCTGTCTTCCCAGTAGACGACTCCTGCGGCATGGGTGCCCACCCAGGGCCATTGCAGGGCTATTGCAGGGCTATTGCAGGGCTATTGCAGGGCTATTGCAGGGCTATTGCCGGGCCAACGACACCACCAGTTATCAAGTTGGGCCCGCGAACCTGTGACGTGAGGGTACGGCCCCCCTGGCTCGCCTCGCACCGATCAGTGCCACTCATTGGGACCGCTCAGCACGATGATCAGACGGAGAAGTTGAGCGTCCAGAGGATTGCAAGCGTGAAGCACGATGCCTTCGATGTTCCATGTGACAGCAGGGAGACCGGAGCATTCGGCGGTCTCCAGCATGTAGGCCACGATCGAGCCGCATTCAAGGGCCAGTGCGAAGTTGGCGACCTCGATGCGCAGATTCCCGACCGTGCTAACAACAGCGTTGGTGATTGCGCTGCGAATGGCTGGACCGATCGCATCTCCGCGCTTGTCGGGCCGCAGTTGGCCACCCACGACCTTCCAGGACGTTGCGTCTCGCCAGAGATCGAAGCGACGGGCGTCGCGCGGCGGCGCGATGAGGATGCGGTCGTCGGTTCTGCGCGGCATAGGAAGTGATATTGCGGCCTTTGCGCCGGGCCGTCACCGATGCATGCAGGTGCGCATCGCAAGTGACCGGGAAAGGCAACAGGAAAGCAGAAACGGGGCCGGTTCCTGCGATCCCATTGATTGAGTCTCGTTGAAGTGCGAACGTCGCCCTTGGGGCTCGACCGGTAACGTGCGCGGAGGTTCGAATGAGTTCGTTTCAACAACCAGAAGTCAGCGCCTCGCGAAGCACGCGGGTCAGATGGACAACCGACCCGGCACCGTTCCTTGAGGCACGCACCGACGAGGATCACCAGGCCGCCGACAGCATGCTCAGATTCGCGCGTCACTTGCCGCTTGTTGAACAGATTCGAGCGACGACCAGCGATCGGTCAGGGCAAGGGTCTGGGCGGAGGGCCGGAATCCACGTTCAGGCCGAGCCCGACTGGGACGGTACCCCTGGCTCCATTCACTGGGTGCCGATGGTGCACCGAGAGACGGCAGAGTTCGCGGCTAGATTCAATCCGGACCGCGCAGAACTTGACGCTGCGGCACGGTATGCGATCGTGCGCCTGCACCGCGCCACGGATGATGGGACGTGCCGCATCTGCATGGTGGTTGAAGATGGCCGACCGATCCCGATCGCTTATCCGTGCATGACGTTGCGGACATTGACGTGGCCCTACGCCGATCATCCCGACTACGACAAGTCTTGGGAAGAGGACGATGCCGACTTCTTCGGAGGCCCGTCAGTGTGCTGATCGACCCGGAGAGGCTGCGCCTGCGTCAAGCGTGGTCGAAGCGGACCCTTCCTCAGACATCGAACGACTGTACGGGAGGACCGGACGCCGCCAGGGTTTCGTCGCATGCGGGGCACGGGATCCGCGGATCATGCGCTCGACGACGGATTCAGCGCCGTGCGGAGAGATTGGGAGGCTCATGTCGGAGACATGACTGGCGAGCCGCTAGTTCTTGTTCCGTCGAGGAAAGATTGGTTGCCAGACCGCTGAATCGCTGCCTGCCCACAGTGCCGTCAAGGTGGTGGTCGGTGTGTTGAACATCGACGTGAATAGCAGGGCGTGGCCGCCGTATCCGAGCGCTCGCTCGGCGCGCCATTCGTCGGTGCGAGCCTTGCCGTGGTGGTTGATGAGCGCGCGCATTCCTGCGTCTTTCAGGAATGCTTTGAAATCGGCGAAATTTTCGTCAGCGCCCAAGACCGAATCCAACGTTGGAATCTCCGACTGTGGGAGGTGGACATGGACGGTGCCATCGAGGGCCTGCTCGCTCAGGAAGTCCTCTAGCGCCGGCTTCCCATCAGTCAGGCCCGCGACGTACACGAACCCAAGTTGACGGCCACGTAGTAGTTCCTGCTGGACGGTACCTAGTTCGTCGCGGTCCTCGTCGAGGTCTTCGGTGCGTTCCAACCCTAGCCAGGTCTGGATGATGTCCTTGGTCTGGCTCCCCTTCCCGATGAAGTCGTCGATAAAGACGATCGGTCGCTCTTCCTGAAGGGCGTCTCGAAGGTCTCGAGCGTGCATGTCGTGGTCGCGCCCCGCGTCGAGTGCCAAGTTGGCGAAGATCGCTGAGGAGTCTTTCAACGAACCCAGTGCACACAGATTGGCGCCGGCGAAGGTCGGATGTGTCTCGAGGAGCCCCAACAGTGCTTCTCTGAGATCGAGGCGAGTGATCTGGCGAGTTCCTTCGAGCAGGCGAAGCGCCAACTCGATGAACTGCTCATTGTCGTTGTCGAACTGCTTGAGGAAGTTGCGTAGCCGGGCCGTTGCCGCACGCGTCGTATTGCCACGCACCTGATCGTCACCCATGACCGGCCCCACGTACCCGTCCAGCTTCTTGACCGCAGACGCGACTCTGGTGTCGAACGCGGCGTGCCCGAACGCCCTGGGATCTGGGCGAAGGTCAGTTGGAAGGTCGTCGTAGAAGCCGGCCTTCGTAAGATCCCGACGGATCTGGTCGAGTGCCTCTCTACTTTGCTTTGCGTACGGAAGCATCGACGCGGGCAGGTGGACAGCGTGGGTCGCCCGTAGTTCTGCTTCAGCGGCGAGGAACACGTACGGCGCCAACTCGGACGGACAGAAGACGTGTCCGAGGTCGTGGGTTGCGATGTAGGCGTCCGACCATCCGGCCGTCTCAGGAGCGTCGTCGTTGAAGCTGGTGAGACGACCGTCCTCGTCCACCAGGAAGGCATGATCCGTGTCCGTGCCGAGTGTCTTCGGTGCTGACTTGGGCGGGCTGAGCTGGATGTAGGAATCGAGGTGGGGCTCAAGATGATCGAAGGCGTCGTTCAGGTCGAGCGTGACGATGATCTGGCGCAACCGGTCAACGATGGCTGCCTTGATCCGGGATCGCGTGGTCGGATTGCCGAGATCCTGGAGGAACAACTTCAGACCGCTCGCGTGGTCCTCGTCATCCTTGAAGGTGTCGTTGGTCATTGTGCCCGCGATCGCAAAGCCTCGGACGAACAGTCGTCGGTGCCTCAGGCGTTCGGCGAGGTCGGCGATGGTGCCGACCATCGCCAACTCGTTCGAACTGAGTTGGTCTGCCTGCCGGTTGATGAACTGCAGGACGCTGGTCTCGGTGAGGTCGAGCAGCTGCTCGTCGCTGAGAAGCAGTGGAACAATCCCGGGACGGCAGTCCGTCAGATCTGCCAGTCGGCTGACGATCTCGAACACCATCGACTCCGCGGCACGAACTGCATGGTGTCGGTACACCTTGTCGAACATCAGCACGCGAGCTAGGGCCAGCTCCATGAGCGTGCTGCCGCCCGACCGGGCCAAGCCCATGATGATGTAGCCGTGAGGTCGGTTGGAAAGGCTCGTCTGGAGGGGAGCCGGCAACTGGTCCGGAACGGCTCTGGTCGCCCGAACTTTCTGGATCAGCCGAGTAACGTCCGAGACGATCGGCACACCACACATGGTTGCGTCGCGCGCCAGGTAGTCGAGCTTGTCGGCGTCGTAGGGGCCACTGATGATCTCGTGTGCCAGGACGATTTCGTCGTCGATCCGCGCTCCAATGATCAGTTTCTGCATCAGGGAAGCCTGATCATCTTTCGGGGGCAGGCCGAGCCGGGCTCGTGTTATGCGAAGGAGCTGACCAAAGGCAGGTGATCCCAACAGGTAGTAGGCTGCCATCTCTGAGAGTTGGCTGTCATGGGATGTGTCGGCCTGGGCGCCAAATGCCTGAATCAGGCTGCGACACTCCCGGTTGCCTTCCAGGGCGAACTCCGACACGTGGGACATCGCGCCGTGCCCGACGTCGTGGCAAAGCGCGGCGAGCCGCAGGGTCTCGAGAAGAGAGTCGTTGATGACTTTGCTCGACTCCGGGGAGACATTCACGATGCCACGCGCATTGAGGCTTGCCACGATCTGCTGAACTTCGTGCACCACGCCGAGACTGTGTTCGAGGCGTGTGTGCGTCGCTGCCATGTAGACAAGATGGACAACGCCCAACTGCCGGATCCGCCGCAGCCGCTGCAGCAGAGGCGAGTCGAGAATCGTCACCTCTAGTGGCGACAGTCGAATCGTGCCCCAGATCGGGTCGTTGAACTCCTTCGGCTCTCGTACAAGGTGACCAGCAGTCACGCGTTCGATGTAGGGCCGCAGGAGTTCCTCAGCGAATTGCTCCAACGCCTGGCGATGAGACTCCAAGGGCTCGACATTGTCCGAGCCAGACGAATCGGGCGACACGAAAAAGACATTAGCCTTCGAACGCGCCGCCGCTCGGCAATTCGCGGCTGAGCGCGACGCGCGAGGCTACGACTGCGGCGACCTGTCGCGTACGACTCGCCACTGTCCTTCGCCTGGTGTCGGGCAGCGCGGGGGCGGAATGACCGGTCTCCGGAAGCTGGCGGTCGCACTACAGACCTTCCTGGTCGGTGATCTCGGGCGAGGGTGCGACGTCAGGAAGCTGAGCTTGAGCCAGCACGTCGTCGATCGTCGCGTCCAGATGGTTCATGATGGCCGCGAATGTGAAGACCTCGGGTGACGCGGTGGCGCCTGATTCGATCTTCCGGATCGTTTCCGTGGACACGTCGGCAAGCCGTGCCAGTCGTTCTCGGCTCAATCCCCTCTGCTCGCGCAGCGTCCTGACGAGTGATCCGAGCCGCCGGGCGCGCGCCAAGCGCTCAGGGGAAGCGCTTTGCCGCGGCATGGACAATAACTATACTGGTAAAATGATTGTCATGGCGCCGGAGGTCCATTGACAAGCATCGAACAGATGTTCGACCATGGTCAACAGTTGCCGCATGCGGCCGATGTGACTAGTGGGGCCGTGGGGGCCAGAGGAGCCAAAGGAATCGCGCCGAAATCCGTGACTGGTGGGCGCTAGTGGAGGAGAGTGGCAGCCGTGGCGGAAGAGCTGACGGACGTGGACGAACTCACTGCCGACGACTTCATCCTCGGGCTGTTCGCGGCCCTGACCCGGCGGAACATTCCGACGGTCTCGATGCGCGAAGAGCACTTCTATGAAGCCATTGAGGCCAGTTTTCGACGGCTGGAGGAGTTGCAGTCCAGCGACCCCGGCATTGCAGAACTGACCTTCCGCGTCAAGCTTGACCCTCTCTACGGAGACAGCGCCGTCGTGCGCAACGCGGTCAATGCTGTCGTGCAGCGGACCTTCCTCAGCCTGGACAATCCGGAGTTCGTGACCATTCGCTCCAAGCTCAACGACCGGCAAGCCGAACGCACGCTCGAGCATCTGCCAGGCAAGCCGGAGTGGTACGTCGCCCTGGCGGACAAGTTTGTCGAGGTGCGGACCGCAGCCAAGAGCGCGTGACTGTCTTGCGCACGCTGTCCGCGGCGTGACAGTGGAACAGCCCTTTCCATCGGATCGGATGAGGGTGAGTTAAGCCTGCGAGCCCGGGCGCCACCGGTCGGGAGCTCAACCATTTCGTCTCTGCCAGCGAAACCAACGCTCGGCCGATGACAACTCGTACGTCCTCGAGTGGTCTCCAAGAAAATCCTGTGGGTCTTCCGCCGTCGACAGGGTTTGGCACGCATCCAGTCCGAATCTGGTCAACGTCGCAGCGAGCCGGGCGAAAACACCGCCTCTACGTCATCGGTGACCGTGATGCGTGGAAGACGCACCTACTTTCGTCAGCTGTCTGAACATCTCCAGTGGCGGGCGAGCAGTTCGACTAGCCTCCTGCAGAGCCTGGCATCAAGCCGGGACCCCGGGGCGGCGGCCATCGTCAGTCATCGTTGGTGGGCGGGCGCCACGACCGCCCTCGCCGAGGGATGTTGTCTGCGCGGAGGACAGTCATCAGCGTCGTGTGCGTGACGTCGTGCCCGGCCAAAACCTGCCTGACTGTCATCGACGTATCGAGGTACGACGCGATGAGGGACTGGCGTTGGTGGGGCGACAGTCTCGATGCTGCGGCAACTCGAGCCTTTCGACCGATTGCGTCGCGCGCCTGGCCGGCCGCCTCGGATGGGTGGGCGAGGTCAAGTTCGAAGCCGGCCTCGCTCCACATGTCTGCTCTCGCAATGTAGCGGTCGAACCTTGTTGGCCAGCGGATGCCGGCTTCATCACGACGGCAGTCGGGGTTGAGGCACACGTGGCCAACCGGTAGCCCGATGATCATCGATGCTCTGGCCGCGCCACCGCACGCATGGCAGGGCGCGGGCCGCGGCCGCGCATTCGGCGCTTCTGCCATCGCCCAAGCGCCGCTTGCAAACCGCCCGTTGGCATGGAGCACCTTGCGCGCCAATGCCACGAGAGATTTGTCCGCCTTGGCCACTTCAACGGGTGCGCCCGTGGCTTCGGCGATGAGCAGGTAAGTGACGCCTTTGCCGCCGCGACTGGGATTGACCCACGTCCGGGAACCGGTAGTCAGGTAGTACGTCCGAATGCGATCGGCCAGCAGGTCAAGCTCAACGAAGTCTGCAAGGAGTTCGGGATCGCGGTACAGATCCGTCAAGGACGGCGCCTCTGCGGGATCCTCGCCGGGTGCCAGTTCGGGGAAGAGGGCAGCCATGCCGAGCCGAAGAAGCGCAGCATCCTCGCAGGCGACAATCGATGCGCGGTTCCCTGAGGGCCCGCCGAAGGCCCGGAGTGCATCCGTTGGAGACATCCCCACCCAGCCCGGATCTCCTGAAGCTGGAGGGCTTCCTGCGCGCAGGAGAGAAATCGCTTTGAGGCGACGAGCCGGCAGCTTGGTGACGTACCCGGAGACGTAGTGACCGGAGAACGGAACACTGTGCGGCCCTTTCGATGTGGCGAACACCAAGTCGCCGGTGAAGTGGAACGCTGTTCCTGAACCGTGACGCTCGGCGACGGGTTCGGCCGCGAACGCGAGGTTTCGGACGGCATCACGCAAGACAGTCCGACACCCGCTCGAAGCCGGGTTGCGCAGGCTTGCCACCAACGCCTGCATGGCGGGTGCTGTCACGCCCGGCGAGGCAACCATGGCGGCGGCGACCTCTCGATGCAGTCGTTGCCTCTTGAGGTCGAGTTCCTGCAGACGGTCTTGCTCGCCTCCCCAGTCTGCGTAGGCCCGGTGCCGAAGGCTCTCTGGCATGACCGGAAGGCCGTTCGCGTCAACCTCGAGGATCAACGTGAGCTGTGCTTCCTGTCGTCGACGGCCTGCAGCCAGTTCCGCCTCAACGCGATCACGCTCTGAGACCAACAGCGCTGTCGAGTGAGACTGATTCGCCTGATTCAGGAACGGCCTCAAGGGTTTCCCGTTGTGGGCGATCAGAGCTTCGATGAGCGCCGCCGTCAGCACATTGTCGGCCACGTAGCGATGGCCGCTCGGTGGGCGTCGATGAGCGGAACGAGCGTCGGTGTCGGTGCCTTCGGGCCGGTGGCCGCCGGTCAGACTTCGCCCCGGGCGGGCGTAGGACAGGATCCACGAGAACTCGCCGTCCCTGGCCGGATTGACATCCGGCTCAAGGTGGACAGGCTCCCCGTTCACCGACGCTTCGAGGCCCGACCATGACCATGAGGCGTGCGACCGAAGTGCCGGACGGTTTCGCAGAAAGGACCTGATCCGTTCGAAATCCTCCGGGCGTGCCCACGCACCTGATGCTGGGAAGATGTTGTTGATGACCAGTGGTTCGTCGTCGCTCGTGCGGACCTTTCGAACGATCCGACCTGTCTCGTACAGGTCAAGGTTCTGTTCGATGGCCCGGAACCATCGCCTCGGCCAATGTTGGTTCACTGGTTTGGTTGGGCCACCCCAGTACGCGGACGGGCCTTGGCTGCGCTCTCGGCGGAGTCCGTCAGTGCTCCAACGTCGAGCGAGGAGCTCGGGGAAGAGAGCGTGTTCGTCACGGCCGTCGACGCCGAAGTTGGCGAGGATCCACTGGAGAGTCGCGGCCTGGTCGACCAGTTGGCCGTCCTGGTCACGCACGTCCGGTACGCCGGAAAGGCTGTCATGGAGTGCAGGGTGGAATACGGGCGAGTCGATGGCCAGGTAGGACCGTCCCGTAATCCGGTCGCGATAGCGGATCAGACCTGGGGGGCAACCGCCTCCGAGCGAGTAGCGGACGCGGCCATCGATCATGCGGTCGTGTGTCTCGCGGCGAATCCCGGCGACGGCCTTGCGACGCATCGCGAGGCCCTCGGCTCTACCGCCGATGCCCTTGATCGTTGCAATCACCTCGGCCATCTCACCGAGATCCCAACGGCCCTGTTCGCCATCGCCGCTCCACGAGATCCCCAGACGACGCTCGAGATCGCGAAGCTCATGAACGACCAACATGGACGTCGATCGTGACAGTCGGTCGAATCGCTTGACGAAGACGCCAGCCAGGTCGATCGTCGACGAGCGGAGGATCTGCTGAATCAACGTCACGTGTGGCTGCTGATGATCAGTCGTCAGCTTCAGCGCAGATCCGGAGGAAAGGCAAAGCAGGACGCCGTGCTCAGTCAGGTCGATCAGGCAGGTGCGCATCGAGAAGGCTGTGCCGTCTGGCTCGGTGAATCGCTGCACGTTCGGCGAGGAGAAGAGCCAGTCCGCCATGATGTCGCGTGAAGGCAGGGTTCGTGTCAGGTCGAAGCCCGTCAAGCGAGCCAGGTCGACTACGGCATCGTGGGCGTCGGCCGCTGCTGCTTCGCTGCCCTTGCGTGTGCGTGCGTCGCTGTTACGAGCGGCGATCAGGAGGGGACGCTTCCGGCTGACGACGAGGTCGTGCAAGTCGCCATCGAAGCCAGCACGCCACGTCGGAGCCGGAAGGTGACGCGGTCGTTGAGAACCGAGCCACAGGCGTGCTTCGTGGACGTCAGCCGGCCCCGTCTGTGCCCCGCCGGCAGGGTTCGTTGGGCTGACGCTCATCATGACAGTAGACATGCGGAGACCACGACAGGATCGGAGTCGTAGGGGATCGGGTTCGATTCTGTGTGCAAGGCCCGCTCCAGTGTCATAAGTGCTTGCGCGCTTCCAACCCGTGCCACATTCGAGTGGCTGAGCACGTGAACCCGATCGCGAGAGCACGTCGTGTTGGTCTGCTCATGAGCATGCAGACGTCCCTCTCGGCGAGGGCCTGCCTATTGGATCCCACCAGTGCGTGTTGAGGACCGGCCGTGTTTGGGATCCAGATTCGTCGCTGGGCGCTGCTGGTCTGATGAAATCTGTGATCGACGCCCAGGCTCCACCGATCGGTGCTCGTGCGCCCAGTTGATCCGGTTCAGCGGCGCGTATTTGCTGTAGTCGGTGGTCACTACGGGTGGCTACGCATCCAGAGCCGGCTTGCCGTCGCCCAGCTATACGGCGCGCCCAGATGGCCCTCGGCCTGACGAAACAGGCTGCCCACAACCGGCTCGGCAACCGTTCTTTACGCGCCGAGTATTCGGCAGACCTGTGCACGAACGGCTGACCAATCGCGTCACGCGAATGCGGGACCTTGGATGTTCGCCTGGTAGCCCGGCTCTTGGGAGGTGTAATGCCTGCGGTTCGGGTGCGTCCTTGTTGTATGACTGACTTCGTCGTCGTGCATGAGCTCGAGGACATCGGACCCGTCGTCGGCACGCCCGTCCCTTGGCTGGACCGTGGCGATGTCTGAGGTGTCGGGCGTGTCGGGTGAGGACGATCTGGAGTCCGCTGGGCGGTTGCTGCGCTGGTCGGCGTACCGGCCGGGTGGTTGGGCTTACTCGGCACTAAGGGTGTCAAGGACGCTCGGACTGTGCCCGGCTTACCTTCAACTGCGGCGTGTTGTGGAGGATCACAGCTTGCTGGACGAGCTGGTCTTGGCGAGTGCCCTTGGCTTGACCTCGGAGCGGAGTGAAGCGGCGATCGCGAGCCCCAGGCTCAATGCCGAGCGTCGACGCGCACTCGTACGGGTGCATCGACGGATTCGACGCGTGATCGAGAGCGGGGACAACTCGGAGCTGGCTCGTCGGACGTTGGGGCGACTTGCAGACACAGCAGCCACGATGTGGCTCGCCTGACTCGTCCGGTCACAATCCGCGGGCCACGCCTCACTTCAGTCAGAAAGGGTACGGAATACCATTCTTACCCCGCCCGCCCGTGGCGATGGTCGCCCGCCCAGCCGTGGTGATGGTCCTAAGGGCTATCTGGGTGCATGTCCGGAGTTCATCCGTCAATCAGGTCACCGGCACTTGTCACGCCGTCGTCCAGTGCCCTCACCCTCAGATCGGGACCACCCAGCGGCACGTCCTCGCACATCATGACCTTCCACTCTTCGGGAATCGGCCGAGAATGGCCGGACGCGCGAGACTTGCCGCGATGGGAAGCGGGCCGCGTGTGGATGCCTACACTCGAAACGCCCCGTGATGCTGCGGTTGTGGACCGAGGTTCCCGCATCGTCGTTGCCGCCCTTCTGAGCGGTGCCTGCTCATGGCCCCGCCAAGTCGGACCTTTCACGTGCACCTTGTTTCGAGAGACGGCGAACGTCGCCGGGACCTTACTCCTCAAATTGAGGCACTTACTCGGCGTCAGAATCCGGGCGGCGTGTCCGGTTTCTCTGGTCGCAGCCGTTCGTCAGGGAGGTGTCTTCATCGACAAGTACTACCTCGAGCTGCGGCTCGGCGAGCAAGTCGTCCATCAACTCAAGCGGTCCGGCGACAATCGTCGAGTCCAAGTCGATGTCGGAGGCGACGAACCATCTGCGATCCTCGGGCCACCACAAGTTAGGGGATTGGACGAGACCGGCGGATCGCATGCGGTTCGCGAATTGAACCTGCTCGGCCGCACTAACCCGAGCCGGTCCATCGGTCAGGCTCGTCAGGGTCAGGTTTCCGGCCTCGGCGGCTTCCTCACGCCCGAGGTTCTCGAAGTCGGACGAGAGGTCCGCCACCGCGGCGACAGCTCCCTCGAACAGCCAGTAGTCGCGTCCGGGAAGGTGAAACGTCGGCATCTGGTGCCACGACGCGGGCCGTCGGCCATGGCCGGTCCACAGCGCGAACCACCCTTGGTCACCAGTCTGGGTGTGTCGGAGGACGACATCACGGACAAGTGGCAACGTGATCGGATCCAGGGTGCCAAGCAAGGGCTGGGAGAAATCGCAGGGCGCACCAGGCCTCAGCCGTGCCACCATGTTGAACTCGGCCTGCGGATGGACCGTTGTGCCGCGGAGCCGTGCAACTGCACTCCAGGAGGTCGGATCTCCGGGCTCGGGCAGGCCCTGGTCCGGACGATGCAGCACACGGGCGAAACCTGCATATCGATCAGCAGGCACGAGATTGCGGACGATGGCTCCGAAGTCCCGCATCTCATCGACCACCCAAGCGGCCTCCCGGGTGCGCGACACCGGCATCCGTTCCGGCCGAGGTGACGTGGAACGTGTCGTCATCCTGACCATCCCCTCACGCGATGACCTACACGACGACTTGCGGTGCGGCCACCCATCATCCACGCGAAGTGTCAATCCCGCCGCGAGTCCTCGAGCTGCTCGTCTCCGAGCACCTGACCAGACCCGGACCAGTCTCGATCCTCGCCCATGCCCTCCAACACGAACTATCGAAGATCGAGCGCCTCTCCACCAAGTTCTGTCTGACCTTCTGGCAAGCCGTGCGAAAGTCGCCGGGATGGTTGACCTTCTGACTTGTGCGATCGCGGTGGCTGACCTTGTGCCGACCCCGCACGGCATCCCGGGACTCGACGAACGGGCGGGCCGAAGGTCTCGGTCGGGGCACGTGCTTGAAGCCAGGCGACCAGCGGCTCGACTGTCGCCGGTGCTCTAATCGGACAGGGCGCAGCGGAGTCCGAGGCTGCGGCCGCGCCGTTGAAGTCGCCGACCCGACAACGACGGTCGACGTTCTGATCGCCCGTCGCACAGCTCGGGCACGAGCGAACAACCGGTGGCGGAGTGCTGAGCGTCAGCGCTGCCGGTTCGCTGGCTACGAGATGCCAGCCGGCGCGCTCTAGGTGTTCTTGAGCGACGGACTGCGTTGCTGATTCCCAGCGCCATCGACAACGGATTCTGAACGGTGCATGCGGAATCTGGCAGGACTTGAGGCAAGGCGCGTAATGCTGCTGCTGTTCCTGCCGTCCGGTAGATGACGGCTCGGGGCCATTGGAACCTCCGCGCGCTGCTTGGGCCGTCCTGGCTCGGGAGGCGTGAGTGGTCGTTCGGTGGCAAGATGTGGCGGTACAGCGATCGAGGCGACGGTGGCGCGCATCATTGGCCGGCCTCGCCCTTCTTGTTGCATGCGTTGTCGAGTGGGGATCGGCCTCGCCAAGCCAGTCACTGGCTCCAACAACAGCCATGGCAGCCGCAGCGCCATCGTCCGGTGCTGGCTTGGCGCCCCAGGCGTTGGAGGGATCGAACAACCAGACGGCTGGTCCGTCGATGTCGGGCCAGGTGTTCTGGGCCTACGTCGAGGATGGCGGCTCGTTGGACTTGACGGTGGCGTTCCGCAACCGGGTCGACGGGGGTTCGGCGACGACAGCGACGATCCGGGCCGTGTCCCCGTCCGGGCTCACCTTCGACCACACAGTGTCCATCGCGCCCAACGACCCGATGCCGGCACTTCACATCGTGGGGCTCACCGACGCTCAGGCAGGGGTCTGGCAGGTCGCGTTCGACGACGGTGTGCCGTCTGGAGACCACGATGCGGGTATCGCTACGTGGGGCATCACGCCGAGGACAGCTGGCGGGGTGGCGCATAAGGGGCGGGTGTTCACCGAGGAGTACACGCAGACCGTCCAGGCCACCCGGCCTGTTGACCCGAGCGACACCTGGGACCGCACCTGGAGCGAGACCCTCTACTTCCTCAACCGCCACGGCGTGACCTATCAAGGCGTGCTCCGGCGCTACAACCCGATCCAGGGAGCGATCGCAGCCTCGCCGCGCGGCGTGCTGGCCGCCGACGGATCATCGCGGCACGCGTCGGCGTCGTTCCATGACGCCACGGCGTCAGTCGACTCGACGCGGTACCGAATCTTCTTCGAGCCCCCCGACGTGGCGATGCCCGATGAGGCCACCTTCGCGGCCAGAGGTACACAGTGGTTGGGGCCGAACTACCGCGACCCGCTGATCAGCGACATCGTCCACACGCCGACAGCGACGACGGGCGACGGCGCGTGGGCCGGCACGGTCGCATGGAACCTGAACGGCGCATCCGGACCGGTTCGGGTGCGGATCGACACCGACGGCGACGGTTCCTTCGACACCACGCTGGACCCTCCTGAGGGAGCCAGCCAGGTAGTGTGGGACGGCAGAAGCAGTACTGGCGCGCCGCTGCCCGCGTCGGCGGACGTCACCGTGCGGGTGGTGATGACCGAGGCTGCCGAGATCCACTTCACCCTCAGCGATGTCGAACGACTCGCTGGTGGGCTCGAGGTCACCGCCCTCTCGGGGCCGGAAGCCGGGTCGAAGCGCCTGTCGTGGAACGACAACCCGCTCGGCACCGACTGCGAGACCAATGTCGCTGGTGTTTCGGTCCCCTGCGCGGATGTACCCAGCCCTCGCGCCGCGACGAATGCCGACTCCTCGGGCGGTGTCCATGCCTGGAAGCAGGGCGGCAGCGGTCCGGGATCGGGGGGTTGGGGGGATGCCCGCAACATCGACAGCTGGACCACGACGTCGGTCAACGTCGCTGCGACCGCGGGACTGCCAGGTACCCGGTTCCGTGCCGTCGATGACGCTGTCACCACGACGTCGCTCAAGCCGGTCACCGTCGACGTGCTCGCCAACGACACCGGCGTCAGGGCGAGTACTGGTGCGACGGTCACCTTGCCGTCGATCGCTCTCCCGCCAGACGAGCCGGGCGTGGAGCCGACGACGGTTGCCGGCTGCGCGAGCGGGGACGGCGTGTGGAAGGTCAACCCCGACCAGACCGTCACGTTCACCCCGACCGAGTCCTTCCACGGGTCTGCGGTCTGCCGCTATGCGGTGAGCAACGCGGACGGTCAGAGCAGACAGGCGGTCATCGAGGTCACGGTCGACAACGTGCTCCGGTTGGCCGACGACCAAACCAGCACCACGTCGAACAAGCCGGTCGCCGTAGATGTGTTGGGCAACGATCGTGCGGTCGACGAGGGCGCCCGGCTCGCGAGGTTGGAGTACGACGCACGGCAAGGCACCTGGGAGATCCAGTCGGATCGCACGATCCTGTTCGTCCCGAATCCGAGGTTCCACGGCGTCGCGACGGCCGTCTACACCGTCGTCGAGTCCGACGGAACGACAGCAACTGCGACCATCACCGCTCACGTCTCCAATGTGGCGATCCCGGTGGCGGACCATGCCAGGACCGAGCCAGGCGAACCGGTCACGATCCAGGTGCTGAGGAACGACCGGACGGTCGGTCGCGGCGCGACCGTCACCGTCACCGGTGCCAACCCGAAGCAGGGTCAGTGGCAGGTGAACCCCGACAGAACTGTCACCTTCACCCCGGCGCCGGGGTTCCACGGCACCGCGAACGCGACCTACACCGTGACAGAGGCAGACGGCGCGACCGGCACTACGACCATCACCGTCAAGGTTCCCGACCGCTCGGCTTCGGTGACTGCTCCCGGTGACCGCAGAGGCGCCCTTCCGGCCCTGGGTGGCCCCGCCCCGCTGGCCGCGCTCGTCGGACTTCTCGCCATGGCCATTGGGGCACTGCTGATCGCCGGCAGCCGCCGACGTCGTCCCGCAGGAGGCCGCCACGCATTCACCACCAGCCCGATCACCTCGACCCGTGACGGGCGGCGCCGCCGATGAGGTCAACTCGCACGTACCGATGGACTGAGCGTGCCCGCGTTCCCAGTCTCACCTTGTGGCCGATCCCGGAGGTATCCCGACCATGACAACTGTGTCGCCCGTGTCAACAACCGCTCGAGAGGCATACCGCCGGGCCCTGGTCCTGGCCGTGGTCACCGCCTGCGTGCTGATGCTGGGGCTTCTGGACCCCATGCGTTCTGATGCGGCGGTCCCGACGGCGAGTATCCAGGGAGACCCACACCCGCAGCTCGCGGCAGGCGCGAGCCTGAACCTGGCTGCCACGCTGTCCGGCGATCCCACGTCGGTGGTGTGGAAAACCAGCGCCCCCGGGGTCGTCAAGGTCACCGGGAACCCGACGGGCGCCACGATCACTGCATTGAGCGAAGGGGTGGCAACCATCAGCGTGGAAGCCTCCACCGACGAGGGCACCGCGACAGCGGCCGTGACGGTCTCGGTAACCGATCCGGCGTTCGCCGTGATCCCGACCGCCTACATCAAGTCCGCCACGCCCAAGCTGCTCGATGCGGACGCCGCCGCACCCGCCGACGGCACCGCCGCGTCCGGCGTAGGTGTCGGGCTCCAGGCCATGTCGCGCAGCTACTTCTGGACGACCGGCGGCTACTGGGTGCCCCAGTCCGCAGTTCGCATCCCAGCAACCAAGATCACGGTGCGACCTGACACTGTCACGGTGAAGGCGAAGCGAACCACGACGCTGACGGCCACTGTTGAGCCCGAGCTCGCCAACGAACCCATCGAGTGGAGCAGCAGCAAGCCAGTCGTCGCTCGCGTCGACGGCGACGGCCGCACCGCCGTGGTTCGCGGCCGGCAGGCAGGCAAGACGAAGATCACCGTCACCGAATCAGGGCACCAGGCGACAGCGACGGTCACTGTGATCGCAACAGTGCGGGGGATCCCCAAGAGGAAGCCCGGCAAGATGAAGGCAAAGTTCTCGCCGGGGAACCTGATGTGGCAGCAGTTGCCGGACGGCACTCGCGGGTACTTCAGGTCGACCCCACCGGGCGGGCCCGGCGGTGAATTCGAGGATGACATTCGCGGGAGGCTTCCCCGATACAACTGGGACGACAAATGCGACGGAAAGAGCCAGTATTACACCCTCCAGGACTACCCGCGGCCACGACGTGACTGGCGGATGACCCGAGACTATGCCCGCATGTACTGCGGGAAAGCGATGCCGACATCTGCAAGGCCATTTACGGAGAGCGGATTCGGACTTCGGCATCTTCTTGTCAGGAAGACCACAGGGTCGAATGCCGGAAAAAGCCATGGGGATGAGTTCGCGCACTATGCGGTCTTCGAGGGCGTGTACTGGGACACGATGGCGCATTGGCTCATCGGAAAGACGATATCGAAACCTTGGGTGATCACAGATCAGAACTACTACAACCTGAAGAGGGCGTATCGATACTGTTACGAGGCGATCTACCGCTACAAGTTCCTAGGAAAGGACACTCAGGAGATGTCCGTGGTCGTACTTCTAGGGATGACTGGCGTGAGAATTATGACAGCCTTCACGCACGAACGTGACTATCAATACTGCGATGGGTATGCCCTGCCATGAATGACGCCGAACTGGCCTTCCCCGACGACGACCGTCTACCCAAGCCACTCAGGGAACTCTGGGACGAGTTATTGGCGGCCATCGAAGTCAAGGGAACGATCCTTGAGGTAACGAACCGTGGGTTCGTCTTCGTGGCGAAAAGGGAGCATCAGTCGCGCGAGTTCCTGTTCACGCCGCGGACTCTCCGAGATCTGTTCCTTGAGACTGATCAAGGACCGGAGAATCGCGTCATGCCTCAATGGTGGTTCTTAGCCAACTTTGACGAGTTTGTTGATTTCGCTGGCGAAGAACCGTATGAATCTCCCTATGTGATCGTCCAGGGGTTCGGTGAGTTCTTTCCTTCGCTGGACGGTATCCATCCCTACGAATACGACAAAGCGACTGCGAAGGCTCGCATCGAAGCTGAGTTGGCCGAGACTCGGGCACGGGTGGAGGCGATGCGCAAGGCCGCGCCGCTCTGGCGTCGGATCGCCCACCGCAAGCAGACCGGTTGGTTCGCGGCGAACGCGCCTGAGGAAGCACAACGGATCCGCGAAGCGAAAAGGTCCGCTCAGCAGGAGGAGGAGCAATGATTCGACCGATGCGCGTGAGGTTGGTGGCGCCGCTGATCGCGGGCATGCTGGTCTCGCTTCCCCTTGTCGGGACCGACGGCTCGGCTGCGTCGCGACCGCAGAGAGTTGACGCTCGGACTCAGGCGGCGTCTGAGCCTCCCGGTGATGCGCCTGCGAGTGTTCGTGCACGCGTTGTTCGGCGGCCCGGCAAGGCCAAGGTCCGACTGGCGTGGAGCGCGGTCGCGAGCGCGGACCATTACGCAGTGTGGAAGCGTCGTCCGGGTGCGAAGCGGTTCGTCAAGATGCCTCGCACTGTGGCCACGGCCAGAATGCTGGATGGGCGCACCAAGCCCGGCCGCCTGTATCGCTACCAGGTCCAGGCATGCGCACCGTCGGGCATGTGCGGTCCACTTTCGCAGGTCGTGTCGGTGAGGGTGGCCCGAAAGTCCGACAGGCGCCAGAACGCCGGCCGGATCACGTACTGGAAGCACCCGCAGGCCTATGGCCTGCTGGAGCAGATGCCACTCGACGCGGCCGCGCTGCCGGGCACCACGCCGAAGCGCGGCAAGGGAAAGCGACCTGTGTCGCCGTCGATCCGGTACGTCTCGACCAACCCGTCCGTCGCGTCTGTCGATATGAGCGGCAACGTGACGGCGTGGCAGGTCGGACAGGCGAGCATCAGGATGATCGCTCACAACGGCCTCGAGCGCCTGGCTCCCGTGCGCGTGGTCAACTACGCATACCCGACCCGCTTCGACGCCACCTCGATTGGGGGAGTCGGAGATGCCATCCAGGATTACTGGAATGCCGAAGGTGCCAGGATCAGTGCTCTGACGACCGCGATCCTCGAGGCGCGCGTTGCTAAGGGAGCGACGCTGGCGCTCAGCGACAACGGCGACCTCGTCGGCGGCGATGGCCTTCCTGCCGCCATCCAAGCTCAAGCGAAGGAACTGCTGGAGGACTATTCGCTCCCCGCGACGATCAAGATCGCCCCTGACGACCCGAGCGTGGGCTACACCCTGATGGATCCGGAAACCGGTGGCGAAGCTCGTCTTGTCTACTATTACTACTACTACGGCGCCGGAGTTCCCGCGCCGCATTGGGATGTAATCTGGGTTGGTTGATATCGAAATTGATTGACTTGGATTCTGATGTGACAACTCTCGGCTCGGGCGCTGTCGTCGGTCCTGACCGGGGCGGGTATTCCTCGACGACAACAGTTCCGAATCCTTGAACACCGGTGAACCGTTTCAGGTAGCAGCCGGCGATGGGCTCCTATCCCCGGCTGCTACAGGTCGACCTGACGACCGGGATGTCACAGCCTGGAGACCGTCGGGGGAGAGGCAGGAAGCTGAATGTCCACGAAGCCGCGCGTGCAAATTGAAGCCGATGGCGATCCTCGAGATCTCTGGTTCGAGGGGGTAGCGCCGTGGTTGCTTGATCTTCCTGAACCGATCGATTGCTGGGTGGCGGCCGACCCGGATGAGTGTCGAAATCCGTTGCCGGGAGGCATCGGGGACGTGGCCTCGGCGAATCAGATCACGTTTCTTGGTTTTAGCGTTGCTCAGTCCAACTTGTATTCACTGCTTGTCGACGCGCCCCAGACTAGGGTCTACGCCACGTGCTACGTCGATCCGGTCACCGGAGAGCGGCCGTGACCGCGCCCAGGCAA
This sequence comes from Nocardioides kongjuensis, assembly GCF_013409625.1. Taxonomy (NCBI): domain Bacteria; kingdom Bacillati; phylum Actinomycetota; class Actinomycetes; order Propionibacteriales; family Nocardioidaceae; genus Nocardioides; species Nocardioides kongjuensis. Next base: position 4,420,114 of record NZ_JACCBF010000001.1, read on the forward strand.
GCGCGCGTGGGTGTGGCCGGCCTGGTGTTGGTCACCGGCATGTTGGCTGTCGGCTGCGAAGACAGGAGTGCACCCGAACCCGACAATCCCACGACGTGGGGAGCGGTACTCGCCGATGGCTACGGGGACGCGGTGGTCGCGATCGGCCTGTACTCCAATCCCGACGACGACGAGCGGGTCACGTTCTACCTGGCCCTCGTCGGACCAGACGGCCGCGCACAGGTGATCAAGGGCGGTCAGGAAGGGTCAAGTCAGATCGCATCTGACCACGGAAGGCTATGCGTGCCGTCCGACGGCGACCTCTACACAATCGGCCAGCACTCTGGACACCGTGAGACGCGACCCCCGGGGCTACGGTTCTCCAGCCATTGGACCGGCGTCGCGGTCGATGGCACGTGCGTGTTCATCTCCAACGATGGGGGAGGAGAGAATGGCTACGAGACCAGTGTCTACACGACCCATGGCGGTAAGTGGCGACGCAGCGTTGTGCCCGACGTGCCCGACTCCGCGGGTTTGACCAAGGATGCCGTCTGGGTGACCAACAGCGCCACCAGCAGTAGCCTGAGCGATCAACACAGCACGATCTATCGCACTGACCTGGTCACCGGACAAACTGACGCTGCAATGACCTGGCCGCTGGACGACGGTGCGCCGCCGAACATCGACCTGTCGGAGGCTGTCATGGCACCCCTCGGCTCGGGAACTGTCGTCGGCCACGACGGGCACCTGTACTTCCTTGACGAAAACAGCTCCGAATCTCTGAAGACCGGCGAACCGATCGAGGTGGCTCCCGGCATGGGCTCCTACGCCCGCCTGGTCGAGCTCAACCCCGAAACCGGGACCCAGCAGTCGACCCTGCTCTACCCCTTCGCGGGTTTCTACGATCCCGCTTACACGACGACCGCATCGGGCGCGAGATTGGCGACGTGGCCCGGCTATGCGCACAAAGGCTCGATTTTTCGAGTTGATGACAAAGGCCAGATCACTGCGGTCGACCTGGACACCCACGAGGTCCGTGAGATCGGACCCGTCAGTCCAACGCTTCGCAAAGCACCCGAGTATCGCGTTGAGGCAGCCGGCCACGGCAAGCTGTTGACGTTCGCGATCCAACTCGAGACTGGCGAGGCCCTGATCGAGACCTACAACCTCGACACGGGGAAGCTGGTTTACACCCTGCCCGTCACCGGCCTCGAAGGTCTCTTCGCCCGCGGGGTGAGCTTCACCTCTGTCGCCCCACTGACCGGGTCATGGGAATGATGCGGCGCCTGCGACGGGTGCTTCGACTCGTGTCTGGGGCAGAAGTACGCCGCGCAGAACGACCAACCAAATCGGAAGGCATCCGCAGCGCCCGAGAGTTCGGTTGGTACGCGCACCGGCCCTCGGATGCGGGGTCCACGCCGATCAGCAGCGCTGGCCTTTCAGATCGGCATGCCGCCGATCACGGCAATGGCCCAAGTCCCGCGCGCGCACCACAAGCGCGACAAGGTCGTCGGCGCCTGTACGGCACCGTTCGAATGGTCACCGAGTACGGCTGGGACAGCTTGCCATTGGCGGATGACCTTGGAATGTTGCCCACCGACCCGGTCGTCACAGGATCGCTACTCGGTATCGAGGATGACGGACTTGTCGAGGAGCTGATCCGGTGGGCAGAAGTGTTCGACACCTACGAGTACTGGGACGACGTCGACGGCTACCTCGAGCGGGGGAGGGGTCTGTGCCGGAGGCTGCAGCAATCGGTCGCGGCCGGAGTTCGGGTCGAGCTTCATGCGTGACTTCGCCCAGCGAGCCATGTCGCCGCTGCATGGGATCTACGTCGACGGGTGGATGCTTTATTCCGGTGACTTGTCGATGCGTCAGCTGCGAGTCGGTGACTACGCTCGTATTGCCGTGAGATGCACCCCCGTTCGTGAGCAGCGGCCGGGCGCCGATCACCGGGTCCAGCCGGTTCTGCTGAAGCGTGGCGAATGGCGAGATTCGATCGTCGACCTCGGATTCCCAGCAATGGCGCACACGCCGGATGTAGGCGTCCAGGTTGGAGCGGCAATCCCAGGCGATTTCTGGCTCATGCCGCTGCTGGAGACAGATGTCGCTGACCTCGCGCACCCGACGTCCACGCTTCAGGAGTACGTGCCCGTGATGGTGCAGACCTGGCTGATCGAGGCCATCGCGGAGCAATATGCGGCTTACGGCAGAAGAGGGGATCAGTCTCCCAGACGCGAGACCGGTCTGAGGTGGAGCAGCACCTCTATTGGGTGCAGGCGCGTTTGGTCTCTGAGCCGCGCTGGCCTGAGACGCCCGACGGTTCAGCAGGAGGCGATTTCGACGATGCCTGACGAAGATGACCAGTACTGGTGGGAAGATCCCGACGAGCTCGGTGAGGTGAACGTCATCTGCCTGATGGCCGACGAGGATGTTGATTGTCCGCTGTGGTCCGGCGGGCTGCTGTTCAGCGACGCAAGCGAGTTCATCAGGTTCGGCGCACCGCCCGACTTGGCCCACGATCTGGCTGACTGGGCTGCGGACCGTCAAGTGAACGGAAGAACGCCCCGCATCGACGCCTGGGCCTTAGCGCTCGTCGAGCGCCTGGCTATTGCCTTTGACCATCGGTACAGATTCGTCTACAAGCCGTGAGCCGAGCCGTGGCGGCCTGATGACGGTGGAGCACTAATGAAACGAGATGTCGTAGCGGCCGCGGTGGCTGTCGTCGTCGCAGCCGTTGCGGTCGCCGCATCGGCTGACGGTCGGTCACGTATGCCGGACCGGTCCGCGAGCCAGCGATTTGGCGCCATACCAACAGGTCGACGGTGGCCCTCGACCATTCAGCCAGCGCCTCGGGCCGACGTGACGAAGAGTGTCAGACCGACTTTCTCTTCAGCTACTTCACCCGACCGGGGCGACGGAACTCCCAGGATCCGCGCGACCAAGTCTGCGATTCGAGCGCCGTCACGTCGTCCGTTTCCGCTCGCGCCGAGGCGAACCACAGGAAGGTTCCAACCTTCGACAGTGAGGACGAGTTGAACCGCGCATCATCGATCGTCAGTTCGTAGTCGATGCACGACGTGCTCTCCCAGTCGGAGCCGTATGTCTCGACGATGCCACTATCGGGGTACTTGGCCGCGAACTGTGCAGGATCAGCCTCCCACAAGAGGCCGCCTACCGTCCCCGCCTCGCTGACCCCGAGAAGCTGGCATTCAAAGCCCACCTGGGCCGCATTGAAGATCGGGTCGCACATTTCCCGAACTTGGTCGGCCCACTCGACGTCGTACGCGGTCATGCGGCAAACGATAGGCCGGATCGATGGGAAACGAACTGACGAACTGTTCCGGTCGATCCTCGGCTTATGGCCGCGGTTGGGCGTGCAGGATTGGTTGGTTGGGGGCTCTCCGTTTGGAGCCGCTGCCTCGTACATGCGAGTCGAAGAAGGTGAGCTCCAGTGCCGCTCAACGACCTCCTTGCGGTCGATACCCGGGAAGGTCCTACTGCAGACTCTTGATCAGCTCGATCGCCCTGGGGAGCACGGCCAGCAAGCCGGTCGACACGCCGGCAACGAAGACGACAGAATCCCGCACGAGCCTCAGACGTGGATGCATTCGCCTAGCATCGGCATCGGTCGGCGCAGCGCCCGGAATCACGCCACCGACCAGCACCTTGAGGAGGTGTGCCAGCGCGTCCTGAACTTCGATCGCCGTCGCACGCGGTTTGCACAACGCGGCAACGAGAGACGACCGTGAGGCCTCTGTAGTCACGCTGAAAGGGTGATCACGCCCCAGCCGGCGCAACGCCAGGTCCGCAATCCATGCCACGTCAGCCTGGGATCGGAGGACGACGGCGCCAGTGCTCTTGACGAACGTTAGCGGTGAGTTGAGGAGCGATTCCGCGATCGCAGATTCATGCTCATCGGTATCAGGACCGGCCGACGGCGGGTCGTCGTACTCGCTAGCGCGAAAGCCCAATTCGGCGACCGGATCCCACATCGGGAAGACGACAGGTGCCAGAGCAAGGAACAGCCCGTACATCGTCATGCTCGCAACAAGAATGCCGATGCTGCCAAGACCGCCACTGCCGCGGGCCTCCCACGACAAACCGACGACGAGGACTGACAATGTCCCGGCAGCAACACCCAGCGCCGAGGATGACCGTCGCGACCGGTACCGTCCCACGCGCCAAGCGAGCACCTGCACATTCGCACGCTCAACATGATCCGTAGCGATGCCGATCCGACCGCAGCGCTCTACCCAGAAGGTCATTCTCGATCGAATCCTGCGATGGGCTGCTGCAATCAGGATCCCCGCGCCCGCGATCGACAGCCAGTATGTGAGTGACGCGACCCAATCTGGCGGCGGCGAAGAAGTCGACCTGGCAGTTGACGCTATGGCGACGACCAGGAGAACAAGCACAAGCAGGATCGCAATTCCGGTGAAGATGAACGCCGTCACCCACAACGCGAGCGCGGTTGTTTTTGCCCAGAGCCTTGGGCCGCGCGCATCGGCGCTTCCTTTCCGCGTGGCGGCGCATCTGTAGGCAGCGGCAGTCCACAGCGCCGTGTCCAAGGCCAGAGCGGCCGTGAGGCCGACGGGCGGAAGCAGGAGCACCCACAGGTGGTCACTCATCGGGCACCCCCGGCGCCAACGGGCTGATCGGCCTAGTCGCTGGCGGGGGCACTTCCTCAAGCTGTCCTGAGTGGTCCCGGCGCCAACGGGCTCCGCGAGCGTCGGTGAAGCTGAGAGTCGTGACCAGGTGCTTCTCGCTCCGTGCGTACGGTCGAAACTGCTGCAGGCTGTGGATCGGGTCTGGGAGCGACCAGATGTATCGCTCGTCTTCCATCACCATGTACTGGCCAGGTGGGAGGACATACCACGCCTTGCCCCGGCCTGGTGCCGTCGACGCAATGCCGTACATGGTGAACTCGACCTGTGTGTCGTAGATCGGGGCCGAGCTGAGATTCGACACGATGAGGCGTTGGCCGCCGCTGGACTCAGCAATATCCCACGCGATCCAGGCGTGAACGCCGGCAGCCAGAGACTGTCGATCGCGGCTGGTTTCGCGACGGTAGGCCCGGTGTGCCAGCGCTCCGGCGAACACGGCCGCCAACGTCGCCAAACCTGTGCATATCCCGCTGACCCACTCGGCCGCCGATCCAACTTCCATTCTCGTTCCACCTTTCTGAGTTCGATCGGCCGGCCGGCTGTGGCTTCAAGCCGTGCAGCGCGATGGCCTGCGCTCAACTCAGGGACGCGACTGCGGCTGCGTTGATTTCGGCAGTTCTGGCTCATGTTCATGCAATGCGCAAGATTGCAATCTGAACCCGATGGAAGCGGTCTGGCGCTTCGGGCGTGGCACGACTTCCGGCGGCCGATCTGAAGGGTCATGCCCGAGGACGACAGGCCGAGCCCGACACGGCCGCGGGGCGAATTGGGACGGGCGCAGACGCGGGCTGATCTGGTGGTTCGAGGAGATCCTGGCTGACGGTTCGCGTGCGAGAAGTTCGACAAGCTCCGAGACAGCCTTCGCCGCGGCTCTGCCGGCAGGGATTGGCCTCAGCAGGCCAGCGTCAGCTGGCGATCGCTGTCGGTCACGACCACGCGGCTGTCGTCTGCCACGCCTTCGCTCGCGAGTGCCGCGCGAACCGAGGTCGCCGCTTCCGGTTGAAGCTCGCTCAGTGCGACGATGCGCAGCCATCCGGTGCCGCTCACCTCGATGTGGCCAATCTGTGCTGATACCACCGGATCGAGGGCCTTGGGGTCGCGCAGCACGTCGGCCATGCGGTTCGCAATGTCGCGGTACGGAGACGCTTCCCAAGACGAGGCGTTCGCGGCTGCATGCTGGGGTCCGGCGTCCGGACTGCCGACGACCGTTCCACTGAGCACGACCGCGGCACCGACAGCGAGCACGTACAGCACCCCAACGCGCGGAGTGGTTGACACGAGACGCTGCCCGGCGGCGATGATCGGTGCGACGACAGGACGGGCAGCCGTGTGCGTGAGCGAAGCTCGAATGTGAGCCGTGGAAGGCCGGAGCCTGTTGAGCACTTCATGGGTCCTTTGGGGAAGTCGGTCGAACGGGCCGCGCATCGTGGCAGCCTGGAGTGGGCAGGTGCGTGTGCGCTGCCTTCCCTCCGCGGGGGAGGGTGGCGCCGGCGCCAAGGCACCCGGTGGTAGACGGGGGCGAGACCGCAGTCCTTACGGTGCTGGGCCAACCGGATGGCTGTAAGGGATCGAGAGCCTTCGCCGTCTAATCAGCGATCGGGCTTGGTACCTGTTGCTCGCCTAATGGCGACGCCGCCTTGAGCAGTCGCGATAGGTGGGTGGGCGACCCTGCGGAACGAAAGGACGTAACACCGTGATCCTGGCTGCCACACTCCTCGCCGGCGCACTTGGCGTCGGTCTGCTGCTGGACCTGCGAGCGAACCGCCGGCGCCACAGGCCGAAGCACCGCATGTAGCACGGGCCGGTCCTCACGGTCGGCGCGGGGGCCGTCGTGGCTGGCTTGACGTCGACGGTGCGGCGGTGGCGCGAGGAGTCCGTGCGGGCAGTGGTCGTGACTGAGTTGCTGAGAGACTTTGGGGACGGAGCCAGACGGTGAGTGCACTGAAGCCGACGTGGGCGTATGTGTTTGTAGTCGCCATGGTTGCTCTGGGTGGCGTTTGTTTCGCACGTTGGTCAGCTGATAGGGAGCTGGCCGTCGTCGACGGAGAGAGCGCAGCCACTGCGGATCGCATGATCGTTGCGCTCCCTGACGTCGCTGTGACGGATGCAAGAACCCCGGTCACCGTGAACGTGGTCGCGAACGACACGCTCGCTCCAGGGGTCGAAGTCAAGTTTCCTGCTGTCGAACTGCCTCAGAGCGCGGGCAAGCGGTCAGCGATCCTTGTCGGCTGTGACAGGAGTGCTGGGGTTTGGACAATCAACGAGGACATGTCCATGACCTTCACGCCGGTCGCTGGCTTTCACGGCCACGCAACGTGTCGCTATGACCTGTCTCTGCCGCGTGACAGCAGGTACCGGCATCTGATCAAGGACGGGCCACATGAATATGGTGAGCTTATCGTTGCCGGTGAAGGAAACGAGATCGAAGTGCCGGCCGGCGAAGAATTTCCGGAGTCGATCAACACCGAACTTGTCGCCAGTTCGGCCACGATTGAAATCGAGGTCCGCAACGGTCTCGTTGTGAACGGCGACCGAGCGCGTACGTCCCCCGGAATCCCCGTCATGATCAGCGTGCTGGAAAATGACATTGATGTCGACCGCGATGCGCAACTGGAACTGGGGCAATCCTCGGCGGGCCAGGGAACCTGGGTGATCGCGTCGGATGAAGTCGTCATCTTCACGCCAAACCCGGCGTTCCATGGTTCCGCCGCGGCGACCTACACTGTCACTCAGCACGATGGAACGTCGCATTCGGCGACGATCACTGTCCTCGTCAAGTAGGCGCGACGACAAGGTGCGACAGCCCTGAAGCGGCATTGAGAACTCTCAAAACGCCACCTAGCTGACACCGACGGTGATGCAGAAAGGGTCTCCTCAGCCGGAGTTCGCGCCAAGCCGGCCGGCAGGCTCAACCCTTCCGCAAAGGCGGGTCATCGACGATCAGCAACGCCGTCACTTGGTAAGCGCTATCGTTGGATCGGGACGGTTACTTGGCAGCGATCGATGTCTCACCTACGCCAACAAACTTCGCCGAGCGGGCACCGACTTCTGTCTGAAGAGGCGAATGGGTATCAGTCCCCCAGACGCGAGATCGTCCAGAAGTCGAGAAGTACCTGCACTGGGTGCAGGCGCGTCTGCTCTCTGAGCCGCGCTGGCCTAACACGCGCGGTGGTTCGGCAGGAGGCGATTTCGACGATGCCTGACGAAGATGACCAGTACTGGTGGCAAGATCCCGACGAGCTCCGTGAGGTGAACGTCATCCGCCTGATGGCCGACGAGGATGTTGATTTTCCGCTGTGGTCGGGCGGGCTGCTATTCAGCGACGCAAGAGCGTGGGATCATCGACAAACCTCTACAGAATCGACGACGGTGACGGTGCCGGCGGGGCCCAACGGGGCTCAGACGGCCGACCAGATGGCGGAGAGCAACCGATGACGACGACTCCCGGCGTGCCCGGCAATGAGCTGGACCAGCTGGCAGAAGAGATGGTCGCCCGTGGCCTTGTCGAACAGGCGGACTTCGTCGTGGACGGCCGCAAGCCAGACGAGATGCGATCGAGCGAGTACATCGGGATCCGTGGGCTGGCCGGCAGCGGCTACCAGGTCTGGTATCCCGACAATGCCATCATCAGGGTCTTCATCGAGACCGACGACTTCGAGGCGGCGCGGGCCGTCTTTGTCGACGAGGCCGTACGCCTAGCGAAAGGGCGCGGCACCACGGTCAAGAAGGCGGCGCGGTGATCGCCGACGATGGACGCGCTTGAAGGAGCGGCGGTGCATCCGTTGATCCGGGCATTCGTAGCCTCAATCAAGGCGGAGTTAATGTCGCAGACCGCGACACCGACGGTCTTCCCTGGGGCGGGGAGCGTCTGAGTGATTCAACTGATGCACGCGGATGCGTTCAATGGCGTGGGTAGCGACCAGGATGTGCAGGTGGTTGCGCAGGTCATCGCCCTGCAGGTTGGCGCCCCGCCGACAGTTCAACTGATGCAGTCACTCACCGTGAGGCCTTCTTCCGCAGGCTGATGGTGCTGGGCTGTGGCTGACGATCGCGGTCGTGACTCGTGCTCTGACTGGCGTCGTGCTTTTGCCAGGACATGCACCGTCCGCGGCAAGTGGCTGAGCGGCCGAGATAGCTTGGCGATCGACAACCTCACCCGAAGGGGGTTGGGAGTTTGTGCGCGGTCCTGTGTAGTGGGGGCACGGCAGTTCCGTTGACGCCCCCCTACCGGGGAGGGTGCAGTCCCCAGCCATGAGCAGCCTCACGGCCCGGGCTCGGTTCGGCGCCGACCCCTCGGGTGGAGGGACGTCACCCTTTCAGCGACATTGGTCAACTCTGAGACAAGGGCTGCACCCCACCAGCCGTTGTAGGTGTCGCCGGCGAGGCCCTCTCGCTCGGCGAGCCCACGGTCGAACGTATAGAAACCACACTCCTCACCGGAGACCGCGTTGATTGCGACCGTGCCATTGCGCCATGTGGCAGCTGTCTTGACGGAGAGGAGGTCATCGAGGTCGTCCACTTCGTAACGCACCATGCCGCGCGGGCTCGCTAGCTTGACGTAGTTGCGCCCATGCAGCTCAACCAGTATCTCCTCGCCGGCGATCACGGCATACCTGCCGGGTGTACGGATGGTGCGCGTCCAGCCGGCCGAGTCCTCACCGCACATGCAGGTCAGGATACGGGCTGGCGGTCTTGCCGGCTGCTGATCGAGGCGCTCGCTTGTGATCGTCCTGCATGACTAGTGCAGTGCAGCAAGCCGACATGAAGACTCGGATCGACACCTTCATCCAGGGCGCGCCGATGACTCCTTTCATGTGCCCGGCGTGACTTTGGCAACGAGCGTTGGCGAGGAGGCTGCTTCGATCAAAGCCGACTTCACGGAAATGCTGCTTGTGGCCAGCCCGGAAGCCTCGGTCGCGACTTTGGCGCACGCGGCGCTGGATATCCTCGGTTACCGATCCCCGGCGGACGATGTCGACGTGACTCAACTTCTTGGCGAGGCTCGCGAAAGGGAGCCATCGGCGGAGGAGTAGCCATGGTCCGTCTTGACGCGAGATTCGGCGTTTCGTATCGGGTCAACCCCCGACGGCAGGAGCCGGCCGTTCGATCAGTTCCTGCTGTCGTCGCCCTTTACGGTCCAAGCTGTTGAAGTTCGCGAGAGGTGGGTGGGGTGGCCCGCCTCAAGCTTCCGGGCAGAACCCGGGCTCCGTCAACCGCTGGGCTGCGCACGTGCCGCTCGGGGACGAACATCCAGAACCGCACCCGGGTCTCGCCCATAGCAACACTGGGTGACCCTCAGCAGTGCCGGCCTCCAACACGGCAAGCGCCGCACCAGGGCCGCCGCGCAGAACGTCCGAATCTCAAGCCCGATCTTGCGACTGTCCTCGAAGCCCTAATGGGGGGCAGGAATCCGATGTGAGAAGTGATGTTCCCGTCAGCGGACGACGAGTGCTCTCGTGACTGGCTCGTCGCGGGTCGACGATAGGTCGCGTTCAAGACCGGCCGCGTTGGAGATGAAGCGGCCGGGGTCGTAGATTACTGCGAGGATGGCGCGGCAGTCGGGGTGCTTTCGGTAGCGGACCCAGTCGATCGACAGTTCCTCGCCAACCTCACGGTCGCGCAGTCTTGGACGCGTCATCTTAGTCTCGATGACCACCCCCGCCTCTCGTAGGAGGAAGTCGATCCGCGAGCGACCGCCCGCGTACTCCGGCACATAGTCCTCGGGGCGGACATCGTCGTAGTGCAGTCGCAGGATGGCTTCCACAATGACCTGCAGATCTCGTTCATTTTCGATGCTCGGCGCCCTGACGTTCTCGTTCTGCTGCGTCGACAGAACTGCAAGGTAGTCCGGGAATCGTTTGAATAGGTCAGTCAACTCGTCGAGTAGACCTACGATGCCTGCCTCTGCGTCCATCGCCATGGTCAGTGCGGCGCGCTGGCGATCGAAGTTCTCTTTGAATGTCGTCTGGAATGGGTTCGTGTACTTGGGGAACGGCTGGGCGGTGCCCTTCGCCTCGTCCCAGAGCGGACTGATGGCAAGCGGGGTCGAGAGGAAGGCGCGAATCCGATTCGTCCAGACTCCGCCCTCGTACATGTCCTTGAACTCGTCGACGTGCTCATCCGGAACGAACCGGCGCGCGCGTGCGAACCATTTCTCGTAGGACCGGGCGCCGTCCAGCAGCTCCGGCCTAGTCGGCTCTTCGCCGTTCTGCCACTGTTGGAGGCGCTCTTCAAGGACGTCGGCTTCGTTGAGGATCGCTTCGATCTGTTCGCGTACGCGGGGCACGAGTGGTACTTCACCGGAAGTCGCCTTGCCGCGCAATCTGGGTCCGCGGCGACCTAGTGGCGCGGGGCGCCCATCATCCACCATCCACATGTGGTGATGGCCGGATGTGGGTGCGTTTCTCGACTCCGAAACATCGCCCGAAGACCCCGCCCGCGCCGTCACGGGGCGGCGGTGACAGAGTGGCGGCGAGCCCCCGGTCCTCTGCCGCACACCTGTTCGCCATGGATATGTGCCGACCTTCGGCACAGTTCGTCCAGCAGTCGGGGGGCCTGCTGTCCAAGGGTGACGGTCGGGGTTGGACCGCCTGAGTGGCGGCGGGCTTCATGATCAGCTTGTATTCGACCGGGGGCAGCCGTGTGAGAGCGACCTGTCTGGGTCGGCGGTGGTAGGCCCGCTCGATCCAGGTCACGATCGCGATCCGCAGCTCCTCGCGGGTGCTCCAGGCTCGCCGGTCGAGGACGTTCTTTTGCAAGAGCGAGAAGAACGACTCCATCGCGGCGTTGTCGCCGGCCGCGCCGACCCGGCCCATGGATCCGACCATGTCGTAGCGGTTGGGCTGGTGGACCAGCTTCCTGGACCTAAATTGCGACCCTCGATCGGTGTGCAGGACGCAGCCGGCCACGTCCACGCCTTTGGCGTTGCGACGCGCGACGGCGTTGTCGAGTGCAGCGACCGCGATCCGTGACTTCATCCGTGAGTCGATCGAGTAGCCAACGATCCGGTTGGAGTAGACGTCCTTGATCGCGTAGAGGTAGAGCTTGCCTTCGCGGGTCCAGTGCGCAGTGATGTCGGCGAGCCACAGCTCGTTCGGAGCATCGGCGGTGAAGTTCCGCATTACCAGGTCGTCATGGACCGGTGGGCCTGGCTTCTTGCCGTTGCGGCCGCGCTTCTTCCCGAACACCGACCACCAGCCGAGTTCGGAGCAGATCCGCCAGGCCGTGCGGTCGGCCATCGGTGACAGGGGCGGCGAGCCAGCGGTAGTAGGGCTGGCGGGCGATCTTGAGGACCCGGCACGTCACCGCGACGGGGATCCCGTCCGCGGCCAGCTCGCGGACGAGCGGGTACATCATTTTCCCGGCAGGTGTGCCTGGGACAGGTAGGCCGCCGCCCTGCGCAGGACCTCGACTTCTTGCTCGAGGAGCTTGATCCGCTTGTTCGCCTCACGCAGCGCTTCGGACTCGTTCGCGGCCTGGCCAGCGGGCGAGGGGTTGGCTGAGTTGCGGTCGTCGATGGTGATCCAGCGCTTGAGGCATGACGGCGAGATACCGAAGTCCTTCGCGACCTGGGCCAGGGAGGCATCGGAGTCGCGGTAGACCCGGATCACGTCCTCGCGGAACTCCTTGGGAAACGCCTTCGGCCTGGTGCACATCCTTCCAGCGACGACACACATCGACGCAGATCAGATGTCACCTATCCGTGCAGCAGACCCATCTGAGGCCAGCGCCGCTCAGAAGGCCTGAGCATTCGCGGCCTGAGTTCGAAGTTGGCGGGCCCAGTCCCAAGCGGGTGAGTCGGTTCGGGCGAGGAACAGGCTGCGGTTGTCTGTCTTCGGTAGCGGCGTCAACAAGCCGCATTCGATGAGGCTTCGGGTTGGGGCCTGAACGTTGGATACGGACAGACCGAGGGCTCGAGCGACCTCGGTCTGGGTCACGAGACCCTCGGATTCGGCGACGTACAGCATCACCTCAAGCCGATAGGTCTGATTGAACGCTGCACGCGAGAGCCGGCGAAGCTCCTCAAGATTCACGTCCACGAGTGTTATCTTACGGGACATACGTTACGGGAATCTCGTAACATAGTCCGGGAATGGGAGCGGGGACGGATGCGACGCAAGACCGGCATCGAATGGACCGAAGTGACGTGGAACCCCACGACTGGCTGCGATCGCATCAGCGCTGGTTGCGACAACTGCTATGCCCTCGCGATGGCCAAGCGTCTCAAGGCGATGGGATCCGAGCGCTACCAAGCCGACGGTGACCCACGGACCTCGGGACCGGGATTCGCGTTGAGCATCCATCCAGATGCTTTGGCTCAGCCCTACCGGTGGGGCGGCAGGCGGGTGGTGTTCGTGAACTCGATGTCGGACCTATTCCACGCTCGAGTCCCGCTCACCTTCATTCGCGACGTGTTCGCGGTCATCGCCGAGACTCCCCAGCACACATACCAGGTTCTGACGAAGCGGTCGGCACGGCTGCCGAAGCTCGCAGACAAGCTCGACTGGCCGGACAATCTATGGATGGGAGTGAGCGTCGAGAACGCCGATCACCTCCATCGCGTTGACCATCTGCGAGAGGTCCCGGCGGCGGTGCGCTTCTTGTCGTGCGAGCCCCTTCTTGGCCCGCTGAAGGGGCTCGATCTGGCAGGGATCGGATGGGTGATCACCGGCGGTGAGTCGGGTCCGAAGGCACGCTCGCTTGATCCGGACTGGGTGCGCGACATTCGCGACGAGTGCGTCGACAGCAACGTGCCGTTCTTCCACAAGCAATGGGGCGGTCGCACTCCCAAGGCGCACGGCCGCGACCTCGACGGGGCAATCTGGTCTGAGATGCCGGCAATGCCACGCGGCGTGACCGCGTGACGGCCAACTTATGACGGCAACGGTTGGGCTCTGACAATCGATTGGGGTGGAATCACTGCTTGATGATGTAGTGCTTCCACAGTTCCTTCGGGCTGGACGCCCGCTTGCGCACTTTCTGCGCTTTGATCAAGCCGTTCCATGCCGCTCTTAGCTCCTTCTCGCCAGCCAAGGACATGCAGTCGCCGAGCAGTTCCACGATGTTGGCTCCTGCTTGGATTCCCTGGCCTGACGGCAGCGGCGCGAGCATGCGAAGGATGTTGGCCTCAATGTGGGCTACGGATGCGTCAAAGAGTGCCTTCTCCCGTGCGTTCGCCTCGACCTCGTTGACCTCCTCGGCGAGGTCAAGCCCAAAGAGGGTCGGCTCAGCGGCCTCCGTTGCACGAAGTTCTTCGAGATCCTTTTGGCGGAACGCTTCGCGCCACTTGAGTTGGCCGATGGCGGCGGCGTCGGCGAACTTGTAGCCCGCCCCGGGGTGCCGGTAGAACAGGGTGAAGTAGAAGAGCAGCGCCCCGGTCCTTGACCGGCGGATCGGTACCACCAGGGACGATGCTCCAGTCTCCGCCCGGATTGCCTCGCGGTACTCGTCGACGACCACTGTCGCGGCCACGCCCGCGTCACCGTACCGGTCGCGCGCCTCAAGGAAGCTCCGGCGCCACCAAAGTCCACCAAAGAAGGTATCTGACTTCTCCACTCCATTGGGTGAGAGGCCCGGTCGTACTTCGGGGTCGCCGGCCGCGTCCCACTGCAGGTACCCGCCATGGCGAGAAATGGCTTCGACGTTGATGTTGACAAGTACCTCAGACGACTTGTGGGTCGGCTTGAGGAGGAGACCAGTCATGATCGCTTTCGAGACAGCGGAGACCCCGAATGGGTCGATGAAGGTCAGGACGGGATTCCCCGCGACTCTCGACCATGCCTCAGTGAGGCGATCCTCGACTGACCCGTGGAGCACCTCGACGTGCAGACCCGCCTTCTGGAACGGCTGCACATTCTTGCGAAGTGCGGCTACGAAGGTGCTATCGGCCTCAATGAAGACGCACCGGACATCACGAGAAGGGCTGAACCCTCGCTGCTTCCTCGCAAGGCGCAGGGCAACGATCGGAGACCCGTCAATCTGTGTTCCAGACTCATCGGCGTCGTACATGCCCGGGCCGGCATAACCGTCGATCAGCCACATCGGCCCGCGATGCCACCGCCCGACCATTGAGAAGTATGGATAGGCATACGCCATCAGCACTGCATGCTTCAGCACTGCAGCCGGCTTTTGCCCTGTGAAGAACTTGTCGTTGTTGACCATCTGGCCCTCCGCAACGAGTCACGCCGCCATTCCGGTTTCGGGATCCTTACATGGCCTCAGTGTTGAAAGCGGAAAGTTGGCTCGTGCCGGCGAGTTGAGGCGGCTTCAGCACCTGCGAATGTCCTGAAAAATGCCTCGAGAAGTCGCGACAGATTGCTGCCACGTGGTGCGTCTCACGCGTACAGGACCCATAGAGCGGGCTGAGTTGCGGCCCGCTGTCTGGCGGCGAGCCGTACCGGCCCCAGCCATCAGTTTTCCCGACGAAGAAGGATTGGAACCAACGCGAACAAGCCCACAATGACGACGCCGATCAGGGCTAGCAGCGGTGCGGCCTTCGCAACGATCATCAGTACGGGGCCAAAGACCCAAACGGCTGCGGTCAGCGGCATATGAGACGCTGTCTCGTTCCTGTGCCGGTCGTGCGGCGCCTGCTTACTGAACTTCACCTTTCACCTCGCAATTCGAGCTTCGCCAACTTGGGTCGACGACACGGGAAAGTCCGAGAACTCGCCAATGTGTGACAGGCCGGTTCGCTACGTCCCGTGATGACCGGTGAAGGTGCGCTGCGGGCCCCCGGTGTGACACTGCGCATGCCGTGGGATTTGAACGCGACGTCGATGGGGTTGATGCCTCGCCCTCCTCGGAAAACGGCTGGTCAGACGCGTTTCGCGATCAACCCCGAAGGCCAGAGCCGGTTGAGCGCTTGTTGGGTCCTTTCCGAACGTCGATCGAACGGGTCGCGCATTACATCGGCTTGGAGCGGGCGGGTGCCTTGTGCGCTGCCTTCCCTCCGCGGGGAAGGGGGCGCCGGCGCCAAGGCACCCGGTGGGAGACGAGGGCGAGACCGCAGTTTCTTACGGTGCTGGGCCAACTGGATGGCTGCAAAAGGGATTGAGGGGCTTCGCCGTCTGAACAACGAGCGGGCTTTCCTTAGAACCCGTCGGAGCCGTTTGACGCGCCGCAGGGCGGGTGCGCGGCGGTGTGGGCACCTAGCTGATGGCGACACTACCTTGAGCAGTCGCGATAGGTGCGTGGGCGAACCTGCGGAACGAACGGACGTAACACGTGATCCTGGCTGCCACACTCCTCGCGGCGCGCTCGGCTTCGGTCTGCTGCTGGACCTGCAAGCGAACCGCCGCGCCACAGACCAAAGCACCGCATGGAGCACGGGAAGGTCCTCATGATCGGCGCGATGTGCCGTGGTGGCTGGCTTGAGTCGACGGTGCGGGCGGTGGCGAGGCGACCTTCCGAAGGCCGCCGACCGGCGAGGCGGCATCCGACCAAGCCTGCCTGCACAAACCGCTGAGTGGGGTCTGCCGCAGCGGTCCTTCGTGGCACGCGGCCATTGGGTCCGCCTGCGACCGATAGGGTCCCCCCCGAACCGAGGCACCCGGGCCTGTCAGTTCGGCCCGTACCTAGCGGGATCGAAGTCGTACCGGCCGCCATAGCCAGCCGTCGTGCGGATGGTGTCGTCTTCGTTGATGGCCCACGGCCCACGGCCCACGGCCCATCTTTGCCGTGCTGGATGCAGAACGCCCTCTGGCGACGGCGTCGCCCGGCAACCCTCTCGCCGGGTCCACTGTGGAGGACCTGGGCGATCTGGTGCATGCTCGCGGCGCGCCGGATCGTAATAGCGCACGTCGTCCGGCTTGCTGAAGGCATGGTCCGCGGCTTACGTGGCGGGTACGACGTCTCCGCAGCAGCAGGCGTTGCTGGAATCGCGTGAAGGCGAACCGACGTTCATCACGGCCTCTCGGGTAGTCGTCCACCATTAACTGCCACGAGCGCGGTGATGAGTGTCGGCCCGGGTTCCGCGATCGAGTGGCGCGTATGGTCTTCGAGCCGACCGCTTCGACCATCACGTTCCTGCTGCTCAACGAGAACGAGACTCTGGGCGCGCTGCTGCAGCCGCCACGCGACGCAGTGGACGTCATCCTCACCAACCCGCCTTACGTCACCCAGGGGTCGTCGATCTACCGGCGCGAGATCGAGCAGATCAGCGGAGCGCGCAACGGGGTCTCGCTCGACGAGTACTACGACACGGGCGGGCTTGGCGTGGAGGCACTGTTCCTCCGTTACATTGCCGGCGCCCTGAAGCCGGGGCGCCGCGCGTTCATCATCGTTCCTCTCGGCCTTCTCAACCGGACAGCCAGCCGGATGAAGTCCAACCTCCTGAGCGAATGCAACATCTTGGCAAGCATCGCGTTGCCGAGAAACGCGTTCTTCAACACAGCGCAACCGACCTACATCCTGGCGCTGGAGAAGCGTCGTGTGCCGAACCAGTCTCGCCCGCCAGTGTTCTGCGGGATCGCTCGCAGCATTGGAGAGACGCTCGACTACGAGCGCGTTCCCACCCCGGACGACAACGACCTGATGGATCTGGCCAACCTGTTCATCCGGTACGTCGAGGATGGGATGGGCGAGGTCATTTCGGGGCCGACTGCCTACGCGGATACCCAGATCGCGAAGCTCGTTCCAGCTGACATGTTCGGCAAGGATGATCGATGGGACGTCACGCGTCACTGGACCGACGAGGAGCAGGTGGCGCTCGGACAACGGGCCGAAGCAGTTGAACGCGGCGCATTCGTAGACCAGGTATCCCAGACCTTCCGAGAATTGCTCACCGATCTCGACAGTGCGCGTGCCGAACTCGACGCGCTCGAGGATGGTCCGATGGGCACCTTTGCCCTCTCTGACAGCAGCCGCTTCACGGTCCGCTCCGGGGTTCGGATCCGAAATGTCGACCTCCGGGATCACCCGGGTGAAGTTCCTGTGTACTCGGTCTTCACTCGTGCGAACGTGATCAAGGGCCGCATTGACGCTGACTGGCTCAGGGAAGCCAAGGGTGTCGAGCCCGAAGAGTTCCCGTCGGTGACCGTGATGGCGACTGGGGCATCTGCCGTTGGTTTGGTTCACCTGCGTGAAGCCGGCTCGGTCATGACAGACGATGTCGTGATCGTTCAGCCGTGGCCGACCGAAGAGCCTGGTGTTATCGACGTGGACGGCAGCGACACCGGCGATAATCGCTTGTCGTCACTCGGCGATGACGGGCTCCCCGCCCACGACATCGATCTGGGCTACTTGGCGGTAGCTCTGGCGCGCACGATCGCTCAGGGTGGCTACATGTACGAAGCGAAGCTGTACGTTCGCCGTGTCACGCAGTTGGTGATTGAGGTGCCGGTCCGTGAAGACGGCAGGCCCGACACGGAGCGACAAGTTGCCATCGCCCGCGTCGTGAAGCGCATTGACGAGATTCGCGATCGCATCGATGAAGCCAACAGGTGGATCAGGTCGTCACGCTTGGCGTGACGGACCGCCGCTTCCGAACGCGTGTGGCAGAAGTCTGTTACCAGATCGAGCGGAATGTGTGATCAGGCGCAGTCCTTGCAGATCATGTTCTTGGGATCTGCGAGCTGGCTGCGGTGGTGGACCAGGAAGCAGCTCATGCAGGTGAACTCGTCGTCCTGCTTGGGCTTCACCTCGACCGCGAGCTCCTCGTGGGACAGGTCGGCGCCGGGCAGCTCGAATGACTCGGCCGCCTCGGTCTCGTCCTCGTCGACCTTGCCCGAGTTCTTGTCGTGGCGGCGCGCCTTGAGTGCTTCGATGCTCTCCTCGGACTGTTCGTCCTCGTTCTTGCGCGGTGCGTCGTAGTCAGTCGCCATGACTGGTTGCTCTCTCCCCTCTCGACTGACCGCCGCTCATGTCGGGAGCGTGCGGATGGCAGCAGCAGTGTTGCACCACCGCGCGGGTTGCGCAGTTACCCGTCCCCTCCGGAATGCAGACCGCCCGGGGCAGCCGGCCAGACACGAATCATGGAGGATCAAGTCGGTCAACGGGGTGGGAACTACGAACGCAATCGGAACCGCCAATCCTGCCCGCTCGTGCGTCCCGGCTGGCAAAGGGCGTCCCAACTCGTGCGTCCTAGGACCGGCTCTCGCCACCGCCCGCTGAGTCGCAATGGCACTCCTCATCGAGAGCCAGGACGAGTTCGTCGCCGTGGACTTCGACGAGCAACCTTGGTTCGCATCGTTTCCGCATGTCGGTTCTATGCCGTGAGCGCACGGGCTGGCGGTCCTCTGGCCGCCAACCTCTGCTCCCGCTGACAAGGAACCTTGAGGCCTTGAGGAGAACCCATGCTTGCGGCGACGGGCTGCGCTCAGCCACCAACGTCGCGTTGAGACATCGGAGCAGCGGGTGTTGGCTGGTCGGTCGGGGCGCCAAGGAAGGGCTGGTCTCTCAACGCTGGCGAGGCGGACCCGAGGCGGAGCTGGGACTGATCAGTGAGCCGCCGGGTCGGGTCCGACCGGATGGAGGGAGGGCCGCGAGCAGCCGACGCAGGTGCGGGCCCTCCCGCTGCTCGTCGTAGCGGAAGCCCGAGTACCTGCCGGGACCGTCGTCCTCGACGTCGCTGCACACGATGCTGTCGACGCCGTGCCGGGCGGACTGCGGAGATGAGGTACTCGTTGCGAGGCCGGCAGGGTGCGGACACGACCTGGATGGCCCGGGTCGGCTCCGTTACGAACGCGAGCTGGAACATGCCACTTCCGGCGAATCCACCAACGACGCCGGCCGCGCGGAACATCTGGACTTGCTCGGCAAGCGAGAGTTCCTCGGGGAAGACGACCTCGAAGCCGTGGTCGACGAAGACCTGCTCGACGTCCTCCCGGTTGCGGCACGACCGGTTCGCCAGGCGCCTGGACACGAAGATTCGCCGTGGCCTGCTGAGCGCCTCCGCTTGCGCGGCGAGCCGATCTCCCGCCCGACGCCAGACCTCGGCGACCTGCGGGTGCACGTAGTGGGGGTTGCTGAACATGGGCGTGCCGGCCACGACGATCCAGGCGCACCGGTCCCTCCACCAGGAGCACCCGGTCGCGCGGGATCCCTCCAGCGTCGTACAGTGCCAGCTCGAGGTCGAGCAGCGTCGGGTGGACGTCGCTCGCCATCACGATTGCCTGCGCGTCAGGGTCTGCGGCGAGGGCGTGAGGCCAGGCCCACACTCGCGCCAGCGACTCGGTGATCAGGTGACCGAAGTGTCCGCGATCCTCGTTGTCGAGGTGCAGGTAGGTGCCGTCCAGGACGGGGACGTCGGGCCCGATCGGCTCGACCGGCACGACGAAGTTTGGGGCGACCTCAGGAAGGGCGATGTTGCGCAGCACCTTGCCGCGATGGTGCCGGTAGGTGTCGGGCAGCACGACTCGGCCCCGCAGCGCGACCTGGTGACGGGGCGACGACGACTTCTCGGTACTCGCGCAGGTTCAGGTCGACGGCCTCGATGGGCAGCTCGTGGTGCCGATCTCGGGGTTCGGGGAGTTCCCGGTACTTCGGCGGATCCGGAGCCGCGCCGGGTGGCACGGCGATCACCCTGACGACAGATGAGGACGCGCCGCGGCCAACGTCGCGAGCAACCTCGAGGCAGCCGTTGAAGTCCTCCTCCCGCACCTTGAAACGCCGGCGCAGCCGGCCTCGGATCGGCTCAGTCTCGGGTTCTTGCCAGTGGACGAGTTAGAAGGGACGGCTGACGGCTACTTTCGCCCAATCCCAATAGGTCACGTCGAAGTTGGGAGGCAGCGCCCTCCGCGCGAGAGCGGATCGTCGGAACGGTTCGGCGCGTCTCAAACGAACCCCCCGGTCGCCGGATTGTGCTTGTCGCGCGGTGCCGCCGGGGTCAGTACAAGTCGGCGATCTCACCAAATCCCCGCTTGCGCGTGTGGTCATCATGTGGTCATCACGCGTTGTCCTCACTGTCCTCACTGTGCTCGGGACGAGGCGCGGTCGCCTTCTTGAGTGCCTGCTGTGGTGGATGCCGGAAGGTCGCCGGCCTCGGCTCTCTCGTAGCGACGGACGAATAGGCTGCAGCGTCCGGCCGAACGAGCTCTTCGACGGAGTTCTGCGCCTCGAGCATTGCCAAGCGGTCGCCGAGGCCGTTTTGACCGTATCGGCTCGATGAGTATGACTTCCCGGCGGACGACCTCTACGGACGTCATGTCGGACGTCATCCGCGCGGTGGGCACCTCACGCCTCCGCGGCTCTTGCGTGGCGCCTGCCGCTGCGACCGGGCGACCAGGACACCTCCCGCACCCAACAGAGCGACGGCGAACAGGATGAGCGCCGGAGACAGGGGCGAGCCGGTGTTCGGGAGCGTTGAGGACCCGGCCACCTCACCGCCCTTGGGCACCGGCGCAGCACTCGCCTGGTCGGTCGTGGTGATCGAGCCCGCCGGTGTCGAGGGGGCGAGTGTTGGGGTCGGGGCGGGCGTCGCCGTGGATGTTGGAGTCGGTGTGGGCGTCGGCGTCGCGGTTGGAGTCGCGGCGGAACCTTGTCCAGTACCGCTCGCCGACGAGGTTCGCTCCGTCGCGGTCACCGGCTCTTCAGCTCCGTTGATGGTGACGGTGCCCTGGTTGGTGTAGGCCCCGCGTGACGGGTCTATGACGTGGGCATCGACCCACACCTCGAAGATCTCTCCGACGGCAAGGCCGGTCAGGGTGACGGTCAATTGTTGAGCCGTGCAGGTGATCGTGGCCGGGTTGTTGGTGAACGGCGCGCTGAGAAATCCGCGTGTGCCGCGGACTGTGCCGACTTTCACGGCCACCGTCGCACAATCCAAGGCGAGGCCCGGTCCGGGTGTGTCGGTAACCGTAACGTCGGAGGTGGCGGCGGTCATCGCGGGCGCCGTAATCACCGATCGGACGATGCTCTGCTCGGCGTTGTGCCACCAAGAGTACTTCTTGGTGGCGGCAGGGTCGGGACCGCAGCCGTCGGTACACGGATCGGTGGTCGAGATCGGCGCATGGATCACGCTCGATCCGACATCGAACTGGAGGTCGACCTGCTCGGTGGTCGTCTGCTCAACGTACTGCGTGCTGAATGCGCAGGCGCCATGCAGATTTGTCGGATGATCCGACGCGTAGCCGCTCAGTGTGAAAGTGACCAGGCCGGATGCGTCGGCCAGCGCGGTGGCGACAACAGTGCCATCGGGATCGCGCAGATCGAAGGCCGCCGCACCGAACCAGCGCAACTGCGCCGGAAGCTTGAGCGTGAAGGTGTCACCGGGTTGGGAGTAGTCAGGAACCGCCCAGGTGCAAGTGAAGTCGACCTCGTCCCACTGCTCCACCTGTGAAGCGGTCGTCGTCATGGATGTAATCCCGTCCGGGATGGTAGCGGCAGATGCGGGAGACTGACCGGTGGTGATGGTCAGCATCAACGCCGAGAACATCGCGGTGACCGCTGCCACGAGAATTGCCGCGTGTGTTGTAGATCGAAGACGAGACTGGGGCACTTGAAAACTACTCCTCATTGGGCGAAGCGCCATCCGTCCCCGGACCCTTCACTTGGCGGATGCGAGCGCGGTCCTTCAGCTGCCGACGGTGACCGTGTTGAACGACCACTTCCGGTGACCAACGGGGTCGCGGACCTGGAGGCAGTCGGCGAGCCTTCGTCTGCGGACCAAGCCCGAATTGGGCAAGGTGAGGACGGCCGCGGCCGCAGGCGGGATGTGCGTTTGCTTGTCGCGATCGGCGTCGTCGTGTCGCATCCGCGGTCGGTCAGTCGGATGTCGTCGCGGTCGAATGAGGGCGGACTCGGGAGCGTGACGGCGGTGCTTCGGAGGTCGAGGGTGAACGATCCGCCGGCGAAGGTGGAGCCGCCTGCGATCTTCGTCGTCCGAACCAGAACGTTGGACTTGCACGCTTCTGCCGGTTCACACATGAACGCGACGCGCGGGTTGGTGTCCAATCCGATCGCCTCGAACTGAGAGTCCTCCACTGCAACGACGCGTCTAGACCGCACACCAATACCCGGCCGTTGAGCCGTTCTCTTGTCGATCCGCGACTTGTTGCCCACGCAAAGGGGACGCCACCATTGAGCGGCACTTACGGGCGAGCTGACATAGAACGCCGAACGTGACCGCGGCGAACATATCGACGCATGCAGTCGACCGTCGAGCTCCCGTGTCGCGCCCGACACGGTGTGGAGACAACTCCGCTCGATGAACATGAGCGGCGCCCTCACTGGCAATCCGATCAGCGGAAGATTTCCTTGCGCCGTGGTCAACGCGACCCCGAACTCGAACCGCGTGCCTTGCGGGAGCTCTGTCAGGGCTGGGTCCATGGTCCCACCGAGCACGTTGCTGGACGGCCTCTGATCGCGCGGCCGGCACCAACTCAGTGCCAGTAGCTCGCATGGATTCACGGGCAACGCCTACACATGCGGAAGCGCCTCGGCGATCGGTTGAGGCCGAGTCTCAGCCTCGGACGAGGCCCATAGGATCGGCAAATCAAGGTCAAGCGTCCTCGGGCGGTGGTCCGGCATGCGCTGAGCTGCGACCGGACCTGGACGGCGTCGCCGGCCACTGGCGCCCCGCCCGCGGTGGAGCGGTCGAGTTCGTGGGCGAGGCGGCGCGGGCCGGTCTTCCGCAATCTGGCAAGACGGATGGCGATGCCCGGGAATAAGGAACTGAGGGCCGGTGCGTCTATGTATCGGGAGGGAAGCCCAAGTAGGCCACTTCATTGAGGTTGCGTCGGGCCGCCCAGGAGGGAGAAGGCTCATGTCTCGGAATGCCAGGTTGCTGGTTCGCCCCATCACCGGAGCCACGCTGTTGGGCGCGAAGCGCGCGTTCAGTACCCGGCGTGTACCGCCGTCGTCGATGGCAACGCTGATCACGGGCTCGGTGCGTCCACGCTCTGGCGACATCGTGCTGGCTCGAGTGTCCAGGTTGGGCAATCACCGGCGGCTGGAGACCGTCGAAGGCCGTCGGGCTGCTCTGCACGTGGGCGACCTGATCGTGGTGGCATACGCCGACCGTTACGCACCGGACCAGTTCGAGTCGGAGGTGCCCGACCGTCTTGAACCCACCCAACTGGTGGCTTCGGGTGGAATCGCATCCAAGGTGCTGAGTCGGAGCCGAGCCGTCAGGGCAGCCACCGACATCGTGCCGCTCGGATTGATCGGGGACGAGCGTGGACAGCCCTTGAACGTCCGCGAGTTCGCGCTGCCCCCCGTGACGCCCACGCGACCGCGCCCCGTGACCCTCGCCGTCGTCGGAACATCCATGAACTCAGGGAAGACCACCACGGTGCATCACATTGCCGAGGGGATGGCGAGGCGAGGGGTCCGTGTCGGCACGACCAAGGTGACCGGGACCGGATCCGGCGGGGACTACTGGGTGATGCTCGATGCGGGCGCGTGGCCGATGCTTGACTTCACCGATGTCGGCCTCGCCTCGACGTACCGGCAACCAGTCGGCCTGCTGGAGGAAAAGATGCTGGAGCTGGTCGACCACTTGACAGAGTCGGGGACCCAGTTGAACTTGGTCGAGATCGCAGACGGCTTGTACCAGCAGGAGACCGCACAGCTGATTCGGTCTGAGGCGTTCCAGTCCATAGCCGACGCCGTGATCTTCGCTGCTGGAGACGCCATGGGCGCCGTCCACGGCGCTGAGGTGTTGAAGGCACTCGGGCACAACCTGCTAGGTGTCTCGGGGCGGATCACCACGTCCCCGCTCGCGACTCGAGAGGCAGAGGAAGCCCTCGGCATGCACATCTTGACGCTTGCCGACCTTGCAGACGCGGACTCGATGGGGGCGTGCCTGGGAATCACGGTGCCGGATCTGGCTGACGCCGGAGGCTCGGTCGCTGGTGAGGCTGCCAGTTGGGAGTTGAGCCTGCCCGGCCTGGCCGACGGCATCGTGCACGAACGGGGTGGCATCGGGGAGCACGAGGTCGGCTCCAGGTCATGATGGTGCGCATTCGCCGAATCGATGCAGCCGCGGTCGTCGGCATCGGCCTTGCTCAGGCGGCTGCGCTGGCCGCCACATTGCTGCTTGTCCGGTCCATCGTCGACGCTCTCGCTCCGGCAGGTGTGGGTCAGGCGGCTGCTGACCAGCGACACCACACCTACCTCCTCGTCGCTCTATTGTGCGTGACGGCACTGGTACAGGCGGCATTGCGTGCACTGGAGTTCTCGGTCGCGGAGAAGGCAGGTTACGAAGTCGTCCGCCGGCTCCGGCTCGAGATGTATGAGCATCTTCAGGGCATGACTCCGACGCAGCTGCAGTATCGCGCTAGAGGGGGACTGATGCTCCGGTTCATCGGGGATCTGTCAATGCTCAGGCTCTGGATCAGCCGGGGCATCCTGCGCGGGACGGTGGCCCTCATCGTCGTGACTGCCACGTTGACCGCGATGGCTGTGCTCAACGTGTGGCTGGCGCTGGCAGTGCTCGCCGTGATCAGCGGTGGATCTGCCGCCTCGATCGGGTGGGGCAAGGCGATGCGCGCGGCCACCAGACGGATGCGTCGCAGGCGGTCGCTGGTGACGGGCAACATTGACGAGCAGTTGAACTCCCTGGCGGTGGTCCAGGTGTTCGGCCGCGCCCGAGGAGAGTTCTCGCGCCTCGCACAGCAGACCGAGTTGCTGACTCAGGCTCTGTGTCGCATCGCCGGACTGCGGGGACGGCTGCGTGGCATCTCGTCCGCCACCGCTGCCCTGTCGGTCGCGGCTGTGCTGGGTGTGGGCCTGGTCGAGGTGAGCCGCTATGCGACGACTGTCGGAACGGTGGTTGCTGCTCTGCTCATGACACAACAGCTCAGTGGCCCGGTGCGCAATCTGGGACTCGCCCACGACTACTGGCACCGCGGACAGGTCTCGCAGCAGAAGATTACCGAGTTCATCAACAGTTCGAGCAGCGGGCTCGAGCCAGCAGGAACCCAACCGTTGCGACTTCGGTCGGGTCGCGTTGAGTTCGTCAATGCCGCCGTCGAAGGTCGGCTCCCTGCGATCTCGGCCGTCGCGGCCCCCGGTCGTATCGTCGGCATCTGCGGGGCAGCGGGTAGCGGCAAGTCGTCGTTGCTCGCGCTCGTGGCCAGACAGCTCGAGACCACGAGCGGCGACGTGCTCATCGACGGCCAGGTCCTCGCTTCGACGTCGCCGGCCTCCGCCTTCCGGCAGCTCGGAGTCGTGAGCCCGGACCTGCCCCTGATGCGAGGAACGGTGTGGCGCAACCTGACCTACCGGATGCCGAATGCCTCACGTCACGAGATTCAGAGAGTCTGCTACGCCCTCGGTTTGGACGAACTGGTCTCCACGCTGCCGGGCGGATTCGAGTTCTGGGTCACCGAAGGTGGCCGGAATCTCTCCACAGCGGAGCGTCAGCTCCTCTGCCTGGGGCGGGCCCTCATCAACTCCCCCAAGGTGCTCCTGTTCGATCAACCCACGCTCGGCCTTGACCCCACGCAGGCATCAACTGTCCGCAAGTACCTTGCCGGATATCGCGGGACAGTCCTGCTGGCATCAACTCAGCCGGCCGACCTCGCCATCGCTGACGTCGTCTGGGACCTGGGTTCCGAAGGCAGGATCAGCGTTGTCGAGGGCGATGAGTACCGGCGCAGCCCGAGAACGACGACTACCAACCAGGTACGACCATGGGTCCGCAACGTCACGGCCTGATCGAGTCACCACCACGTGGCCCGACGCCTCGTCGTCCGGCACGCCTCGGCTATCGGGCGTTCATCCCAGCCAACCCTGAGCGGCTGCTCGTGCTCGTCCATGGGCAACGGCGTGACTCTGCACGCCTGTTCAGGGCATTCTTGCCCAGCGCGATCTACACCAACGTCGCCCTGATGGCGCCAACGTTCGGCGATCGGGAGTTCACCGGATACCAACGGCTCGCCGGCCGCCAGGGGCAGTTCGCTGCACACGACGCGCTGGTCGCAGCCGTCGCGTCGTTGAAGGCCGAGACAAGCCTGCAGTGCTCCACCATAGACTTGTTCGGCTACTCCGGTGGCGCACAGTTCGCCCATCGGTTCACCCTGGTCTCACCCCATCTGGTTCAGCGAGCGGCCGTTGCGGCGTCCGGCTGGTACACCTACCTACGGGCCGGTCGCCGCTGGCCCTATGGGCTCGAACACAGCAGTGGTACGTCGACAACAGTCGACCCAGTCGCCTTCCTCACGGTTCCGATCCTGGTCCTTGTGGGCGAGCGCGACGTCCGTCCAGGACCGGCCGTCCGCAGCAACCGACGACTTGACCGCGAACAAGGTATTGGCCGCCTCGAGCGGGCACTCCGTTGGGTCGATCACACCGAATCGGTAGCACGCACCCTGGGCGCCACCTCCAACGTCACTTTCGACCTTCTCAGCTGTGCCGGACATTCGTTCGGCGAAGCAGCTCGCGCCGGGCTCGTGGACAAGGTCATGGCCCACTTCAACATAGGCAACGACGGCGCATTCGGGTCCTGCCGCGAGGAATGGAACAGATGAAACGATCCACCCGAGACCGCATTCTGATCGCGGTGCTGGCAGGCAGCGCTGTGGCGACCGGATGCGCAGTAGGCCTCCACCTGGCCTCAGCAAAGGGACCCGATGTGGCCACCGTCGATGCGCATCCGACGCCACAACAGTCGGGGAGTTTGAGCATCGACTTCCTCGGCGACACGATGCTCGGCGACGGCGCCCAACCGCTGCTGGATCGTCACGGTTATGACTACCCTCTGACGAAGGTGACGGGCCAGCTCGACGCCGACTACACGATCGTCAACCTGGAAACAGCCATCACCACCGCAACCCAACCAGCCATTCCGGGGAAGCAGTACTCCTACGCCAGCTCGGCACTCGGCCTCGACGCCTTGCACCGAGCTGGCGTCGACGCAACCAGCCTTGGCAACAATCACAGCATGGACTACGGGTCAGTGGGTCTCGCTGACACGCTCGCCGCCCTGAACCGATCGGGACTGGCCGGCTTCGGCGCAGGGTCAACGCTCGCCGACGCCGAGCGGCCCCTGCTCATCACCAGCTCATCGGGCGACGTATCGGTTATCTCGCTCACCGAGGACTTCGGCTTCGCGAGCACTGCCACCACCGATCACGCGGGCACTGTGGCCTTCAGCGCACGATCCGTCCAGCGCGGCGTGGACCTGGCGCGGGCTGCCGGCGCCGAGTTCGTGGTCGCCTACGTCCATTGGGGCGACAACTACGCGCCCACCAACAATCAGCAACGCTACTGGGCAAGGATGCTGGTCGACGCCGGTTACGACCTGATCATCGGCACAGGCCCCCATTCCAGCAGCCGAGTCGAGCTCGTCGACGGCGTTCCCGTGGCCTACAGCATAGGGAACTTCGTGTTCGGGGCACCGGGCCGCTTCGACACCTACGGGCTGCTCGGCGTCGGACTCGCGGTCCGCCTGACCGTCGAGAGCCAAGGTGCCAGTCTGCGCCTGAGCTGTCTGCGTACCGACAACGACGTGGTGCGGTACCAGCCCAGGCCCTGCGCTCCGGCGGTGGCTCGGCGAACCATGACTGCCCTGGCGCCTGCCCCGAGTATCGATCCGGGTGGGAGCACCGCGACGATCCGCTTCACTGCCCGCACGCCCTCGTGAAGTCGTGGACACGAAGATGAAGGCTGGCGTTCTCGGCACGTGGCCGCCGCGCCTCGGAGCGCCCTCCAGCCGCAAAGCGGCGCGCCCGCAAATCGCCCGCCTCATGACTTGCCTGGCTGGTTTGGCAGCGGTCGCCGCCGTGCTCGCTGGGCTTGCCGGTTGTTCGGGCTCGCCTGAGCCTGTGAGCCGAGTTGGGGTCTTCACCTTCTCCCCTCCGGGAGGCCCAGCAGTACCCGTCTGGTATCTCATCCACGGCTCGCCAGCCGACGCTCAGATCGTCCTGGTGCTCACCGGAACCGACCGGAATGCAGAGGACTACCGATCCGACTGGGAAGACCTCACGCCGACGCCGGACCTGCTTGTTCTGGTACCCGAGTTCAGCAAGGAGGACTTCCCGTCCGAGCAATACAACCTTGGCGGCCTCGAGAACCCCTCTGGTGCGGATCCCCAGCACTCGCTCACGTTTGGCACCCTCAACCAGATCGTCGAACGGGGCAAGGTCCGGACCGGCGCCACTGATACCCGTTACAGCGTCTTCGGACACTCTGCCGGTGCGCAGTTCGCGGCTCGCCTCGTGGAGTTCGCGCCTTCTAACGCGCTCGAGGCTGTGGTTGCCGCCAACCCCGGCTGGTACACGATGCCTGACGATGATCAACCATTCCCCTACGGGCTATCCGGGATCGACCTGGACGAGAACGACCTGGGCGCAGCATTCGCAACCAACTTCACGCTCATGCTCGGAGCAGACGACATCGACGAAGAGGATCCCAACCTTCGTCACGACGATGGCTCCGACAGTCAAGGCGACAACCGCCTGGAACGAGGTCTGGCCTACTTCGGGGTCGCCCGGCGAACAGCCGCCAAGTACCGTGACCCGTTCGCCTGGGGACTCGTAGTGGTCCCCGAAGTCAGTCACGACCACCACGCCATGGCGGCTGCGGCCGCCCCCTACCTGTTTCCCGACTCTAGTCCTACCTCGGGTCGGCCCAGCGCTGTCCGCGCACGATGACTGGATCGCTTAGGCCCGGCAATAAGAACAGCTCGCTGTCGGACCACGGTGCTGTCCGACTTGCGATCTACACGACGTGACTATCGAAAAGGCCGTGCCGGACGTCTGTACTGGCAGGCTGGCCATGAAGCCCCAACCCTTCTCGGTCCGGCTCGCACGTCCGCTCGAGACACCTCTGCGGACGTGTTCTCACAGCCGGAGCAGCGTTCGCCGCGCAACAACACCCCTCACTGGCAACCTGATGGTGTGCATCGTCGCTGCAGTAGGAGACGGGTGGCTCCCAGTTCGGGAGTCGTAAGTTCGCGCGGTTGCTGCGCGTCGTTTCGGCAGGTGGGTAGGGGCTCACATCTCGCCCACCAGTCCCCGCGAGGGACACAACTCAATGCCGGATTGCTTTGTGCGCAAGGCGCGGATTTCCGGCGCGGGTGACGGTCCCGGGTTTCGCTACTGTGGATGGTGGGGGCGTCACCCGCTTGGGATGCGCGGCCGCTGGTTACGTTGGCGTCCAACGTCGGTCAGGATCAACGGGCCCGTCGGGGTCTCCGGGGGCATAGGCGTACCATCCGACGTCGGTTCTGCCCTGGGCGATGGCTTGGCGGATTTGCCGTCCGATTTCGGCGCCCCAGCCGATGGGTGGCAGTTCGGGGCGAGTGGACCAGATGAGGTCGTCCTCGTAGAACACGAGGTAGGTGTCCTCGGGGTTGAGTTGGTTGAAGTCTTGGGGGTCGTCGGCTTGCGGATCGAGCGGTTCGCCTATCAGGGCCCATTGCTCGGGGGTAACGAGAACAGTGAACGACGTGCCGTCCTCGCGTATGACGGCGAGCCGCCCGTGGGCTTCTTGATGGACGGTTCCGTTGAGTGCGAGTCGATCCAGCAGCCAATGCCACCGTTCGGCGACCTGTTCGGGAGACGGGGTGGTTGCGGGTGGTCGAGGCGAGACGAGCCGGCGCGCCGCGCGTTCGACCTCGTCGGCGAGCAGTTGTGCGTAGCCGGACGGTTCCTCGCGTCCGGTGGCGTATCGCCAGTCCGGGGCCAGCGGGGCATAGGCCGATCCTTGCGTCTGGCCCCGCCAGGCGGGGGGTGGATCGGCAAGGCGGAAGGCAACCTCAACTCGGGGCCAAGGCCGACCACCCACCGGCCGCACAGCGGTCACCACGACGTCCTCCCCAACCAACCCTGCTAGCAGGTCCTGAACCTCGTACAGGAAGGCGGAGTCGTCCATGTTGGGAGGGTCCCACACTCCCCGTCAGCTCGTGCAGCTTCCCGCCCCGCAGCGCCGGCACCCATACCTGGCACTGGCATGGCTCGTTGAAGGCGTGGAGGAACACGGTCAGTGCACAACTCCCTCCCGTGTGCGGGCCCGCGCCTGCCCGGCCACCCCCCTCCCCGGCTGGGCAGGCATGGTCCTTCATAGTCCAGACGCTGGTGTTGCCGACGAGAGGCGCCGCCGGTGTCGAAATGTAGCGAACTCTGGCTTCGCCTATGACAAGGTTGACTTGTGTGGCAACCCCCCGCGCCGAAGGACCCGCCAGGCACACCACTGTCTCCACCCCTCGCTGCAATGGGCGAGGGCCGGTCGAGCTGAGGTCGTCGTATAGACGCTGGGGAGACGCCCGGCCATCGCGACA
The DNA here is from genome assembly GCF_013409625.1 of Nocardioides kongjuensis. Classification (NCBI taxonomy): domain Bacteria; kingdom Bacillati; phylum Actinomycetota; class Actinomycetes; order Propionibacteriales; family Nocardioidaceae; genus Nocardioides; species Nocardioides kongjuensis. Next base: position 4,450,924 of record NZ_JACCBF010000001.1, read on the forward strand.
GTGCGAGAGGGACGCCCAGTTGTGCGGAGGTCGGCTCCTCCTTTCCGATCAACAGACTGCGAGGATGAGTGGATGCCAGTACAGATCGTCCGGGTACCGGAGCGGCACAGTTGGGAGGATCACGGACCTCGGCTCCGGGTCTATCTCCACGGCAGCAGCGAGTCATCGACCTCCGGATGGGCCGACACCTATGACGTCACCGGCGCGGACGTGTTGCAGGTGATCGACTGGGCACAGAAGCAGGCCGGAGACACCTTGACCTATGCCATCGCGCTGGGCTGGGACGACACAGAAGCCGAGAAGTTGAACCCCGGGCGCGGGCGCGGCCTCGTGTGGCTCGTGGGGATGGACGGCAACGACAACACGACCGACCCCGTCTGCGCGGAAGAGGCCGAGGTTCAGCGGCGCATGCTGGTCCGTCGATCAAGTCCGGTAGCTCTCGGTCGTGACGACCGAGTGCCCCCTGGAGTCCCCGATCCCTACAACGACGGATCCGACAGCCGGCAGTAGGCACCGGATTGTCGAATGGATCGTTGTGAGAGATAGGCCTCCTCCGACGAGGCGCGGGACAAGCGCCCTCGAATCAGCGGATTCGCAGCGGCTGCCCGATCCGCGAGCTGGCGTCGAGCGCGGAGGCGAGCACGTCCAGCATCGGACGGCCGTCGGACGTTACAAACCAGTTCGCTAGGCTGCTGATCGTCGGGGCGATATTCTCACCCCACGGGGGTTGAGCGGCAGGATCATCGGCATCCCAGACCACTTGGTCGGGAGTGAACCGGGCCAGCTCAGCTCGAACGAGGTCCAGCTCCGCCAGCGCGGCTGACGCTCGACCGTGCGACAGCTCACCGTCGGCGTACAGTGCGGCCAGAGCCGGAAGACGGCTTCCCCGCCGTCCACTCTCCAAGCGCACGGCGACCGTGTCGAAGAAGGCACCGAGGAAGGCGCCAGTTCCGATAGGGAATGCGATCACGCCGGTGCTGAAGAAGAGCGCCACGTCAAGGGAGGGTACCTCCCCTGATCCAGTTCCAGATGACACCACCTTAGTGCCCATGGGCTGCCGCGTCAGCCTCTGCGTCTTCGGAGTGACCGATCGCGGTGTGCCTAACGACAAAGCGGCCGCAGACGAGGCCGAGAAGTGGCGGTCCGCAGTCCTGTGAGTGACCGCGGACCGCCACGTCCGCCGCTGCGCCCAATAGATCAGGGGGGACGCAGCAGGCAATCGATGACGCAGAAGCGTCAGACGAGGAGAGGTGTGGGGTCTCTGCTCGTCCACTAGTAGGACGTTGTTCGGCCGCCACGTCTTACTGGTGGAGGCAGTTCTGTTCAAGTGATTCTTGTGTCGACTTCCACGTGATCCAGAAGGCTTGCACTCATGCGCGCTCCGGTCGACTGCCGCGGCGGGCGTGCAGACGAGATCCGAACGAGCGCAGCCGCCGGTGTTGGCACCGGAAGTCGCGTGATTAGCAAGGTGGGGATCATGAAGTGGTGTGCGCGGGGCGCCCGAAGTCTTGCGTCCACCAGTACCGCGGTTCGTTGGCCATGACGCCGACGCCCATATCCCGTAGTCGACAGTTGAGAATGTTGTGACGGTGGGTAGGGCTGTTCATCCAGGCGTCGACGACGTCACTTGGCGAGGCGAAGCCTGCGGCGACGTTCTCGGCCAGCAACGACCAGTCGTCGTAGCCGGCTTGAGCGAAACGCCTGTGCAGCGAAGGTTCACCGGGCAAGAAGTGAGCCATGACGCCCGCCCGTGCCATTCGCTTGCTGTGCGACCTCGCCGCGCGCCGCAGGTGCTTGTTGAGCTGAAGCGGCTGGCAGCCGGCACGTTCTCGGTGGAGATTCACAAGGGCGACGACTTGTGCTTCGAGGTTCGGAGCGAGGGAGGAGTCGTGCGAAGCGACATCCGCTGCGTCCGATGAGGTCGGTGTTGCGGACGAAGGTCCAACGACCAGGAGGACTGCGGCCGAGAGCATGAGGAGAAGGGAGATGAAGGTTCTTCCTGCCCCCCGACGTTCTTTCAAGGCGTGCGGCATTGTCACTGGTTCCCCGTATTCGGTTGACGCGATGTGCAACCGAATGACGAGAATGCTTGTCGGTCTATTACAGGGGATCGCGGGGTGGAGACCGTGATTTGCGGACGCGTTCGGGTGCGTGCTTGCCAGAGCGAGGGGATAAGGAGGACGAGCTTCCCCTGCCCCGCTTCTTACGCGACGTTGCCCTGGAAGGCCGTGCAAGGGACAGGAGGAGGCGGAGCGGTCCCGCGTCCTGGCTGGTTCCTTCCGCACCGCCGCCCACGTCGAATCTCGCTGCGAGTGGTACGGCCGACGTTGCCGCGTTGAGGTCCGAGGCTCGCGAGAGTTGGGCGCGACCCGGTCGACGCGGTTGGGGCGTCAGCCAATCGAGGGTGGTGCGCTGGCCCAGATGAACGCAGACGGCGACGAGCCCGATCGCCATCGGATTTGTCTCGGCTGTTGTGCATGCAGGGAATCGCCCTCTTCGAGTTGCCAAGTCTGGTCGTCAACATCAACCGTGAGGTGCCCTGATCGCACGACGATGACGACCGACGACCCGGCGACGTCGAGCGGGCACGTTCCTGTCTCGTCCGGTTCGGCATTGGCGAATGCGACCTTCAGCTGCAACGTATCGCTGCTGACCAGGTGGGTCCCTGGCTTGGGGTCGAGCCTTCCAGCCTTGACAGATGCCACAGTTTGTTCAGCGATGAAGTCGCCCAAGGTCAGCTCGAGGGCGTGCGCGATTCGCGCCAGCACCTGCAGGGAGGCGGTGCTGGTGCCCGCCTCCACCGCAGTCAGGTACGACGGCGATACGTCTGACCGGCGCCCGACCTCGGAGAGGCTGAGCCCGAGTTCTTTGCGGCGACGGCGCAGTCGAACGCCCATGGCCTTGGCCAGGGTCTTGGCGTTGTCGGTTCTGGACATCGGCTCAGACGATAGCCGGGCTGACGAACCAGAGAATCTCGGCCGGGCCGTTCGAGGTGATCTCCATGGAGTACGGCATTTGTGACGCGAAGTGCGCGTAGTCGTTGGGAGCGAGGTCCTGGATCTCCCCGTTGAAGATGAAGCGCACGGACCCGGTCAGTACGAGCGCGAATCGTTCTCCTGCGTTGCGGAACTTCACGGGCGGCTGGTCGCTCGGGTAAGCGCGGTGAATCAGCGCCGAGATCGAGGTGCCAGGACCGTGGCTGCTGAGGATCGTGTACTCCTCTGCTGCGTTGGGGGACATGCGCAGCTTGTTGAGGTCGCCGGCACGGCTGACGCGCACCGTCGGGCCGGTGTCGACCGGGAAGAACTGGGTGATGTCGGCGCCGACCGCGACTGCGATCGTTGACAGCGCACTCAGTGACGGCAAGGTCGCGCCGCTCTCCACCTGCGAGATGTATGCACCGCTGTAGCCAGTCTCCTGCGCGAGCGCCTTCACGCTCATCCCGGCACCGCGTCGGTGCTTACGGATGGTCGGTCCGAGGTTGGAGATCGAGTGGTCCACGCGTAAACAATAGCGCAAGATTGCCTCTTGACGTGGCTCATCTCACACTGTTCTACTTACGAATGTAAGTGATTCCGAATGAAGGTGAGCAGTGACCGTGATCCGCAGCGTGCTCCGTCTCAAGCCCCGTCCGGACGGCGACGGCGAGGTTCTCGACTTCTACGAGCGCCACGCGATTCTCGCCCGGGCTCTCGCGGACGGCGGTTGCGCCGGCGCCGAGCTGCATGTGCGCGTCCCCCAGCGGGACGAGGTAGTGGTGACCGCGCTGTGGCACTCCGTAGCCGACTACCAGGAATGGACGGTCTCGTCTGCCCGGGCCAGTTATGCCGACGACCTCGAGGAGCTGCTCGCCCCCGAGTCCCTGCCCCTGGGCTCCGGCGATCTTTACGAGGTGGTTGTCAGCATGAGCGGAGCCGACGCGTGAGCGGCCAGCTGCGGGTCGGTGTCGACATCGGCGGCACCTTCACGGACATCGTGGTGATGGACCCGAACGCCGCCACCACCACGACCTACAAGGTGCTGAGCACACCGAAGGATCCAAGTCTCGGGATGTTGCGCGGCCTCGACGAGCTCGCCATCGCCGACCAGATCGCCTACCTCGTCCACGGCACCACCGCCGGCCTCAACGCCCTGCTCTCGCGCACGGGCGAGCGCAGCGCGCTCGTCACCACCGCCGGCTTCGGCGACGTGCTGCGCCTGCGCCGTGCGGCCAACCCGGACATCTGGGACCTGCGCGCCCAGAACACGGAGTCGGTCGTCGCCGACGCCGACATTCGCACCGTCAACGAGCGCATCCGTCACGATGGCAGCGTCGAGACGCCGCTGTCCGAAGACGACGTCGAGACAATGGCATCGTGGCTTGCCGCTGAGTCCATCACCACGGTCGCCGTCTGTCTGCTCCACGCGCACCGGAACCCGGCGCACGAACTCGCTGTGCGCGACGGGCTCCGCCGTCGGCTGCCTAACCTGTCGATCGTACTCTCGCACGAGGTCTCGCCCGAGCAGGGTGAGTACGAGCGCACATCGACCACTGTCGCTACAGCGTACGTCGCGCGCACCGTAGACCGCTACCTCACCAACCTCGTCACCGAGCTGGAGGCCCGCACTTGCCGCGCTCCGCTGCAGGTGATGCGCTCGAGCGGCGGCGTCTGCTCGGCTGAACTTGTCAGCCGTCAGCCGATCCAGACCATCCTGAGCGGCCCGGCCGGTGGAGTGGTGGCTGCTGAAACCCTGGCGAAGGGCCTGGCGCGGCCGAACCTGATCGCGATCGACATGGGCGGAACGTCGTCCGACGTAAGCCTGGTCGTCGACGGCACCATGACGCTGGACACGGAGGGCGAGATCGCCGACCACGTGATGCGCATGCCTGTTGTCGAGCTGCACACCATCGGCGCCGGCGGCGGCTCGATCGCGTGGACCGAAGGAGGCGGTCTGCGGGTCGGCCCCAAGAGCGCTGGATCAGAGCCGGGCCCGGCCTGCTATGGCCTGGGTGGCGACCAACCGACCGTCACCGATGCCCAGGTGCTGCTGGGCCGGCTCGACCCCGACTGGTTCCTCGGCGGGCGGATGACCCTCGATGTCGCGGCCGCTGAGCATGCGATGCGCACGGTCGGCGACGAGCTCGGACTCGATGCCGTCCAGACCGCCGAGGGCATCCTCGCCGTGGCGAACGCCAAGATGGCCAACGCGATTCGAACGCTCACCCTGCGCCGCGGCGTCGACCCGCGGGAGTTCACGCTCGTGGCCTTCGGCGGCGCCGGCCCGCTGCACAGTGTGGCCCTAGCCGAGGAGCTCGGCATCGACGAGATCGTCATCCCCTATGCCATGGGAGTGCTCTCGGCCTGGGGCATGCTCCACGCGGACGTGCGCCACGACATCTCGGCGCCCCTCTCGGGTCGATTCGGCGAACCCGAGGCGATGCGAGCGCTCGGCGACGCGCTCCGTCAGCTCCGCAAGCAGGGCGAAGCGCTGCTCGAGCAGGAAGGCGTTCCCGAGGAGGCCCGTGCCTACGTCGCGAGCGCCGACCTGCGCTACGCAGGCCAGGAGCACGCGGTCGCCGTCGAGGTACACGACCCGGCCGAACTCGGTACCGCCTTCCACGCGGCCTACGAGCAGAAGTTCGGACACGCGATGCCAGATGCTCCCGTCGAGCTCGTCAACGCCCGGCTCTCTGCGGTCGGGAAGATTGGGGCCACCCTGGCCGAACCGGGCGTCGGCCGCAGCAATCCAGCGCCAGAGACAACGCGTCAGGTGCGGGTCGATGGCGTGGACGTTTCCGCCCGGATCCTCCACCGCGACGCGCTCGTCGCGGGCGCCTCGCACCTCGGGCCGATCATCGTCCAAGAGGACGGCTCGACGACCCTCGTCCCTCCGGGCTGGGCGGTTCGCCGCGGCCCGTTCGGAGCACTCATCATCAGCAGGCAGGAGGACCGGTCGTGAGCCGGGACGTCATCACCACCGAGATCGTCCGCAATCTCTTCCAGTCAGCGGCAGAGGACATGCACGCCGCGCTGGTCCGCTCGGCGTACCAACCGCTGCTCTACGAGAATCAGGACGCGGCCGTCGCGCTGCTCGACGTCAACGCGGATGTGCTGGGCCAGTCAAGCGGCCTTCCGCTCTTCCTCGGCAACCTCGATGAGGCGGTCAAGGAGACCCTGCGCCAGCGCGGCCGCGCAGCGAATAGCACCGACTGGCTCGCGCCGGGCGACGTGGTCTGCCTCAACGACCCTTACATCCAGGGCACCCACGTCAACGACATGACGCTATTCGCGCCGGTCCACATCGAGGGTGAGATTGTCGGATACGTCGCGGCACGGGGCGACGTCACCGACCTCGGCGGGCGCGATCCCGGCGGCGGCACGGAGACCACCGAGGTCTACCAGGAGGGCCTGCGCCTCGGCCCGGTCAAGATCGCCAACGCAGCCGGTCCGGTCGAGGATGTCCTCGACATCATCCGTCGTAACAGCCGCAGCCGTGAGCTCGTCGTCGGCGACCTCAACGCGATGATCGCGGCGTGCCGGATCGGACACCGACGGATGACCGAGATCATCACCAGGTTTGGGCTGAGCATGGTCGAGACCTGTCGTGACGAGATCTTCCGGCAGAGCATGCTTGCGGACCTCGAGACCGTCCGCCGGGTGCCCGACGGCATCTATGTCGGTGAGGGGCTGATGGACAACGACGGCATCGAGCTCGACCAGCCGGTGCCCGTGCGGCTCCGCGTCGAAATCCGCGGTGACCGGATGATCGTGGACCTGACCGACAGCCCGGCCGCTACGCGTGGACCGATCAACTGCGGACGCGCCCAGACCGTCGCCGCTGTACGGGTGGCCTACAAGCTGCTGTTCGCGCCGGAGCGGGCCTTCGACGGCGGCTGCTTCCGCAACCTCGACGTCCTCACCCGGCCCGGGACGGTGCATCACGCCGTCGAGCCGGCGGCCTGCGGGTGGTACTACTCGTCGCTCGGCATGCTCATCGACCTGTTCGTGAGCGCCTTCGCCGACGTGCTGCCCGAGCAGGTCACAGCCGCCCAGTTCGGCGACTCGATGATCTCCTACTTCGCCGGGCCCGGGCGTGACGAGGGCGACCCGCCCTACCTCTGCGTCGAGGCACACGCCGGCGGTTGGGGGGCCTCGGCCGGATCAGACGGCGCGAGCGGCGTCATCAACGTCATCAACGGCAGCTTCCGCAACACGCCTGTCGAGGCCATCGAGGCTCGCTACCCGCTCACCCTCCTGGAGTACGGCATCCGTCGGGGGTCGGGTGGCGCGGGCGAACACCCCGGCGGCGACGGGATCGTCCGACGTTACCGGATCGATGAGCCGACCCGGCTCTACCTGTGGATGGACCGCTCCCGCACTCCTGGCTGGGGCCTTCGCGGGGGAGAGTCCGGCCTACCGCCGCGGGTCGAGATCGCTGGGAGCGTTCAGCGCGACGACCTGCTGAAGACGAACGGTCTCCAACTTGCGGCGGGGGACACGGTGAGCATCCTGACGGGCGGTGGTGGTGGCTTCGGCGCGCCGGCACCTGCCGGGGCGTCATGACTGGCGAGCCGCTGCTCCGGTTGGAGGGCGTGGCCAAGCACTTCGGCGGTGCCGTCGCGCTCCACGGCATTGACCTGACGATCGAACAGGGCGAGGTGCACTGTCTCGTAGGGGAGAATGGCGCGGGCAAGTCCACTCTGGGCAAGGTCATCGCCGGGGTGCACCGCCCCGACGCGGGCCAGCTGATCCTCCGGGGTGAGCCGGTTGACTTCCGCTCGCCGCGGGCGTCGATCGCCGCAGGTATCGCATTCATCGCGCAGGAGCTCGCGATTGTGCCCGATCGGTCCGTCATAGAGAACGTCTTCCTCGGCCAGGCCGGTCGAGCGCTCGACCTGGTCCCGCGGCGCCGTCTCCGCGCCAAGTACGACGCGTTGGCGGCCAAGGCGGGATTCGATGTCGACCCGGCCGCACCCGCCGGCTCTCTGCGTCTCGCTGACCAGCAGAAGGTGGAGATCCTGAGGTCTTTGGCCCGCGACGCCGACCTGATCATCATGGACGAGCCGACGGCGTCCTTAGCCGGAAGCGACGCTGACCAGCTGCTGCGGATCATCGATGATCTGCGTTCTGAGGGGCGCACGGTCGTCTTCGTGACGCACTTCCTCGCGGACGCGCTGGCGGTCGCCGACCGGATCACCGTACTCAAGGACGGCCGTTTGGTGCGCTCCTCGCCTGCGGACGGAGAGACGGCTGACGGCCTTGTCGAGTCGATGCTCGGCCGCAGCCTCGGCTCGATGTTCCCAGACCGCCTCGATTCCCCGCCCGTTACCGCCGACCCCGCGCTCGAGGTCACGGGTCTGAGCCGCGACGGCGAGTTCCACGACGTCGACCTCAAGGTCCGTCGCGGCGAGGTCGTCGGCATCGCCGGCCTGGTCGGCGCCGGCCGCACCGAACTCGTCGAAACCCTAGTTGGCCTGCGTCGACCCCGTGCCGGAAACGTGACGGTCGCGGGCCACAGCGGACCCTTCAGATCACCGCGCCATGCTCAGCAGGCCGGACTGGTCATGGTTCCCGAGAGCCGCAAGGACCACGGATTAGTGCTCGGGCGTACCGTCCGCGAGAACGTGACGCTGCCCCACCTGGCCAGCGTCAGCCGGTTGAGCTTCGTGTCGAAGGCCCGCCAAACCGACGTCCTGGGGGAATTGCTGCCGCAGGTCGGCCTCGACCCGGCCCGGATCGACTCGCTCGTCGGCGAGCTCTCCGGTGGCAACCAGCAGAAGGTGATGTTCGCACGGTGGCTTCTCGAGCGGCCGACTGCACTCATCGCTGACGAGCCGACCCGCGGTGTCGACGTCGGCGCCCGCGCCGGGCTCTATGAACTGCTCCGTTCGGTCGCGGACGAGGGCGCAGGCGTTCTGATCGTGTCCTCCGACAATGAGGAGCTGGTCGGTCTCGCGGACCGGGTCCTGGTGATGCGCACCGGCCGCGTCGTCGGCGAGCTCGTCGGCGACGAGATCGATGAGGACCACTTGCTGCAGCTGATGTTCGCCGAAGAAGCCCGAGAGGAATCCGCCTGATGACCACGCCAACCCTGCCTGCGCCCCGCTCGCTTGCATTGGCCCGCGACTATGGCGTCGTGCTGAGCGCCGTCGGCCTGTTCATCGCACTGGCGATCGCCTCAGCCCCGTTCCGCACCGGCACCAACCAGCTCAACCTGCTCGATCAATGGTCGACGATCGGGATCATCGCCTGCGGCTCGACGATCTGCATCGTGGCGGGCGGCTTCGACCTTTCCGTGGACGCGATCTTTGCGCTGTCTGGTGTCCTGGCGGCGTGGCTCGCCGTGCACCTGGGCGACCCGACGCTCGCTCTGCTGGTCGGCATGCTGAGCGGACTGGTGCTCGGTGTCTTCAACGGACTCCTCGTGACCGTCGGTCGGATCAACCCGTTCGTCGCGACCATCGCCTCTTCCGTGGTGTTCCTCGGCATTGCCCAGCTCATCACACGCGGCTCGGTGCTGTCCGTTGCCGGCCAGGGATTCTCGCGCCTCGGCCTCCAGCGCTTCGGTGACCTGACTCTGCCAGCCGTGGTGTTCGTCGTGTTCGCCGTGCTGACCGCGGTCCTGCTCGCCCGCACCGTGGTCGGGCGCCGCCTGTACGCCGTTGGCGGCAACTACGAGGCCGCCCGCTACTCGGGCATCGCGGTCAACCGCGTGCAGGTCTTCGCGTATGCGGTCTCCGGTCTCTCCGCGAGTATCGCCGGCGTCCTCGCCGCGAGCCGCAACTCCTCGGCGTCGGCCGACATCCGGACCGACCTCGCCTTCCAGGCGATCACGGCCGTCGTCATCGGCGGCGTCAGCATCTACGGCGGTGCGGGCACAATCCCGCGCGCGCTCGTCGGGGTGTTGATCCTCGCCCTGATCGGCAACGGCTTCAACCTGCTGGCGGTCGATCCCGCCTACCAGCAGGTCCTTCTCGGCATCATCATCGTGCTGGCCGTCGCGGTCGACGCCTGGGCACGACGCACACAGAAGTAGCCCGTGCAGTTCCCCTTCCTGAGAGGTCCTCATCCCATGATTCCCAAGTCCCGTGTCGCCCTGGCGTGCGCTCTGCTCAGCCTGGCCGCGCCACTCGCGGCCTGCGGCTCGGCCGCCGACACCGGCTCCGACGCTCCCGGCATCGCCGTCTTCCTGTCGACGTCTGCGAACTCGTACGAACAGGCCCAGGCCGACGGGGTGAAGGCCGCTGCGAAGAAGCTCGGCGGCGGCAAGGTGCAGGTGTTCGACGGCGGTTTCGATTCCACGAAACAGATCGGGCAGATCCAGGATGCCGTTACCTCCGGCCGGTTCAAGGCCTTCGTGATCGAGCCGATCGATGGCGCAGCGGTCGCGGCGCCCCTCAGCCGCGCCGCCGACCAGGACATCGCGGTTGTCTGCATCACCAGCGCCTGCGGTCCGGACACGACGAAGATCGACCTCCAGTTCCCCGGCCAGGCGGGAGTCGTCGGCAGCGACTATCAGAAGACTGCCGCGGCGATGGCCCAGCACGCGGTCGATGCTTGTGCCGACGTCGACCCATGCAAGGTCTTCTACCTCAACGGCGACAGCACCTTCCCCAGCGACCGACTCGCCAAGGACGCCTTCGCCGCGGCGATGAAGGCTGCCCCTGCCAACGTCGACTACGTCGGGTCGCAGGATGGCAAGTACGACACCGCAACCGGTCGCTCGGTCATGGAAAGTGAACTGCAGCGCAACGCCGACATCGCGGTGCTCGTCTCGCTGGCCGACCAGCAGACCCTGGGGGCCGCGCAGGCCATCGACGGCGCCGGACGTACCGGAAAGATCAAGATCATCTCCTTCGGTGGCAGCAAGCAGGCTGTGGAGAAGGTGGCTTCGGGGGAGTGGCTCGGGGCCCAGCTCACCATGCCGTTCAGCATCGGTCAGACCGGCGCGGAAATTGCGATCAAGACCGCCCAGGGAAAGGCGCCGGAGCACAAGGCGGTCGACGCCACCACGCTCGCGCCCGTCGAAGGCGGCCTGCTCACCGCGAATGACGCGTCGGGCTTCGAGGCGCAATGGACGTCGTGACGGCCCGTCACGAACGGCTCCGCGACGCCCTCGGCAGCACCGGTGTCGACGCGGCCTTTGTCTCACCGGGCACCGACCTCCGCTACCTGCTCGGCGCGACGCACCCTCCTTTCGAGCGCCTGACCGGCTTGGTCGTCGGCGGCGGAGCGCCGGTCCTGGTCGTGCCGTTGATGGACGCCGACACCTGGCGCGAGTCGGTCCCGCAGCGGGATCTCGAGATCGTGGCCTGGGCGGACGGCGAGGATCCGTACGCCGTCGTGGGGGAGCTGCTTGGTCGGGTGGCCCGCGTCGCGGTATCCGCCGACCTCGCCGCGCGTCACGTGATCGGGCTCCAGCGTGCGACCGGTGGAGGGACCGCCTTCGTCGCAGACGCCGCGGTGCAGGCGCTGCGACTCGTCAAGGACAAGGAAGAGATCGCGCAGCTGCGAGGCGCAGGCGCGGCGATCGACGCCGTGCACGCCGTCGTACCGGACCTGCTACGGCCAGGCCGCCGGGAGCTCGACGTCGCGAGCGACATCACCGAACTCATGACCGACCACGGCTTTTCACGGGCCGAGTTCATTGCTGTCGCCTCTGGGCCCAACGGCGCACACCCCCATCACAGTGCAGGACCACGAGTGATGGAACGTGGCGACCTCGTTTTCGTCGACGTCAGTGGGCCTTGGTGCGGCGGCTACTTCGCCGACTCGACCCGGGCCTACTCGCTCGGCGAACCCGCAGCGGCCGCCGTGCACGCGACGGCCGCCGTCGTCGAGGCGATGGACGCTGCGGTCACGGCAGTTCGTCCGGGCGTCCGCGCCGAGGACGTCGACCGTGCCGCCCGCCAGGTGCTGCGTGCACATGGACTGGCCGACCGGTTCCTACACCGGACGGGTCACGGCATCGGCCTCGACGTGCACGAGGCGCCCGACATCGTGGCCGGCAACGAAAAGGTGCTGGTGCCGGGCATGGCGTTCAGCATCGAGCCCGGTGTCTATCTTCCGGGGAGATTTGGTGCACGCGTGGAGGACATCGTGGTCGTCACGGACGCAGGACGCGACGTGGCCAACAACCGACCCCGTGAGCTTCTTGTCCTGTGAGGCCTAAAACCAGGAAGGACCTAGGCGTGCCGGGCCGGCCCCGACCGCACAGACGCCGCCGCTGCTGGGCGCGGGTCCGTTGCAAGAGAGAGGTCGGGTGGCGGCACCGGATGTGTACGGGGCCGGGCCGCCACCCGGTGCCGATTCGGCGACGCTCCCATGCTTGTCACTGAATCGGCGTTCTTGGAGGCGTATGTCGGCTCCCGTTTGCTAGATCGAGCCTGTCGCGCCTGTCACGTAGACGCAGTCGAGGAGCCGTCCCTTACGGCTGGCGGGATACTGGGTTCGCGAACATGCCGCCGCCCATAGCAGTTGGATGAGGTCCGAGCATCACCGGCGCAACTGGGTCTCCCTCCGACCGAATCGCCGAATCGAGCCCGCGTGACCTCCGACATCGGCTTCATCCCCCGGGAAGCGCCGTGCCGGCGCTGAGCCGCGATGGGCGGACAAGAATCGAACCAGCTTGCCCAATCGATTCAGCGTTGGCTTTCCCGCGACGCCAACCAGGATTCGCTATCTTTCCTCGGCCTTCGCAGCAGGTCTGCTGGGTGAAGCGGGAGCCCGGAACTCGTCCTCCGACGCGAGGCCAAACAAGTCGACGAGAATATGGCACAGCGGCGGCTCGATGTCGTCCAAAGTCACGTCTAGCAGGTCTTCGACCCGCTCGACCTTCAACTCGATGCCGTACCTGGTCAGCAACGGAGGCAGGTAGCTCGCGTCCAAGAGACCGTGCGCGGACATGAGACGCCGCAGTGGCCACTTTGCTCGCGCCGTGTCGCTAGGTTCGTTCATCGTTTGGTGTCGCCTCTCCTCTACCGATTTCTCCTTAGGACGCGCTGGGCTGCTGCACCCTTACTGCGGCGGGGGGACAGGCTGACATAGGGTCACCAGACCAGGCAGTTCGAGATCGGCCACAGCATTTTCCGTGTCCTCGCGTAAGAATGCAGGCTTGGCGGTCGTCTAGCTTGGTGAGCCGGTTGCCGAGCTTCAGGAAGCCGGCTCAAGCCCCCTCCGGGCACGGCGTCACCCTGGGCCTCCCCCCGGGGTGGCGCCACTCACGACCGCCACCTGAGCATTGAGTCCCGTACGCCGTGCAACGGTGAATGGCCCGTCGCGATGTTGACCGGCCGTGTCTGTCGCCGCATGGCTGCGGCCCGCATTCACCTCGCAAGCTCGGTCGGCGCATGTGCTACTGGATCTGGTCACGCGACTCTTTACTTCGCGTTCCGTAAGGAGCGGCCATGGCTGCGCGTCCATCCCCTGTTGTATGACAGAGGGGGAACATCATGGGGAAGTATCGACTGCTGATTGCTGCGGTCATGTGCATCGTGTCGGCCGGTCTGGTGACCGCACCGTCGGCACGAGCTACCGACATCGCCGGACCGGCACTAAGTCGACCGGTGCTGAATCGGCAGGGCGTGGTGTTCAAGGGCCGCGCCAAGCCGCGCCAGGTGGTCAGGCTGCAGGCCCGCGGGCCGTCGTACTGGACCACGGTCGGCAAGGACCGCGCCTCCCGCAAGGGCGCCTTCCGGATCTCCGTCCCCTATCCCGACCAGCCGCGCACCTTCCGGGTCGTGGCCGGCGGCAAGGTCAGCGGGACCCGCAAGGTCGTCCCGGTCGCCACGTCCTCGCTCAAGCCGAAGCCGCCCGCGCCGAGCGACACCTGCGGGGTCCGGCCCGAGCGGGCCGAGGGCGGCTACTACGCCTGCACCTTCCGCGACGACTTCGACGGCACCGCGCTGGACCGCAGCAAGTGGATGGTCCAGGAGACCCGGATCAGCGGCATGTACGGCGGCAGCCAGGGCTGCTACGTCGACAACGACCGCACCGTCGGCGTCTCGTCCGGCCTGCTCCGGCTGACCTCGACGATCCTGCCCGAGCAGTTCCTGTGCCGGAGCCCGTACGGCTCGTGGATGACCAACGCCGAGGTGTCCACCGTCGCCACCCGGTCGATGTTCACCCAGGCCTACGGCCGCTTCGAGGCGCGGATCAAGATGCCCGCCGAGTCCGGGATCGCCGGCTCGCACTCGGCGTTCTGGCTCTACCCGCAGGACCAGGCCTACGGTCGCTGGCCGGCCTCGGGTGAGGTCGACATCGCGGAGTGGTTCTCGGGCCTGCCCGCCAACGTCTACCCGTCGGTGCACTACGCCGGTGAGAACACCGCCCTGAGCTCCGGCTACTCGTGCCGGATGCCGACCTCGTCGACGGCCTTCCACGACTACGCGGTCGAGTGGACGCCGAGCGTCATGCGGTTCTACTACGACGGCACCCTGTGCTACTCCCACTCCTGGACGCCGACCGGGATGAGCGCACCGCAGCCGTTCGACAAGCCGTTCTACGTCGTCCTCACCCAGGTCTGGGGCCTGGGCTGGAACACCCGTGCCGCCGGCATGCCCGACACGTCCACGCTGCTCGTCGACTGGGTCAAGGCCTGGGAGTAGTACAACTCACTCGGGCAGCGAGGCATCCCAGTCACGAACGCTGGATGAGGTTGCCAGGGACTCGTCAAGGCCAGATTGGGTTCGGCACCGGTACTGACTGAGCGGGTCAAACTGTCACCCGTTCGTGCAGCAGACCCGGACCCTTCAACCGAGAGACGGGTGCGCCGTGTGACTGCTTAGGCGCACTTGTCGCGCCGCGCCAGAGGTGCGTGCGGGTGAGCAGTCGGTGGGCGAGGGCTTCTGCGGCGCCTTTGCGTAAGGAGGTGCCCTCACTGGGCGTCAGATGTGCGAGGGGCGGGGAACCTGGGGGGTTCTGCACGGATGCGTCCCGCCCCTCAACCTCGAGACGCCGGACCGGTGGTTCCCCTGAACATCCAGCTGGTCCGGCAGGGTGGCGGCTCCTTGCCTGCGTGGGCATATCTCCTTTGGGGGGGCCGCCACCCACCCCGACAGAGGGGGTCGCCGACGTCGTAACTACGCACCGACATCCGGCGTCTTCTCGTTGAGGAGCAGGCGCGGAGGGGACCTTGGTCGGTCTGCTTCCTCGACGCCGGATCCTGAGACGGACACCAGGGTTCTCGTATCAGGTGCCGGCAGGGTGGCGGCTGCAAGCCTTGCGCAGGCATACACAGTTGCAGCTGCCACCCACCCACAGCGAGGACCGCTCTACCGACTCGATGAGCCGACAGAGCCGAGAGCGAGGGGACCCCGTGGCGATCCTGCGACCTGGCGGTGCTGACTCGACGTCGGGCGACGACTATGACCCATTTGCGCCCGTGGAGGGCGACGTGATCCGGCTCATGGCGAAAGAGGACGTCGATTGCCCGTTGTGGCACGCCGGTCTTCTGTTCAGCGATGCGGAGGAGTTCATCGAGTTCGGTGCCCCGCCCGAGCTAGCTCGCGATCTTGCGGCATGGGCAGCCGACCGTCAGGCGAACGGGCGACACGTCGCCTCCGACATCGAGGCGGCCAAGCTAGTCGAGAGGCTGTCGGAGGCCTTCGACCATCGCTACCGCTTCGTCTTTCGACCATGACCGAGGAGCGGCCGCTGGATGACGAAACCCGGCCCGTCGACCTCCGGGCAGGCTGGCGGGCCAGCGCCACCGGCCCTCGGTCCGACGTGGATCAGAGCGTGATCCAGTACCCGCCACCGACGGCGTAGAGCCGCACTTAGGCCCACTGGGCCAGGCTGATCGACGCGGCACCGTCGATGCTTGTCGCCAGGGCCGGCGTTCACGATCACCGTGGGACCGTCGGTGTTCTTGATGACGTACAGGTTGCCGACGGCGGCCGCGACTGCGGGGGAGCCAGAGGGTGGCGCGGCGGGCGGGAGCTGGAAGATCGTAAGGTCGTTGTGGTCGCTGACCCGGGCTTCGGGCGTCGCCCGGGCTCTCCGGGCAGCCGACGGTGGTCGGGAGGTAGATGACGCCCTTGCCCCGCGCGGCGGTGTATGGCTCTGCGGGTGCGAGAGACCGCGACAGAAGCTAGGCATGGACAAGTGCCTTCCACGGCCCGGGCCGGTACGCCATTGCAACGGCGAGCGTCGCGCTGAGCTCGGCGCGGAGCTCGAGGGCGATCATGCCGGCATCGAAGGCAAAGGTGCCGTCTGCTGTGCGAGCGTGATCAACGATCGCCAAGGCCCCGCCAACGGCTTCGGGGAGCCGGCAGATGCCGGAGACAGGGGTTCAAAGATCATCGCCTCAGCGGAATTTCGTTCAGGATCGAGAAAGAAACTTCGTTCAGGATCGAGAACTCGTGGCGCCATTGGTGGCGATGGCGATGCGGAAGTAGGGAAGACCGAGGCCGAGCACGACGCCATCCGAAACAGGCGGCCCTCGTGCCGTAAGACGGTCGACCAACCGCGCGTCCCTACAGTAGGCGACGTCGGGCCGGGCCCGCATCCCGCGCTCCGTCGCGGTGTTCGTCTGGTCCGCGTCTGGGAGGGAGGCGGACCAGGCGAACACTACATTGGTCAGATGGCACAAGGAGATGGCCAGGGCAGCGCGGCGTGCCTAGTAGAAGGTCCCTTTGCGCAGGCAAGACGTCTAGGTGTACCCGGCCATCAGGTTGGTAGCAGCCGGCTGATCGGTGGCTTGCCTCCAAGTGCGCTGTGGCGGCGTTCAGTGTTGTAGTGCTCGAGCCAGGGAGCAAGAGCGGCTGTGCGCTGGTCGTTGGTGGTGAAGACCTGGCGGTAGGCCCACTCGGTGGCCAGGGTCCGGTTCAGGCGTTCGACCTTGCCGTTCTGCCAAGGGCAGTGGGGACGGATGAACTTCTGGACGATGCCGTGCTCGGCGCACACCGTGCGCAGCGACCATCGGTAGGCCCAGGCGTTGTCGGTCATCAACCGCTCGATCCGAGTGATCCCGTGGGCGCCGAAGTAGGCGATCGCACGCTCGAGGAATGCCGCGCAACTTGGCCCCTTCTCGTCGGGCAGGATCTCCCTGTAGGCCAGCCGGGAGTGGTCATCGACCAGGGAGTGGACGTAGTCGAACCCGACCTTCGTGGACCGGTCGCGCTCGATCGAGCCACTGGCACGACCGTGGGCACGCCAGCCGCCGCCGTCGGGGATCCGGCCGATCTTTCTTCACATCCATGTGGACCAGCTCGCCGGGCCGGTCCCGCTCGTAGCGGATCGCGGTCTGTTTCGAGGACCGGATGACATCGCCGGTGATCGGGTCGCACTCACGCAGGTAAGGCACGCGGTAGCGACGCAGAATCCGTGACACAGTCCGTGCAGGCACTCCGACCTTCGGGCCGAGAACATCAGGGCCCTCACGCAGCTCGGCACGAGCAGCGAGGACCTTCTGCTCGACCTCGTTGCTGGTCTTGGTGGGCAGCGAGTGGGGGCGTGAGGAGCGGGTGGCCAGGCCGTCTTCGCCTTCGGCGGCGTAACGGTCGATCCAGGTCTTCACACACTTGCGAGACACGCCCATCGCAGCAGCGATGTGGGCTTGTTTCCAGCCTGCTTGGTGGCGTTGGACGATCAGGCGTCGACCGTGAACGGTCAGCCGGGCACTACCGTGGGACACGAGAACCTCCGGGTTGGAGTGGGCCTTAGACAAGCCACATCCCACCCGGAGGTTCTCGTTCGTTCAGCCAGCCACGCCGCTACCAACGTCCTGGCCGGGTACACCTAGAGCGGTGCATTTGGGTCCACGATCGGTGCCGGTGGAGACCAGACTTCAGAGCGCCACGGCTCTGAAATGGCCCGAGGACATCGGCTGTGGCGGCCGAGGCCCTCGGGCCTGGATCACATTCCCGGCATGGCGAGGAACTCGTGGACGTCGATCGTGCCAACCGCAAGATGGGGATGCGCGGCGAGCAGATCGTCGAGGGCCTCACGAGATTCGGTCTCGAGGATGGAGTAGCCACCGACGGTGCTGTCGCCTCCGGAGACGGGGGAGCCTCCGTCGACAACGGCGTCGCCGGCACGGCCGAACCACTCCATCCACGCTTGCATGCCAGCCTGCTGCGCTTCCGGGCTTGCGCTGGCCATCTGCTCCTGTGCGGAGGAGTCGGATCGGTAGAGCACGAGGTACTTGGTCATCTTTGGGGTTTCCTTTCGTTGCGGTGGCACCGTGCCGTCCACGCCGGCCCACGACCGGGTTGGAACGTGGGCGCGTCTCCGATGACCGGGCGGTTTTCACGGCGACTACATCTGCGCCGTCGGTGTATTGACGGCCCAGGAACGGGATGACGCTGCGAGATAGACGGTTCTGGGATGCACGGGCTTACGTCGGTTTGGTACCGACGAGCGCCCCCCGGATTCCGTGCCTCTTGGTGCCCGGATGGGCCGGAGGGTTCCTGCCAATCGTCGGTTGATCTTGGCAATTCGCCGCGAGTTACTGCAGGTGTCGCGAGTAAGTGGGAGCGGTCCGGCAGCGTCTGGTTCATGTCCGATGAAGCGGTATCGCTCCAGAAAAGCGTGCTGTATTGAGGAGGAAAGATGCGCATCGCTATGAAGATGATCGCCGGGATGGCCGTGCTTGCTACGGCCCTACTTGGCCTCATGATCTCGCCGGGAAGTGCCGGCGCTGTCACGCCGGCGCGGGCAGCCGAGCTGCAGTACCACGTCGTGAACAACTTCACGGCGGGCGAGATCCGCAACTCTGGACGCTTCTACGCGAAGGGCGACGCGGTGACGTACCTCGGCAAGCGCGTCAAGCTCCAGCGCAAGCGTCCGGGAGGGGACTGGGTGACCGTCGATAGGGATCGAGCAGACGCCGTAAGTGGTCACTTCAAGTTCAAGTTCTCCGACCGCTGCAACACCAAGTTCCGCCTCGTTCTCAAGGCGTCCGGGGTCTACGCGAAGACGAAGATCAAGATCGGTCGCATCGTTTGCTACTGACGGCCGAGAGCCGGCGCCCGCCGTTTCCGCAGTGGTCCCGCATTCCGCATGGGTACAGGACCACTGAGGGGGCGTCGATTACAACGCAGGACGCTGGTGATGGAAATCCGGCTGAAGGAAGCCACGAGCGCGTGGGACCAGTTGGCTGACGTTCGACCAAAATCGTGACCGCGTCGGAGGCGTCATGCTGTCCGATCTGATCGGTCTCGTAAGTCATGCGGTCACATCTCCGTCGAGTCGATAGAAGCGCCGGATTGGCCAGCGCTCGGTCAGCCGAGGTGATGTCTTGAACTTGATGCCCATGATCGCCGTTCTCGGGTTGGTCACCATCAGCGTGACAGTGGCACTCGGATTTCGGGCCGCCCGCGCATCGCGGCATGCGCCAAAGCACCGAAGCTAATCAGTACCGGCAGGAGGCATCAACGGCCGACCGTGACGCCACGACCGCGTCTGGACGCTCAGGCGCCTTCGCATAGCTCGGTTCGGGCGCGAGCGAACTGCATGAAAAAAGCTCAGGTCGCGTCATAAGTATGACGCTCCGCGCTGCGTCCATACGGTATGTCGAACAGTGCACGACGGCACTCCGGGGACGACGAGCGGCTCCTCGAAGCGGCTCGAGGAGGCGACGACGACGCCTTCAGCCAGCTCTATGAGAAGTACGTCGGTGAAGCGCGGGCCTACGCCTCCAAGGTGGCGGGCGACAGTCAGGCGCAAGACCTGGTCAACGAAGCGTTCTCGCGCGTCTGGACCAAGGTGCGGGCCGGCGGCGGCCCAGGTCCGGATTCCTTCCTGTGGTACCTGCTGGCTGCGATTCGCAATCTCAACGTCAGTCAACTTCGCAAGACTGGACGAGAAACCCTCATGGAGGACGTCGGGGCCCTGCCTGGTATGCAGGTTGATGACCTAGCCGAGCAGTATGCCGAGCGATCCACAGTCGCCGAGGCCTTCCGATCGATGCCCAGTAGGTGGCAAGAGGTCCTGTGGGCTTCCGCTGTGATGGGTGAGCCCGTCGAGGAGATCGCCGACCGGCTCGGCCTCAAACCAAATGCGGTGCATGCCCTCCAGTTCCGGGCTCGAGAAGGGCTGCGTCTGGCCTACCTGCGCGAACACGTTGCAGGGACGCATGATCCTGGTTGCGAGCGAGCCGCAGAGCTCATGCCGCGGGCGGTTCGGGGCGGTTTGCGCCGGGCGCAGCGGACCTGGCTCGAGGAACATCTCGCCACCTGCGACCGGTGTAGGGCATCGCTTGAGGACCTCGGTCAGTTGAACAACCGCCTCGCGGCTGTTCTTGCCCCTGCTCTCCTCGGCATGGCCGTGCTCCCCAAGTCCGGGCACGCGGCCATCAAGGTCGCCGCCTGGTCGTCGCTGAAGGTGACAGCGTCTGTTGCCGCGGCATCGGTGATTGCGGGATCGACGCTCTGGATAGGCCGCCCGGTGTTCGACAACGAGGGCAGTGACGAACGCCCCGTGTCGGCTGCGGAGCAGCACCACGAAGACGGTGCGCGGCTTCCTTTCGCGCCGGTCGTGCCCGGCTCAGCGGGGCCCTCCAAAGCGAAGAAGGCGAAGGTGGTCGGCGCAAGCGGAGAGCGACAGCCCCAGGCGCGTCCTCCCGCTGAGCCCCGTGTCAACCAAGGCACTCAGGCAAAGCCGGTGAACAAGAGGTTGGCAACACCGACTGCTCCATCGCCGGGTTCATCGAAGACGCCTCCGGCGCCCACTGCCAGTGCGCCGCCGGTCGACGTGCCGCCGGTCGATCCGGTTCCGGATCCGCGTATCGCGTCCCTCTCGGCGACGAGCTGGTGGCGGCAGCAGCGGGTTGAGTCTCATGTCGATGTCCTGGCACTTGCCGAAGGCGAGCCGGCGACGCTCGTCATGACCTTTACCAACGTCCAGTGGTTCAGCCCTGACCTCCGTGACGCTCCCGGATGGACCTGTCATGTCGTCCGATTCGAACCGAACCGGCTCGCAGAGGTCCGGTGCAGCGCCTCGGAGAACAGCGGGTCCGGTGCGATCGGGCTCGACCTCGGGTGGGCACCGAACACATCTCAGGTCGACATCAACACCGAGCTGCAGGTCTCATCGACGGTCGATGCCGATCCGTCGAACAACGCGAGGTCAGATCGCCTCGATCTGCCGTGACCGGGGCTGCCGGACGCCGTAGCTCGACTGCGAAGGATCGCGGCAGACCGCCGCCCCATTCGCAGGCAAGACCGGTGGCGGATGAACATTTGCGCTGATGCGTGGTGCTGGCCTGAATGATGTGGACCACTGCTGAGGCACACCGGAAGATTCGAACTTCTGTGCCAGAACAACGTAATGACCCGGACGAGCGACGCGTCTGTGATGCGTGACGGTCAGTAGCGCATCTCTGTTGGGACTCCCGGCGCGCCGCCGCGGTGGCGCACACCGGGGCGCGCGTCGTCGTACCGGAATTCCGCTGAGCCAAATGATCCCCCGCGCGCTCGCAGCCTTCCTGCTCGTCGCCATCGCGGTTGTCGCGCCCAGCCTCGCGCCAGGGGTCGCGCCTCGCGCGAGTGCGGCTCCAGGCGACCCGTTCCCTGCGACGAATCCGCAGGCTTGGATGCTTGCCAACGACCCTGCCACGTTGTACTCGATCACCAACAACGCCGACGGCACGATCTCGTTCACCGCGGCGGGTGCGACGGGCAGCCTGGGCAGCGAGGTCAATGCCCTCGCATTCAACGCGCTTGACGGTTACCTGTATGCGACGCAAAGAGTCGGCGGTGTGAGCGGCGTAAACCGCCTGATCAAGATCGGGCAGAACGGTGTCGTCGTGACCGCCAACGTCGCGACCCTTCCGGATGCCGTTCCTGGCGTCTCCGGGACACAGAACTTCATCGACGGGACTGTTGACCCGGCGACCGGAACCTTGTACCTGTCAGCCAACAACGTCAGCATGTCGACTTTCACGAAGGTCAACCTCGCCACTGGCGCGGTCACCACGACGAACTTGTCGCAGACGTTCAGCAACAGCGGAATCGCAGACTGGGTCTTCCAGGCCGGTTTCCTGTGGACGGTCAACGATGGCGGAGACCTGATCAAGGTCGACCCCGCCACCGGCGTGGCGACGACGGTCAAGACGAACGCGATTCCCGACGCAACCACGCCTCCGTCTGGGCCGCAGGCGTACGGCGGCGGCTTCGCCCTGGGAAACGGCAACATCGTCTTCATCGACAACGGCACCGGCAAGGCCTACCAGATCAACATGTCGTCGGGCACCTACAACTCGTACTACGTCGGCGATGGACCGTCGACAGCCAACAACGACGCCACTTCCGGCCTTGGCTCGCCGACGGACCTGGTGGTCGGCAAGTGTGGTCCGAGCCAGGGAACCTGCAAGTTTCCGACCGGCAACAACACGCCGCTGCACTCCTATCCGCTCGGCCAGGACCCGGCATCCAACTACGTCGCCGGCTCGACCTTCACCTACACGCTGACCGTCTACAACGATGGTCCGGGCCTGAGCAGTGGCTCCGTTGTCACCGACACCCTGCCGACCGGCACGACCTACTCGTCGTCGAGCTTGTCGACCTGCGTGGCGAGCGGCTCGACGGTCACCTGTGGTGTCGGCCAGATCGCGGCCGGCACGAGCATCTCGTTCACGATCACCGTCAACGTGGCGTCGAGCACGACCGGTGCGGTCACCAACACCGCGACTGTGCTCGGCAACGAGGCCGAGGTCGATACAAAGGACAATTCCGACACCCACACGCTGGCGGTCCAGCTGTCCTGCGCGGCCGGAACCATCTACGGCGTCAACCGTACGTCGCCGTACTCGCTTCTCGCGATCAACTCCGGAACGGGAAGTTCGACCGGGGTGGCCACCTTCAACACACCCCCCATCGACCTGCTGGGCTTCCAGGAGCTCAACGCCCTCGCGATTGCTCCTGGTGGCACTGCGGCATATGCAGTCTCGAACTACCGGACCTCGGCCGGGACCGTCACGGTGCAAAAGTACGACCCCTCGAGCGGGGCGGTCACCAATGTCGGCACCCTCTCGTTGGCAAGCGGCCTGTACATCGTCGGCGGTGCGTTCGACCCGACCACCAATCGCTATTGGCTGATGACCTACAACTCCCTCAACGGGTGGTACGAGTTCTACGCCTACGACACCGCCACGAACACCTCGCTCGGAAGGCAGTTCTCGTTCCCCTGGAACACCGACCTGACACTGCACGGAAACGGTGACCTCGCGTTCGACGCGACCGGCCGTCTCTACGTGCTGATGAGCGACGGCTCTGCTCGGAGTCAGATCCGCATGTTCGCGCCTCCGCTTCCGAGTGGGGACACCAACCTTACGTCGTCGTCTGGGACGCTGCTCACCTCGCCGGTGGGCGCGGTCACGGTGGAGTCCAACGGCATCGCCTTCGGCGCCGACGGCTACCTGTACGCGCAGAGTCTGGACGGCACCGGCGGGCAGGCTGTCATCCGCAAGATCGACCCTGCAACGGGCGTGGTGCAGTCGTCGGTGAATCTGACGAACCCCGACGGGACAGCGAACACGAAGTCGGTCGACCTTGCCTCCTGCGCCATGCCGAGCACGATCACGCTCCAGAAGAACATCGTCGGACGCAAGGTGGCCACCGACCAATTCGACCTGAGCATCACCGGCAACGGTGTCAGCCAGAACAACACAGCCACCACCAGCGGATCCACCACGGGACTGCAGACGAATGCGGGCGCCGTCGCCGGTCCGGTCCTGGTGATCCCGGGCAAGGTCTACGCGATCACCGAGGCCGGGGCGAGCGGTGCGAACCTCGCGAACTACAGCCGCAGCTATGAGTGCGTCAACACCCTGAACAACAACGTGGTCGTCGCCTCGGGGACGACCTCCTCGGGCTCGGTCACCGTGCCTGCGGCAAGCGCGACAGGCGCCAACATCGTCTGTACGTTCACGAACACACCGCTCAATCCCAGCATCAACATCGTCAAGAGCTCAGGCAGCGTGACCGGGCCAGATGCCAGCGGGGTCTACACGGCGAACTACACGGTCACGGTGGCCAACTCCGGCAACGCGAGCGGGACCTACGGCCCCCTGGTCGACACTCCGGCCTTTGACTCCGACTACACGGTGCAGAGCGCGTCGTGGGCCGGCCAGAGCACGGGGTCGGCCACCGGGACCGGGCCGTTCACGCTGGCCCCGTCAGGTACCTCCATCGGCGTCGGTGTCACCCACACCTACAACGTGGCGATCAAGTTCAAGTACACCGGCACCGGGGTGATCACCGCCTGCGGAGGTCCGGGCACTGGATTGTTCAACTCGGTCGCAGCGATCGGTGAGACAGGGCCCACCACGGACAACTCGGCGTGCAACACCCCGCCGGCGAACATCAATGTCACGAAGACCGCGGGCTCTGTCAGCGGTCCGGACGTCGCGGGCAACTACACGGTCACGTACTCGGTGAAGGTCATCAACAGCGGCCTGTCGGCAGGCAGCTACGGCGCGTTGACCGACACGCCGGCGTTCTCGGCGAACCTGGTGCTGACCGCTGCGAGCTGGACGACATCGGGTGCAGGTGCACCGGGGAACGGCGGCGCCAGCGGTGCTGGCCCGTACGCGCTCGCCCCCGCAGGGACGACCATTGCCGCCGGCGTGACCCACACTTTTGCGCTGACCATCACCTTCCACTTCTCCGACAACACCGTCGCTACGGTGTGCGGCGGCCCGGGCGCCGGCTTGTACAACGCGGTCGCGGTTCCGTCAGGACAGGAGACCAGCACGACAGACAACTCGGCATGTGTCGAGCCGCCGAAGCGCTACGACGTGTTCGTGCGCAAGGTCGGCAAGAACGCCGCCGGATTCACTGTCTCGCTCGCGGGCTCGACTTGGCAGTTGCAGGCCGATGCCAACGGCACTCCGGGAGCAGTCATCACCGGTGGCATCCAGCCCGTGTCGGGTCAGACGGGCGAGTTCAAGATGTCACAGCTTCAGCCCGGTACCTACTGGCTCACGGAGACGAAGGCGCCGACGGGCTACCAGTTGCTCGCACAGCCGATCAAGTTCGTCGTGTCCGCGACGGGTGTCGTCACAGTCGCCAGCGGCGGTGACACCGCGATCAGTGTGGGCAGCACCTCGGGCGGTCAACCTGAGATCACGGTCGGAGACGTCGCTGCTCTGACCCTGCCCCTCGCTGGAGGCAGCGGCACGAAGGCCTTCGCCCTCCTTGGAGGCTTCCTGCTGCTCCTGACCGTGCTGTCGCTCGTCCTGTTCCGCCGTCCCAGCTCGGGCGCGAGCACCGGAAAGCGGGTGAGGGAGTAGCCGCGTCTGGCCAGCATGCAACTTCCACCGTGATGAACCACAGACCTGTAGTCACCAGAATCAGAAAGTAGAGAAGAGAATGACCATGTCCACCACGGGACGCTTCAAGGCGCTCCTCATGGCGATTGCCGCGCTTGGCGTCGTGTTGGTCGGGCTTGCTTCGTCGGCGAGTGCGGCGTCGCCGTCGCTGCCGGACCCGACCAAGACCGGCTCCATCAACATTCACAAGTTCAAGGCTCCTGACAGCCCGACGGGGTTGCCGAACAACGGAACGGTGCAGGACACGACGGGTCTGACCCCGGTTCCGGGTGTGACGTTCTCGATCCAGAAGGTGGGCGGGATCGACCTGACCACCAACCAGGGTTGGCAGGACGCCAGCGCTCTCAGTGGCGTGTTCAACCCGGCCAATGCGTCGGGTTCGATCACCGGGGCCGGTTACACCCTGACGGCTGCGTCGGGCTCGCCCGTGACCACGAACGCGAGTGGTGACGCATCGCTGGCGGGTCTTCCGCTGGGCCTGTACCTGGTGACCGAGACGGCGTACCCGACCGGTACGACGCCGTCGGCGCCGTTCCTGGTCTCGGTCCCGCTGACCAACCCGGCCGACCAGTCCACGTGGCTCTACGACGTCAACGTGTACCCGAAGAACTCGATCGACAACGTCTCCAAGACGGTTGAGGACGCCAATGCGGTCAAGTTGGGCGACCCCGTGACGTGGACGATCAAGGGTGACATCCCGAACGTGAAGACGATCGACGGCT
The DNA here is from genome assembly GCF_013409625.1 of Nocardioides kongjuensis. NCBI lineage: Bacteria > Bacillati > Actinomycetota > Actinomycetes > Propionibacteriales > Nocardioidaceae > Nocardioides > Nocardioides kongjuensis. The sequence continues at coordinate 4,476,900 of NZ_JACCBF010000001.1, forward strand.
ACAAGATCGTCGACCAGCTCGACCCCAAGCTCGACTACGTGGGCACCACGGTCACGCTGGCCGATGGCACCGCGATCACCCAGGGGACCGACTACGACGTTGTGTTCGACTCCGCCACCAACACCGTGACGGTGCAGTTCACCGCTGCGGGTCGGCTGGTGCTGGCGGCGCACCCCGCCACGCAGGTCGTGGTGAAGATCGACACCAAGGTCAACGCGGTCGGTGAGATCGTGAACACCGCGCTGCTGTACCCCAACGCGGCCAGCTTTAACGTCCAGCCCGGCAACCCGGGTGGCCCGCCGGTCACCCCGCCGGTGATCACCAAGTGGGGATCGATGACCGTGCAGAAGGTCGACGAGAACGGTGCCGCGCTCAGCGGTGCGCAGTTCAGCGTCTACCCGACCGAGGCCGACGCCAAGGCCGGTACCAACGCGATCACCCTGGGCGGTCAGACGGTCTTCGCTGTTGACGCGAACGGTCAGGTCACGATCTCGGGCCTGCGGTACTCCGACTGGGCCAACGGTGTCGCGGTCGCCCCGGGCGATGCGGGCTACCAGACCTACTGGCTGGCCGAGGTCAAGGCCCCGACCGGTTACGAGCTCCTCGCCCAGCCGGTCGAGTTCACCATCACCGCCGCGACCACCACGGTCGGTGTGGACATGACGGTCAAGGACGTCCCGGCCAACGCCGGGTTCCAGCTGCCGCTCACCGGTGGCAAGGGCATCTGGCTCTACTACATCGGCGGTGCTCTGCTGCTCGGCGCCGCGCTGGTGCTGAGCATCCGTCGCCGGCAGAACGCCTGATCGGCAACGTCCTACTGAACACCTGAGGTAGGGGCGGTCGGCCTCACCTGGCCGACTGCCCCTACCCGGGCTCGAGAAGGAAAGCAGTGACCATGTCCCTGAAGAACGCCGCAGGCCTCCGGACACGCACGCGCGCGGTGTTCATGGCGATCGCTGCGATTGCCGCGCTTGGCGTCGTGTTGGTCGGGCTTGCTTCGTCGGCGAGTGCGGCGTCGCCGTCGCTGCCGGACCCGACCAGGACAGGGTCACTCGACATTCACAAGTTCAAGGCTCCTGACAGCCCGACGGGGTTGCCGAACAACGGAACGGTGCAGGACACGACGGGTCTGACCCCGGTTCCGGGTGTGACGTTCTCGATCCAGAAGGTGGGCGGGATCGACCTGACCACCAACCAGGGTTGGCAGGACGCCAGCGCTCTCAGTGGCGTGTTCAACCCGGCCAATGCGTCGGGTTCGATCACCGGGGCCGGTTACACCCTGACGGCTGCGTCGGGCTCGCCCGTGACCACGAACGCGAGTGGTGACGCATCGCTGGCGGGTCTTCCGCTGGGCCTGTACCTGGTGACCGAGACGGCGTACCCGACCGGTACGACGCCGTCGGCGCCGTTCCTGGTCTCGGTCCCGCTGACCAACCCGGCCGACCAGTCCACGTGGCTCTACGACGTCAACGTGTACCCGAAGAACTCGATCGACAACGTCTCCAAGACGGTTGAGGACGCCAATGCGGTCAAGTTGGGCGACCCCGTGACGTGGACGATCAAGGGTGACATCCCGAACGTGAAGACGATCGACGGCTACAAGATCGTCGACCAGCTCGACCCCAAGCTCGACTACGTGGGCACCACGGTCACGCTGGCCGATGGCACCGCGATCACCCAGGGGACCGACTACGACGTTGTGTTCGACTCCGCCACCAACACCGTGACGGTGCAGTTCACCGCTGCGGGTCGGCTGGTGCTGGCGGCGCACCCCGCCACGCAGGTCGTGGTGAAGATCGACACCAAGGTCAACGCGGTCGGTGAGATCGTGAACACCGCGCTGCTGTACCCCAACGCGGCCAGCTTTAACGTCCAGCCCGGCAACCCGGGTGGCCCGCCGGTCACCCCGCCGGTGATCACCAAGTGGGGATCGATGACCGTGCAGAAGGTCGACGAGAACGGTGCCGCGCTCAGCGGTGCGCAGTTCAGCGTCTACCCGACCGAGGCCGACGCCAAGGCCGGTACCAACGCGATCACCCTGGGCGGTCAGACGGTCTTCGCTGTTGACGCGAACGGTCAGGTCACGATCTCGGGCCTGCGGTACTCCGACTGGGCCAACGGTGTCGCGGTCGCCCCGGGCGATGCGGGCTACCAGACGTACTGGCTGGCCGAGGTCAAGGCCCCGACCGGTTACGAGCTCCTCGCCCAGCCGGTCGAGTTCACCATCACCGCTGAATCTTCGAAGCCCGGAGTCGACCTCCGCATCACGAACCTGCCCAACCAGGTGTCCCCCGGATGCGCTGAAGCAGTCCGGAGCTCCGGCACTCCCACCAGCGACTGTAATGACAACGGCGGTGGTCACAGCCCGTTCCTGCCGCAAACCGGTGGCCCGGCCTTCCTCGCCCTCGTGGCTGGCCTGGTTCTTGTTGCAGGAGGCGCGTTGTTCGTGACGGCCGCGCGGCGTCGCGGAGACGCCCCGAGCTCCCTTCGATGAGCACCATCGAACTGCCGCGGTCCGCTGCCAGCGCGGCGCCCCCTCCGCGTCCGCGGCGCACACGCCGCTGGCGCGGCATCGTGACGGCGTGGACCATCAGACGCGCGCTCGTGGTCGTGCTGGGCATGGCCGGATTCGCAGTTCTGCTCTACCCGTCTGCCGGCGCATGGTTCACCGACCGCGCGCACGCTTCTGTCGTGAGCGGCTACGCCGAAACAGTGAAGTCGATGACCCCCGAGTCGATCCGACAGCAGTTGCACGCGGCCCACCAGTACAACAAGCATCTGCCCAAAGGTCCTCTTCGCGATCCCTACAGTTCTTCGGGAGCCGGTCAGGAAACAGCGCTGGGCAGCGACGCGAAGAGGTACCTTGACACGCTGAACGTCGTCCAGGGCGGAATGATGGGCGTCCTTTCCATCGGCGGCATTGGGGTCACGCTGCCTGTGTTCCACGGCACCGGTGCCTCGACGTTGGACAAAGGTGTTGGGCACCTCTACGGAACGGCTCTGCCGGTTGGGGGTCGGGGTACCCATTCAGTCCTGACCGGGCACTCGGGTATCGCCGGAGTCACCCTGTTCACTCACCTGCATGAGATGCAGCTGGGTGACACGTTTACGGTCACGGTCCTCGACCGAACCTTGACCTATCAGGTGGACCAGATCAAGACGGTGCTGCCCGAGGAGACTGAGGATCTCGAACCGATCGCCGGCGAGGACCACATCACCCTCGTTACCTGCACGCCGATCGGTGTGAACAGTCATCGGCTCCTGGTTCGCGGCATCCGCATCCCCACGCCGAAGTCGGTCTCACCGCCGGCATTCATCGCCGGCAAGTCAGGTCCGGGCTTTCCCTGGTGGATCCTCGAAGCTTGCGGGGGCTTGGTCGTCCTGCTCCTGATCTCGAGCCCACTCGGTCGGCGTGCACCGCGGCGTTCCGAGGGCTCCGGCAGGTAAGTCCGGCTTCGCCTGCCGGTGACGTCCCGCGTCGTGGTGGAGTGTCCTCGACACCGTGCGGGTCAGTGGTTCTCATGATGCCGTCATGAGTTCGGGCTTGGCCACCTCCTGGGTGGTCTTGTTGGTGCCGGTGATGAGTTCCATGGAGTGTTCGGACAGATAGCGACGTTCGGCGGTGACCTGCCATTCGTCGTGGGCTTCGACCAGGACGGCCCCGGCCAGCCTGAGCAGGGCCTCGGGGTTGGGGAAGACGCCGACGACGTCGGTGCGGCGTTTGACCTCCTTGTTGAGCCGCTCCAAGGGGTTGGTCGACCAGATCTTTTTCCAGTGCGACACCGGGAACCCGGTGAACGCGAGGAGGTCGTCGTGGGCATCACGCAACATCTGCTCGACCTTGGGCAGCTGTTTGCCGAGCATCGCCGCGATGACCTCGAACTGCTCACCAACGTGCTCGGCGTCGGGTTGGGCGAAGATCGTGCGGATTGCGGCGGCGACCATCTCAGCGTTGCCCTTCGGTACGACCGCGAGGACGTTGCGCATGAAGTGGACCCGGCACCGCTGCCCCGTCCTCGCTGTCCCCGACGTCGAACCCGAGGACCTCACGGCGCCCGTCGGCGGTGACTCCGGTGGCGATCACGACGGCCTGGGACACCACGCGACGGTTCACGCGGGCCTTGCAGTAGGTCGCGTCGAGGAACACGTACGGGTAGGTGATCTCGCCCAGCGACCGGTCACGGAACGCGCCGACTTCCTCGTCGAGGTCCGCACAGATGCGGGAGACCTCCGACTTGCTGATCCCGGTGTCCGCGCCGAGTGCTTTGACCAGGTCGTCGACCTTCCTGGTCGAGACACCGTGGAGGTAGGCCTCCATCACCACCGCGAACAAGGCCTGGTCGACCCGTCGTCGGCGTTCGAGCAGTGAGGGGAAGAAGGATCCCGACCGCAGCTTCGGGATCCGCAGTTCCAGGTCGCCGGCGGTCGTGGACAGCGTCCGCGGCCGTGATCCGTTGCGCTGTGTCGTGCGTTGGTCGGTGCGTTCCCAGGGGCCGGCGCCGATCACCGCGGTGAGCTCGGCGTCGATCAACGCCTGGTAGATCGTCTGTGCCGCGGTGCGGACGCGGTCCTCGACCCCGCCGGCCTGCATGGCTTCAAGTACCTCGAGTAGTGCAGCATTGTCCAAGGCCATCGTGCTTCGTGTCCTATCCGTGAGTGTCTGTCGCAAGTACTCACTGACCGTCGCACGATGGCCGCCTACGTCACCGGCAACACGACGAACCTCAACGCCGAGGAACTACACCACTCGGCGGGACGTCACCCGCCTGCCGTGGGACACGTTGCTCCGGAGACACGTCGGAACCCTAAAGCGGCCGCTCCCGGCACCGTCAGCACCGTCCGCGTGCGAATGGGGCAAGTGCTCCCGCGAGCGACACATCGCTTCGGATCCTGTGCGGCGCGTTCTGCCGAGCTCTCTCGTTGACCATGTGGCCCACATCTCGCTCTGCCCTAGCCACCCTGCAGATCTAAGGCCACCGGAGGCTGAAACGCCGACGCCGCCCCCACACGGAAGGTAGCCACTCGGCTCGAGCAAAGTCGCCAAAAAAGTCTGGCACTCGATGTAATGTCAGGTGCGTCTCGAGCGTCAAGTTGCGTACAAGCGACATGCAGTCCCGGTCATGTGTGCTTGGCCAACTGAATGGAGCCGTCGGTGTTCGGATGTGGGGACCTCAGGGGTACCGGTGCGCGCGATCGCAGTCTGTCGGCGCGTCTTTGGAGTCTTGGGAGCAGGCCGAGTCGTCGGCCCGCTGTACGCCGACGGCAGAACACCCCTGGGATCGCCGTGTTCGGACGCATAGCCTCGGCGTTGTTGTTCGTCGCTCTGGCGCTGGTCGTTCCGAACGCTCTCCTGCAGCCAGCTGCCGACGCGGCACCGGGGGATTCGTACCTCACCAGCGATGCCGTCGCCGGTTGCTTTCTGGCGCAGGCCGTCAGCGGCAGCACCACTATGTACGGCATCGTCTACGACTCTGTGACTGATACGGCGACCTTCACCGCGGACTACAACAAGGATGGAACCAACGACGTCGGTACTGGAAGTACCAATTCGATCGGCTACAACCCAATCGATGGGTATATCTACGGCACGCAGTTGCGCGCCGGGGTCAACTATCTTGTGAAGATCGGCCAGAGTGGGGTAGTAGTCAACAACGCGGTCATGGTGTTGCCGGACTCTGTCACCAGCGACACCGGTATGACGGCCTACTTCGTCGGCACGGTCGCGCCTAACGGCACCATGTACATCGCGAACGGCATCGGTGGAAGTCGATACGTCACCATCAACCTGAACACGCTGACGAGTGCAACGGGGGTTCTCACCAACGCGGGTTCGAGCTACACACCTGACAGCCTCGCTGACTGGACCTACGCGAATGGCCTGCTGTACGGAGCGGAGACCGATGGCGACATCGTCGTGTTCGACCCCGCCACCGGAGCTCGCGTCGCCCGCTATGCAGGAGTGCTCCCGTCGCTCGTGAGCGGCAACTTCTACGGCGCTGCCTACACGCTCGGCAACGGAACCATGGTTTTCAGCAACAACAACACCGGTCAGCTCTGGCTGTGGGACCCTGCCAACCCAACCGTCCGCATCAACTACGGCACTGGCCCCAGCAACTCGAACAATGACGGAACGTGCGTTCCGAGTTCGCCCAGCATTCACCTCGAGAAGACAACGACAGCGTCCAATCTTGTTGTAGGTCAGTCGATCACCTACACATTCGTCGGCACCAACACGGGCAACGTCCCCCTCAACAACATCACCATCACCGATATTGCGGCTCAGTTCACCGGCTCAGGAACGATGGGGACAATCGGTGGATGCACTTGGCAGGGTGGCGTAGCTGGAACCTTGTACCCCGGAAGGACGGTCACCTGTTCGGCCAGTTACACGGTGACCCAGGGTGACGTCGACCGGGGCAGTGTCTACAACAACGCCGAAATCAAGGGGATCTCAGCAGATCTGAATGCAACTGTCGTCACGGACCAGGATGATGCAACGGTCAGCGGCACGCAGACGCCGTCGATCGACCTGGTGAAGACCGCCAGTCCCAACTCGCTCGCCGTCGGCACTCCCATCAGCTACACGTTCATCGCCACGAACACCGGCAACGTCACCCTCCACGGCGTGACGATCACCGAAACCCAGTTCTCCGGCAGCGGCACAGTCCCAGTCCCTGGCGGTTGCACGACCTCTATGGTCGGCACGACGGACCCTGCGACGCTAGCGCCAGGCGAAACAATGACCTGCACGGCGACTTACAGCCCCACTCAGGCCGACGTCGACGCCTACGCGAACAACCCGGTGTCTGGGCAGTTGACGAACACCGCCCACGTCGTGGGTCTCTCGCCGGCGAATGTGTCGGTGACTGACGACGCAAATGCGGCCGTTCCCGCAAACCCGTCGCCCCAGATCACGCTTACGAAGACCCCCACCCCGACAACCTACGAATCGTCCGGCGACGTCATCACCTACCAGTTCGTGGCGACCAACACGGGCAACGTAACCCTCACCGACGTGAGCATCCTCGACGATGTCACTGCGTTCACGGGCGACGGCGGTGCCTTGACGGCCATTGCCGGATGCACCACTTCCAATGCTGCTTCAACCAACCCGACCACACTTCTGCCCGGCGAGACGATGACGTGCGCGGCTACCTACACGGTCAGCCAAGAAGACTTGGACGACGGCACGGTCCACAACAAGGCCGACGTCACGGGTACGCCGCCAAGTGGCCCTGCGGCGTCGGCTACTGCGACGGCCGACGCTGCGGCGATCCAGTCGCCGGGGTTGTCGGTGAACAAGGTGGCGTCGTTGGCCGATGGTGATGGTGATGGTCTGGCGGATGTGGGTGAGGTGATCACCTACTCGTTCACGGTGACCAACACGGGGAATGTGACGTTGGCGCCGGTGACGGTCACGGACGCGAAGCTGGGGTTGACGGATGCGGCGTGTGTGGCGTCGTTGTCGGTGGGTGCGACCGATGTGCCGTGTTCGACGACGGTGGCGTACACGGTGACGCAGGCGGATGTGGATGCGGGTGTGGTGCACAACTCGGTGACGGCGACGGGTACGCCGCCGTCGGGGCCGCCGGTGGTTTCGCCGCCGGACACCACGGACACGCCGGCTGACCAGGCTGGTGGGTTGTCGTTGACGAAGGTGGCTGACAAGTCCGACCTGGTGGTTGGTGAGGTGATCACGTACACGTTCACCGCGACCAACGAGGGTGTCACGACTCTGACCGATGTCGCGATCAGCGAGGTTGCGGGGTCGTTCACGGGTTCGGGTGTGATGTCGCCGATCGGTGGCTGCACGGTGAACGGGGTTGCGGCGACGAATGGGTCGGCGACGTTGTTGCCGGGTGAGTCGTTGGCGTGTACCGCGACGTACACGGTGACCCAGGCCGATGTGGATGCTGGGCAGGTCACGAACGTGGCGGATGCGGACGGTACGTCCCCGACAGGTCCGGTGGATGCGCCGGACGCGACCGAGCAGGTGCCGGGCACCGCTTCGCCGGGGTTGTCGGTGAACAAGGTGGCGTCGTTGGCCGATGGTGATGGTGATGGTCTGGCGGATGTGGGTGAGGTGATCACCTACTCGTTCACGGTGACCAACACGGGGAATGTGACGTTGGCGCCGGTGACGGTCACGGACGCGAAGCTGGGGTTGACGGATGCGGCGTGTGTGGCGTCGTTGTCGGTGGGTGCGACCGATGTGCCGTGTTCGACGACGGTGGCGTACACGGTGACGCAGGCGGATGTGGATGCGGGTGTGGTGCACAACTCGGTGACGGCGACGGGTACGCCGCCGTCGGGGCCGCCGGTGGTTTCGCCGCCGGACACCACGGACACGCCGGCTGACCAGGCTGGTGGGTTGTCGTTGACGAAGGTGGCTGACAAGTCCGACCTGGTGGTTGGTGAGGTGATCACGTACACGTTCACCGCGACCAACGAGGGTGTCACGACTCTGACCGATGTCGCGATCAGCGAGGTTGCGGGGTCGTTCACGGGTTCGGGTGTGATGTCGCCGATCGGTGGCTGCACGGTGAACGGGGTTGCGGCGACGAATGGGTCGGCGACGTTGTTGCCGGGTGAGTCGTTGGCGTGTACCGCGACGTACACGGTGACCCAGGCCGATGTGGATGCTGGGCAGGTCACGAACGTGGCGGATGCGGACGGTACGTCCCCGACAGGTCCGGTGGATGCGCCGGACGCGACCGAGCAGGTGCCGGGCACCGCTTCGCCGGGGTTGTCGGTGAACAAGGTGGCGTCGTTGGCCGATGGTGATGGTGATGGTCTGGCGGATGTGGGTGAGGTGATCACCTACTCGTTCACGGTGACCAACACGGGGAATGTGACGTTGGCGCCGGTGACGGTCACGGACGCGAAGCTGGGGTTGACGGATGCGGCGTGTGTGGCGTCGTTGTCGGTGGGTGCGACCGATGTGCCGTGTTCGACGACGGTGGCGTACACGGTGACGCAGGCGGATGTGGATGCGGGTGTGGTGCACAACTCGGTGACGGCGACGGGTACGCCGCCGTCGGGGCCGCCGGTGGTTTCGCCGCCGGACACCACGGACACGCCGGCTGACCAGGCTGGTGGGTTGTCGTTGACGAAGGTGGCTGACAAGTCCGACCTGGTGGTTGGTGAGGTGATCACGTACACGTTCACCGCGACCAACGAGGGTGTCACGACTCTGACCGATGTCGCGATCAGCGAGGTTGCGGGGTCGTTCACGGGTTCGGGTGTGATGTCGCCGATCGGTGGCTGCACGGTGAACGGGGTTGCGGCGACGAATGGGTCGGCGACGTTGTTGCCGGGTGAGTCGTTGGCGTGTACCGCGACGTACACGGTGACCCAGGCCGATGTGGATGCTGGGCAGGTCACGAACGTGGCGGATGCGGACGGTACGTCCCCGACAGGTCCGGTGGATGCGCCGGACGCGACCGAGCAGGTGCCGGGCACCGCTTCGCCGGGGTTGTCGGTGAACAAGGTGGCGTCGTTGGCCGATGGTGATGGTGATGGTCTGGCGGATGTGGGTGAGGTGATCACCTACTCGTTCACGGTGACCAACACGGGGAATGTGACGTTGGCGCCGGTGACGGTCACGGACGCGAAGCTGGGGTTGACGGATGCGGCGTGTGTGGCGTCGTTGTCGGTGGGTGCGACCGATGTGCCGTGTTCGACGACGGTGGCGTACACGGTGACGCAGGCGGATGTGGATGCGGGTGTGGTGCACAACTCGGTGACGGCGACGGGTACGCCGCCGTCGGGGCCGCCGGTGGTTTCGCCGCCGGACACCACGGACACGCCGGCTGACCAGGCTGGTGGGTTGTCGTTGACGAAGGTGGCTGACAAGTCCGACCTGGTGGTTGGTGAGGTGATCACGTACACGTTCACCGCGACCAACGAGGGTGTCACGACTCTGACCGATGTCGCGATCAGCGAGGTTGCGGGGTCGTTCACGGGTTCGGGTGTGATGTCGCCGATCGGTGGCTGCACGGTGAACGGGGTTGCGGCGACGAATGGGTCGGCGACGTTGTTGCCGGGTGAGTCGTTGGCGTGTACCGCGACGTACACGGTGACCCAGGCCGATGTGGATGCTGGGCAGGTCACGAACGTGGCGGATGCGGACGGTACGTCCCCGACAGGTCCGGTGGATGCGCCGGACGCGACCGAGCAGGTGCCGGGCACCGCTTCGCCGGGGTTGTCGGTGAACAAGGTGGCGTCGTTGGCCGATGGTGATGGTGATGGTCTGGCGGATGTGGGTGAGGTGATCACCTACTCGTTCACGGTGACCAACACGGGGAATGTGACGTTGGCGCCGGTGACGGTCACGGACGCGAAGCTGGGGTTGACGGATGCGGCGTGTGTGGCGTCGTTGTCGGTGGGTGCGACCGATGTGCCGTGTTCGACGACGGTGGCGTACACGGTGACGCAGGCGGATGTGGATGCGGGTGTGGTGCACAACTCGGTGACGGCGACGGGTACGCCGCCGTCGGGGCCGCCGGTGGTTTCGCCGCCGGACACCACGGACACGCCGGCTGACCAGGCTGGTGGGTTGTCGTTGACGAAGGTGGCTGACAAGTCCGACCTGGTGGTTGGTGAGGTGATCACGTACACGTTCACCGCGACCAACGAGGGTGTCACGACTCTGACCGATGTCGCGATCAGCGAGGTTGCGGGGTCGTTCACGGGTTCGGGTGTGATGTCGCCGATCGGTGGCTGCACGGTGAACGGGGTTGCGGCGACGAATGGGTCGGCGACGTTGTTGCCGGGTGAGTCGTTGGCGTGTACCGCGACGTACACGGTGACCCAGGCCGATGTGGATGCTGGGCAGGTCACGAACGTGGCGGATGCGGACGGTACGTCCCCGACAGGTCCGGTGGATGCGCCGGACGCGACCGAGCAGGTGCCGGGCACCGCTTCGCCGGGGTTGTCGGTGAACAAGGTGGCGTCGTTGGCCGATGGTGATGGTGATGGTCTGGCGGATGTGGGTGAGGTGATCACCTACTCGTTCACGGTGACCAACACGGGGAATGTGACGTTGGCGCCGGTGACGGTCACGGACGCGAAGCTGGGGTTGACGGATGCGGCGTGTGTGGCGTCGTTGTCGGTGGGTGCGACCGATGTGCCGTGTTCGACGACGGTGGCGTACACGGTGACGCAGGCGGATGTGGATGCGGGTGTGGTGCACAACTCGGTGACGGCGACGGGTACGCCGCCGTCGGGGCCGCCGGTGGTTTCGCCGCCGGACACCACGGACACGCCGGCTGACCAGGCTGGTGGGTTGTCGTTGACGAAGGTGGCTGACAAGTCCGACCTGGTGGTTGGTGAGGTGATCACGTACACGTTCACCGCGACCAACGAGGGTGTCACGACTCTGACCGATGTCGCGATCAGCGAGGTTGCGGGGTCGTTCACGGGTTCGGGTGTGATGTCGCCGATCGGTGGCTGCACGGTGAACGGGGTTGCGGCGACGAATGGGTCGGCGACGTTGTTGCCGGGTGAGTCGTTGGCGTGTACCGCGACGTACACGGTGACCCAGGCCGATGTGGATGCTGGGCAGGTCACGAACGTGGCGGATGCGGACGGTACGTCCCCGACAGGTCCGGTGGATGCGCCGGACGCGACCGAGCAGGTGCCGGGCACCGCTTCGCCGGGGTTGTCGGTGAACAAGGTGGCGTCGTTGGCCGATGGTGATGGTGATGGTCTGGCGGATGTGGGTGAGGTGATCACCTACTCGTTCACGGTGACCAACACGGGGAATGTGACGTTGGCGCCGGTGACGGTCACGGACGCGAAGCTGGGGTTGACGGATGCGGCGTGTGTGGCGTCGTTGTCGGTGGGTGCGACCGATGTGCCGTGTTCGACGACGGTGGCGTACACGGTGACGCAGGCGGATGTGGATGCGGGTGTGGTGCACAACTCGGTGACGGCGACGGGTACGCCGCCGTCGGGGCCGCCGGTGGTTTCGCCGCCGGACACCACGGACACGCCGGCTGACCAGGCTGGTGGGTTGTCGTTGACGAAGGTGGCTGACAAGTCCGACCTGGTGGTTGGTGAGGTGATCACGTACACGTTCACCGCGACCAACGAGGGTGTCACGACTCTGACCGATGTCGCGATCAGCGAGGTTGCGGGGTCGTTCACGGGTTCGGGTGTGATGTCGCCGATCGGTGGCTGCACGGTGAACGGGGTTGCGGCGACGAATGGGTCGGCGACGTTGTTGCCGGGTGAGTCGTTGGCGTGTACCGCGACGTACACGGTGACCCAGGCCGATGTGGATGCTGGGCAGGTCACGAACGTGGCGGATGCGGACGGTACGTCCCCGACAGGTCCGGTGGATGCGCCGGACGCGACCGAGCAGGTGCCGGGCACCGCTTCGCCGGGGTTGTCGGTGAACAAGGTGGCGTCGTTGGCCGATGGTGATGGTGATGGTCTGGCGGATGTGGGTGAGGTGATCACCTACTCGTTCACGGTGACCAACACGGGGAATGTGACGTTGGCGCCGGTGACGGTCACGGACGCGAAGCTGGGGTTGACGGATGCGGCGTGTGTGGCGTCGTTGTCGGTGGGTGCGACCGATGTGCCGTGTTCGACGACGGTGGCGTACACGGTGACGCAGGCGGATGTGGATGCGGGTGTGGTGCACAACTCGGTGACGGCGACGGGTACGCCGCCGTCGGGGCCGCCGGTGGTTTCGCCGCCGGACACCACGGACACGCCGGCTGACCAGGCTGGTGGGTTGTCGTTGACGAAGGTGGCTGACAAGTCCGACCTGGTGGTTGGTGAGGTGATCACGTACACGTTCACCGCGACCAACGAGGGTGTCACGACTCTGACCGATGTCGCGATCAGCGAGGTTGCGGGGTCGTTCACGGGTTCGGGTGTGATGTCGCCGATCGGTGGCTGCACGGTGAACGGGGTTGCGGCGACGAATGGGTCGGCGACGTTGTTGCCGGGTGAGTCGTTGGCGTGTACCGCGACGTACACGGTGACCCAGGCCGATGTGGATGCTGGGCAGGTCACGAACGTGGCGGATGCGGACGGTACGTCCCCGACAGGTCCGGTGGATGCGCCGGACGCGACCGAGCAGGTGCCGGGCACCGCTTCGCCGGGGTTGTCGGTGAACAAGGTGGCGTCGTTGGCCGATGGTGATGGTGATGGTCTGGCGGATGTGGGTGAGGTGATCACCTACTCGTTCACGGTGACCAACACGGGGAATGTGACGTTGGCGCCGGTGACGGTCACGGACGCGAAGCTGGGGTTGACGGATGCGGCGTGTGTGGCGTCGTTGTCGGTGGGTGCGACCGATGTGCCGTGTTCGACGACGGTGGCGTACACGGTGACGCAGGCGGATGTGGATGCGGGTGTGGTGCACAACTCGGTGACGGCGACGGGTACGCCGCCGTCGGGGCCGCCGGTGGTTTCGCCGCCGGACACCACGGACACGCCGGCTGACCAGGCTGGTGGGTTGTCGTTGACGAAGGTGGCTGACAAGTCCGACCTGGTGGTTGGTGAGGTGATCACGTACACGTTCACCGCGACCAACACGGGGACCACAACCTTGTCGCCGGTGACGATTAGTGACGCCAAACTGGGTCTTCTGGATTCCCCGTGCGCGGCTTCGCTGGCCCCGGGCGCGAGTGTGGCTTGTTCGACGTCGGGTTCGTATCTGGTGACCCAGGCGGATGTGGATACCGGGCATGTGGACAACACGGCGACCGCGACGGGCATTGACCCGTCGGGCAGCACAGCGACAGCGACGGACTCGGTAACAGTGGTGGGTACTGCCTTGCCGTCTATGAGTCTCGACAAGACGTCGCGGGTGGTTGATGTAAACGGCAACGGCAAGACCGACGTGGGTGATCAGATCTGGTACAGCTTCGTGATCGTGAACACCGGGAACATCACGCTCTCGAACGTAGTTGTGAATGACCCGATGTTGGGCCGTCTTGGGATCGGAATCACTTGTGCCACGACGACCCTCGCGCCCAGAGCGTCGACCACGTGCACCGCAGACGAAGCGTATGTCGTGACGCAGACGGATGTTGATGCTGGTGGAGTGTTCAACCGGGCGTCGGCTACCGCAGATGTGCCGCCCGGGGTCCCGCCGGTCGTTCCGCCGAATGATGTGACTGAGACACCTGCAGTTCCCGCACCCGCCATCGACTTGGACAAGAAGGCGAAAGTTGAGGACGTCAACGGAAACGGCCGCACTGACATCGGCGACTACATTCACTACTCCTTCAAGGTGACGAACACCGGGAACACGACGCTGACCAACGTGCGCGTTGACGACGAGATGTTGGCGGGCTTGGGAATCGGGATCACCTGCCCCCAAACTACGCTCAGCGTCGGCGCATCGATGAAATGCAGAGCGGACGAGCCCTACGTGATCACGAGGGCGGACGCAGAACTTGGGTTCGTCTTGAACACGGCGATCGTCTTGGTCGATCCGCCGGCTGACTGCGGTTGCAAGCCGCCGTCTGACAGCGACCAGGAGAATGTGCCGGTGACATGGTCGAGTCCGCTGCTGCCGGATACCGGCCTGTCGAATGCGGTCGTGTGGGCTGGCGCCGGAGGGCTGGGACTGCTTGCTGCCGGCTCCCTGATGATGGTCGCTGGCCGTCGTCGACGCGGCGAGTAGTTCAAGCCATAGGGAACAAACGTGACCACGCCCCGGACCCCACTCGCCTGTCAAAGGTCTTGGAATCAGATGCGTTGGCCGCATTGCCGAGCCCCGAACGAGGATGGAGACGTTGAATGAACCGGACGAAGCTGGCTGTTGTGACCGCGATGCTGGTGCCCGCCTTGATGGCCTGCTCAAGCGGCGATGATGGCAAGGACGCAGCCGACGGCAAGGCTGGTAAGAGAGGCGATGAGGCATCCGACTCGGCGAGCGCGATCGTCGCGCCATCGGTGGAACCGACCTTCAAAGGCGCGATCTCAAGCCTGGCCGATGTCGCCTGTGAGGCATCAAACGGCGTGTGGTCCGGCAAGGGGACGCTGACTAACAGCGGCAACAAGAAGCGGACCTTCGAGGTCACCTACTCGGTGATCAAGTCCGCGACCTCGGAAGTGCTCGGCGCCAAGTCGAGGAAGGTGCAACTGGCGCCGGGGGAGTCGCAAGCGATCGACTTCGCAGCGATCTACGACAAGGCCCCCAAAGGCACACAGTGCGTACAGCGCGTCATCGAACCCCTCAAGAAGGAGTGAGAGGCGCCCGGAGTGGCCCACGGAAATGCCCCGGCAGTAAGTAGACTGGATTGAGTCTCGTCTACTGAGTGGTGGCCGCCGGCTGCAGTTCGGCAGCGTGCGGACCCCCTGAGAGACCAGTCTTGGATGAGATGAACGACATGACGAGATCAAAGCGATCGAGGCGCGGGCCCGGATGCGTCGTTGCCGCACCCGACAACACTCTGCGCGCCGACGAGGCTGTGCACCGTTCAGAGGAGACACTTGCCGTTCCCTCGAATGCAGCTGGGCTCCTGATGGAGGTGGTTCGCCGTGAGCATGTTGCCGCTCTGGCCGGGCCATTCGTCATCGTGGAACGCTCGGCCGCCGGCTCGATCGTCGATCGCGAGACTTGCGCTGGTCCGTATCGGACGATGCACGATGCGATTTCTGCACTATGGAGAGCCACGCCCCATGGTCGCGAATGCATCATCGAACGCCTGATGGATGCGATTCCGGACGGCGTCGTCGAAGTGAACAGCCGGTCGCACGGTGGGGACGATGTCTGAACTAGGCGAACCCGAACTCCTCGACGCAGCACGGCACGGGGACCGGGAAGCTGTAGGCACGCTGTTCAAGCGCCACGGCGCGGCCGCCACACGCCTAGCGACTAGCATCGCAGGCCCATCTCGAGGCGACGACCTCGTCAACGAGGCGTTCATTCGGATAATTCGGCAGTTTGATCGCGGCCAAGGACCGACCGACAACTTTGGCTCCTACCTGAGTACGACGATCAGGCGGATGCACATCGACAACTTGCGGCGGCTCAAGAACGAAGCCTTGGTGGGCGATGACGCAACGCCAGATCAACCTGTCGCCGACGGAGCGGAGGGCCGTGCCGAGAACGCCATGGTGTTGGCGGCACTCAGCGAGCTGCCGGATCAGTTCCGTGCGGCGTTGTGGTATGCGGAAGTGGTCGGGCTTCCGTACGCCGAGATCGCCGAACGAATGGACTCGAACGCCAACGCGGTCGGCGTCCTCCTGCATCGTGCGAGAGAGGCATTGCGCCGCTCCTACCTGTCCGTGCACGTCAAGGCGGCCCCCGGACCGGAATGCCAGGGCCCCCTGGCTGATGTTGCTCGGTTCGTCCGTGGCGACCTTCCGGCACGTCGGGAAGCAAAGCTCCTTGAACACCTCGATGGCTGCGGATCATGTACCGCAGCTGCGCAAACCGTGAGGGAGCTGAACACCAACCTCGGCGCACTTCTTGTTCCGGCAGTCGGCGCCGGAGGGCTGATGCTTTCCAAGACGTCCAAGGGGTCGGGGCACGCAGCGGCAAAGTCGAAGACGCCCGCGCTCGTGGCCGGAACGGTTGCCACTGGTGTTCTCGCGGCCATCCTCGCGTTGGTGTTCCGCGCAGGCGACCCGCCCGCCGAGACCGCCACCACCGTTGCCACGTCAACGCCGACAACCTCGCCCGCAGCACCGAACTCATTAGCGCCGACGCCCCCCGTCGTCCCCGTCGTGACGCCGTCGGTGGTGCCGCCCTCGCCGCCTCCTACGGTGGCGCCCGCCGCCACGCCGACTCCGACGGCGGCCCCAGCGCCGCAGCCCCGGTTGGCCGTCAGCCAACCGAGGCTCTCGAGAGCGACTTCCGGCAACGTCACAGCCGTGCGGGTCTCGCTTGCAATCCAGTCATCTGAGAGACGAATCGACATCGTCGTTGACGTGGGAAACTCCTTGGGCCTGGCGGTCGGGGGCTCAAGGTGGCGGTGCTCAGGGGGTGGAAGCAGCCACGCAACCTGCTCCATCTCAGCCACCGCGAATCGTACGGAACTCTTGGCACTCACGATCACACCCGCTGACGCCGCCAACGCCGTGTCCGGTTCGGTCGCGGTGACCAGCGGAGGCATCAAGTCAGTACGCCGATTCCGAGGGTGACGGCGTGCGCAAGACCGCGTAATGACTCCCTGTGCGGTCGCGTCCATTTCTGCGTAGGGTTTGCCGAACCGCGGAGAGGGTGAGTTGTGGAAGTTCTGGGACTTGCGGTCGTGGGAATGGTGATCGGCCTGTTGGCGAGATGGATGCGCCCGGGCCGCCAGGGCTTGAACCTGAGGTGGACGTTCGTCCTGGGGGTGCTGGGCGCCGTCATCGGTGGCGCCGTGGCAAGTGGGGTGGGCACAGGCAGCGTCTGGGAGCTCAACGTCGTCGGCACTTTGGTGGGCGTCGTTGCGGCCATCCTCCTGGTCGGGGCTGCGGAGGGCTTGGTCGGTCGCCGCGGAGAGTAGCGCGGGCTGGACTTCTGCGCATTGACGAGACGGGATGTGAGGACCTGTTGGCCGGGCAGCGCCCTGAGTCGCCTGGCTCGGCTTCTTGCCCCGAATGCGTGTGCGGGTAGGTTTAGCTCGACGAAGCCGCAACTGTCACGGACCGCGGACTTCAGTACGACCGCTGCTGTCCTCTGAGCGGGATCTTGCAACAAGGCCACCAGCGAGTCGTTGGTCGATTCGAACCATGCCCAGCCACCGTGCGTATGCCCGACCCGTGCACATACCGGCTTGGATATCGCCGCCGACCCATCGCGTCAGGTCGGCAAACGTGCCGGAGCCGCGGCGCCGTATGACGGCTCGCGTAACCCGAAAAGTCCCCGTGACCTGTCCGGTGAAGTGCACGATCTGGCCGACCCTGAGCCTCAGCACCCATCGGTTGCTGCAGTAATCATGCTGGGAAACAAGTTGGCCACCAGCGTGCCGTGTCGCAACGGCGCCTCGACATTCGTCGAGCGCCGCTTGGAGTTGCGCGGGATCGGCGCGGAGTGGCACATTCACACGTACGAACCGGTAGCGGACCTTTCGGCCCTGGCTGGGCGGGCGCGGAGTCAAGGCGACGGGCAATGCGGCTGGGTCGGCGGTGTCGATCTTGCGGGCCGTGTGACCTGGCGCAAGTGGTGAATGGGTGGACGTGGTGACGTCCCCCTGTGCGTCTGCCTCTGTTCGGGGCGGCGTACTGGCGCCGCAGGCGGTTGCTGAAACCGCCAAGAGAAGTGCCGGACCTCGTCGAGTGGCCTGCCTAACCATGGAGCCCGTGGCCGTGTGCCGGCCGCGTTCTCGTATCAGGCGGGCGCGGAGGTCCTGGCGGCAGTTGTCATGAAGCTCGGGCGATCTCGTTGCGTTCACGTTCCCTCCCAAGAACGGTACAGTTCCGTACTTCACTGCAAGGTACGCTCGCGTACGTGACTGGTCAAGAGTTGAACTCGGCAGCATTGCCCAAAGGCCCGCACAGTTTGACGCGGGAAGAGGTACTTGCGTCGCAGCGCGCTCGGCTATTGACGGCGACGCTCAACGCGGTGGGTCAGTGCGGATACGCCACGTTGAAGGTTGAGCGGATCACCTCCGAGGCGCACGTGTCTCGGACGGCCTTCTACGAGCAGTTCACCAACAAGGAAGACGCGTTCTTGCAGGCTTACGATTCTTTCGGCGAGGCCTTCCTGGCTCAGTTGATCGAAGTGAGCTCTCTGGCGAGCCATCCATTGGCTGCTGTCGAATCGAGCACGAAGCTGTTGGTCGGGTGGCTGACCGAACGTCCCCTCGCGGCCCGTGCGTGGCTGCTGGAGATCTACGCCTTGGGTGATCGTGGGCTTGACCGGCGCGCGTCCACCATGCGCGCTGTCGAAGAAGCGTTCGGCCTTGCAGCACGATGGATACGTCGACTCGATCCCGAACTGTCCGCAGTGCGACCGTTGGTAGCTCGGGGTGTCGTGGCCGCCTCATTCGAGCTCCTCAGCGAGGCTGTCAGGGATCCCACGCCTCAACAGATTGCTGAAGCGACGACCGCCATTAGTGACCTCTGGATCATGGGCATGACATCGATGCCCTACGAACCAGGGTCATCGCCCAAGCTGACCAGAGACGGGTAGAGCGGAAGAGGGAGGAATTGGAGGCGAAGCCCCGACGGATCCCCCAACTGTTGCTCATAGAGCGCAGCGGCCTCTGCGCCGCACCTTGTCGAGTACGGCCCAGAAAATGAGCGAGAGCCGGTGTGCGTGTCAATGCAAGCCACGAGGTACTGCGTCGGCCCGACAGTGCATCCCGCGCACACTTCCGATTCGTCGGTGGCGCCATCTGAACGTCTGCGGTGAGGCATCCGAGTCCCCCTTCGTACGTATCCCGTGCTAAAGAGACGCACGTGGGCGCGCAGCACTTACCCCATTAGGAGCGCTTGGAGCGTGCGGACCGATGACGCCTGCGGGTCTGTTGTCCGGCCTGGCTTGGTGCGCGGACCACAGGTGTCGATGCTTTCCGCAGCACAGCTCCAGTTCGCCCAGGGCTGTGGGCAACAGGGTTGGCCAGCAGTCTCAAGATGGCCTGAGATCAGGCGCCTCTGATGCGATGCACGCCAACTATCTCCCCGTCTCCGGATGGGACTCGTGTCGGGAGCGGCTCCTCTGGGGCGCGTAGCCTGCCTCGCTGTCCTATTGTTCTAACGAATTGAGACGCTGATGAAGAGTCGCTCGCATCCAGTCTCCACGCTGCGCCGCACCGGCGTGAGCTTCGGTATCGGGTTGATCCTCGCCGGCCTCGCCGTGCTCGGCTGGGTGGCGTGGCAGTTCTGGGGCACCAACTGGCAGTCGGGCCAGCGGCAGGACGACGTACGCCGTGCGCTCCAGTCCGGCTGGGGCGACGGCCAGGACGTCGTCCGCACCGACTTCGGCAATGCCACCGCCATCGTGCACATCCCGAAGTTCGGCAAGGACTACGCGGTGCCCGTGCTCGAGGGCTCGAGCCAGGAGGTGCTCGCTGCGGGGGTGGGCCACATGGCCGACACCGCGGACGCGGGTGCTGCCGGCAACTACGTCCTCGCCGGGCACCGGGTCACCCACGGCGAGCCCTTCGCCGAGCTGCCCTCGCTGGAGCCCGGCGACGAGGTGGTGGTCGAGACCCGCGCTGCGACGTACACCTACGTCCTCGACACCGGCGGCCAGGACCTGGTCATCCCGTTCACCCAGACCTGGGTCCTCGACCCGAAGCCGGTGAACCCTCACGGCGGCACCCAGCCGCCGGCCGACGCGGGGGACCACCTGATCACCCTGCTCACGTGCTCGGAGATCTTCCACACCGACAACCGCTCGGTCGTCTTCGGCCACCTCGTGTCAGTCGCATCCCCTTAGGGGAGCGTCAGCCTGTGGATCCGCTGGGCAGCTTCTAGAGGCCGCAAACGACCACGACCGAATTTTCCGGCGATCGGTGTTAGAAATCGCTGGTCCCAAGCGTCATTCGTGTATGACGCCGCCCAATGCAGACGACCCCGGGCACCTTGAACGGCGAGGAGAGCTCCGCCCGCCGAATCCCCAGGACGCCCTCGATCCAGCGGCCTTCGAGAGCGGCATGGCACGGCTGGTAGAGATCCTTGTGGCCGACGAGGTCGCTCAGTTGGATCATCTGCACATCGTGATCCTGAGGAGTTCGCTGACGACCCAGTTCGTTGGCCCCTTTCCTGACGCCATCGCCGCTGCTTGTGCTGCGGAGGTTGAGATCCAGACCAACGAGCAACTGGCAGAAGAAGATCGCCTCTGCATCACGGTCGCTCCACTGCTCAGTCCTTCTCCTTCGTAGCCCAGTCGGCACTTGCGCCACGCCATCGCTTGATGGGCCGGCTTGGGCTGGAGCAAGTGGAGGCCTGATCTGCGGGCTTCATCTCCTCTGCGCGCAAACGGCTCGTGGACTTCGGCGCGGGCGGCCGCGCGTGGATGATGGACATCGAGAAGGTCGGGGCATGCCGGCCCGACATGCTCCTAGGGTTGGCCCCCTCCGTCGCGCCGCGGCGTGTCGACAGTCCGGCCGCTAGGTCACCACGTGCACCCACGTCGACAGGCCACTGCGACGCCGCAATGACCTGTGTGCGATTCAAGAATGCGGCCCTGACTCTCGTAAGTTTCCCGCCAGTGGCGACGTCCTTTCCACATGACTGGACTCGTGCTGGGGATCGCCCTGTTGGTGGTGGCGGTTGCCGTCGTGCTGCAGCGCCCGACTGCGGCGGTACTCATGTCAGACGCGGTCCGGGGTGCTGGGCCTAGCTTCGAGTCGGGCGCCTGCCCGTCCTCGACGTCCAAGCGCT
The DNA here is from genome assembly GCF_013409625.1 of Nocardioides kongjuensis. Classification (NCBI taxonomy): domain Bacteria; kingdom Bacillati; phylum Actinomycetota; class Actinomycetes; order Propionibacteriales; family Nocardioidaceae; genus Nocardioides; species Nocardioides kongjuensis. The sequence continues at coordinate 4,498,191 of NZ_JACCBF010000001.1, forward strand.
CAGACGTGCGCCAGGAGGCCACCGCGATGTTTGTAGAGCGCGGACGCGATGCGGGCTACACCACCTACCTCACTGCTGACGCCACGGAATCACTCCGCGCGATGAACCATGAAGATGGTCGGGTCATATGTGCCTTCATCTTCGGGGACTTGGCATTGGCGCCCCAACGCCACGGGGCGCGGGTTCTCAGCGCCTCTGATCCAGCCTGGCAAACTGCGTGTGGCGGCTACAGGATCGTCTACGTGATCAGCGCCGTCGAGCGTACGGTCCATGTTCTGGAAATCGCCTGACGTACCGGCGGCTTGAACTCTTCCGGTAGTCATTGAACGGCCACCGGCGACGTGATTCGCAGCCGGAAGAGGTGGCCGGATCGACGACGACGGATAGCGTCGAGTTCGTCGTCGAACCGCCTCGGCGCGACGGTGCCGTGGGCGTCAAACCGGTAAGGCTGTTTGCGACCAGGTGGCGGTTTGCCTCGGCTTTCGTTGCCACCTTGGAGTGTCGACCTGCGCTGTGGGAGGGCAACCACCAGCTTCAGAAGATCTGGTGACAGCATGCTGCGAGCCACGCGCTCTGGGGGAGCCGGCATCGTCGCGTACTCGCGACGTTCCACAGGCCTCGGATGACAGTCGGTAGGAAGTCGGATCCAGGTGATGAGCTCGCTCGCATGCCGATCCTGCGAGCTCAAGGGAGCTCGATGACGGCAGTGCGCAAACGGCCTGCGAACTGCCGATAGGCCGCAACGCGGCGCGAGTGATTCGTAATCTCCTTGGCGTCCTGCACGTCTTCCTGCAGGGAGACTGCGCGAATCCACGCCGGGCTCGGGTCCTGACTGGCTGGCTCCGTTCCGTTCGCTTGACACCTTAGGAGACTGCGATATCTGTGATGACAATGTGGCTGGTTGCCATTGTCTCGTGGTTGTGCCTAGCGGCAGTTGTCACCTGTGCCTTGACGTCCGCGTCACGGAAGGGACGGTTTGCCGAGGAGACGGGACCGGAGCCGGACGAAGATGTGCGTGACACGCTCCAGTAGAGCGGCGCTGCGCAGCGGCATCGCTCCGGCGAACCGCATCCGACAGCGGTCGTTGTGTCACGCCCGAAGTGCAGCGCCGGCACAAGGCCGACGTGGGTCGACTCCAGTAATGATCACTCGATGGCCCGCGTCTCATATCCGATGTCGAAGGAGCGCGGGCAAGCGCCGCCGTTGTCGCATGGCTGACGGCGAGCATTTCCTGTTCGAGCCCTTGTCGGGCGCGCTTCGACTGACGGACGTTCTAGTGGGCGGATGTCCACCCTAGCCCCGTGGCGCGGACGACTGGCCCTGCTGCCGAATCGACATCACCCGGCTCGGTCCAGACTAGCTTGAGGAAAGCAAACGATGTCCTGTCTTCGGCGCGTTGGCGCACCACTACTTCTCATTGCCCTCGCGATTGGCTTGGCGACCGCGCCGGCCACAGCGAGGGCGCGGCCCGGATCCACACAGTCTCTGTCGGCTGTCGCCCATGACGTCCAGGCTGGAGACAGGAATGACTTGATCTTGTGGCGAGGCGTACCGGACCTCGACCGTGCCTACCTCTTAGGTCGCTTTCGCTGGTCGCGATGCCGGATCGTGCCAGTCCGGGTAGTCGGCGGCACAACCATCTGGCGTGCGACCCGGGCGGCGGTGGCCCATGTCAGAAGGGCCAGTGGTTTGCCGCTCCACATTCAGGCGGAGCCACTTCCAGATGGCCGAGGTATCCGCGTCCGTGCCCATGCTCTTCGCGCTCGCTACACACTTGGTGAGACCAGCTTGTTCTCATTGGGGGGCGAGCTGTGGCGTGCCGATTCGGATATCGACGTTGCGAAGGCGGGTTCGGAACGCCTCAGCACGGTAATTGAGCACGAGTTGGGCCACGCGCTCGGCATAAGGCACTCGCCTCGGTACGAAGGCGACGTCATGTCGCCCGTTGTGCGGCGTGGTCCGTTGCCGTTGTCGGCTTGGGACCGAGCCGCATTCGCGTACTCCGGCCGCGGAAGGTGTTCTCCGTGAGTCGCCGTCGCCGGTGTGTAAGCGCAGGCGCGGCGAAAGAACGTCGGCGCCATTCGATGGCCGGGCTGCGCCGTAAGATCGACGGCTCTCTGCACGTCTGAGCGATGAAGACGACATTGAGTCAACCGGGCAACCGAAGGGCGTGGCATGGGCAGCAACAGGGTTGGGTACGTCATCACAGCAGCTGGCCTGGTGGCTCTATCGGTGCCGCTCGGCACGCAAGCAGTCGCAGCCGAACCCGGTCCCACCCAGGCACAGGCCGTCGGAGAACCTCGACTAGCTTTCGAGCTTCCGATGGGCGATGTCTTCGGACACCATGACGCGGCGCGCTTGGGGAGCGCTTCGATGTTGGCCAGCCCGCCAGCGCCGCTGCCGCCGACTCCTCCGGCGTCGCCGACGGCGAGCCCCTCTGCTAGCGCGTCACCGACACCGCATCCGCCGCAACCGCCGGCGTCCCCGTCGAGTTCGCCGTCGACCACCCTGCCGGCGTCGCCCGCCGCGACTTCTAGTCCATCGGAGACGGCAAAGCCGCCGGTGGCGACGCCAAAGGCCGATCCAGCGCTGCCTGAGGTCGGCAAGTCCGAACCGAGCGAGCGTCCCGCTGAGGTGCAGACTGGCATGGGCCCCGCGGAGGAACGCGACAATGAGGGAGACGTCGCCGCACAGGTAGGCACGGCGGGTGTAGCGGGGCTCGCAGCAGGCGTCGCAGCCTGGATCGGGCTTTCGCGGCAGCGCCGAAAGAGCGGCCGCCGATGACTCAAGTCATGCCCAGTCCTCGAGAGATATTCTCACGGGTCTGGAGCGGCGTCGTACCTGCGGATGTCTGCGAGGCAGTCATCGCTGAGGCGACCGGAGTCGAGGCCTTCGAAGGGACCGTCGTCGACCGCGACCGCGAGGGTGGGCGCCTTGATCACAACATTCGCAAGACGCTGACTGTCGGACTGGACGGCGGCAACTGGGCCTCATCGTTGATCGTGCGGTACGCAGATCTCGCCAATCAGGAGATATGGAACTTCGACGTCAATCAGCTCGAGTCGCCGTTCTCACTGCTCCGTTACGAGCAAGGCGGTCACTTCGACTGGCACAGCGATGTGCTGAGAGAGCCCGCATCATCGAATACGCCGTTCGGGCCGGTTCCAGCAGAACGCAAGCTCAGCGTCACCATCAACCTGTCAGACCCGGACGACTATGACGGGGGGCGGTTCGAGGTCGCAACCCCACACGGCAAAGTCATTACGTCTCCAGAGCTCGCGGCCCGCGGAAGTGTCGTGGTCTTTCCTTCGACAGTCGTACACCGAGTCACGCCAGTAACAAGAGGGACACGATGGGCCCTGGTCGGCTGGCTCCTCGGTCCTCAGCTGAGATGATGCACGCGTGCGGCCGCGGCTTCTTGCGGCTACTCCTGTTACTGGCGGCAACCCTCATGCTCGCCTGCAGTTCCAATGAGCCGATCGAGGATGGCGGCCAATCAATTCTCCCTTGGCCCCGCGTGGATGCAATGCCGATCCCGGACGGCAGCTCGGTGCAGACAGAGCGGCTCCCAAGGGGGCGCCCTGTCGCTGTGACCGTCGTTCGACATGACAGCCGCGAAGTCCTCGTCGATGCTCCGGTCTTGCCCGTCGTGCTCGACCCCAGCGGCGTACTTGCGCCGCCGGCGGGCATCGCAGGCTGGTACCACGAGCCTGGATGGCCACGGCCCGGGGAGGAAGGGGCCGCGATCATTGTCGGTCACGTCGACACAAGAGACGGGCCCGACACCTTCGCCGAACTGCCCGCAGCCCGACCGGGTGACGCTGTTCACGTCCGCTACTCCAGTAACGATTCCGTCGATTTCGTTGTTCGGCGGTCAGCCTCGATGGCCAAGACCGACGTACCTCACGATGACACGATCTGGGACGTGCGCGATGGGCGGGCAGTGATCCGACTCATCACCTGCGACCCGGAGAGCAGACCGGTCAATGGCCACTATGGCGACAACTGGGTGGTGTGGGCAGACCGCACCACGTTCGCGTACTGAGGAGGGATTACATGCTTCTCATTGAACAGCGCTGCCTGATTCTTCGCATGCCCAAGACAGGTTCGAAATGGGTAGCGCGCGCCTGCAGGAACGCGGTCTACGGTAGCGTGGAAGAGATCGGGCACGAACACGGGACCCTGCGACACGGAGTCAATCTGGTTGGCGACCTGAATCCGTTCATCGCGACCTTTGTGCGGAATCCAATCGATTGGTACGTCTCGGCCTGGCTCTACTGGAGGCGTTCGGGAATCTTCCCTGCCTCATCAGATGCGCAGCATTTGGCCGACCCAGGATTTGAGCGAACCGTACTTAACTGCCTTGACTACTGGCCAGAAGGATTCGTCACGAGAACGGCTGAAGGATTTGCTGGCCGATGGTTCCAAGGTGTCCACTTCGTCGGACGGCAGGAATCTCTCTGCGCGGATTTGGCCACCGTGCTGCGGCGGGCAGACATCCCCTTCGATGAGGAGGCCCTCGGGGCAACGCCACAGGTGAACCAGCGTGAGGCCAGCGCGACGGATCCTATGACGCTCGAGCTGGCCGAGGTGATCTCGGGCGCTGAGGGTGATCTGATGCGTCGGTTTGGATACACGGTGCCGGGCGGTCTGGCGTCGCAGGAACGCCTGAGCATCGGTTGGGGGCCTAACGAATCTGAAAGAGACTTGGCGACGGGCTTCGCTTCTGATTGATCAGCCGCTGGCCAACAGTTGCCGGTGCCGAATGCTCCCGTAAGCGACGTTCCGCCGGCTCGTCTACTTGGCAATACGCCCGCCTCAGTGACTGATGTTGTCTGGTGAGGAGACCCGTGCCGACGAGAGACGAACCTTGGCCGCCAGGTACGCCCAACTGGGTTCACCTGTCCGCGGGCGATCCGCACGCGGCGGCCGCGTTCTACGGTGACTTGTTCGGCTGGACGTTTCATGACTCCAGCGAGGAGGAGAGGCGACTACTTGCTCGCATTCAAGAACGAGCGCCTGGCGGCCGGGATAGGGCCAAGTCCCGTCACCGGACTGCCGGCCCACTGGTCGACCTACTTCGCGTCGAACGATGCGGATGCGACCGCAGATGCGGTGAGGTTGGCTGGCGGCGCATTGCTGATGGAACCGTTCGATATCCTCGACTTGGGTCGAATGTTCTTCGCTAGCGCACCTGATCACTCGACGTTCGGTGTCTGGCGGGCCGATAGCCACATTGGGGCAGGGATCTACAGCGAGCCTGGGGCTTATGCGTGGAACGAACTGCACTCGCAGGACTTTGAGGCCGCGCATGTGTTCTACGCAGCGGTATTCGGGTACGCGTACGACGACATGAGTACGGCAGGCCTCACCTACTTCGTCATGAGGCGGCGTGATGGTCACGGCGTGGGCGGTATGACGGCAGCCTCCATATGGCCGGTTCATGCGCGATCCGCGTGGTTGACATGGTTCGCTGTCGAGTCGTGCGACGACGCGGTCGAGAAGGCGGTGTCAGGTGGCGGGGCCGTGGTGATGGCGCCGCACGACGGTCCCTTTGGACGTAAGGCGATCCTGACGGGTGCCGAAGGTGAGACGTTCGGAGTTATCGATCTCGATGCTTTTGGCGTACGGAGCTGAGCGTCAAGAGCTTATGGCCGAAGAGTGGGCGTCTGGTCGGAGCTATCCGGCCGGCGCTCGACGGTGGCGGCCACCAGACCCGTTGCCAGTGACCGCCACCTGTGCCTCAGCCTGATTGTGGGGACAGAACTGTGACACTGATAGGCACGCACGCTCCGTTTGACGAAGCGGCGTGCGACCGAGCCTGGGCTGCGTTGCCAGTCCAACGGTCTATGGACACTGACGAACGTCAGGGCTTCTTCCTTACAGGCCAATTTTCGTGGGGTCCTTGCATTGACGCGCCGACCCGTTCTCGCTTGGTTCGAATGAACATCGCTCGCCGCTCGCAAGGGCTGCGCTGCCCGAACAACAACCGCTTACGGCGTCGGTTCCCCTCGTTTCTGGCGCTCCCTTCCTCCGGCGCCCGAGTTCGGTGCGACAAGGACTGGTCCTGAGCGCGATCTGTCTCACGACTGTGCCGGCGTGGTAGTCACAGGCCACGAGGGTCATCACGCGCGCAGCGATGCCCCGCCGTGCTCTCGAGTGTCGCCCTGCTCAAGGTCGGCAGTTGCCCGCGATCACGTAACAGAGGTGTTCTCAGCGCTCCGGCCGGTTCAACCAGTCAGAGCCGTCGAGAAGAGATGTGTCTGGATGGACTTCCACAACTTCCAGGGTTGCTGTATCCAAGAGCCCCGCAACGAGGTCTGCTCCGCCCGCGACTATCGTCGAGTCCAGGTCGATCTCAGAGGCCACAAACCACCGTCTGTCTGCTGGCCACCAGAGGTTCGGGGACTGAACTGCCCCCGAAGCCCTCAGTCGAGCCGCGAGCCGAGTCTGGTCAATCACGTCACCTCCGGCATCCGAATCGGTCAGACTTGTCATGGCCAGTCGACCGCCGGCGGCCGCTTCTGCGATGCCGGCATGCTCGAAGTCCAATGAGAGTTCAACGACTCGAGCCAGCGGCTCCGCGAACAGCCAGTAATCCCGGCCGGGCAGGTGGAAGGTCGGCGACTGCCGCCACGCGCTGGGTTGGTGTCCGTAGCCGTCCCACAGCGCACACCAACACGCGTTTGGGGTGGACGTGTGGCTGGTCAGGATGTCGCGGAGGATAGGGAGAGTCATCTGATCCAAAGTGCCCTCGAGCGGCTCATCGCCGCGAGTGTGATCTCTCAGCTCGGTGCGAGCGATCGCGGCGAACTCGCACTGCGGATGGACCTGGGTGTCGTTCCGTGCGGCCACCGCGGCCCACGATGGCGGCGACAGTTGATCGGGCTGGCCGTGGTCCGGTCGATGAAGAATCCGCGCGAATCGCTCGAACGACCGATGGGGAACCAAGTTCCTGACGATTGCTCCGAATCCGGTCAACTCGCGTGCTACCCAAGACGCCGGCCCAAGGTCGTCGACAGGTTTTGGAATCGTGGGGAACCTTGTCATTACGCCTCGCTGTCACTTGGCGGGTCCGGTGTTGCTGCGCCGCGGTCATCTGGGTCCGGAAGCTGGACGGCGCCAGACGGAGATCGACTGCGGTTCGGGGCAACGGCCGATCATCCTGTTAACGGTGAACGGACCTCCGATCCCCGTCTGGCAAAGGGCGCCTGGCGTGGCATCCTTCTTCCTCCTTGACGTCGCCCCGTCGTCGTTCCTTACGCCGCCCGGACCGGACGCGGGGGAGGTCGGAGTTGTGTTTCGCGGGACCACCCCGCGGCCGCGAGTGTCCGGCGTCACTGCGGGAACGCTCGCGGGCGCACGCTGGAGGGTCGAACTAGCCCGACGTCCTGACGCGACAAGCCAGATGCAATGCAAAGCGATCGTCGGCGTTGTCCAAGTCCAATCCGAGCATGGGCACCAGCCGCCGGATACGGTACGTGACAGCGTTGGGGTGTAGATGAAGCCGAGCGGCGCTCCTCGTGGGCGAGCATTGTTCGTCGAGGTACGCCAACAGGGTCTCAATCCCCTGCGCAGCCCGGTCAGGACCGGCTGCATCCAACGGGGCGAGCACTTCGTCGAGGATGCGCCGACTGGTCGAGGACGCCGCGATCTCTGCCAGGACGCGCCGGACGCCGGTGCCGTCGAACGTGACCGGGTCGCCGACTCGGTTCTTGTCGTGGGCGATGCGAGACGCCACCCGCGCTTCCGTGACAGCCGAGCGAAGTCCTTCGACTCCTTGCCACGGACCGCCAATGCCGACATAGACTTCGATGCCCGGCTCGGTCGAAACCGCCCTCAGCAACTGCTCCAACCCTCGGCGAAGGTCAGCCACCAGGTGCTCAGGTCGAGTGGGCGAGTTGCCAACAACAAGCAGGTTTCCCGCAACCGGGACGAGATGCCAGACGCCGGCCAAGTCAACGAACCGTTGCAGTCCTGCAAGTTCGACGCGGCCCAGTAGTCGGCGTCGGCGCGCCAAGATTTCGGCATCCTCTGCATTCAACTCGCCGAAGTCGAGCCACGCAGCGCAGTGGTGGCCGTCCGCTCGGAAGCCAACTCGTCGCGCCTGTTCCACGAGAGACGGCAGGAGGCTGGGTTCGGCGAATGCCACCTGGCTGACCAGCTCTGCACGCGTGCGTGTCTCCGCGAAGAGATGCGCCAGTTCCCGCTGCTTCGCACGAGACAAGGCGACGCACAGAGCTGGAAGCGCAAGTTGCACTCCCTCGTCATTCGGCGCGCGCACGAAGCCAACGACCTGTTCGCCGATCGTCACTGCCCCCGTCGAACCGTCCAGTTCGGAATCGCTGTCGCAGGCCTCAAACTCGAGCGGGACCCCAAGTGCATCCTGTGCACGTTCAAGGAGTTCGGCGGCGCTTGCCGTGGGGTCGGAGACGGCTGCCTGTGCAGCAGCGAGCCGCTCGAGAACTACGGCGGCGGTCGTTGTCACGAGTCTGTCAATCCTGATGATCAGGCGCGCTATGTCAGACGTAGCGGGCGTCGCCAGGAGGACGAGCCCGCTGCGTTCGGCGAGCTTGCGGCAGGTCGCGGGAACGTCGATGTCGCCAACGAACAGCAGCGCAGCGCATTCCTGGGAGCTCGCGAGCTTTGCGGCAATGTCCAGCTCGTAGGGCGAGGCACGCTCGACCGAACTGGTGGTCAGCACGACGACACGACCGCTCTGCTGATCGGCAACGTCGGTGAGTCGTTCGACGGCGCGCACGCCAGTAATGGATCGGCCTGGCCCGTGCCCCGCGAGCCAACTGATCTGCAGATGGTGGGCGTCAGCCAGATCCTGCGGAGTAGTCACCGACCAATTGTGGGCCAAACTGTGATGTCGCGACAAGGCACACCTGATTCCTATGATGGTGCCACATTGCTAGTGAGGTCAGTCACTTCAAGAATCGACGCCATGCAACGAGTTCACGAGATCGACCTGGAGACACTCGATGCGTTGGGCCGGGGGTGCGCCGTTCTCGGCACCGGCGGAGGTGGAGACGTCGCTGCCCCGTTGATTGCCGCGGCTCACGCCATCCGTACCCGCGGTCCGGTGCCCATCGTCCAGCTCTCCGACCTGCCCAACGATGCGCTGATCGCCCCGCTGTCGGGCATCGGTGCCCCGACCGTCAGCGTCGAGATGCTGCCCGGTCAGTCCGAGGTGCACCGACTCCGCGAGGCTGCCGAGCGGTTCATGGGCGGGCCGCTCTCAGCGGTGATGTCGTCGGAGATCGGCGGCTCGAACGGCGTGGAGCCCTTGTTGTGGGCCTCCTTGCTCGGGCTACCGATCGTCGATGCCGATGGGATGGGCCGCGCCTTCCCGGAGGTGCAGATGGTCTCGATGAACGTCGCCGGGCTGCCGGTGAACGTCGTGATTGTCGCTGATCTCGCAGGAAACGTGACGACTATTCAGCCGATCGACGGTGACTGGTCCGAACGAATCGCCCGAGCCGCTTGCGTTGCCGGCGGCGCCTCGGCGCTGATGGCCGATTACATCCTCACCGCCGAGCAGGCCAGGGGCGCTGTCATCGAAGGCAGTGTCAGCCATGCAGTTCACCTCGGTCAGTCGACTGTCGGCGCAGCAGACCCGCTCGAGGCTCTGCGAAGCGAGCTCGACGCGCGCGTCCTCATCAGCGGCAAGATCGTCGACATCGAGCGCCGTACCGGCGGAGGATTCGTCCGCGGCTCGGTCGTTGTCGAGGAGATCGGGGGAGCTGGTCGACTGACGCGAGTCGAGATCCAGAACGAGAACCTGGCCGTATTCGAAGACGGCGAGGTCCTCGCAAGCGTCCCTGACCTGATCTCGGTGGTGGACACCCAGACTGCTTCGGCGATCTCCACGGAGTCTCTGCGGTACGGGCAACGTGTGAGCGTGCTCGCCTGGCCGTGCCATCCCTTGTGGCGAACCGATCGCGGACTGACCATCGCCGGCCCTAGGGCTTTCGGCTACGCCATCGACTACGTCCCCGTTGAGAAGATTGGATCCTCCGTTGTCTGACGACCTCCGGATCGGCATTGACGTCGGCGGCACGAACACTGACGCCGTCGTCCTCGACCCCAATGACAAGATCCTTGCCTGGACCAAGGCACCCACCACCACGGACGTCTCCTCCGGCATCCACGCCGCGATTGCGGCCGTGCTCTCCGACATCGGCGATCGAGCCCGTCACGTACGCCGCGTCATGCTCGGGACGACGCACGCTACGAACGCGATTCTCGAGCGACGCGGCCTCGGACGCGTGGCTGCCATTCGCATCGGTGCGCCGGCCACAACTGCCATTCCGCCCCTCACTGGATGGCCCGCGGATCTGCGCTCGGTGGCCTGCCCTGCCGCGACCGTGGTGCACGGCGGCTACCTCGTCGACGGACACCCCCTCGCCCCATTCGACAAGGCCGCCGTCGCCGCCTTCCTCGAATCCGTCGGCGGCAAGGTGGACGCAGTCGCTGTCACCGGCATGTTCAGCCCGGCGTTCCGTGACCAGGAGCTCGAGACAGCAGAAATCGCAGCCAAGGTCCTGGGCGCCGACATCCCTGTGACCATGAGCCACGAGCTCGGCAGTCTCGGCTTGATCGAACGAGAGAACGCTGCCGTTCTCAACGCTTCGCTGTACGCCGTCGCCAGTGATGTGACTCAATCGCTCGCGCGCGCCCTTGCCGAGCACGGGCTCGACGTCACCTGCTACTTCGCACAGAACGATGGCACCTTGATGGCCGTCGACCACGCCGAGCGCTATCCGGTTCTGACGATCGGCTCCGGACCGGCGAACTCTATCCGCGGGGCGGCGTACCTGTCGGGGCTCGACGAGGCCATCGTCGTCGACGTCGGTGGGACCTCGAGCGACTTCGGCGTCCTCAAACAGGGCTTTCCCCGCGAGTCGGCCTTGGCTGCAGACATCGGTGGCGTCACGACCAACTTCCGGATGCCTGACGTCCTTGCCGTGGCCATCGGCGGCGGAACCATGATCTCCGGAGCGGCGCAGGCGCCGGTCGTGGGCCCCCAGTCAGTCGGTTATCGAATCCGGGAGCGTGGCCTCGTCTTCGGAGGCGACACCGCGACGCTGACCGATGCTGCCGTGGCAGCCGGCCGCACCGAGATCGCGGGACGCGCCCTGCCATCTCACGTCGACAGCGAGCTGTTCGCAGCCGCCCTCCGAGCGTCCGACCGCCGCCTGGCTGAGGCTGTCGATTCCGTGTCTCTCGGCCGTCACGACAACCGTCTGGTGGCCGTGGGCGGCGGTGCCTTCCTCGTGCCCGACGACCTGGAGGGTGCCGCTCAGGTAGTCCGACCGGATCACGGACAGGTGGCCAACGCCGTCGGAGCTGCCATTGCGCTGGCCAGTGGCTGGTGGGAGACGATCATTCCCACCGGAGACGGTCGTCGTGAGGCCATCGAAGAGGCGTCCGATGTTGCACGCCGTCGCGCAGTTCACGCCGGCGCAGCACCGGACCAGGTCGAGGTGGTCGAGATCACCGAAGTGCCGCTGTCCTACCTGCCCAAACCCTCAGTTCGCCTCTCGGTCAAGGCTGCCGGGCCTCTTGCCCGATCTTGAGCCCATTGCACCCGCGCCCAACATCATCGAATCTGGAGATCTCATGAAGCGCTTGTGGCCCCTCATGGCCGCTGCCGTAGCCGCGGCCCTCATTCTGGCAGGGTGCGGGGGAACGACCCGCTCGCCCAGTGGCAGCGCGGACAAGACGTTCGTCTACGCCTTCCACCTCAACGTCGTGACCGAGTGGGACCCGGCAGTGTCCTACTCCAACGAGAGCATTGCGATGGGCAATCTGTACGAATCGCTCACGAAGTACGACGCAACCACCAAGAAGGTCGAGCCGTCGCTGGCAAGTTCGTGGACGAAGTCCGATGACGGTAAGACCTGGACCTTCACCCTGCGTGACGGCGTCAAGTTCCACACGGGGCGGGCGCTCGACTCGACGGCGGTCAAGGAGGCGATCGAGCGGACAAAGAAGTTGGCCGCTGGTGCCGCCTACATCTGGGACCCGGTCACCAAGATCGATACCCCGGATCCGACCACTGTGGTGTTCAGCCTGGAGTATCCGGCGGCCCTCGATCTGGTCGCTTCCTCCGGATACGGCGCGTACATCTACGACACCCAAGCTGCTGGCAGCGGCGATCTGGCGGCGTGGTTCAAGGAGGCGAAGGACGCAGGCACTGGTCCGTACACCGTCGACACGTGGAAGGCAGGCGCCGAGACCGAACTCCGGCTGAAGGCGTATGACGACTACTGGGGTGGCTGGAAGGACGACCAGTACAAGGCCGTCGAGTTCCGGGTCACGCCGGAGGTGACGACCGCGTGGCAGCTGCTCCAGCGTGGAGACGTGTCCTTCGTCGACAGGCTCACCCCGCAGATCTTCGAGCAGGCGGCAAAGACTGACGGCGTCAAGACCGGCGAGACCAGCTCGTTCCAGAACCTGCTCGCCCTCTACAACACGGAGTCCGGTCCGATGGCCGACGTGCGGGTGCGTCGTGCTGTGCAGATGCTCACCGACACCGACGCGATCATCAGCGCGCTGCACGGTGCTGCGGCGCCCGCCGATGGCCTCATTCCGCCTGGACTGATCGGAGAGGGCAAGGTTGGAGTCCAAGCTGACGCGGAGGCTGCCAAGAAGCTGCTAGCCGAAGCTGGCTTTGGTTCCGACAAGCCCCTGCGGCTGCAGCTGACTTACGCCCAAGGCGACAAGGACCAGTCGCTCTACGTCACGCTGCTGGGTTCGGCGCTCAAGGCTGCGGGTGTCGAGTTGGATGCGCGACCGATGCAGTGGGACGCACAGTGGACTCGCGCGAAGAGTAGTGACCCCGCAAAGCGTCAAGACATCTTCGTCATGTACTGGTACCCGGACTATGCCGATCCGTACTCGTGGTTCGTCAACCTCTTCCAGAGTGCGGAGAAGCCGTACTTCAACCTGGCATACCTCCACGATCCTGAGGCGGACGCGGCCATCAAGAAGGTGCCGGAGGAGACTGCGACGTCCCCCGACCAGGCGGCCCAGACCTACCTGAACCTCCAGAAGCGGATCGTGGTCGACGACGCCGCGGTGACCCCCCTGTATCTCATCAACTACCAGCGTGCGTACAGCGCTCAGGTTGACGGGTACGTCGACAACCCTGCGTACCCCAACGTCGTGTTCGTTCACGACCTCAGGATCAAGTGACCGATCGTGACCACAACAACCACTGTCGCCGCGGCCGCGAGATCCGCCCGGCGTCGGCCGTCGGGCTTGGGAAAGGTGCTACTCAGACGCCTCACCCACGCCGCCGTGGTTGTCGCGGGCGTCGTCTGTCTGACGTTCATCATCGCGCGGCAATTGCCTGGTGATGAGGCGGTCACGGCAGCCGGGGCCCGCGCCACGCCAGAACAGCTCGCCGCGGCTCGGGCGCGACTCGGCCTCGACGATCCACTACCTGTTCAGCTGTGGCACTACTTGACTGGCCTCGTTCAGGGTGATCTCGGGACTAGCCTGCACACCAGGCAGCCCGTGCTCGAAGACCTCAAGCGCGCGTTGCCGGCGTCATTGGAACTCGTTGGCTCGGCCATGATCCTCGCGGTCCTGATCGGGCTACCGCTCGGGGTGACCGCTGCCCGGTTCGCCAAGCGGCGGACCGACCTGGCGGTCAGGACCGGATCCATGCTGCTGGTCTCTGTACCGGTGTTCTGGCTTGCCCTGGCGATGCAGCTCCTGCTGTCGACGCGACTCGGCTGGTTTCCGGTCGCAGGAGAGTACGACCGCTCGCTCGACTCCACCTCGCCGTTGACCATCTACACCAACATCACTGCAGTGGACGCGCTGATCACGGGGAACTGGCCGATCCTGTTCAGCACGCTGCACCACCTCGTCTTGCCGGCACTGGTTGTCGCCGCATATCCGATCGGCGTGGTAGCTCAGATGACACGCGCCGCGCTGATCGAGGAGAGCCAGCAAGACCACGCACGAATGGAGCGAGCGCTCGGCTTCCGACCACTGGAGATCCTCCTTCGCTTCTCGTTGCGCCCCGCGATCGGTCCGGTGCTGACGTTGCTCGCGCTGGTCTTCGCCTACACGCTCGTCAATAGTGTGCTCGTCGAGGCGATTTTCAACTGGCCCGGCATCGGCACCTACACCGCCGATGCGATCCGGTCCGTCGACACACCGGCGATCGCCGGCGTCACCCTCGTCATCGCCTTGGTCTACGTTCTCGGGAACCTGGCCGTGGACGTGGCTCAGATCGCGATTGATCCTCGGACAAGGAAGTCATGAGTACCACCACGAACCGCCGGCAGGCGTCCCTGCGCGTGAGAGGGCTGCGTCGCCTGCTGCGCCAGGATCCGCCGACGACAGTTGCGGGCACCGTCCTGCTGGTCATCATCGTCGCGGCAGCACTGGCGCCGCTGATCGCGCCATACCCGAGCGACGGCACCACGGCCACCCACCCCGCGGAGTCCCTGCTCGGTCCGTCCGGCGCCCACTGGATGGGAACGGATGCGGTCGGCCGCGACATCCTCACCCGGGTCCTGTTTGGGGCCCGAACATCGTTGCTCATCGCCGCCGCCGTCCTTGCCCTGTCGGCAACCGTGGGCACTGTGCTCGGCTGCGTCGCCGGATACGCGGGGGGCTGGGTGAGCGACGTCATCATGCGGGTCACGGACGTGTTCCTCGCCTTTCCCGCGCTTCTGCTCTCGCTCGCGCTGGCGGTCATCTTGCGGCCGGGGGTTGGCACAGCGATCATCGCCATAGCTGCAACGTGGTGGCCCTGGTACGCCCGACTGGCCTGCTCGGCGGCGAACACCATTCGCCATCGCGCCTACATCGACTCGGCCCGGTGTCTCGGACTGCCGGCCTGGCGGATTGTGGCCGGGCACGTCCTTCCCAACTCGATGACACCGGTAACAGTTCAGCTCTCGCTCGATGCCGGCGGTGTGATCTTGACCGCTGCGGCCCTGTCCTACCTCGGCTTGGGTGCCGTCGAGCCCACCAGTGAGTGGGGCCTGATGGTGCAGCAAGGTCAGACGAACTTCACCACCGAGTGGTGGATCGTCACCTTCCCGGGTCTGGCGATCTTGGTCACCGCATTCTGCTTCAACATGCTGGGTGAGGGCCTTCGCCAGATCCTCGACCCGAGGAAGGTGACACGATGAGTCACACCACCAGCGACGTCCGCACCGATCTCCTCCTGCGGGTCGATGACCTTCAGGTGCTGTATGGCGGACGTCAGGTGTCCAGCCTTCCCTCCCTCAGCATCGCCCCCGGCGAGGTGGTGGCCATCGTTGGCGAAAGCGGATCGGGCAAGTCGACTGCACTCATGGCGATCCTCGGTCTCCTGAACGGCACGTCGGCCCAGGTGCGCGGGTCGATCGATGCCTTCGGAACCCAGGTCGTCGGCAGTTCCGAGCGCCAAATGCGGTCTCTGCGCGGCTCGGAGATGACCCTGATCATGCAGAGCCCGCAGGCGTCGTTGAACCCGACGATGCGTCTGCGGACTTTGATCCATCGCGCTCTCCGACGACACGGTATCGACAAGAGCGAGGCCGCGAGTCGGATCCAGGACGCCATGACAGCGGTTCGGTTGGACGAGAAGATTCTCGATCGGTACGCCCACGAGGTGTCGGGCGGTCAGGCGCAACGCTTCGCCATCGCCCTTTCGGTCTGCCTGGGGGCAAGGCTGATCGCGGCGGACGAACCCACAAGCGCACTGGACGCGACCGTGCAGCTCGAGGTGCTGACCCTGATCCACCGGCTCGCCCAGGAGCGGTCGACTGCGTGGCTCGTGGTCGCGCACGACCTGGCCATGGTTTCGATGATCGCCGACCACGTCGTCGTCATGCGCAACGGAGAGGTCCTCGAGGCGGGCTCAACTCGCACCGTGCTCGGCGAGCCTCAACACGAGTACACCCGGACGCTGCTGGATGCGGTGCCCACCCTTCCCGGAGAAGGAGTCGAACATGTCTGATCCGGCTGCGTCTGATCCGATCCTGACCGTCAGCGACGTCACGTTGGCGTACGGCGACAACGTTGCTCTCAACAACGTCAGTCTGTCGTTGCGTCGTGGCGAGGGTTCGGTGGCCATCGTCGGTGAGAGCGGTTCGGGCAAGACCTCGCTCGCCAGGGCGGTGCTCGGCCTTCTACCACCGCGTCACGGCACCATCGAGGTCGGTGGCATCGACATCAACCAGAGTCGCGGCCGCGCGGCGCGTACGTGGCGACGCAGAATTCAGCCGGTGTTCCAAGACGGGCAGGAGGCTCTCGATCCGCGCCGCACGGTCGGCTCGACTTTGACTGAGGCGCTCCGGATGGCTGACACGCCTCGGCAGCGGTGCGGCGATCGCATCGAGGAGCTCCTGACCGAAGTCGATCTGCCCGCAGAGCTCGCACGCCGACGGCCGCACGAGCTCTCCGGCGGCCAGCGGCAAAGGGTGGCGATTGCGCGCGCTCTGGCAGCATCGCCGGATCTGTTGGTGCTCGACGAGCCGACGAGCGCCTTGGACGTCACCGTCCAAGCGCGCATTGTCGCCCTCCTCGAACGAGTGGCCGAGGCCCAGCAGATCCAGCTCCTGCTCATCACGCACAACATCGCGCTCGCGCAGGTACTGACCAACCGCGTCGTCGTTTTGTTCCGCGGAAACGAGGTCGAGTCGGGCCCGACGGCCGACATCTTGCGCATGCCGCGGCATCCCTACACGCACCGGCTGGTGTCATCGACGCCCAGGATGTGGGCTCCCCTGCCCAGTCTCTCTCCGAGTGCCCCAGCGGCTGCCGACACCGCCGGCTGCAGCTATCGGTCCCGCTGCGACCGTGCCGATCCCGCCTGCCATTCGGTTCCGCCTCTGCTGGGATCTCCTGCCGTGGCCTGCCACCACCCGCTCGTGCAGCGACCTCCCGCGCAGCCTACGCGATTCGAGCAGGCACTCCCGGCGAACGGCGCCTGACGCACAGGTCAGGCAACGCCCCAGTAGCGACACGCCTCGGCTCTTATACGGCGCTGACGTGGGTGATCAGCGACGGCGCTCATGCCAGCCGGTCTCACAGCGAGCCCGCAAATTCGGCCGTCAATCTCGTCGAACCGGCCTTGACATCCTTCCCGCCAAAGTATCCCGTCCGAAAGGACCCGCGTTGCCGCACGAACTTCACTGCCGCTCCGTCGTTGCCGACACTCACAACGACCTGCTCTGTTCGGTTGTCGCGCGCCCGCCGGACGTGTGGAGTCACTACTTCCGCGACAACTGGCTCCCGCAACTGAAGGCAGGAGGTGTCAATCTCCAGGTCCTCCCAGCTTTCATCGAAGACCCGTACCGGCCTGAGGGCGCGCTCCGCAGAACGTTGCGGATGATCGAAGCCGGGCACCGCATTGCAGAGGGGAATCCGAACGATGTCTCCATCTGCCTGACCGGTACGGAAGTCGACTCCGCCGTCGACGCGGGAAAGATCGCGCTCATCTTGGCTCTCGAGAGCGCTCCCGGCGTTGGTGAGGATGTCGAACTCCTTGAGACGCTGCATCGCCTCGGCATCCGGGTGGCGTCCCTTGCTCACTTCGGTCGAACCGCACTCGCAGACGGAAGTGGCGAGGATGCCACCGGCAGCCGGCTCACGCGTGCAGGTGTTCGGGCGGTCGCAGAGATGGAGCGGATGGGCATGATGTTCGACGTCAGCCACCTCGGAGCGAGCGGGGTCGAACACGTCCTCGAGCTCGCAACCCGTCCGATCATCGCCACACATTCGTCGGCAAGGGCGCTGCGGGACCACCACCGTAACTTGACTGACCAGCAACTTCGGGGGATCGCCGCGACGGGCGGCGTGGTTTGCGTGAACTTCCTGGGTTCGTTCCTGCATCCGGAGGAGTACACCCTCGAGAAGCTGCTGGACCACATCGAGCACATCGCAGCTGTGGTCGGTGTCGAACACGTCGGGCTCGGCCCCGACTTCATGGAAGAAGTGATCGCCGACACCACGCCACCTTGTTGTGAAGGAATCATCGTCGAAGGCATGCCGTGGCGCTCGTATATCCCCGGGCTCGAAGGTCCCGCCGGCCTCCCACTCGTCACCGAAGGGCTTCTCGGCAGAGGATGGTCGAATCATGAGGTGACGTCCGTTCTGGGGGAGAGTGTGCTGCGTCTGTTCAGAAACGAACTTGGTCGGCCGGCGTCCGCGGGCGGCTGACAGTGAGCGCCCGGGCCTTCGACGCTCAGGCCGATCCGGTTCCGAGCCGCGGCTTAGAACAGTGCCGAGATCTCAACGGAGCACTCGCAGCTGGTGTGGCGAGGGATAGAGGTCGTAGCTGAAGATGCCGAATTCGGCGTCTGCAAGATGGTTCGACTTTCCCGTACGGCGAGTGCCCAGCGGGCAAGCGACCGCGTTAGACATACGGGGCGGCCAAGCAATGGCCCGCATCCGAGCGAAAGTTACTCGGGTTGACGGAGACCGCCATGCCTAATCATGACCAGCTGGAACCAAACCGCCCTGGGCAGCTCGGCGGCCAGACGGCACAGCCGAATGCCCGCGTCCTGACGGGTGATGAGTCGGAGGAGCTCGAGCCGCAAACTGGTGCCCAACTAGCTGCCGAACATCAGGAATTGAGTCAGTACCTGCGCCGTGCAGGTGCAATTGGTGCCGACGCAGACGATCTCGCCTCCGAAGCCATCTGTCGCCTTTGGGTGGCGTCCCAAAAGGGGTTCTCGGCCAACAGCCGAGCAGCTTGCTTGCGCACTATCGCTCGTCGCCTGTACATCGACCACGTTCGCTCCCTGGCACGTGAACGCGCACTCGAACAGGTCTTGCTGGCTAAGGTTCGGACAGCGCCGTACCCTTCGAACTTGACCGATCCGCAGGATGAGGCGCTGCGGATTGCCGTTGAGGTCGCGCGTGCGCGGCTCCCGATTCGCTTTCAGCGCGTCCTGATCTGCACTGTCGATGCACAACTGACGCTCGAGCAGACTGCAGTTGCTCTCGGGCTCCCCTCGGGCGGCGCGGCGGGCGTACTTGCCCATCGAGCCCGACGTGCCCTCGCGGCCTCGTTGACCGACCGCACGTGAAAAGGTTCGTCTCGCGGCAGTTGCAGATGCCCCCCAGGGGCCGTCCAAGGTGTTGAACTACCTAGGCATAGAACTGCTTGGGCTAAAAGCCTCCCGGAAACCACGTAAGCCCAGAACTTCCCTGTGCGTCTCAAGGGTGGATCGGCTGCCGGGACCCACACTCGACGCGGGTCCATGCGTTCTGCTTCGGGACAAGTAGCACGCACCCCTTGGTGCCGGAACATCTCCAGCTTGTTGCGGCGCTGCGGTGGGGGCCGCGAGGCTGTGGAATAGACCTCGCCGCCCCCACCGCCTCGAGGCATCGTCCGTCGGCATCTTCCAGCCGCACATCGGTGCCTCGCAGCTGATGCCGGTCCACCCACCGAGGCCTTCATCGCGGCTGTCGCAGACCAACTCGCCTAGCGTGCCCTGCTCGACGCTGGTTCGCTCCTCGCGACTGACCGGACACGCTGTAGATCCAGATAGTTCGTAAGGCCGTGCCGATTGGGAACGTCGCATGGGTGTCGGACAACGGAGCCCGACGTGACTGCCGTGCGAGCGCTGCGCCAGGCACCCACCCAACTCGAACGCTGAGTGGGTGACGCCCGCAGCACGATCACGGCCCAGCGCTTTGCTGACGTCACCTCGCGCAGCAAGCAGATGATCCCGGGAGTTGAACGGTGCTCTTTTCTGATGGACGGACTTGGCTCGGCCGGAGCCTCAGGCCGACAGTGACTGCGATTGCGATGGTTGCGGCAGCGGTTGTGTTGTCGTTGTTTCCCTTGCGTCCAGCTCACGCAGGATCGCTTGCCGGCGGCGAGCTGCAGCGCCTCTCGGCGAGGGCGGCTGATCCCTCATACGTGGTGGCACCCGGAATCGTCTTCAACCATCCCTTCCGTAAGAAGAAGCGAACACGTATCCAGCGCAAGATCATCAACACGGTCAGGAACGTTCCCGCGGGCGAGACGATTCGACTGGCTACATGGAACTTTGACTCACCGATCCTGGCAAGGGCGTTCATCAAGGCTCATCGTCGGGGGGTCTCGGTGCAGATCATCATGTCGCGTGGCCTGGCGAGGGCTCAAGGAGCCGGCGGCTCGTACCAGACCCTTCGATCTGCGCTGGGAAAGGGAAACGCAGACCGGCCTCCGTCTATGCGCAGCTGGATCCGCACGTGCCGATACACGTGCCGCGGCAAGGGGGGTGCCATGCACTTCAAGTTCATGCTGGTCAGTCGGTCCGGTGCGACCAATTGGGTCGTCTCTCAAGGGTCAGGCAACTTCACCGGTGCCGCCGCCGTTCAGCAGTTCAACGACTGGACGACCGTCACTGAAAACAAGGCATTGTGGGATGGCTGGATCAACATCTGGAACCAGGCTGTGAAGGACCGGAACTTTCCCGCTGTCCGGTTCACAACCGGCGAGATCACCTCAACGTTTGCTCCCCACAAGAGCGATGTGGATCCCGCGTTGGCTGTTCTGAACAAGGTGCAGTGCACGGGAGCGGCGAACACTGCAAGCGGGCGTACGAAGGTTCGCATCGCCAACGCTGTGTGGGGTGAGGAGCGCGGAGCACGAATCGCACGGAAAGCGCGAGAGCTCGATCGCGCAGGCTGTGACGTCGAGATCGTCTTCATGATGATGCAGCGAAAGATCCGCGCCATCCTTCGGGGGATGCGCGCCAAGCAAATGGTCTACATCGTGGGCGCGACGGCCGACAAGTTCAAAGACCGTTACGTCCACCTGAAGGGCCTTGCAGTTCAGGGAAACGTGGCCGGTGCCGCGGACGGAAATGTCGTGCTGTCAAGTAGCGAGAACTGGACGCGCCTCGGATGGCATTCCGATGAGCAGGACGTCATCTTCTGGAACGACGCAACGATGGCCTCGAAGTATGCGAACTGGGTTGACCTGATCTACCGCCAGGCGCCTCGCAGCCTGAACAACTACGTCAACTCAGCCGACCCCGCGCGTCGAGTCCCGGGTACGGAGTACCTCAAGCCCAAGGACTACCCGTTCGAGGATCTCGAGGCTGAGTTGGGGTAGAGAACCGCAGCGGTTCTGCCCGAACACAGGCTTGGTTCGGTCAGGTTGCGAACCAAGCCTGTGTGCGGTGCGACGCTCGGGCGGCTCCATGCCTTCCAAGCCAACGCCGTTGGACCGGGCTGCACTCGTCGAGACGGAGCGCAAACGACTGTAAGGATCTGTCATCGGCAGTCGTCATTGGGTTCGAGCCTTCCCGCGGTTGAGGGAAAGCTGTAGAGAAGCCGGATCGATCAGCACGCCCCTCGGCAAGTCGACTCCAGAGGAGAACAAATGTCCCATCACGCCAACGTGGCCGGCCCTAGTACGGCCAAGATCATTGCCGCGGAGTTCCTCGGCACGTTCGTCCTCGTCTTCGGCGGCTGCGGAACGGCTGTCCTCGCGGGCAAGGAGGTCGGCTTCGCCGGCGTCGCGGCCGCGTTCGGTCTCACCGTCGTGGTGATGGCCTACGCAGTCGGCCACATCTCGGGCGGCCACTTCAACCCGGCGGTCACGCTGGGTGCTGCGGCAGGGGGCCGCATCGCCTGGAAGGACACCCCGGTCTACATCGGCACCCAGGTCGTGGCGGGCATCGTCGCGGGCGCGGTGCTCCTCGTGGTGGCCAGCGGCACCGACGGCTTCGACGCCGTCAAGAGCGGCTTCGCCTCCAACGGGTACGACGACCGCTCGCCGCTGGGCTACAGCCTGGCCGCCTGCCTGTTGGTCGAGGTGCTGCTGACCGCGATCTTCCTGTGGGTCATCCTCGGCGCCACCGACTCGCGCGCACCCAAGGGCTTCGCGCCGCTGGCGATCGGCCTGTCGCTGACGCTCATCCACCTGATCAGCATCCCGGTCACCAACACCTCGGTGAACCCGGCGCGCTCGATCGGCGTCGGCCTGTTCGCCGGCGGTGACGCGATCGGCCAGCTGTGGCTCTTCATCCTGGCGCCCGTCATCGGCGGGCTGATCGCGGGCTTCTCCTACGCCGTCCTGCTGGGCAGCGACGAGACCGTGCCGCTCGCCGACGCAATGGAGGCCTGAGGCCATGTCGACATCGGCGCCCTTCTGGCTGGACGGCGGGCGTAAGGTGGCCCGTTGTCGGACGCTGACCCGTGACTTGGCCAGTTGCTCACTTCTTCGATCCGGTGCGTGACCGCGCTCCAAATCTATTGCCCAAGCTCAGCGCGTAGTGCAGTGCGCGCCCGGTGGACGAGCACGGCTGCGGCACCCCGCGAAGGAAGTCCGAGGTGGCGAACGATCTGCTCGTAGGACATGTCCAGTTCAACGAGGCAGAACAGAACCTGTTGGTAACGACGCGGCAGCCGTCGCCGAGCCTCACGAAGCGTAAGCACCTCGGCCACCCCCTCGGGGCTTCGATCGTCGTTGGCGCCGGGGATATCCCCGCAGTGTGCGAGTGCAGAGAGTTGGGCAAATCTCGCCCACTCGCGCGCCGACTGACGTTCGTGGTCGCACCGTAGGTTGCGAACAATGCACATCAGATACGCAGCAGCACACTCCGGTCGATAGCCGGACTGCAGCCGACACCACAAGCGCAGCACTGCCTCGGCGGCTAGGTCCTCGGCGGTCGCCGGGTCCACCCCGTGGCGGACCAAGTAGATGCGGGCCAACTGGAGCGCCTCGGTGAGATCCAACGGTGGCTCGGGCTCCAGTGCATCGCCCGTCCTGTGCAAGGCGTCGCAATCTGCGGCGCCCTGATTCCCTGGTGCGGGTGCGCCAACCAGCGTCGCTCTGTTCGAGGTTGCATGTTGATCAAGAGCCATGGCGCACACCTAGAGCCCATCTCGCGAGATGTAGTGCCTTCCCGAGTCCTGTCAGCCAATTCAACGTCCGACCCCGACGATTGGTTAGGCATTTCGCATCGATCCGAGCCGAGTCGCTACGTGACGTCCTCAGTGAACGCCGGTGACGGCTTCATCGGCGTTTCTCGGAGGAGCGCTCGTGGTCGCGAAGCCGCTGCATGCAGATGTCCAGTGTTGGCCCGGCCGCCGGTTCGGCACACGGCGTTGCATGAATGAGATGAGGGAGGCGGTCCGAGGGCGTGGCGGTCCGAGGGCGTGGCGGTCCGAGGGAGCTAGGGACCCTCGCTGCCAGTTGGTCGCGTCGAACGTGCACCTAGCAACTCGAGCGGATTGAGTCCGAGCTGCTGGGCGATGCGTTCCACGGAGCGCAGTGACAGATTTCGTTCGCCTCGCTCGAGACCGCCGACGTAGGTCCGGTGGTATCCGAGGAAATCGGCGAACGCCTCTTGGGAGAGCCCGCGCTGGTCGCGGTAGCGCCGCAGGTTGCGCCCCAGCGCTCGCTGCAACTCTCCCTCTGCCATTGCCCGAACGCTTCCGGGCTGCTACTTGTGGGTCTACAGACTTATAAGTAGCGCACCTGGTCCGGCAGGTCCATCGGCAAGGCGACCGGTGTCGTTGGCGATGCCGGATCCCGTTGGAGAGCAGTCCGGCGAATGCTGCCTGAATTCCGGCACTGGGGAGACAGCGCTGTGCTGCCGCACACCTTTAGGGCGTGGAGAATGAAGATGAAGACCTGCTCGTGCCGAGCGAATGTGCAACTGTGGTGGGACTCGCTGTGAAGACGCTCGCGAACTACCGCTACCTTCCTGGCCCCTATGCCGGACCGCCATACATCCGAGTTGGGCGTGGGCGAGGGCGTATCCGCTATCCAAGGACGGAAGCCGTTGCGTGGGCAGCTGCGCAGAGGCGTGACACTGGTTCGTCGAGGCGAGGCTGATGGGCAGGCCCGCGATCCGCGACGGCCAGCGAGGTCGAATCGTTCCGAGGAGACGCGGCACGGCTTGGTACTGCCGAGTCCGCTATCGGGATCGTTCTGGGGTGCGACGTGAGTTCAATGTCGGGCCCTTTCCGCGTGCGCGCGACGCGGAAGACGCTGCAGAAGCGCGTTGGTCGGAGATCGAGGGAGCGATGGGTGTGGCGTCAGCGATCTCCCTCAACGACGTCGCTGCCAGATGGCTGGCCGCGATGGAGGCCGACGTGGAGATCAAGCCCGGCAGCGTCCGATCGTGGTCCAAGACGTGGCATGCAACCTTGGCTCCTGTCATTGGCGGCCGCGACGTCAACGAGTTCGCTCGCGCCGACGCAGTCGAGGCGCTGCGTTCGCTCTATCGGCGAAAGCCACGACGGCGCCTCAGGGATGTCAATGGTCGGATGATCACGATGCTCATCGACGGCGAAGAGCGCGCAATCTGGGAGCACGACTTGGCGTCGTGGGGGAGTGGTCATGTCAGGGATCAACCTCACGGACCGGACTGTGCCTCGAACTGGATTCCTCTTGCGGGCTCGCAGCCTCGCTCTGTTCTCATGATGGTCCTGCGGTTTGCAGCGGACGAAGGTCTTCGCCGCGATGGCGTTGTCGTACTCGAAGGTACGAGAGCGCCGAAGCGCCCCCGACCGCAGCCACGCGAGGTGATGTCCCGCGACTTCGAGCGCCTGCTGGACATGGCGAATGCAAAGGCGCAGCACCAGCGGAGTGACACGAACCTCCGGGATCTACTGATCCTCTTCTATTACTGCGGCGTCCGCATGGGTGAAGCCCTGGGGCTCACGTGGGACAGGGTCTTCCTCGATGATGATGAGGCCCCGTGGATTCTCGTCGACCGTCAACTGCTTGAAGATGGCGGCCTGGCATATGGCAGCACGAAGGGCACCCGGGCTGACGGGCGGATGGAGGTGCGGCGAATCGTGCTGCATCCGAGGGTGGCCGAGATGCTCGAGCAGCGTCGAACTACTTCGAAGTGGACAAGGCCCGAACACCCGGTTTTTGCAACGGCCAAGGGCGGGAGTTCGACGGTCACGGAGCGAGGCGTTGGACGGGTCCTAATGCCTGTCCACCTGCGGCACTCCAACGTCCGCACTCGTATCCGAGCTCTGGTTGCTGGCACGGACCTGGACTGGGTGCACGCACACTCGTTCAAGCACTCGCTACTGACCAAGGCGGATCGCATCGCCGGTTCAGCAGTCGCTGCGGATTTCGGCGGGCACGCCAGTGACGCGGTAACGAAGAAGCACTACATCGTCAGAGAAGAGTTCACGCTGCTTGACCCACGCGCATTCTTTGACGACGAGGGCGTTGGATGAACACACGAACGACACACGCAAAGCCGGTCGAACGGGCACTGCCGGGCACTCCCGGGCACTCCATTGACAGTATCTCCGCAGGTCGCGAGGCGTGTGGGTTTGCTCTGCTTTGACCAGTGTTGGCGGTTTATGCGCCGACGCAGCTCGATTAGGTCGTCGGTTCGATTCCGACAGGCGGCTCCGAAAAGGGCGTCCGACCAGCGGGAACGCTGGTCGGAGGCCCTTCGTCGTTCGTCCTGGGCGACACGTCTCGTGACGCGATTCGGGCCAGACGGGCAGCTCGGCCGTGGCGTCATGCATACAGTGCTGTCGCGCCGCCCCAGAGCGCACCCGGGTTCAGCCGGTCGGGGAAGCGCTGGAGCATGGCGTTGAAGAAGTCGAGCGCGGTCGTCTGTTCCGCCAGCATGGTGGCCGCAGTGGTGAGGTACTCCCGGGTCTCGCGGATCGTGCGCCGCGCATCGTCGTCGAGGACCTTGTTCTTGTGCCCGGCCACGACGAGCCGCGGGCGCAGTGACTCGACAGCGTCGATCGCGCGGAGCCAGGCGTTGATGCCGTCGCCCTGCGCCTCACGCAGGAACTGGTGCACATCGTTGTAGATGACGTCGCCGGCCACGACCAGGTCGAGGCTCGCGACATGGAGCACGCTGGTGTCGTCGGTGTCGGTGCCCGACGTCGATCACCCTGAGCGTGTGTCCCTCGAGCTCGATCGCGTTGTTGGGCACCTCCGTCGCCACGACCTCGGTCGCGGGGATCTGGCCCGGGAAGAGGGCATCCCAGAAGAGCTCGCGGATGGCGAGGTTGCCGTGCATCTGGTCGATCGTCCCGGCGGTGGCCACCACCTCGGCGCCGAACCGCTCGGCGAGCTCGGCGGACCCGAACCAGTGGTCCCCGTGGCCGTGGGTGACGAAGATGTGCGTCAGGTTCTTCCCGGTGGACTCGACCCAGTCGCCGACAGCCGCGGTCTGGGCGATCGTCATCGGCGGGTCGACGAGGACGGCGTCCCGGTCGCCGGAGACCAGGGTGATCGAGAGCGGGGAGAACATGCGCTTGTCGCCGTTCGGCACGAGGTCGGTGACGTCCTGGGGCACGGGGTCGGCGACGAAGACCTCGTAGGACAGATGGTCGGACATGGGAGCTCCAGTGGTCGGTGGTCGGGGCTAGCTGAAGAGCAGGCAGGTGGCGATGGCGTGGGCCACGACGCGCCCGCGGTCGTCGAGCACCTTCGCCTCGGCGGTGGCGGTACGACGCCCGATCGTGACGACCTCTGCGCGACAGCGGAGCAGGCCGCTGTCGAGGTTGGCGGCCCTGGTGAACTTGATGTTCAGGTCGAGCGACGTGTAGCCGGCCCCGGCCGGCAGCTTCGTGTGGACCGCGCAGCCCAGCGCCGAGTCGGCGAGCCCGGCGATCATCCCGCCGTGGACGGAGCCGATCGGGTTGTAGTGCCACTCCTCGGGCTGCATCTCGAACTCCGCCCAGCCGTCACCGACGGCGACGGGGAGGATGTTGGTCGTCGCGCCGGCAGGGACGAGGGGCAGCTCTCCGCTGCCGATCCTGTTGAGGAAGTCCAGCCCGGCCAAGCCGGCGGCGGCATCCACGAAGACCTTGGGATCCTCCCAGGAGTACGTGCGTTCCCTGCTCATGCCTCGCTCCGTGCGAGCTGGGGGTAGAGGGCCTCGACCGGTGCGGCGAGCCCGGCCTTCACCTGGCGGCTGAGCTCGTCGGCGAGGATCTCGTAGCTCCCTGCCTCGATGCCGTCGTACGCCGAGCGGACCACGTCGGCCGGATCGAGCTTGGGAGCGTCCACGCCCCGGGTCATGGGGGTGTCGGCGTACCCCAGGTGGAGGCCGGCGACGTGCACGCCGTCGGCGGCCAGCTTGATGCGCTGGGTGTTGGTCGCCTGCCAGAGCGCGCCCTTGGTGGCGGAGTAGGCATCGCCGATGCCGAGCCAGCTCAGGACGGACAGCACGTTGAGCAGCGTTCCGCCGGACGACCTCAGGGCCGGGGTGAAGGCGTTGGTGACCTCGAGCGCTCCCCAGAAGTTCACCTCGAACAGCTCGCGCGCGGCGGACAGGTCGCCGAGGACGCTGGACCCGTTGGACGCCCCGGCGTTGTTGATCACGACCGTCACGTCACGGGCGATGTCGGCCGCGACCGCGACGGACTCCGGTGAGGTGACGTCGAGGACCAGCGGCGTGACGCGGTCATCGCCCCACTCGCGCGGGTTGCGGGCTGCTGCGTAGACCTTGCTGGCACCGCGTTCGAGCGCCTGGTGGACGAAGTGGGTGCCGAGGCCGCCATTGGCTCCGGTGACGAGCACGACGGCTCCGTTGAGGGTGGGCATGTCAGTTCCTTTCGGGGACGAGGGGTGTGGAGGGCGCAGCGGGCTGCTGGTGGCGGACGAAGAGCGCCGCGAGCACGGCGATGGCGAGCAGGACGAATCCGCCGACCAGGAGCCCCCCGTGCAGCGCCGTGGTGAACGCGTCGGGCACGGCCTGCGGGAGCAGGGCCAGGGCCGTGGCGTCGCCCTTGGGGGCCTGGCCGTGGCTGATGCTCGCGGCGACCGCGTCCGCGGTGGCCCGCGGGACGCCCTTGTCGTCGAGGCCTTCGGCGAGGAGCGAGGGGAACCGGCTGGTGGCGATCGTCCCGAGGACGGCGGGGCCGAGCATGGAGCCGAGCTGGCGGAAGAGGTTCACGCTCGCCGACGCCATCCCCGCCTGCAGGGGGCCGACGCTGTTGACGGCCGCCGCCGTCGACGGGGCGATGAGCAGTGCACTTCCGACGCCGGCCAGCAGCAGTCCGGGCCACATGTGTGCGTAGCCGCTGTCCGCGCCGTTCCACAGCAGGGACAGTGCGCCGGCGCCCATGAGCAGCAGGCCCGCCGTCAGCGTCACCGTGAATCCCACGGTCCGCACGATCCGGGCACCGAAGGCGCTGAGCACGACGTAGCTGAGCATCATCGGCATCAGCCGGACCCCGGCGCCGAGCGGGTCGTGCCCGGCGACCCGCTGGAGGTGCAGCACGCTGAGCAGCGCGATCCCGACGAAGCCGAACATCGCCGCCGCGCTCACCAGCATGACGGTGGTGAACGACCTGCTCCGGAACAGACGCAGATCGAGCATCGGGTCGTGGTGGGTGGACTCCACCCGCAGGAACAGCGCGCCGGCCACGGCGGTCACGGCATAGGCCACGACGATGTGGGGCTCGCCGTAGCCGTTGGCTCCGCCCTCGATGACCGCGTACGTCGCCGCCGCCACCGTGACCGTGCCCAGGACGACGCCGAGCGGGTCCAGCTGGCGCGAAGGGTGCCTGCTCTCGCCGAGCACCAGGAGCGCGAGGGCTCCGGCGACGACGCCGAGGAGCACGTTGGTCAGGTAGACGCTGTGCCAGGAGAACTCGCGGAGCAGCCCTCCGGCGACCAGCGGTCCGATGGCCAGCCCGAGCCCGGCGCAGCTGGCCCAGATGCTGATCGCTCCGGTGCGCTCGTGGGGGTCGTGGAAGCTGGTGCTCACGATCGCCAGGCCCGACGGCAGGATCG
Source organism: Nocardioides kongjuensis (assembly GCF_013409625.1). NCBI lineage: Bacteria > Bacillati > Actinomycetota > Actinomycetes > Propionibacteriales > Nocardioidaceae > Nocardioides > Nocardioides kongjuensis. Next base: position 4,526,899 of record NZ_JACCBF010000001.1, read on the forward strand.
CCGCCGCGCCCACGCCCATGACCGCCTGCGCGGTGATCAGGACGCCGGAGCTGTCGGCCAGGAACGCCAGCAGGCTCCCGCCGGTGAAGACCGCAACGCCCGAGACGTAGGTGAGACGCCGACCGTAGAGCTCGGCGAAGGTCCCTGCCGACATCACCAGGCTCACGAGCGCGAGGGCGAAGGCGCTGGTGACCCACACGAGGGAGCTGCCCGGGACGTGGAGGTCGTCCTGGATCGACGCGAGCGCTCCGATCGTCGAGGAGGCGTTGACGAACGTCATCATCACGCCGATGCAGACGACGAACAGGCTGGGCCACCTGTTCCGGACGAGCGGCACGCCCGCCGTGCCGCGATCCTGACTAATAGAAACCATAGCCAGACCGTACACGCTGACTTGCAAAAGGCAAAGCCAGATCTAGAATCGAGTCATGGATCACGACGGAAGCGCGAGCGGCCCGAGCGACGTCCTCGAACGGCTCGGGGCCTTCTCGGACCGCGACGAGTGGCCCGCGCAGGGCTGGTGCCGGATCGAGCGCTCCCTCGAGGTCATCGGCACCCGCTCGGCGATGCTGGTGATCCGGGAGCTGTTCTACGGCGGCACTCGGTTCGACGAGCTCGTCCGCCGCACCGGACTCAGCGAGGCGGTCGTTGCCGGCCGGCTCAAGCAGCTCTTCGCCGACGGCATCGTCGACCGCAGGCCCTACCGTGAGGAAGGCAAGCGCACTCGCGACGAGTACGTGCTCACCGAGCGCGGGCGCGGGATCTTCCCGATCATCGTCGCCATGGTGCAGTGGGGCGAGGGGCTGCGCGACGACCACCGGACGGGGGTCGAGCTCGTGCATCGCGACTGCGGTACGCCGCTGTCCGCGAGCGTGACGTGCCGCAAGGGGCACGAGGTCCCGGTGGAACAGGCGGCGGTCCGGCTCAAGGACGAGGACTACGCCCTCGCAGGCCGGCGCCGCGGCCGAATCTAGCGCGTTCGCCCGTGTGAACGTCGCGGCCGGCTCAGGTCCGGCTCGCCACGCCGCAGCTGAACGACCGGGTGTCCGTCGTCCGCTGGGCGGATCGGCGGCGGTGAAGCCACGGGACGTGCCTGAGGCGCCCTGATCGCGCGGCTATCCGCGCGCGAGGGCAAGGGCGGTGTCGCGGGCGGCGGCGTCGGCGATGTGGCGCAGCTCGTCCGGCTCGTGCCCCAGGCGGCTTCGCTGGATGAGGCCCTGCGACAGCGTCACGTAGTGCGCGCTGAGCGCGGCGACGTCGACGTGCGCCGGGCTGTCGCCGAGGTCGCGGAGGAGGCGTTCCTCGAGGATGGTCTGCAGGTCCCGGGTCGTCCGGTCGATGACCGCGCGCAGCTGCGGTACCTGGTCGAGCAGGGTGAGGCTGTTGAGCATGAGGCAGCCGCGGCGTCCGGGCTGGCTGGTGCAGTCGCAGATGATGATCTCGAGGTAGTCGCGCGCGCTGGCGGCGACGTCGCCGGAGGTCCCCGCCATCCCGGTCCCGACCATCTGCGTCAGGGCCTGGCAGTAGCGGGTGACGGCGCTGACGTAGAGCCCGTTCTTGGAGCGGTAGGCGGCGTAGATGCTCCCGTTGCCGACGGTCGTGGCGCGGGCCACGTCCTCGATCGAGGTGCCGGCGTACCCGCGGCTCCAGAACAGCTGGATCGCGGCGTCGAGCAGTGCTGGCTCGTCGAACTGGCGCGGGCGGGGCATGAGGCGAACCTACGTCCTGGTGGTCGAGGTCACGAAACGTGTCGTGGCCGCCGGACCGGGGTAGCCGCCACGAGGGTTATGGAGGCATCATTCCACAATGACGTCGCCACGCACTGCTCGTCGGATCGGGTTCCTGGCCTTCGACGGCGCGATGCTCCTCGACCTGAGCGGCCCGGCGGAGGTCTTCGTCGCCGCCAACAGGCAGGCTCCCGGGGCCTACCAGCTCGAGGTCCTCACCGCGACGGGAGGACCGTTCGAGACCTCGGTCGGGGCGCCCATGGTCGCGGCACCGGTGCCGGCCTCGGGTGACTTCGACACGGTCCTCGTCGTCGGCAGCGCCGTTCCTGCGGCGCGGTTCGTCACCCCCGAGGTCGTCGCCGCCACCCACGACCTGGCCCGGCGTACCCGACGCCTCGGCTCGATCTGCACGGGCGCCTTCGCGTTGGCCGAGTCCGGACTGCTCGACGGGCGGGTCGCCACGACGCACTGGAAGTTCACCGCCGACCTCGCCAGCCGCTACCCGCGCGTGGCCGTGAAGCACGACGCGATCTACGTCCGCGACGAACGGGTCTACAGCTCCGGCGGCGCTGCCGCGGGCATCGACCTGGCCCTGGCGCTGGTGGAGGAGGACCTCGGCACCGAGCTGGTGCAGGCGGTGGCTCGCGACCTGCTCGTCTACCTCCAGCGAGGAGGCGACCAGTCCCAGTTCTCGCCCTCCGCCGGCGCGAAGGTGGCGGAGGCCGGCCTGGTCAGGCGCGTCACCGACCACGTGCGCGCCAACCCGCAGCTGCCGCACACGGTGCGCTCGATGGCGTCATTGGTCAGCCTCAGCGAACGGCAGCTCACCCGCCTGTTCCGCGAGGAGCTGGACACCACGCCGGGGTCGTACGTCGCCGACCTGCGCTTCGAGATCGCCTGCGACTCCCTGCGTGCCGGATCGACGATCGCCGGCGCAGCTGCGGCGGCCGGCTTCTCCGGAACCGAGATGATGCGGCGCACCTTCATGAACCGGCTCGGTCGCTCGCCCCGCGCGTACCGCAACGAGGTGTACGCGATCAGTGACCTGCGGCCGGTGCTCACCGGTCGTGGCGCAATCCGAGGGATTCCTGTCGCACGAGGTGCAGGTACGGGCACGGCCGCTCGGTAGAGACTCGAGGAGCCAAGCCCACCGGCGGCGCCCGACCCGGGATCCCCCTACCGAGGAGCACACCCATGCCCACCATCACCACCGATGACAACGTCGAGATCTTCTACAAGGACTGGGGCTCCGGTCAGCCGGTCGTCTTCAGCCACGGATGGCCGTTGTCGTCGGACGACTGGGACGCCCAGCTGATGTTCTTCCTCAACCAGGGCTTCCGCGTCGTCGCCCACGACCGTCGCGGCCACGGACGCTCGGAGCAGGTCGCCGAGGGCCACGACATGGATCACTACGCCGACGACCTGGCGGCCGTCGTGAAGCACCTCGACCTCCGCGACGCCGTGCACGTCGGCCACTCGACCGGCGGCGGTGAGGTGGTGCACTACCTGGCCCGTCACGGACAGGACCGGGCGGCGAAGGCCGTGCTGATCAGCGCCGTCCCACCGATCATGGTCAAGACCGAGTCGAACCCCGGCGGTCTGCCGAAGGAGGTCTTCGACGGGATCCAGCACGAGGTCGCCACCCGCCGCGCGGCCTTCTTCCGTGAGTTCGCCGAGGGCCCGTTCTACGGCTACAACCGACCGGGAGCCGAGCCGAAGGAAGGCATCATCGCCAACTGGTGGCGTCAGGGAATGGCCGGTGGCGCCAAGGCGCACTACGACGGCGTCGTGGCCTTCTCCCAGACCGACTTCACCGCCGACCTCGAGGCAGTGACGCTGCCGGTCCTCGTCCTGCACGGCGAGGACGACCAGGTCGTGCCGATCGCCGACTCCGCCGAGCTCTCGGCCAAGATCTTGCCCAACGGCACCTTGAAGACCTACCCGGGCTTCCCCCACGGGATGCCGACGACGAACGCCGACGTCATCAACGCCGACATCCTGGAGTTCATCAAGGGCTGACCGAGCGGTGCCGGCCATCGCCAGGGAGACCTCAGCCGGTGGCCGGCACCGACGAGATCGTCGCGAAGTGCGGCCCGTCCCCACCCGGTACGCCGCGCAGCCCGCGACCGGGGGTGCGCAGCGTGATCCGGACCCGGTCGGAGCGGAACAGGTCGTGGGAGAACTCGAACGGCGTCCCTGCGGTGTCGTACGTCGTCCGGGTGATCGAGACGAGCGGGTCGCCGACGGTGACACCGAGGAGGGCGGCCTCCTCGTCGGTCGCGTGGACCACCTCGACGACCTCCTCGGCGTCGGCGATGGTGACGCCGTAGTCGTTCTCGATCAGCTCGTAGATCGACCCGCCGAGCGGCTGCTCGAGCAGGCCGGGGAACCGGTCGGCGGGCAGGCGCGCCTGGTCGAGGGAGAACGGGGTGCCGTCGGCGAGCCGCAGGCGGCGCACGTCGACGACGAGGTCGCCCTCGGCGAGCTGGAGGGCTCGCCGGGTGGGGGCGTCGGCGACGCCCATCCGGGTGGCGACGACGCGGGTGCCGGCGGAGTAGCCCTGGCGCGCGAGGTAGGCGGGCACGCCGACCACCTTGGTCAGGTCGTGCTCGACCTTGGCGTGGTTGATGAACGTGCCGCCGCCGCGGCCGGCGACGCGCCGGACGAGTCCGGCCTCCTCGAGCGCGGCGAGCACCTGGCGCAGCGTGGCGCGGCTGACGCCGTAGTGCTCGGACAGCTCGCGCTCGCTGCCCAACCGGGCGCCGGGTGGCAGGGTGCCGGCGCCGATGTCGGTCAGCATCCTGCGGCGAAGGGTCTCCGCGACGGCGTGCTCGGTGGCCATGGTGCCGCTCCTTCCTCCGGTCCTCTTCGGTCGGCCCGATCCGCCGAATGGTCTGACCAGATGCTTGCAACCTACCTCAGGGCCGCGGCAGCGGCCCTCAGATCTCCTCGAGCGCCTGAAGCGACTCGGGCAGCACCTGGCCGCCGTCGACGATCAGCGTCTGCCCGGTGATGTACGACGCCTCCTCGGTCGCGAAGAAGAGGGCGGCGTTGCCGATGTCGGCGACACCGCCGAGCCGCTTCTGCGGCACGCTGGCCGCCATCGCTGCGAGGTAGTCCTCGCCGAGCCCGTCCAGCCCCTCGGTGGCGATGTTGCCGGGCAGCACGGCGTTGATCGTGATGGAGCGGGGCGCGAGCTCGAGCGCGGCGGTGCGCACGAAGCCGAGCTGGGCCGCCTTGCTGGCGCCGTAGTGCGACCAGCCGGGATAGCCGGTGTGCGGCCCGGTGATCGAGGAGGTCACCACGACCCGGCCGCGGCCGCTGGCGGTGAGTGCGTCCAGGCAGGCCTGGACCGCGAACACCGTGCCGTTGAGGTTCGTCGCCATCACGCCGTTGAGGTCGTCGGCCGTCATCGCGTCGAGGCGCGCGGCCGGGAAGACACCTGCGTTGGCGCACAGGACGTCGATGCCGCCGTGGCGCTCGACCGCGGTGGCGGCCATCCGGTCGCAGTCCTCGCGCCGGCTCACGTCGGCGACGACGAACGACGTCTCGCCGCCGATCGACGCGCACGCGGTCGCCAGCGACTCCTCGTCACGTCCGGTGACCAGGACGCGCGCGCCGGCCCGGGCGAAGACGGTGGCGATGCCGCGGCCGATGCCCTTGCTGCCACCGGTGACGACGACCGAGCGTCCGGCGAGTGAGGTGAACATGGGGTCTCCGATCCAAGGTCTGTGCTACAGGGATGCGCCGTCCGACGCGACGTAGCGCCGCGCCAGCTCGACGGTGCCGGCGGTGTAACCGGGCCCGAGGTCCTGGCACTCGCGGGAGTGCGCGTGCGAGCCCATCCAGGCGACGAGGAGCAGGCGGCGCATCATGACGAACGTCGCGAGCATGGCCTCGTGCTCGGCGGCCAGCTCGCTGACCGAGCGGTACCCGCGCAGCCAGGCCGCCTGCCACTGCGGCAGGCGCGGGTCGTGCTCGATGAACGACACCGCGGTGCCGAAGTCGTACATGAACCACGAGAAGCCGCAGTCGTCGAAGTCGATGACGGTGACGAGGTCGCCCTCGACCAGCAGGTTCGCCAGCCGGAGGTCGGCGTGGACGAGACCGAACCGGTCGGCTCCCGTGCCGTACGCCGAGAGCCGCTCCCGGACGACCTCGACCGCCGCCCCCAGCGCGGCCTCCTCGACCGGGCCGACGCCGATGCCGTCCTGCCAGCGTCCCCAGCGGGGCTGGTCGCCCAGCGAGTGCTCCCAGTCCCAGCTGAACCGGTGGAAGTCGTGCGGTGGCCTCCAGGTCCGGGCGTGCTGGTGCATGCGGGCCGTGATCGCGCCGAGCGTCTCGAAGTCGGCGGTACCGAGAGCCACGTCGTCGGGCTCGATGCCGGGTACGACGTGGAAGAGCACGGCGTGCCGCTCCTCGCCGTCGACCTCGACCGTGGTGACCCACTCGCCGCCACTGGTCGGCACGACCTCGGACGTCGCGACCCCGGACTCCTCCCGCAGTGCCGCCAGCCACGACAGCTCGCTCTCGATGTCCGCACGCGAGTGGTAGCCCACCCGGTGCACCCGCAGGATCGCGCTCCGCTCGCCGTCCTCGACCAGGAAGGTCGCGTTCTCCGACAGGTTGATCATCCGCAGCGCGGTGTCCGGGCCGAAGCCGTACCGCGGCAGCACCAGCTCGGCGACCCGCGTGTCCGCGGCAGCGGTGGTGGCGCCCATCAGTGCTCCCGTCCCTCGATCGATTCCAGGACCTTGGTGATCCGGTCCCGGGCCACCTCGACGTCCCCGGTGCTGCCGCTGAGGTAGAGCCGGCCCGCGGCCCCGATGAACTGGACGTCCACCATGGTGATGCCGGGAGCTGCGCGCTCGGCCTCGTTGGCGGCGACGGCCGCGAACAGGGCGGGTGCCATCTCGTAGACGAGGAGGGACTGTCCCGGCATGATCATCGACCCCGAACGGTTGCGGTTGAGGATCACCGCGTGCTGGTCGGTGATGCTCTCGATGATGTCGTGGAACAGCACCCGCGGGCGCAGCTGGTCACTGGCCGAGCTGCCGGTGCCGTCGAGGACGGCCTGGCCCGCCGCGACGACGTCCTCCAGCGACGAGGCGTGCAGCTCGAGCACCCCGAACTGCCGCTCGACGAAGAGGATGCCCGGCTCGACCGACGGCGCCGCCCGCAGCGCGAGGTCGATGACCCGCTCGATGGCCAGTGCCGGGGCGACCTCGATGATGAGGGCGTGGTCGCCGGCGTACGGCGGGTAGCCCCGGGCACGGGTGGGCGTGCCCAGGTAGGCGGCGAACTGCGGCTGCAGGTCCTCGACCATCAGGTAGACCCGCAGCTCCGCGCGGGCATCGGTGGCGGCCATCGGACCTCCTCTTCTCGTGGGCTGGCTGGTGGGGGGTGAGGGACGGCGCTACTTCGAGCTGACGTCGAAGTGGTTGCCGAGCTCGGCGTGCGGGCGCGGGATGACGTGCACGCTGACGAGCTCACCGACCTGGGAGGCGGTCTCCGCGCCGGCCTCGGTGGCGGCCTTGACCGCGCCGACCTCGCCGGCGATGACCACGGCGACGAGGCCGTCGCCCACCTCCTGGCGGTCGGTGATGGTGACGTTGGCGGCCTTGACCATGGCGTCCGCGGCGGCGAGCGCGGCAACGAAGCCCTTGGTCTCGATCATGCCGATGGCGGTGCTGGACATGTGGTGCTCCTTGGTTGTGCGGTGGGGTTGTGCGGTGGATGGTGCGCGGGGGCCGGCGGCGCCCCGGGAACGGGGGTCAGGACGAGGCGGGCGGGCTGTCGATCGAGCCGATCACCAGCGCGTCGACCGGTGGTGGCGTCCCGGGGAACCAGGCCGCGGCCACGGAACCCTGGGCGACCAGGACGGTCTCGCCGACGCCGCTGCCCAGGACGTCGAAGGCGACCAGGCGACTGCCGCCGCCCTCCACCTCGACCTCCAGGAACGCGCCGTTGGGCAGGCCGTCGATCCTCTTGGTGGACCAGACATTGCCGGTCACGACTGCTCTCAGCATCAGCGCTCCTTCTCGATGGGAACCCCCAGCGCGCGGGCCTTCTCGCGCGCCAGGGGAGTCAGCACGGCACGGCGGCCGAGGACCAGGCGGCGGCCGGCCTCGGCGGCTGCCTTGACCTGTCGCTCCGTCACCGCGCCGGTGTCGACCCGCTGGGCCGGCCGGTCGGACGGCACGGCGGTCGCGGCGCCGCCCTCGAGGCGGAAGCGCAGGCGTCCGGCGCGCAGGTCCTGGCGGTTCTTCGGGTTCTCGAACAGCGCCAGCAGGTGCCGGGCGAACCGGTCGAGGTCGGCGTCGTCCCCGATCCGCACGGCCTCGACGCGCTCGCGCATCGCGGGTGGGGTCACGTGCTCGGAGCCCGCGACGCCGGCGGGTGCCGCGGCGACGGCGGGAGGGGCCGGCGCCGCGGCGGTCGGTGGTGCGGGCGCCGCCGGCCCGACGAGCTCGGCGACGACCTCGCGGACGATGTCGCGGACCTGGTCGGCGACCATCGCGCGCAGGTCGGGGGAGGTGCTCACGTCAGGCCCCGGAGCGCTTCCTCGGCGGCCTCGGCGGCCTGCCGGACGTCGGCCTCCTTGCCGGACAGGTAGACCCGCCCGGTGGCCCCGATCATGCGGTAGTCGACGACCTTGATGTCGGCGGCCTTCTCCGCCTCGTTGGTCGCCACGATCGCGTAGGACGCGGGCTGCACCTCGAGCACGTACATCGACTCGCCCGGCAGCACCATCGACCCGATCTTGTTGCGGTTGATCAGGAACGCGTGCTGGTGGTCGATCGAGCTGATGATCTTGCTGGCCAGGATCTGCGGCCGCACCGCGCTCGAGGCGTCCGCGTCGAGCGCGTCGAGGACGCCCTCCGCGGCGGCCTTCACCGAGCCGGTCTCGCCGTGGAACTCCAGGTAGCCGAACTGCCGCTCGACCACGAGCACGCCCGCCGCGACCTCGGCGTGCTTGAGGGCGACATCGGTGATCGGCTCGATGTCGATGCCGGGCGCGACCTCGATGATCTGCGCGGCCATGTGGGCGCGCGGCAGGGTGCCCTTGATCCAGGTGCCGAGGTAGCACAGCGTCTGCGGCTGCAGCCGGTCGATGAAGATGAAGGAACGCAGTTCAGCCATGGGTCAGCCCTTGATGAGGTGGGAGAGCTCTTCGACGACGAGGCGTCGTACCTGCTCGCGGAAGGCGGCGTCGTCAGCGCCGGCGGTGGTCGTGCGTGCGCCGATCCGGTCGACCAGCGCGTCGACGGCGAACGGCGCGCCGGCGCGGTCGTCGTTCGACGCCAGCGGGTACGCCGGCACCGGGTCGTGGTGGTCACGCCAGGGGCTCAGCCCCGCGTACGCCGGCATCGCCTCGGCGGGGTCGCTGTTGTAGGCGATCCGGGTCCAGTTCACGAGGTGCTTCGGCTGGAGGTTCTCGCCGAGGGCGCTGCGACCGACGAAGCCGGTGCCGATCGTCATGGTCGGCGCCAGGTTGGTGTCGAGGCCCGAGCTCCCCGTGCTGTTGCCGACGTTGACCGACACGCGCAGCACGGGGACGTCGGCGGCGTACCGCATCACCGTGGCGGGATCGGTCGAGTGGATCGCCGCGCTGTGGCCGGCACCGGCGATCCGGACGATCGCTCGGGCCGTCGCGATGCCGGTCACCGCGTCGGGGACCCGGATCATCCCGAGCACCGGTGACAGCTTCTCGTGCGTGAGCGGCTCCTCGGGGACGGCCACGTCGAACGGGGCGACGAGGACCTTCGTGCGCGGCCCGACCCGGACCCCGGCCTGCTGCGCGATCCACGACGCGTCCTTGCCGACGACGTCCACGTTGAGCCGGCCGTACGGGAACATGTAGTCACGCAGCCGTTGGGCGTCGTCGGGGCCGAGCACTGCCGCGCCGGCGCGCTCCATCTCGCGGACCAGCCTGTCGGCGACGGACTCCTCGACCACGAGCACGGACTCGTTGGTGCACAGCACCGAGTTGTCGAAGGCCTTGCTCTCGACCAGGCGCTGCGCGGCGGACCGGATGTCGGCCGATGCGTCGACGAGGACCGGGACGTTGCCCGGGCCGACGCCGATGGCCGGATTGCCCGATCCGTAGGCGGCGCGCACGACGCCGGTGCCGCCCGTGGCGAGGATGACGTTGGTGCGCTCGTCGCCCATCAGCGCCTCGACGAGCGGGATGGTCGGCTCGGCGACGCACTGGACGATGCCGTCCGGTGCGCCGGCCTCGACCGCGGCCCGGGCGAGGAGCTGCGCGGCGTCGTGACAGCACTCCTTGGCCATCGGGTGCGGGCTGACCACGACCGCGTTGCGGGTCATCAGGGCGAGGATCACCTTGAAGAAGACCGTGGCGACCGGGTTGGTCGACGGCGTCAGCGCCAGCACGACACCCGCCGGTCGCGGCACCTCGACGATCTTGTCGTCGAGCCGGACGTGCGGGGTGACGAAGTCCTGGCCCGCGTAGGTGTCCAGCAGTCCGCGCGAGCAGGCCTGGTTCTTGCGGACCTTGTGCTCGACGACACCGAACCCGGTCTCGGCCACCGCCCACTCGGCGTACTTCTGCGCGTTCGCGTGGGCGACCTCCGCGACGGCGCGCACGATCCGGTCGACGTCGCCCTGGGAGTAGGTCGCGAACGAGCGTGCCGCCCAGCGGGCGCGTTCGAGCATGTGGCCGGCCTGCGCGGGTGCGGCCACGGGTCCGTTCGGCTGGTCGGCCATCAGCTTGCCCTCCGGCGGGAGACAGCGGGGTCGGCGGCCGCGCGGCCGATCGCCAGCGCGGTGCGGTCGAGGAGCTCCTCGACGAGGTCGGGCGTCATCAAGATCCCGGGCTTGTACTGCAGGACGCGCGGGTCGAGCGTCGAGAAGATCGCCCACACACCGAGCGCGTAGAGCTCGCGCATGACGTACTTCGCGCCCTCGGGGTGGGCGAACTCGAGGCCGAGCACGACGCCGTTCTGGCGGATCCCGACGAACCAGTCGGGGTACTGGGCCTGCACCTGGCGCAGGCCCGAACCGACGAGGTCCGCGATGTAGTGCACCATCGAGCGCACCTCGGGCCGACGGCTGATCTCGAGGGTCTTCAGCGCCGCGACGCAGCCGAGCTCGGCGCCGCCGAAGGTGGAGATGTGCCCGAAGCCGTCCTCGCGCAGCCACGCACCGGCCCGCTCGCTCAGGAGCACCGCGGCGATCGGGTAGATGCCTCCGGACAGGCCCTTGCCGCTGACCAGGATGTCCGGCTCGATGCCGTGCTTGGTGATGCCCCAGAGCTCGCCGGTGCGCATCAGGCCGGTCTGCACCTCGTCGGCGATGTAGAGCGCGTCGTACTTCTCGCACAGCCTCTTGACGGCCTCGAGGTAGCCGGGCTGCGGGAGCGGGAAGCCGTAGGTCGCGGGGATCGTCTCCATGATCACCGCGGCGACGTCGCGGCCCCGGAGCGCCTGCTCCATGGCCTCGAGGTCGTTGAACGGGACCTGGGGGAACTCCTCGGGGCGGTCGGCGAGGAAGAGCTTGGAGAAGCGGTCGTCGCCGGTGGCGACGGCGAGCCCGGTGTGACCGTGGTAGGCCTTCACGATCGAGACGATCTTGCGCTTCTGCATGGCGTGCCGGGCGCTCTTGAGGGCGATGTCGATCGCCTCGCCGCCACCGGACGCGTAGGCGACCTTGGTCAGGCCCGCCGGGGCGGACTCGACCAGAGCCTCGGCGAGCGCGGTGCGGCCCAGCGAGGGGAAGTGGTGGTTGCCGACGTCGAAGCGGTCCATCGCCCGCTTCACGGCGGCGACCACCTCCGGGTTGCGGTGGCCGAGGTTGTAGGTGCCACCGTTGAGGTGGACGTCGATCAGCCGACGGCCGTCCATGTCCCAGAGCAGGTAGCCCTCGCGACGGTCGATGACCAGGTCGATCCCGCTGTCGGACCAGAACTTCGTCTTGTCCGGGTTCCAGTAGTGCGCCGACTTCTCGAGCATCTCTGCCTTCGAGTCGAAGCTGAACGCGTCGTAGTCGTGCATCGCCATCCCTTGGTGTCGGTGGCCACGTCCGTGGTCACCGGAAGCCTTGTGTCGAGAAGCCTGTTTGGTCAGACCGAAAAAGTCAATGGTCTGCGCCCAAACAAATTGTCTGACCCAAACCCTTGATTTGGTCTGTTCGGTAGTGCCAGCATGCCGGGATCTGGCGTGAGCCAGGGCACACCGGGACGTGCTGCGAGGCACGGGAGAGAGAGTCCGCATGTCTGCAGAAGAGACGCGTACGTCGTCCGAGGCCGAGTCGGGGGTCCAGCGCCTGAAGCCGAACGCCGTGGGCCTGTTCGGGGTCATGTTCATGGCGGTGGCCACCGCTGCGCCGATCACGGCGATGGTCGGCAACGTCCCGATCGCGATCGGCTTCGGCAGCGGCGCGAACGCGCCGGCCGGCTACCTGGTCGCCACGATCGTGCTGGGCCTCTTCGCGCTCGGCTACTCCGCGATGGCCAAGCACATCGTCTCGACCGGCGCCTTCTACGGCTTCATCTCGCACGGCCTCGGCCGCGTGGTGGGCATGGGTGCCGGCGCACTGACCACGCTGGCCTACGTCGTCTTCGAGGCCTCGCTGGTCGGCATCTTCTCGTTCTTCGCCGCGAGCTTCTTCTCCGCGCACTCCTCGCTCGACATCTCGTGGGTCTGCTACGCGCTGCTGATGCTGGGCGTCAACGCGGTGCTGACCTACTACGACATCAACCTCACGGCGGTCGTCCTGGGCGCCTTCCTCGTGACCGAGATCGTCATGCTCGCCGCGATGACGGTCTCGGTCGTCGTCTCCGGAGGTGGCCCCCAGGGCTGGTCCCTGGGCTCGCTCAACCCGATCAACGCGTTCTCCGGGCTCGACGGCTCCGTCGTCCACCCGGACACCGGCGCGACGCTCGCGGTCGCGGGGACCGCGGGCATCGGACTGTTCTTCGCGTTCTGGTCGTGGGTCGGCTTCGAGTCCACCGCCATGTACGGCGAGGAGTCGCGCAACCCGAAGAGGATCATCCCGCTGGCGACCATGCTCTCGGTGCTCGGCATCGGCATCTTCTACGTCATCGTGTCGTGGTCCGCGATCGTCGGCACCGGTCCGGACAATGCCGTCGCCCTCGCCCAGGACAGCGCGACCGCCGGTCAGATCTTCTTCGGTCCCGTCGAGCAGCACCTCGGCCACTGGGCGGTCATCGTCTTCGAGTTCCTGCTGATGAGCGGCTCGTTCGCCTGCGGCATGGCGTTCCACAACTGCGCCTCCCGCTACATCTACGCGATCGGCCGCGAGGACCTCGTCCCCGGGTTCGGGAGGACGCTCGGTGCCTCCCACCCGGTCCACGGCTCGCCGTACGTCGCCGGATTCGCGCAGACCACGCTCGCCACGGTGATCGTGGTGGGGTTCTACCTGACCGGCCGCGACCCCTACGGCCAGCTCTACGCGCTGATGGCCATCCTCGGGACCACGGCGATCCTCATCGTCCAGGCGCTGGCGGCCTTCTCCTGCATCGCCTACTTCCACGTCCAGGGCAAGCACCCCGAGACGGCGAACGTGTTCCGGACCTTCCTCGCCCCGCTCGTCGGCGGCATCGGCATGGTCTACGTCATCTGGCTGCTGATGGAGAACGCCGGCTTCGCGGCGGGTGCCGCCGCCAGCGACATCGTCTTCAAGCTCTCGCCCTGGATCGTCGGGGTCGTCGGGCTGTCGGGCCTCGGGTTCGCCCTGTGGGCCAAGAGGTTCGCCCCCGAGCGCTACGACACCATCGGCCGCGTCGTCCTCGAGGACACCCAGGAACGTGCGGACTGAGACGTTCGACCGGAGGCCACCGGGGGAGCGGCGGAGGGCGTACGCTTCAGGGATCGCCAGCTGGAGGTCCCGATGAGCAGTCGTCCTTCGCCGCTCGACCTGGTGGCCGACGTCGCCGCCATCTGCGTCGAGCCCACACCTGCGGCCGATCGGGCGTCCGCCGTCCTGCAGCGGATCGGTGAGGCCATCCCGCTCGAGGCGGCCGCACTGGCCACCTTCGACCCGGTCGAGGGGCGCCACTTCACCGTCGCCGAGATCGGCTACAGCGACCCGGTGCTCAGCTACCTCAACGACGGCTTCGTCAACGAGGACCCGGCCTTCCTCACCATGCGCTTCCGCAACCCGCGGCCGCTGCGCTGGTGCGACATCCCCAACTACCGCAACATGTTCAGCGCCCACGAGGTGTTCATCCCCGGCGGCTTCGCCGAGGGGTCGACGACGTGCCTGTTCACGCGCGACGGGCGCTACACCGGGGCGCTTCACCTGAGCTCCGACTCTCCGTTGCCGATCAGCGACTCGGCGATCGAGACGCTCATCGCGCTGCAGCGGGTGATCGCCCCGGTCATGGACGCCATGCGTCCGCCGGTGGGACACACCTGGACCGACCTGCTCGAGGAGGCCGCGGAGGCGGCGCTGCTCACGGCTGACCGCAGGCTCGTCACGCTCCCCGGGCTGCGTCGCGACAAGTGGCTGGCCGACGACTCCCCGCTGGTGGCCGAGCTGCTGGCCGGCGCCGAGGGGGCGGTGCACCGGTTCGCGTGGGTCTCGCCCACGGGCCGCTGCCACGAGGTACGCCGCACCCGGCTGGCCGCGGGCGTGCTGGTGACGCTGCGCGAGGCGGCGGCGCCGTACCGGCTCTCGCCGCGGGAGGTCCAGGTCCTGACGCTCGTCGCGGCCGGCCTCGGCAACCCCGACATCGGGCTCGCGCTGTCCCTCAGCCCGCGCACCGTGGCGACCCACGTGGAGCACATCCTCGCCAAGCTCGGCTGCGCCACCCGGGTCGCCGCGGCGAGCAAGGCGGTGGCGGAGGAGATCGTCCCGCTGCCGGGGCCGCCGGCCACCCCCCTGCTCGTGCGCACCTGAGGCTCCTGTCGTCGCGGCCCGGGATCAGGCGCCGAGCTCGACCGGCGTGCCGATCGTCCAGCCGCCGTCGACCAGCAGGTTGTCGCCGACCACGTGGTCCGCGAGCGGGCTCGCCAGGAACAGAACGGCGTTGGCGACGTCCTGCGGGCTCGCCCAGCGTCCGCGCGGCGTCTGCGCGGCGAGCGCGTCGTGCGTCGCCTGGTCGTAGAGCGCCGTCATGTGGGTGGTGACGAAGCCGGGTGCGACCGCGTTGACGTTGATGCCGTGCGCGGCGTAGTCGAGCGCGACCTGGCGGGTGAAGTTCACGATCGCGCCCTTGGTCGCGCAGTACGCCGCGAAGCCGGGGTTGCCGCGGAACCCGCTGATCGAGCTGATGTTGACGATCTTGCCGGGGCTCTTGCGCGCCAGCAGGCCGCGGACCATCTCGCGGGTGCAGTGGAAGGTGCCGTCGACGTTGACGAGGAACTGGGTCCGCCAGGTCTCGTCGTCGGTCTCGTGGACACTGCCCTCGCGCAGCACCCCGGCGTTGTTGACGAGGATGTCCAGACCGCCGAGGCGCTCGTCGAGCTCGGCGAAGACCGAGGCGACGTGGGCACTGGCCGTGACGTCGAGCTTCACGAACTCCGCGGAGCCGCCGGCCGCGACGATCACGGCGGCCGTGGCCTCGCCGCCCTCGCGGGCCTCCTCTGTCAGGTCGGCGACGACGACGTGGGCGCCGACCTTCGCGAGAGTGGTGGCGATGGCGCGGCCGATGCCGGACGAGCCTCCGGTGACGACGGCCTTCTTGCCGGTGAGGTCGATCATGATCGGGTCCTTTCGATGGAGGTGGGGGTCACTCGGCGCCGCACCAGTCGAGGGCGAGCGAGGCGTAGGTCCGGGCGGCGAGGTGCACCTCGTCGACGAGGCAGTACTCGTCGTCCGCGTGCGCGACCCTCAGGTCGCCGGGCCCGTAGCTGATCGCCGGGATCCCGGCGGCGGTGAGGAAGCTGCAGTCCTCCACCGCGCAGAACCCGGCGACCGGGGGCGGCCCCTGGTAGGCCGTCATCCCGGAGACCCGCTCGTGGGCCGAGGAGACCGCGGCGGTGATCGCGGTCGCCGCGTCGCCGGGGTCGTTGGCCGGCCAGTTGAGCTTCCAGTCCACGACCGGCGGGTGCTCGCGCAACCAGCCGTCGGTCTGCGCGATGGCGCGGATCTGCGCCTCGACCTCGGCCTTCACGGTCTCCGGGTCGTCCTGCGGCGGGTACCAGATGCAGTACTCGATCGTCATGTACTCCGAGAGGATGAACGGCACGAGCACGCCGTGCGGCCCGCCCTGGACGACGCCGGGGTGGATGGTGAAGTGGCCCGGCGCGAACAGCGGGTGGGTCTTGGTGAAGGCCCACTCCTCCTCCAGGCGCTGCATCGCCTGGAAGACGAGCATCCCCTTGTCGATCGCGTTGACCCCGACGGCGCTGCCACCGCCACCCGCGCGGATCGTCTGGCCTCGCATCGAGGAGTGCGTCGCCTTGCCCTGCACCGTGACCGAGAACCAGAGGAGCCCTGGGGTCACCGGGATGACGCCGAGGTTGGTCGGACCGCTCGGCTCGGCCACGACGGCCGCGTCGGCGCGGTAGCCGTGCTCGATCGTCGAGGTGACACCGCACTCGTGGTCCATCACCTCCTCGCCCACGACCGCCTGCACGATCAGGTCGCCGTCGAGGGCGACGCCGGCGCGCTGCAGGGCCTTGACCGCGAACGCCTGGGCCACCAGGCCTGCCTTCATGTCGCTGGCGCCACGGCCCCAGACCCGGTCGCCGTCCACCTTGCCGGAGAACGGGTCGCCGGACGTCCAGCGGTCCGGGTTGCCGGGCGGCACGACGTCGACGTGGCCGTTGAAGATGAGCGAGCGCCCACCGCCGGTGCCCTTCAGGGTGCCGACCGCGTTGTCGCGGCCCTTCTCCACCGCCCAGTACTCGACGTCGGCGCCGGCGTCCTCGTAGATCTCGCCGACGAGGCGGGACACGCGGCCCTCGAGGCCGACCACCTCGTCGTACACCTGGCCGGGATACTTCGGGTTCACGCTCGGGATCGAGATGACCTCCGAGAGCGTGGAGACGAGGTCGTCCTTGAGGGCGTCGACCGCCGCCAGCACGCGGTCGTGGGTCTCCTGGGATGTCATGGCACAGCTCCGTTCGGGAGGGGACGGGATTCAGCGAGTGGGGGAGAGGGACGGCTCGGGCCGGGACCTGCCGGCCTCGAAGAGCTCGTCGATCCGGCGGCGCTCCGACTCGGAGTGCGGCACCAGGTAGGCCACCACGACGTACACGACGAGGTTCACGCCGAGCGCGACGACGCCACTGGTGAGGCTGCCGAGCCCGGGCATGTCGTCCGGGTACTGCCAGGTGAGGACGGCGGCCACCACGAAGCCGGTGCACATCGAGGCGAGCGCCGCGACCTTCGTGCCGCGCTTCCAGAACATGCCGAGGAACATCGGCACCGAGAGCTGCACGATGCCCTGGTAGGACATCTGCGCCAGCAGCTGCAGGCGCGGGTAGTCGAAGGCGATGTAGGCGACGATCGCCGAGGCGAGCATGTAGACGACCATCGAGCCCTTGGCGACGACCTTGAGCTGGAAGTCGGTGCGGGGCGAGATGACGTGGACGATGTCGTTGGCGATCTGGGCGCCGCAGACCTGGACGCATCCGTCGATCCAGCCCATGCTCGCGGCCAGGACGATCACCAGGGCCATGCCGAGCAGCCACTGGCCGCCGCGGTCGTAGAGGAGGGTGAACCAGCCGTCCTGCGGCGCGGCGGCGATGTCGGTCATCGAGGCGGCGGCGAGGGCGACCAGGGTCAGCATCAGGTAGAAGCCGCCGGCCACGACCATCGTCTGCAGGGTGCCCTTCTTGACGCTGCGCACGCCCTTGGCGGTGTAGATGCGCTGGTAGCTGGTCGGCCAGCACAGCGATCCGATCACGCCGGTGACGATCAGGGAGAAGAGGTACCAGTGACCGTAGGTGCCACCGTCGCCCGGGACGTGGAGCAGTGCGTCCGGCAGGTCGGTGACGGCGCTGAAGCCGGCCGAGTCGGCGGGCCCGAACAGGATGCCGAGGCAGACCAGCGCGGCCAGGCCGTAGGCGACGATGCCCTGCACCAGGTCGGTGATGACCAGGCCTCGCATGCCCATCTGGACGGTCCAGATCTGGCGGACGGCGATCACCGCCACACCGACGACCAGGCAGGTGGTCACCGACCACTGGCCGAAGCTCGCGAACCGGAAGATCAGGCCCATCGCCTGCATGCCGAGGACGATCCACGGGAACAGGCACACGACGCCGATCGCGCTGGCGATCACCCGCACCGCCGGAGACTGGAAGCGCAGGCCGAGCATGTCGGGCTGGGTCTTCAGGTCGTAGCGCTTGCCCCACAGCCAGGCCCGCTCGGCCATCAGGTACATCGCCGTCACGCCGAGCAGCGAGTAGGCAAGGGCATAGAACCCGAGGACGCCGGCGCCGACGCTGAGGCCGAAGAAGGCGGTGTACGTCGCGCCCGGCCACCAGGAGTTGGTGTAGGACATCGCGATGTACCAGCTGCTGAACGAGCGTCCGCCCACGGCGTAGTCCGAGAAGGACTTGGCGTTGCGGTTGGTCGCGTAGAGCACGAAGACGATGAGGGCGAAGAACGCCGTCAGCAGGCCGAGCGTGACGGCCATCGAACCGGTCATGGTGGACATCAGGCCGCCGCCTCCTCGGGCTCCTCGCCCACCTCGCCACGGATGTTCTCGAGGATCCACAGCAGCCACACCGCGCCCGTGGCGAGGAGGGCGTCGAAGATCCAGTAGGCGACGCTGAACGGCACGCCGAGTATCGGGGTGTCGATGCCGCTGCCCGCCAGGTAGAGCGGGGGGAACACCGCGAGCAGGATGCTGCTGCCGAAGAGCAGCCAGAAGATCGTCATCTTGGTCCGTGACGACATCGCACGGATGGCGCTTGTCATGGGTCCTCCAGGGTTCGGTCTGACCGAGATGCCCCGAAACTATGTGCGCCAGATCACGCCCGGTATCGGGTCAGGTGCCCGATCTGGGCAGCCCGGAGGAGCGGAGCATCCGTCAGTTGACGGATGCCGCCGTGGGGGAGAACGGTTCTCGCCGGGGCGCCCGGTGGTCGGACCGAAAGCCGTCTGGAGGGTCCGCGACGCTCGGGCGCGGTGGGTGCTCGGCGTTGACGGCCGCGGCGGCGACGTTCATCATCAGCCGTGTCGAGGTGCTGACCCGTCCGAGCGCCCGCCGAGCCGCCTGGAGGTGCGATGGGAGTCCCTGCCCTCGCCCGGCTGACGGTGGACCACGGGCGATCCGTGCTCGCGGGCACGGGGGACGCCGACCAGGTGATCGAGGCCTGCACCGGTGCGCTGCGCCCGCACACGCTCACCGTCCACGAAGCCGGCAGCCCGCTGGCGACCCGGCTCACCCACGTCCCGCTGCAGGACGTCTCGGTCAACCTGCTGCGCTACGGCGCCCAGGTCACGGTGAGCTCGGGTGACGGGGTGCTCGACGACTACCTCCTCACGCTGCCGGTCGCCGGCGCCGGCCGGTTCCGGTACGGCGACGCGGTGGCCGTGGCGACCCCGGAGCGTGGTGTCATCATCGGTCCGCACCGCGAGTTCGAGTTCGCCTTCGACCAGGACTGGGACCAGGTGGTGGTCCGCCTGGACCGCACGCGGGTGGAGTCGGTCGCCGCTGCGCTCACCGGGGAGGTCGGTCCGGTCCACTTCGAGCTGGCCCTGGCCGACGGCATCGGCAGCCTGGACGGGCTGCTGGAGTCAGCGGTCAGCCTGGTCGACTCCACGGCGGTCGAGCACCGGCCCCAGCTGCTGTGGCAGTTCGAGCAGCTCCTCATCGAGACCCTGCTGCTCGCCCAGCCCAACAACCGCACCACCGCGCCCCGGCCCGAGGCGGGCAGGCCGGTCTCGCCGCGCGTGCGGCAGGCGATGGACTTCATGGTCGACCGGATCGGCGAGCCGGTCACCGTCACCGCCGTGGCCGAGGCCTGCGGGACGAGCGTGCGCAGCCTGCAGTCCGCGTTCCGCACCGAGCTGGCCACCACGCCGGTGCAGTGGCTGCGTGCCCAGCGGCTCGAGCGCGCCCACGCCCTGCTGGCCAGCGGTGCGCCCGGTCTCTCGGTGACCGACGTGGCCTACCGGTGCGGGTTCTTCCACCTCGGGGAGTTCGGCGCCGCGTTTCGGGCCCGGTACGGACTCACGCCCTCGGCGCTGCTCTCGTCCCGGCGCTGACCCGGCGCTGACCCGGCGCTGACCCGGTCCTGACGCGCGCGGTCGCGCGAATCCGAGTGCGCCCCGTCGCACTTCCGATATCGGGTGTGGTCGCGGTCACATGAGGGTGGGGGCATGCAGATCGCCCTCCTCCAGCTCGCCAGTCCGGACCACGAGTCCGTCCGGGACCGGCTCGCCCGCGTCGACCGCACCGTGCTCGCCGAGCGTGCCCTTCGTGACGTCGACCTGCTGGTCCTGCCGGAGATGTGGACCGCCGGCTACTTCTCCTTCGAGCAGTACGCCGAGCGTGCCGAGCCGTTCGAGGGCGCCACTCTCGCGGCCGCCCGCACCTGGGCCACCGCGGTGCAGGCCTTCGTCCACGTCGGCAGCTTCGTCGAGGTCGACGCCGCGGGCCGGCTGCACAACACGTCGGTGGTTCTCGCACCCGACGGTGCGCTCGTCGCCGAGTACCGCAAGGTCCACCTGTTCGGCTACGGCTCCCGGGAGTCCCAGCTCCTCACGCCCGGCGACAGCATCGGCGTCGGCCCGGTCGCGGGGGTGCCCACCGGTGTCACGACCTGCTACGACCTGCGCTTCCCCGAGCTCTACCGAAGCCTGGTCGACGAGGGCGTCGAGCAGGTCGTCGTCTGCGCCGCCTGGCCCGCGGCCCGCCTCGAGCACTGGCGCCTGTTCACCTCGGCGCGCGCCGTCGAGCAGCAGGTCAACCTGATCGCCTGCAACGCCGTCGGTGAGCAGCAGGGTGTGCTCCTCGGCGGCCACAGCCGGGTCGTCGCCCCCACCGGCGAGGTGATCGTCGAGGCGGGTGCCGACGAGGGCTTCACGTACGCCGACCTCGACCCCACCCTTCCGCGAGCCTTCCGCGCCGAGTTCCCCGCCCTGGCCGACCGCCGTTGGTCTGCCACCACCACCACCAAGGAGTACGCATGAGCACCACCGCGACGCGCCTGCGCCTGAGCACCGCCGACGGTGCCGAGGTCGAGGTCGCGCCGACCCACCTCGTCGTCGCCGGCTACACCGGCCGCGACCAGGAGGCGGTCCGCCACCACATCGACGAGCTCGCCGCGATCGGCGTACCGGAACCGGAGACGATCCCCGCGTTCTACCCGCTCGACGTGGACCGACTGACCACCGGTGACGAGGTCGAGGTCGGCGGCTCCGCCACCTCCGGCGAGGTCGAGCCGGTCCTGATCCGGGCCAACGGCACCTACTACCTGACCGTGGGCTCGGACCACACCGACCGCGAGATGGAGACCGTCGGCATCCAGCTCTCCAAGGCTGCCTGCCCCAAGCCGATCGCCACGACGGTCATCGAGCTCGGCGACCCGCCGGCCCTGGTCGACTGGGACGCGATCGTCGTCCGCAGCTGGGTCGACGACGAGCTCTACCAGGAGGGCACCCTCGCCTCGATGCTCCCGATCACCCAGGTCCTCGCCGAGTGGGACCAGATCGGCGGCACCGGCGACGTCGCGCTGGTCCTCTTCGGCGGCACGAAGCCGTTGCTCGACGGCACCTTCCGCTACGGCCGCGACTGGCGCATGCAGCTCGAGGTCCCCGGCCACGCCCCCATCGAGCTCGCCTACACCGTCTCTGTCACCACTCCCGGGAGGAGCAGCTGATGCGCACCAGCGCCGACTACCTGAAGTCCCTGTCCGACGGCCGTCAGGTCATCGTCGACGGCTCGCCCGTCGACGACGTGACGACCCATCCGGCCTTCGCGCCCATCGCGCGCACCGTGGGTGAGCTGTTCGACCTCGCGGCCGACCCCGCCAACGGCATGCAGGTCACCGACGAGGTGACCGGCAACCCCGTCAACCGCCTCTACGTCGCCCCGCGCACCGCCGAAGACCTCACCGCCTGGCGCGCCGCCGCGCAGGTCTGGGCCGACCACACCAACGGCTGGGTGGGGCGCTCGCCCGACCACGTCGGTGCCTTCGTGGCTGCCTTCGCATCGCACCCGGAGGCCTTCGCCACCGAGCGTGGCCTGGCCGAGAACGTGGTGGCCTTCCAGCGCCGCGTCGTCGAGAACGACCTCTACGTCTCCTACGCGATCATCCCGCCGCAGGTCTCCCGCGCGACGACCGCGCACGCTTGGGACGGCGACTTCGTCCAGGTCGGCGTCAAGGAGGAGCGCGAGGACGGGATCGTCGTCAGCGGCGCCCAGATGCTCGCCACCGGCGGCGCCGTCGCCGACGAGATCCTGGTCTCCTGCATCAAGCCGCTGACGCCCGAGGACACCGACTTCGCGATCTCCTTCACGGTGCCGGTCGCGACGGACGGACTCAGGCTCTACTGCCGCCGGCCCTACGCCACGGGCGCGACCAGCGACTTCGACTACCCGCTCACCACGCGGTACGACGAGACGGACGCCCTGCTCGTCTTCGACGACGTGTTCATCCCGTGGAAGGACGTCTTCGTCTACAAGGACGTGCCCGGGCTGCGCCAGCAGTTCTTCGACACGGGTGCCCACGTCCTGGGCAACTTCCAGGCCCAGATCCGCTTCGCGACCAAGCTCCGCTTCCTCGCCGGCATCGCCCGCAAGGTCGCCGCGGTCAACGGCGTCGACCGGTTCCCCGGCGTCGTCGAGAAGCTCGGCGAGCTGGCGAGCCTGGTCTCGGTCGTCGAGTCGGCCCTGCACGCGGCCCAGTTCACCGCCGCCGCCGACGAGCAGGGCCTCCACCGGCCGGGCGCGCAGTCGCTCTACGCCGCGATGGGCCTGCAGGCCGAGCTCCACCCGCGCGTCATCGGCATCCTGCGCGAGCTGGTGGGCGGGGGAGTGCTCCAGGTGCCCTCGTCGGTCGCCGAGCTCCAGAACCCGGACACCGCCCAGGACATGGAGCGCTACGTCTCCAGCCCCGGCATCTCGTCGGTGGAGCGGGTCAAGCTGTTCAAGCTGGCCTGGGACGCCATCGGCAGTGAGTTCGCCGGTCGTCACCAGAGCTACGAGCTCTTCTACTCCGGCGCCCCCTTCGTCGTGAAGGGCTATGCCTTCCGCAACTACGACTACGACCGGCCCGTCGCGGCCGTCGACGAGTTCCTGGCGTCGTACGGCGTCACGGAGCTCCCCGCCCTCCAGGAGGTCCCCGCATGAGCAAGCCCGAGATCGAGTTCACCCCCGTCACCGACGTCGAGTACACGCTGTGCCCCGGCGACGACCCGCTCATCAAGGAGCGGATCCTCGCGGCCGATCCCGTCGGCGGCGTGGCGACCCGGATCCTGCGCTACGAGCCCGGCGCCGACTTCACCCCGATGGGCGTGCAGAAGCACGACTTCTGGGAGGAGGTCTACATCATCGAGGGCTCCTTCCACGACGTCACGCTGGACAGGACCTTCGTGGCCGGCGAGTTCGCCTGCCGACCGCCGGGCATGCCGCACGGCCCGTGGCGCACCGACGAGGGCGTGACGACCTTCGAGGTCCGCTACCACGCCCGCGCCGAGGACTGAGGAGATGGTGACGATGACCGCGCCGCTCGTGGACCCGATGGCGATGCGCCAGGCCATGGGGCGCTTCGCGACCGGCGTCGCCGTGATCACCACCGAGCACGACGGCATCCCCCACGGGATGACCGTGAACTCGCTGACCTCGGTGTCCCTCGACCCGCCGCTGCTCCTGGTGTGCTTCAACCACGGAGCGCGCACGGCGGAGGCCGCCGTGGCGGCGGGGCGGTTCGTCGTCAACGTCCTCTCCCGGCGTCAGCAGGCGATCGCGCTGCGCTTCGCGGCCCGGGGCGAGGACCACTTCGCCGGCCTCGAGCTCGAGTACGCCGAGCACCGTGTCCCCGTGGTGCCCAAGGCTCTCGCGCACCTCGAGTGCGACGTGGAGCGGGTCGTCGAGGCCGGCGACCACACGATCGTGTTCGGCGCCGTCATCGGCCTGGACACCCGCGACGGGGAGCCGCTCGGCTTCTTCGGCGGCAAGTTCAGCGACGTACAGCAGCACGGGCACGAGCCCGAGCACTGGTTCTTCTAGCAGGAATGCCTCGGTGGCTGCGCCAACAGCCACCGAGGCGAGGTCACCGGACACGCACCCTCAGGAGAGAAACACATGTCCAACGCAACCCTCGAACAACCTAGCAACGAGCGGCAGCGCCGCGGCCACACCAGCCTCCCCGTCATCGCGGCATCGAGCCTGGCCGGTACCGCCGTCGAGTGGTACGACTTCTTCCTCTACGGCACCGCCGCCGCCCTGGTCTTCCCGGCCCTCTTCTTCCCCGACTCCGATCCGCTGATGGGTACCGTGCTGGCGTTCGCCACCTATGCCGTCGGGTTCGTCGCCCGGCCCGTCGGCGCCGTCGTGCTGGGACACTACGGCGACCGACGCGGGCGCAGGGCCACGCTGGTGGCGAGCCTGCTGCTCATGGGCGTCGCCACGTTCCTCATCGCCCTCCTCCCGACGTACGGCGCCATCGGCATCGCGGCCCCGATCCTGTTGGTGCTCCTCCGCCTCGTGCAGGGCTTCGCGCTGGGAGGCGAGTGGGGTGGCGCCGTGCTCCTCGTCTCCGAGCACGGCGACTCCGCCCGCCGCGCCTTCTTCGCCTCCTGGCCCAACGTGGGCCCGCCGCTCGGCAACCTGATGGCCGCCGGCGTGCTGGCGATCCTCGGCGCAACGCTCTCCGACGACGCCTTCCAGTCCTGGGGCTGGCGCCTCGCGTTCGCGTTGTCGGCGCTGCTCGTCGTCATCGGCCTGGTCCTGCGCCTCTACGTCACCGAGACCCCGATGTTCGAGCAGGCCCAGCGCACGGCGGACAGCGCGCCCAGGGGCCTGCCGGCCGGTGTCGTCGTGCGGAAGCACTGGCGCACGGTGCTGCTCGCCGCTGCCACCCGTTTCGGCGAGAACGCCGGCTTCTACATCTACTCGTTGTTCGTCATCACCTACGTCACGAAGATGCTCGAGCTCGACAAGTCCGTCGCGCTGACCGCCGTGATGATCGGCCAAGGTGGGGCCGTGGTGGCGATCCCGCTGATCGCGATCCTCGCCGACCGCATCGGCCGGCGTCCGGTCTACCTGGTCGCGTCGGTCGCCACCATCGTGTGGGCCTTCGTCTTCTTCGCCCTGCTCGACTCGAGGAGCCCGGGCCTGACCATCGTCGCCGTGGCCGGAGGACTGCTCATCTTCGCGGCCTTCAGCGCGGTCATCGGCGCCTTCTTCTCCGAGCTGTTCCCGACCGAGGTCCGCTACTCCGGCGTCTCCCTCGCCTACAACCTCGCCTCGGTCCTCGCCGGCTCACTCGCCCCGATCGTCGCGATCTGGCTCTACGCGAGGTTCGACAGCGGCTACGCCATCGGCGCCTACCTCGCCGCCATGGGCGCGGTCTCCCTCGTCGCCTCGCTCATCGCCGAGGAGACCCGCGAGACCGACCTGACCACCGTCGGTCAGGGCTGACAGACAGACAGGTCCAGACGTCCTCGGCCCGGGCGTGACGCCCGACGCGCCGCGGGCGAGCGCGGGCCCCGGCCTCAGCCCAGCGGCGGCGTGCGCGGCGGCACCGTACGACGCTCGCCGGTCGCCTCGAAGGCGGCGGCGAGCTCGAGCAGCGCGGTGTCGTCGTACGCGCGGCCGGCGATGGTCAGGCCGACCGGCATGCCGGTGTCGGCCATGGTGCCCATCGGCACGGTGACCGTCGGGATGCCGAGGTGGCGGATGGCGAGGTTGCCGTTGGCGACCCAGACGCCGTTGCGCCAGCCGAGGTCGGCCGACGCCGGGTCGACGTCCATGTCGGCCGGCGCGACGTCGGCCATCGCCGGGAACACCACCGCGTCGAGGCCCAGGGCGTCCATCCACTCCTCGAGGTCGCGGCGGCGGGTCTCCTCGAGCCCGCGCACGCCCTCGGCCAGGTGGGGGATGTCGGTGAAGGCGGCGTACGGGTGCTCGCGCACCTGCGCGGGGTACGACGCGATGTCGTCGTCGAAGCCGGTGTAGCGGTCGGGGAGGGCGCCCTCCGGGGCGGGGAAGATCAGCGCGCCGTCGACGTCGGCGAGGGCGGACAGGTGCGGGTCGCCGTTCGCGGCGAGGAAGTCGTCCCAGGCCCAGGCCGAGAGGTCGGCGATCTCGTGCCGGAGGAAGTCGGGGGACACCAGGCCGCGGGTGCTGATCGTCGGGGCGCCGGCGCGGTCGCCCTCGTAGTTGGTCACGACCGGGAAGTCGACGTCGACCACCTCGGCGCCGGCGGCCTCGAGGTCGCGGCGGGCGGCCTCCCAGAGCGCGATCACGGAGGGACGGGTCTCGATCCGCTCGCCGGTCGGTCCGCCGATCGTCGTACCGGTGCCGGCCTCCGGGTCGGCGTTGACGTACATGCGCGGGACGCCGAGCCGCTTGCCGGCCAAGGATCCGCGCAGGTCGCGGTAGGAGGGCGGGCGCACGCTGGAGGACGCGGGGACCTGGACCCACGGTTGGGCGCGCCAGAAGTCACCGCGGGTGTCCGCGTCGTCGGCGACGATGACGTCGAGGAGCTCGAGCAGGTCGGCCATGGTGCGCGTGTGGGGTACGACGACGTCCATGGTCGGGACGAGCGGCCAGTTGCCGCGCACCGAGATCACGCCCCGCGAGGGCGTGTAGGCGCACAGGGCGTTGCAGGACGCCGGAGCACGGCCGCTCGACCAGGTCTCCTCACCCAGCCCGAACGCCGCGAACGACGCGGCGGTCGCGGTGCCCGACCCGTTGGACGAGCCCGAGCCGAACGCCGAGGTCAGCCACGCCTCGTTGTAGGGGCTCTCGGCGCGTCCGTGGACACCGCGCTGCATGCCGCCGTTGGCCATCGGCGGCATGTTGGTCAGGCCCAGGCAGATGGCGCCGGCGGCCCGCAGCCGCTCGATGGTGAACGCGTCGCGCTGGGCGACGAGGTCGGCGAAAGCGGGCGAGCCGGCCGCTGCGGTCAGGCCGCGGACGAGGTAGCTGTCCTTGGCCGTGTAGGGGATGCCGTCGAGGGGCCCGAGCGACTCGCCGCGTGCTCGCCGCGCGTCGGACGCGGCCGCCTCGGCGAGGGTGTCGGGGTTGCGCACGACGACGGCGTTCAGGGCGGTCGGCGTGCCGGGGGCGTCGTAGGCCGCGATCCGGGCCTCGTAGGCGCGCACCAGGTCCACGCTGGTCGTCTCGCCCGACTCGAGGGCGGCGCGCAGCTCGGCGATGCTCGCCTCGAAGACCTCGATCATCGCGTCGCGCCCTCGGTGCGGAGGGCCGGTTGCTGCTGGGTGATGCAGTGGATGCCGCCGCCCCGCTCGAAGATCGCCCGCGAGTCGACGGTGACCGCGCGGCGGCCGGGGTAGGCCTGCTCGAGGATCTCGCGCGCCACGGCGTCGGCCTTCTCCTCGCCGAACCCGCAGACCACGATGCCGTCGTTGACGACGAGGTGGTTGATGTAGCTCCAGTCGACGAAGCCCTCGTCGTCGGTGATGGTCTCCGGGGCGGGCACGTCGACGATCTCGAACGGGCGCCCGGCGGCGTCGGTCTGCTGGGCCAGGAAGGCGCGCAGCTCGCGGGTGACGGCGTGGTCGGGGTGGTCGGGGTCGGGCTGGTGGTGGACCAGGACCTGCCCGGGCGCCGGCATCCCGGCCACGATGTCGACGTGGCCGTTGGTGCCGAACTGCTCGTAGTCGCGGGACAGGCCGCGCGGCAGCCAGACGAAGTGCGTCGCGCCGAGGGTGCGCGCGAGCTCGGCCTCGACCCGCGCCCGGTCGGCGTACGGGTTGCGGCGGGGGTCGAGCTGCACGGTCTCGGTCAGCAGCACGGTCCCCGCGCCGTCGACGTGGATGCCGCCGCCCTCGTTGACGAGGAGTGAGCTGACCAGCTCGGCGCCGCTGGCCTCGGCGACGATCCGGGCCATTCCCGCCGACTTGCGCCACTGCGACCACTCGTGGTCGCCCCAGCCGTTGAAGATCCAGTCCACGGCACCGAGCACCTCGGGCCGGTCGGCGTCGAGCACGAAGGTCGGGCCGACGTCGCGCATCCAGAACTCGTCCAGCGGCGCCTCGAGGATCTCCACGTCCGAGCCCAGCAGGTCGCGGGCGCGGCCGGTCTCGCTCGGGTCGACGACCATCGTGACCGGCTCGAACGCGGCGATGCTGTGGGCGACCGCGCTCCAGGAGCGGTAGCACTCCTCGGCCGCCTGGGGGGTGTCGCCGAGCGTCGGCCCCGCGCAGGGGAAGGCCATCCAGGTGCGCTCGTGGGGAGCTGATTCAGCAGGCATGCGCCACGTCATGGATCGAAGGTACAACTAGTATCGACTAGTGACAAGTTCAATATTGTCGCGGACGGGTGCGCCGCGGCCGCGGCCGGGGACCGCTGACACGCCTCCTACGATGGGCGCCATGTCCTCCGCGTCGCTGGCCTCCAAGCGCGCCGCGACGCGTGCGCAGATCCTCGACGCCGCCGTCGCGACGATCCACGCCGAAGGCGTCGCCGGGGTCCGGATCGACGACGTCGCCGCGACGGCCGGTGTGTCCCCGGGGCTGATCTACTACCACTTCGCGAACCGGCAGGCCCTGGTCCGCGCCGGCCTCGCCGAGGCGCTGGACCGCTACGCGGCCGAGGCCGGACCGGCGGGCCGACGTGACCCGCTGGCCCACCTCGTCGACGAGCTGCAGCGACACATCGGCCTGCCGGACGGCGACGGCGCGGCCCGGGGGCGGGTCCGGAGCGCCGCGCTCGAGGCTGCGGTGTTCGACCCCGACCTGCTGCCTGCGGTCCAGCAGTCCACCGGGCGCTGGATGGCGGGCGTGGCCGACCTCGTCGACCTCGCCCGGGGCGGAGGTGGCGACCCTGTCGAGCGCGCGCGCGTGGCCGAGGTGCTCACGGCGCTCGCCGACGGGCTGCGCCAGCGCGTCCTGTCGGGCACGCTGCAGCCGGCCGAGGCCCGGCAGCTGGTCGCCGCCATGGTCCCGGTCGTGCTCGCCGGAGCGGCCGGAGCGCGGGGATGAGCCAGGCGACCGCCGAGACCAGCCGGACCCGGATCCTCGCGGCGACCTGCGAGGTCATCGGCGCCCAGGGCATCGCCTCGTTCGCCGTCAAGGACGTCGCGCGGGCGGCCGGGGTCACGACCCAGCTGCTCTACTACCACTTCCCCAACCGCGAGGCGCTCGTCGCCGCGGCGCTCGAGTACGCCAACGAGCGGGCTCCCTCGGTCAACCTGCTGCAGGGCGAGCCCGACGGCACGGGGTACGACGCGCTCCGGGCCGCTCTCCTCGCCGAGTTCGACGACGCGCCGGCGGTCCGCAGCCTCAACCTGCTGTGGAACGAGGTCGCCGCCTCCTCGGCGCAGCAGTCCGAGCTGCACCCGGCGCTCGAGCGGGTCACGACCGGGTGGGACCAGAAGATCGCCGTCGGCGTGCTGCGCGGCATGGTGGACGGCTCGCTGCGGACCGACCTCGAGCCGCACCTCGTCGCCCGGACGCTGACCTGTGCGGTGGAGGGACTGAGCCAGCGCTGGCTCGCCGGGATGATGACCACCGAGCAGGCGCGCGCCGCTCTCGACCTCCTCCTGTCCTCGCTCCGAGGGCAGGACGACGGGCGGGCCCTTGGCAGGATGGCGCCATGAGCACGACGATCGCCTTCCTCGGCTGCGGCTCGATGAGCGAGGCCATCATGGCCGGGCTCCTCGGGAGCGGCTTCCCGGCGGACCGGGTCCGCGCGACCGTCCGTACGACGACCCGCGCGACCTGGCTCGCCGACACCTACGGCGTGACCGCGACAGCCACGGACGGGACGGACGCCAACGCGCGTGCGGCGACCGGCGCCGGCCTGGTGGTGCTGGGGGTGAAGCCGGGGCTGGTCCGGGAGGTGGTGGCGGAGGTCGCGAGCGTGCTGGACCCCGCGGCGGTGGTGGTGAGCGTGGCCGGCGCCGTACCGCTGGCGAGCATCGAGGCGGCCCTGCCGGCGGGACAGCCGGTGGTGCGGTCGATGCCGAACACCCCCGCCCGGGTGGGTCACGGCGTCACGGCCCTCGCCGCCGGCGCCCATGCCCGGCCGTCCGACGTCCAGCAGGTCGCCGACCTGTTCGCCACCGTCGGCCTGGTGGTCGAGGTCGAGGAGGACCAGATCGACGCCGTCGGGACGGTGAGCGGGTCGGGACCGGCGTACGTGTTCTACCTGGCCGAGGCGATGGCCGAGGCGGGGGAGCGGTTGGGCCTGCCGGCCGACCTGGCCCGGACGCTCGCGGCGCACACCGTCGCCGGGGCGGGTCGGCTCCTCGACGACCCGGACGCCGACCCGGCCGCGCTGCGGCGTGCGGTCAGCAGCCCGAACGGCAGCACCGAGCGGGCGATCGCGGCGTTCGAAGCGCGCGGCATGCGCGACGTCGTGGCCGCGGGCACCGCGGCCGCGGAGGCGCGGGCGAAGGAGATCACCCGCGAGATCACGGGCTCCTGACGCTCCCGGGCAGGCACGTCACCGCCCGTGGTGGTGGGCCCGGCCGAGGCTCCGGGCCCCCACCACGTGGCCGCCGAGGTAGCCGGCGACGGCCGCGCCGAGCGCAGCGGTGACGTGCAGGGCGACCGGCAGGACCACGCCCCTGCGCCGGTGCTCCTCCTCGCGGACCGACGCCATGGCCGTGGTCCAGTACTCCACGGCCGGGTCGCTCGTGCCGGCGCTCATCGCGGGTCCGTCGCTTCGTTGTCGTCACGGCCGAGGAACAAGCCGAGCCCGATCATGCCGAGGCCGAGGACGAGGTGCAGCCAGTTGTCCGCCTTGTCGAGCGGCACGACGTTCGCGTCCTCGTGGCGGTCGACCAGGAGTCCGTAGATCGTCAGGAGCAGGTAGACGGCGCCGCCGCCGATCAGGAACGCGCGGGCGCCGGTCCAGCTGGTCGCCAGCAGGAAGCCGGCGACGCCGAAGGCCAGGTGCACGATGTTGTGCAGGACCGAGACGGCGAAGAGGTCCAGGAGCTGGGCGCCCGACTCGTGGCCGGCGAAGGTGATCTCGTCGTAGCGCGTGGTGATGCCCGGCACGAAGCCGAGGATGCCGACGAGGACGAACGTGCCCGCAACCACGGCGGCTGCTTTCTGGCTGAGCGTCGTCATCGCCGTGGGAGCGAGCGAGGTGTTCATGGCCGGGTGGTACCCCGAGCCTGTGGTGCGAGACGTCAGGCCGCGTAGTCGCCCGCGAGCACGATCGCCTGTTCCTCGAGCAGGTGGTACTCGGCTCGGGTGATGGTGGTGGTGCCGCTGCCGGTGACGAGGCGGTGGAGGCCGTGGGGTGTGCCCCAGACCCATTTGTCGGGTCCGAGCTGCAGGACGGTGTAGCCGAGGTGGGTCTTGGCTCGGTGGTGATGGCGCGACAGTGGGGTGTCGTTGTGGTCGCCGGTCTGGCCGGGTGGGCCGTTCTTGTCGTAGGGCGTGGTGTGGTCGTGGTCGGGTGCCCGGCCGTGCCGGGTGAAGAGGCCGGTGGCGTGGGGGAACACGTCTCCGATGGTGCGGAGCTCGGTGCGCTTCTTGACGTCGGTGGGGTGTTCGTAGCCGTTGACCGACCTGCCGGTGTGGAGGTCGATGACGGGGGTGAGGGTGGCGTGGGCGTGGCGGCGGAGCAGGTCGCGGACCTGGTCGAGGAGCCGCGGGCCGAGCCCTTCGACGCGGGCCAAGGGGCCGAGGGTGCCGTCGGACTGCTGGGCGACGTGGACGACGATCTCCGCGGCCGGAGCGCTACTGGGCTCGGGATCCGCTTCGACGCCATGGAGGAACGCGAGGACGGCGGCGGGGTCGGCGAGCATCGCGAAGGCCTCGGCCCGCCAGTGGTCCATCCCCAGCGGCTCCTCGCCCTCAGCGGGCGGTGCGGCGTGTTCGGCCAGCGCGGTGGCGAGGTGCTCGACCATGGCCGCGTGCTCGATCGCGTCGGCCTCGTCGAGACGGGCGAACACCGTGCCCAGACCAGCGGTGTTCTCGGTCTCCTCGACCTGCGCCCCGGGGCGGGGTTTCGGGTACCAGACGCCCTTGCCCCTGCGGTTGTCGCTGATCCGCTTCGCGTGGGCGGCCGGGTCGGCCTCGATGATCTTCGCTTCGGCGATCGCGAGGATCCGTGCGGGTGCCTCGTCCAACGCGGCGGCGACCGCGTCGTCGACGATCCGGGCCTGGTGGCGGTCGAGCTTGCGGGACCAGCGGGCGACCTTGCGGACCACCCACATCTCGCAGCGTCCGGCCTTCACGCCGGCCCACACGGCAGGGAGGCGGTGGCGCAGGTCGAACGCATCAGCCAGGGCGTTGCGGGTGGTCAGCACGCCCTCGTGGCGGGCGATCGCGATCTCGACCAACGCCAGGTCCTGGACCTCCGGCGTCCCGTCCCCACCGAGGATGATCAACCGCGGACCGCCGAACCTGACGGGCACGGCGCCGGGCTCGGCTTGCGGGTCACCCGAATGCAGGTCGGCCCAGGCGAGCAGCAACTCCAGCTTGTCGACCTCGACCTGACGGGCCACGCGGACGCGCCCCTCGGCCGCGTGGAGCAGCTGCTCCGGCGTGGCTTCCGAGAGGTCCGAGATCATGGCTTGATTCTATCGCACACATGTTCGAACAGCCAGTGTCGTGCGGCGAGTTTCGCCTTGTTTCTAGCGTGTTTTCGAGGTTGGTCGGGTGGTCTCGTCACGGTCGCTGTGCGACCTCCTCGACCTCCGGGAACGCGGGCCGACCGTGCGACCCGGCCATCTATGCCCCTTCCTCGTCGCTGCCTTTCGGAACGGTGCCGGCCAACCAGCTGAAGCGCGCGGACAGTTCCGGCAGTAGGGCCGGTGGTCTCGCGACAGTCGCTGTGCGACCTCCTCGACCTCCGGGAACGCGGGCCGACCGCGCGACCCGGCCACCGGTGAGCCTCACACCTCGACGGGAGGTCACAGCCCCAGGTCGCGCCCGATCAACATCTTCATGATCTCGTTCGACCCCGCCCAGATCTTGGTGACCCGCGCATCCCGCCAGGCCCGCGCGACCCGGTACTCGTTCATGAACCCGTACCCGCCGTGCAGCTGCACGCAGTGGTCGAGGATGTCGTTCTGGACCTGGGCGGTCCACCACTTGGCCTTGGCGGCCTCGATCGGGGAGAGCCGGCCGTGGGCGTGGGCGAGGATGCACTGGTCCACGAAGGCCTGGGTGACGTCGGCCTTGGTGACGAGCTCGGCGAGCAGGAATTGATTGTGCTGGAAGCTGCCGATCGGCTGCCCGAACGCGGTTCGCTCGCGGGCGTAGGCGATGGTCTCGTCGAGGATCTGGCGCGCGTGCGCGAGGTTGCCGACGGCGGCACCGAGGCGCTCCTGCGGGAGCTGCTGCATCATCAGCGGGAAGCCGTTGTCGATCTCGCCGATCACGTCGGCCTCGCTGACGACGACGTCCTCGAGGAACAGCTCGGCGGTGTCGGACTCGGCCTGGCCGACCTTGTCGAGCTTGCGGCCGCGGGAGAACCCGGGCGTGTCCGTGCGGACGCCGAACAGCGTGATTCCGCGCGCCCGCTTGCCGGGTGAGGTCGAGGCGGCCACGACGACGAGGTCGGCGGAGTAGCCGTTGGTGATGAACGTCTTCGAGCCGTTGAGGACGAAGCTGTCGCCGTCGCGCACGGCGGTGGTGCGGAGCGCGGCGAGGTCGGATCCGCCGCCGGGCTCGGTCATGCCGATCGCGGTCAGCAGGTCGCCGGAGCAGACACCGGGCAGCCAGCGTTCGCGCTGCTCCTCGGTCGTCAGGTGCACGAGGTACGGCGCCACGATGTCGGCGTGGATGCCCCAGCAGCTGGCGAGTGCCATGGTGACCTTGGCCAGCTCCTCGGTGAGCACCGCGTTGAACCGGTAGTCGGGCTCGCCCTCGAGCTCGCCGCCGTACTCCGCCGGCACCTCCAGGCCGAGCAGGCCCTGCTTGCCGGCCTCGGTCCAGAACGTGCGGGGGAGCGCCTTGTCGGCGGCGAACTCGCCGACGTACGGGCGGACCCGGCGGTCGAGGAACTCCCGGACCGAGTCGCGGAAGGCCTCGTGGTCGGGGCCGAACAAGGTGCGCATCCGGGTGTGCCTCCAGGGGTCAGTGCTTGATGGAGCCCCCGTCGACGACGAGGGTCTGGCCGGTCACGAAGGACGCGCCGGGGGAGAGAAAGAAGCGGACCGGCTCGACGAGGTCGGCGGTGGTCGCGGCACGCTTGATGGCGCGGGAGGCGATGTTGGCCGCCTCGGTGGAGGCGATGATCTCGGACATCGGGGTGACGACGAGACCGGGGGCGACCACGTTCACGGTGATCCCGCGCTCGCCCAGCTCCTCGCAGATGCTGCGGGCGAAGCCGATCACGCCCGCCTTCGAGGCTGCGTACGCCGCCGCGCCGCCCGGACCCTTGAACGCCGTACCCGAGGAGAAGAGCACGACCCGACCGTGGTCGGCGAGGGTGGGGGACAGGGCCTGGACCAGGTTGATGGTGCCCTCGAGGTTGACCCGTACGACCCGCTGCCACTCGGTCGGTGTCATCTCGGCGAGCCCGCCGAACGCGGCGACACCGGCGCAGTGGACGAGCGCGTCGAGGCGCGAGACTCCGAGCGCGGCCAGTGCCGCGCCGACCGCGGCGCCGACGCCGGGGTCGGTGACGTCGGCGCACACCCCGTCCGGGCGCACCTCCGCCCGGTCCAGCACGACGACCCGCCAGTCCGGCTCCAGTGCAGCCGCGACCGCGCGACCGATCCCCGAGGCGCCCCCGGTGACGAGGACGACCGGGCGCGGGGTGGTCACCGGATCCGGCTCCGCATGAGCTTCTGCAGGCCGAGGATCGCGTAGTCGAGGGCCATCGACATGATGCCCATGGCGAGCAGGACGGCGAACGACTCGGCGACCTGGAAGTTGTTGGTGGTGACGACCAAGCGCTGGCCGAGACCCTCGTAGGCGCCGACCATCTCGGAGACGACGGCACCGAGGACGGAGTAGACGGCACCGAGGCGGAGCGATCCGACGATGCTGGGCAGCGCGTGCGGCAGCTCGACCTTGAAGAAGCGCTGGCGGGCGTTCATCGACAGTGACTGGGTGAGCAGGCTGACGTCGTGGTCGATGCTCTTGAGCGCGGCCATCGTGGTGGTCATCAGCAGGAAGAAGACGACGCTCGCGGCGACCAGCGCCTTCGGTGTGAAGCCGAGGCCGAACCAGAGGATGAAGATCGGCGCCAGGGCGGGGCGCGGGAGGCTGTTCATCAGCGTGAGGTACGGCGCCGCGGCGCGGTCGAGCACCTCGGAGCGGGAGAACACCAGCCCGGCCAGGATGCCGGCGACACCACCGGCGAGCAGGCCGGCCATCGCGCCGCTGAAGGTGGCGCGCAGGTCGACCCAGAACACCGAGTCGGTCAGCTGGTGCCGGAAGGCGTCGAACACCTCGCGCGGGGTGGAGATGAGGAGCGGGTCGACCCAGCCGCGTGTCGTGGCCTGCTGCCAGAGCAGGTAGATCGCGACGAGGAACCCGAGGCGCAGGACCCAGACGAGGGTGTTGGTACGACGGCGGGCCCGGCGCCGCTCGGCGAAGATCGCCCTGTCGTCGGCCGCGGCCGGACGGGTGCGCTGGACCGGTGCGGAGGTCACGGCGTTCTCGGTCATGGGGTCAGGCTCCTCGGGACGGGGATCAGGCATCGACCGGCTGGCGGACCAGGTCGATGTCGGCCGGGGTGGAGGTCAGCGGGCCGCCGGCGACGGGCAGCACCGCGCCGGTGATGTAGCTCGCGGCGTCGGAGCACAGGAACAGGCAGGCGCCGGCGATCTCCTCGGGGCGGCCAACCCGTCCGATCGCGACGTACCGCTCGACCCGCTGGAGGATGTCGCCCTCGGCGGCGAAGCGGGACGACTCGGTGAGGATCGCGCCGGGCTCGATGCAGTTGACCCGGATGCCGCGGTCGGCCCACTCCCAGGCCATGGTCCGGGTCAGCGAGGCAAGCCCGGCCTTGGCGGCGGCGTAGGCGCCGCGCAGCGGGTGGGCGTGGTTGGCCGACACCGAGCCGACGTTGACGACGACGCCGCTGCCCTGCTGCTCGAAGGTCGGCAGGCACGCAGTCGCGCAGTGGAAGGCGCCGCTGAGGTTGGCCTCGATGGTCGCGTTCCAGGCGTTGGGGGAGAGGGTCTCGAGGCGGGCGCCGAAGTTGCCGCCGGCGTTGTTGACGAGCACGTCGATGCGCCCGTACGCCGTCAGCGCGGCGTCGCGGATCGCCTCGGCCGTCTCGCGGGTGCGGATGTTGCCGGTCACCCAGACCGCCTCGATGCCACGCTCGGCGAGCTTGCGGGCGAGCGACTCGAGCGCGTCCTCGCGTCGTCCGTGGAGGACGAGCCGCGCGCCGGCGTCGCCGAAGGCGTCCGCGACGGCCGAGCCGATGCCGCCGGAGGCACCGGTCACGATGACCACCTGGCCGGCGAAGTCGAAGCTCGCCCGGCCGGTGGGCAGGGGCTGCTGTGCGGATGTCATGGTTGCAGCGTGGTGCGCGTCACGTCCGGGTGCAACGCGTCGTCCCCTATCGCCCCGATAGCCCGGGTGGCCGCCGATTTCCTTGACTCGCCGCAGGCCAGGAACCACGATCGAACAACCCGGCCGAGTGAGCCGCCTCACACGGTGAAGCCCTCGGGATCTCAAGGCGCGAACCCCTTGGTCGCGGCCTGCTCCGGGACCGGACGAACCCTTGCTGGAAGGTGATGACATGACGGCGACCACGGTGCGCAGCGACGAGGCGACGCGCGGCCTCGGCGTGACCTTCGAGCACGTGGAGCACAGCTTCATCCACGGCAAGCGGGCCGTGAAGGTCCTCGACGACTTCAACCTCGACATCGCCCCATCGGAGTTCGTGAGCATCGTCGGCCCCTCGGGCTGCGGCAAGACCACGGCGCTCAGCATGACCGGTGGCCTGGTGCGCCCGCGCGTCGGCTCGGTCCGGCTCGGCGGCCAGGAGGTCACCTCGACCTCGCAGGACGTCGCCTTCCTCTTCGCCCGCGACGCCCTCCTGCCGTGGCGTCGGGTGCGCAGCAACGTCGAGCTCGGCCTCGAGGTGCGCGGCGTCCCGAAGAAGGAGCGGCGCGAGCGGGCCACCGAGTGGCTCAAGCGGGTCCGGCTCCACGACTTCGCCGAGTCCGACGTCCTGCACCTCTCGCAGGGCATGCGGCAGCGGGTCGCCATCGCGCGGACCCTGGTGCAGAGCCCGAAGGTCGTGCTGATGGACGAGCCCTTCGCCGCCCTGGACGCGCAGACCCGCGCCTTCCAGCAGGAGGAGTTCATCCGGCTGTGGGAGGCCGAGCGGCCGACGGTCATCTTCGTGACCCACGACCTGGAGGAGGCGATCCTGCTGAGCGACCGCGTCATCTTGATGGCAGCCCGGCCCGGCCGGATCATCGCCGACATCGAGATCGGCCTGGAGCGTCCGCGCACCCAGGAGATGCGCACGTCCTCCGACGTCTTCCGCCAGCACTTCGAGGAGCTTTCCGACCTGCTCCGCAAGGAGGTCCTGGCCGTGGACTCCGCCCAGGGGGACAAGTGAGCGAAGCGCGCTTCGCCGCGTCCGACGGTACGACGATCGCCCACCGCACCTTCGGCAACGGTCCTCGCGTCGTCACCGCCCTGCACACCCTCAGCCTCGACGGCTCCTGGTACGCCCGCCTCGCCGAGGCGCTCGGGTCGTCGTACCGCGTGGTGTGCCCGGACTTCCGGGGCCACGGCGGCAGCGACGAGGGCCCGGAGCCGATGACCCTGGCCCGGCTCGCGGCCGACGTCGTCGACCTGTGGGAGCACCTCGGCATCGACACCTCGGTCGTGCTCGGCGTCTCGATGGGCGGCATGGTCGCCCAGGCCGTTGCGGCGAGTGCCCCGGACCGGGTCGAGGCGCTGGTGCTCACGGCGACCGGCGGCGGGTTCGCCGAGGACGCCCGCGAGGGTGCGCTCCAGCGCCTGGCCGGCGTCCGCTCCGCCCCCGACATGGGCGCCCTGGTGCCGGTGACGCTCGAGCGCTGGTTCGGCGACGCGGCCGCGGCCGACGACCTGGACCGGGCCCGGGACGCCCTCGCGCGGACGAGCACCCGGATCCACGCGGACGCCCTCGAGGCGATGCTCGACGTCGGCCGGTTCGGCCCACCCGAGCCCGCCGTGCCGACGCTGGTCGTCGGCGGCGACGCCGACGTCAGCGCTCCGCCGGCGGCGATCGACGCGCTGGCGGCCAAGTACCCCGGCTCACGGCGCGTGTCCGTGCCCGGCCCCCACCTCTTCGCGCTCACCGACCCGGCCGTCTTCGCGGCCGAGGTCCGGGCGTTCCTCGACGAGCACCCCATCGCTGACCGGGAGACCCCACGATGACCAGCACCATCCCGAGCTTCCCCACGATCGAGGAGATCCGCGCCCGCGCGGCCTCGACCGAGGTGCCGGCGCTCCTCATGACCGTCGCCCACGTCACCGGCGACGTGTCCGTCCTGCGCGACGAGTGGCGCCCCGACCCGGCGCTTCTTCCCGCGAGCGGCCTGGCCCCCGAGATCGCCGACGCCGCCCGTGCCCACGCCCTCGACCGGCTCGAGGCAGCCCTCGCCGAGGACCGTCCCGTCTCCGTCGAGCCGCCCGCCGGCGTGCTCGAGGCGATCGGCCGGTGGAGCCTGGGCGAGACCGCCGACGGCATCGACGACCTCATCGAGGCGGCGTTCGTGCCCGACGGCGTCGACCCGCGGGCGCCGCGCTGGACGCTCGAGGAGCTCGCCCCGGGCCGCACCTTCGACGTCGCCATCGTCGGCACCGGCATCTCCGGCCTGCTCTCCGCGCTGCGGATGAAGCAGGCGGGGATCCCGTTCACGATCTACGAGAAGGGCCACGAGGTCGGCGGCACCTGGAGCGAGAACACCTACCCGGACTGCCGCACCGACGTCCACAGCCACATCTACACGTACTCGTTCCACCCGCACGACTGGCCGTCGTACTTCTGCCGGCAGTCGGTGATCCTCGACTACCTGCGTGGGTTCGCCGAGAAGAACGGCCTCCTCGAGCACATCCGGTTCGGTACCGCGGTCGCCGCAGCCGCCTGGGACGAGGACTCCCACACCTGGTCGGTCACCACGGTCGACGAGGAGCAGCGCGAGACGACCACGTCGTACTCCGTGCTGATCAGCGCCGTCGGGCAGCTGAACCGGCCGTCGATCCCGGCGATCGAGGGCCTCGAGAAGTTCGCCGGCCCGGCCTTCCACTCCGCCGAGTGGGACCACTCCGTCGACCTCGCCGGCAAGCGCGTGGCGGTGATCGGCACCGGCGCGAGCGCCCTGCAGTTCGCCCCGGCTGTCGCGAAGATCGCCGAGCAGGTGACCATCGTCCAGCGCAGTGCCCCGTGGCTGATGCCGACGCCGGAGCTGCGCCGGGACATCGGGGCCGACGAGCGCTGGCTGCTCGCCTGCCTGCCGCTCTACCGGGCCTACTACCGGCTCTCGATCTTCCTGCCGCGCGTCATCGGCCAGCTCTCGGCGGTCACCGTCGACCTCGACTACCCGCCGACCGAGCGCGCCGTCTCCGCGGAGAACGAGCAGCTGCGGCGGGTGCTGACCGACTACCTCCTGCAGCAGGCCGGCGAGCGCACCGACCTCGCCGAGGCGATCGTCCCCGACTACCCGCCGGGCTCGAAGCGGATCGTGCGCGACGACGGCACGTGGGTCGCGACGCTCAAGCGCGACAACGTGCGGCTCGTGACCGGCGGCGTCACCCGGGCCGACGAGACGGGGATCTGGACCTCGGGCGGCGAGCACGTCGAGGCCGACGTGATCCTGTTCGGCACCGGTTTCAAGGCGTCGGAGTACCTCATGCCGATGCGGATCACCGGCCGCGACGGCCGCGACCTGCACGAGCTGTGGGGCATCGACGCAGCGGCCTACATGGGCATCACGATCCCCGGGTTCCCCAACCTGTTCTGCGCCTACGGTCCCAACACCAACCTGGTGGTGCACGGCAACCTCGTCTTCTTCCTGGAGTGCCAGGCGGCGTACGTCGTCGACGCGATCCGGATGCTGCTCGAGGGCGGCCATCGCTCGATGGACCTGCGCGCCGACGTCTTCGAGGCCTACCAGGACGAGATCGCCGAGCAGAGCGCCCTGCGTGCCTGGGGCTGGTCGAAGACCCACAGCTGGTACCACAACGCCGAGGGCCGCTCGACGGTCATGTGGCCGCTCCCCGCGCAGCGCTACCTGCACGGCACCGCCGCCGCGCAGCCCGAGCTCTACGACATCGCGTGACACCAACAGGAGAGACATCCCCGTGATCCAGACCGAGACCGTCGTCGTCAACGACCTCGAGACCCGCTACCTGCACGGCGGCCCGGAGGGCGCGCCCGTCGTGGTGTTCCTCCACGACGGGGCGTGGGGCGCGAGCGCCGACGTCACCTGGAGCGGCGTGCTGCCGCTGGCCGCCGAGCGCTTCCGCGTCATCGCCCCCGACCTGCTCGGCTTCGGCGGCAGCGCCAAGGCGATCCGGCTCGACCAGGCGCCCTTCGGCTTCCGGCTGCGCCACGTCCTCGCGCTGCTCGACCAGCTCGGCATCACCGAGCCCGTGCACCTGGTCGGCTCGTCGTTCGGGGGCTCCGTCGCGCTGCGCGGCCTGACCGACCCGGCGCTGCGGGCGCGGATCGCGTCGGCCACCACCATCAGCGGCACGGGCGGTCCCTGGCGGACCGAGGCGGGTGCGGCGCTCGGCCCCTTCGACGGCACGGAGGCCGACGTACGACGCATCGTCGGGCTGCTCGTCGACGACTACGCCGGCATCGACGACCAGGTCCGCGAGCGCTACCGGTGGGCGGTCGTCCCCGGTCACTACGCCGGCGTGATGGCGATCCACACGCCCGTCCCGGAGGCGCTGCAGGTGGAGCGCCCGGCCGACCCGTACCCCGCATCGCTCGGCGGCGTCCAGCAGCCGGTGCTGCTCGTCGCCTGCACGCAGGACCCGCTCGTCGACCAGGCGTGGACCGGTCACCTGCGCGAGGTCCTGCCGCAGGCGCAGGTCGCCGAGCTGCCGCACAAGCACTCGCCCAACATCTCCCACCCCGAGGAGACCTGGCAGGTGCTGGAGGACTTCCTCGCCGGCGTCGCCGGTCTGACCCGCGAAGGAGCCACGAGTGCTGCCGAGTGACCCGCTGCACCCGGTCGGTGCGACCGAGGTCGACCACTCCGCGCTGTTCCGCCTGGACGGCCGCACCTACGCGGTCATCGGTGCCGGAGCGGGGATCGGCGAGCACGTCGCGCGCACGCTGGTGTCGATGGGCGCGCAGGTCGTCTGCGTCGACATCGACGAGGCGAGCGTGCGCGCCGTCGCCACCGACCTGAAGGCGATCCACGTCGTCGCCGACGTGACGACGGAGAAGGGCGCCGCGGCGCTCGCCGCGGTCGTCGGTGCCGAGGTCGACGTCCTCGACGGGTACGTCGACGTGATCGGCCAGATGCAGCGCAAGGCCTTGGGTGACTTCAGCCTCGCGGAGTGGGAGCAGGACCTGCGGGTCAACCTGCACCACGCCTTCCTGCTCGGCCAGACCCTCGCTCCGCGGGTCGCGCAGAGCCCCGCCGGGGCGATCGTGCACGTGTCGAGCGTGATGGGCGCCCGTGCGGGGCGTCGTTCGCCCGGCTACGGGCCGGCCAAGGCCGCGCTGGAGATCTGGGTCAAGCAGCTCGCCGCCGAGTACGGCGACCGCGGGGTCCGCGTCAACGCCGTCGCACCCGGCCTGTTCCTGTCCCCACGCTTCGTGAGCGGCCCGGGTGCCCAGGCCGAGCCGATGCTCTCCGCGCGCACCATGCTGGGCCGGCTCGGGCAGCCCTACGAGGTCGCGGCCACGGTCGCCTTCCTGCTCTCGCCCGCCGCCGGCTACATCACCGGCGCCACGATCCCGGTCGAGGGCGGGTCGCTGTCCACGGACTCGACCGGCCTCGACGACCTCCCGCTGTGACCCCGGTCTCACAAGGCCTATCAGCCCGATAGCCGTTCTGACGGGGTCCCGTCCTTGACTGGCGAACCGGGTCGCACGAGGATCGGGAAACCGGTTCGCGCAAGGTCGAAAGAGCGCGAAAGCCGCTAGAAACAAGGGAAATCTCCGCTTCGGTCGAGGCGGTCCCAGCTCTCTCTCGGATCACCACAAGGAGTGGACATGACCGGATCTCAGCGATCCATGACCTCGCGCCGGGGCTTCCTGCGCTACACCGGGATGGGCGCGCTCGCGATCGGGTCGGCCGGCCTGCTCGCCGCGTGCGGCGACGACGGCGGCAGCGCCGCCGGCAAGGGCGGCGCGGCCGGGGCGCTCACGAAGCCGACCCGGTTCCGGATCGCCAGCGCCCCGGGCGACAACTACTTCCTCGACCAGGTCAACGTCTCCGAGAAGCAGTTCGAGGCCTACAACCTGCAGATCGGCAAGCTGATCTTCCCGCAGAGCGGCGTGCAGGCGATGCAGCTGCTCGCCGGCGGCGGCGTCGACGGC
Organism: Nocardioides kongjuensis; assembly: GCF_013409625.1. Classification (NCBI taxonomy): domain Bacteria; kingdom Bacillati; phylum Actinomycetota; class Actinomycetes; order Propionibacteriales; family Nocardioidaceae; genus Nocardioides; species Nocardioides kongjuensis. The sequence continues at coordinate 4,569,142 of NZ_JACCBF010000001.1, forward strand.
ATGGTCCAGGACCCGATCCTGACCATGGCCAGCTACGTCAACGGCCAGAAGGGCAAGCGGCCGGTCATGGTCGGCATGCGGATCCCCGAGACGACGTACTCCATCGTCGCGAACGCCGGCACCGACTTCCCCGACGACTCGGCGTCCTTCGAGGACAAGATGAAGGCGCTCAAGGGCAAGCGGGTGGGCGTCGCCGCCGTCGGGGCGGGCTCGGACCAGCAGCTCAAGCTGGCCCTCGAGGCGGCGGGCATGACCTACGACGACGTCGAGCACGTCGGCGTCGGCCAGTTCGCCTCCGGCATCGCCCAGATGAAGGCCAAGCGGCTCGAGGCCTACGTGACGGTCACCTGGGCCACCACCCGGCTCGCCGCCGCGCAGACCGGCGGCCGGGTGTACGTCGACTTCCTCGCCGACAGCACGCCGGAGGTCCTGCGCAACCAGCAGGTGCAGTACTTCATCACCCGGGAGGACTTCCTCGAGAAGAACCCCGCCGTCATCCAGGCCTGGCTGGACGCCCAGACCGAGGCCAAGGACTGGGTCGTCGCCAACCCCGACAAGGCCGCCGACCTGCTCAACAAGACGAGCTTCGACGGCAAGGGCGAGCAGTTCGCCAAGGACTACATCACCCACTTCACCGACGTCGTCGTGCCGAAGATCCAGCCGGACTGGAGGGTCCCGAAGGACGCGGTCGACTTCATGATCGACATCGCCGTGCAGCTCGGCACCGTCAAGGAGGGCCAGGTCTCCTACGAGGACCTGGTCGCCGAGTCGGCCCGGGCCTGACGACCCCTGCCGGACCCGCGCCCCTTGGGGGTGCGGGTCCGTCGCCGGGTCTAGCATCGCGACATGCGGTTCGAACAGCTCAGCTACCTGGAGGCCGCCCTCCGCACCGGGTCCTTCCGGCAGGCCGCCAAGGAGCTCGGCGTCTCGCAGCCGACGATCACCATGCAGGTGCAGCGGCTCGAGGAGGACCTCGGCGTCATCCTGGTGCTGCGTGACGCCCACGGCGTGCGGCCGACGTACGCCGCCGAGCGGATCCTGCCCCACGTCGTGGCCGCCATCCGGGCCGAGCACGCGATGCGCCAGGAGGCCAGCTCGCTGGAGAACCTGAAGGTCGGCAACCTGCGCCTCGCGGTCGTGCCGACCGCCAGCGACACGATCATGCCGGGCGTCGTGAAGCGGCTGCACGACGAGCACCCGAGCATCCGCTTCGAGGTCGCCGAGGGCGGGTCCGACATGGTCCGCCACGGCGTCCAGACCGGTCACTTCGACGCCGGACTGCTGACCTACCTCGGCTTCGACGAGCTCGCCGACGACCTCCACTACGTCGACCTGCTCACTGGCCACCTGGTGCTCTGCGTCCCCGAGGACCACCCGATCGCCGACAAGGACGAGGTCACCGCCGCGGACCTCGCCGGCGAGCCCCTCGTCTTCTTCTCCAAGGGCAGCATCCTGCGCCGCGCCTTCGAGAGGCTCGTCGCGGACGTCGAGACCAACGTCGTCTACACGACCGACGGCGTGAAGGCCGCCCAGCGCATGGTGCAGGCCGGTGTCGGCATCTCGCTGGCCAACACCCTCTCGCCGTACACCGCCAGCGGTGACGGCGTCATCCTCGTCCCGATCCGCGAGGACTGGGCCCGCGCCACGCTCGCGGCCGTCGTGCGCAAGGACGAGGCGCGCCCTGCCGTCGTGCAGACCTTCCTGCGCCTGCTCAAGGAAGCCGCGCACCCTCCCCGCCGATAGCGCTTCGGTATCACCCCGCCAGTCACTCCGATCTTCCCGCCCCTCGCCGGATCCCGTGAGACTGCGTGCGTTGCGTCACAACGCCGCAGATCCTGCGTACGCCGATGAGGAGAAGGTCCCGTGTCAATCGATTCGAGCACGATCCCGGTCCAGGAGCTGGCCTCGCGGGTCGTCGAGGACGCCCTCCAGTCCGGCCTCCAGGTGCTGCCGGAGTACGTCGGGAAGATGCTCCTCGCGGCCGGCGGCATCGCCGTGCCGGCCGGTGTCGAGATCGTCGACGTCGACGAGGTCCCGGCCGGCCTGGCCGGGCCGTTCGCGGTCAAGGCGGTCTCGACCACCCTGGTCCACAAGACCGACGCCGGCGGGGTCCGGATCGGTGTCGGCCGTGACCAGCTGGCCGCCGAGACGGCCGCGATCCGCGCCAGCCTCGCCAACGCCGGGCACGAGTGCGAGGGCTTCCTCGTCGAGCAGATGGCGCCGAAGGGCGAGGAGGTCGTGGTCGGTGCGGTCCGCACGGAGGGTCTCGGCTGGGCCGTGATGGTCGGCCTCGGCGGCGTGTTCGTCGAGGTGCTCGAGGACGTCGCGTTCGGCGTCGCGCCGATCACCCGCGACCAGGCGGCCGCCATGCTCGCCGAGCTGCGCGGCCTCCCGCTGCTGCAGGGTGCGCGTGGCCGCACGCCGGTCAGCACCGACGCCCTGGTCGACGTGATCGTCGGGCTCGCCGGCGCCGACGGCCTGCTGGGGGCACTCCCCGCGCAGGTGCGGGAGATCGACCTCAACCCGGTCATCGTCTCGTCCACCGGCGCGGTCGCGGTCGATGCCCGGTTCGTGCTGGACGCCGAGGCCGAGGACGACGCGACCGACCACGCCGCTGACGAGGCCGCCGACCTCGGCCCGCTCTTCGAGCCGCGCCGGGTCGCGGTGCTCGGCGCGAGCGCCAAGGGCACCAACGGCGGCACCCTGTTCATCCGCAACCTGCTGGGCTACGGCTTCCCGGGCACGATCGTCCCGATCCACCCGAGCGCGGAGAGCATCGAGGGCATCGCCGCCGTGCCGTCGCTGGCCGAGGCCGGCGACATCGACTACGCCTACGTCGCCCTGCCGTCGGGCGCGGTCGCCGAGGCCCTCGCCGCGGCCGAGGGCCGGGTCCGCTTCGCCCAGGTCATCTCCAGCGGCTTCGCGGAGACGGACGAGGGCGTCGAGCTGGAGCGGGACCTGGTCACCCGGATGCGAGCGCTCGGCACCCGGGTGATCGGCCCGAACTGCCTGGGCACCCACTCGACCAGGGGTCGGATCACCTTCGTCCCGGACGCACCCAAGGAGGTCGGCGGTGTCGCCGTCCTGTCCCAGAGCGGCGGCCTCAGCGTCGACATCCTGCGCCTCGGCGAGGCCCGCGGTGTCGCCTTCCACAGCGTCACCAGCATCGGGAACAGCGCGGACCTGACCGCCGCCGAGATGCTCGAGCACCTCCTCGACTCGCCGGACACGCGCGTCGTCGGGCTCTACCTGGAGTCCCTCGCCTCCGGCCGGGCGGTGCTCGACGTCCTGTCCCGGCGCGCCGACGCCAAGCCGGTCGTCCTCCTCGCCGGCGGTCGTACGGCGGACGGGTCCCGTGCGGCGACCAGCCACACCGGTGCCCTGTCCGGCCACCACCGGCTCTGGCCCGCGCTCGCCCGCCAGGCCGGTGTCGAGCTCGTCGACACCCTCGGTGACTTCGTCAACGTGCTCGCCGCGATGGACCTGCTCGACGGCGGGTACGCGGTCGACAACAACGAGGTCGTGCTCTTCGGCAACGGTGGTGGCGCCAGCGTGCTCGCCGCGGATGCCATGCAGCGGGTCGGGCTGACCACCCCGCGCCTGCCCGACGCGACCATCGCTCACCTCGACGGCCTCGGCCTGCCGCCCGGCAACGGCCTGGCCAACCCGATCGACGCCCCGGCACCGACCTTGGCCGTCAACGGCGGCGCGGTCGCCAGGGACATCCTCGGCGCGGTCCTCGACGCGACCCGTCCGGCGGCCGTCATCTCGCACTTCAACGTCGGCATCATCCAGCGCAACATGGGCGCCACCCACGGCGACGTGACCGGCACGCTCATCGACGCGATCGCCGCCGCCCGGGACGCCGGGCCTGCGCCCTGCCACCACCTGATGGTGCTCAAGAGCGACGGCAAGGCCGACATGGAGGCGCTGGTCCGCGACTACGCCCTGCGGGCCCGCGAGCGCGGGTTCCCCGTGTTCGCCGAGCTCGAGGAGGCCGCCGTGGTGGCCCGCGCACTCGTGCGCCGCGGTCGTCGTACGGCCTCGTCCACCCACTGACACACCCAGCAACCCAACCGAAAGAGGGCGACGTCGCCATGGAGCAGTCCCTTGCTGCCAAGCACCACGAGGAGCGCCGCGCAGCGGCCCTGGCGATGGGCGGGGAGGCCAAGCTCGCCAGGCGGAGGGCCGCCGGCGTGCTCAACGTCCGCGAGCGGGTCGACCTGCTCGTCGACGAGGGCACCTTCCACGAGCTCGGCCTCTACGCGACCTCGCCGGTCGACGCCGACAAGGACGTCACGCCGGCCGACGGCAAGGTGACCGGGACGGGCGACGTGGGCGGGCGCCGTACGGCGCTCATCGCCTACGACTTCACCGTCAAGGGTGCCTCGAGCAGCTCGGTCAGCAACAAGAAGATGGCGCACCTCAAGGACATGGCCGCGCGCTGCGGCATGCCGCTGGTGTTCCTCACCGAGTCGACTGGCGTCCGGATGCCCGACGTCATGGGCGGCACCGGCATGGGCAACGGCAACGAGAAGGACCGCTTCCGCCGCAACCGGCAGAGCCCGTGGGCGACCGCCGTGTTCGGGTACGCCTTCGGCTCGGCCACCTGGCACACCGTCTGCGCCGACTTCGCGGTCTTCCGCAAGGGCACGGTGATGGCGGTGTCCAGCCCCGGGCTGGTCAGCCGCGCCACCGGCCAGGAGGTCGACGGCGAGGTCCTCGGTGGCTGGAAGGTCCACGCCGACGTGACGGGCCTGGCCGACGCCGTCGCCGACACCGACGAGGAGGCGATCGCGCTGGTGCGGCAGTTCCTGTCGTACCTGCCGGCCCACAACGGCGAGGCGCCGCCCGTCGTCGCCGTGCCGGAGGGGTCGGGCAGCCGGGCCGAGGAGCTGCGCACGCTGGTCCCCGAGTCGCGCACCCAGGTCTACGACATGCGCAAGGTGCTCGAGGTCGTCGCCGACGAGGGCAGCGTCTTCCCGATCAAGGCCCGCTTCGGCAAGAGCCTGGTCACCGCGCTGGCCCGGGTGGACGGCCGGACGGTCGGCTTCATCGCCAACAACCCGATGTTCAAGGGGGGCGCCATCGACGCGGATGCCTGCGACAAGGCGACCAGCTTCCTGGTGCTCTGCGACTCCTACAACATCCCGGTCGTGTTCATGGTCGACCAGCCGGGCTTCCTGATCGGCCTCGAGGCCGAGCGCAACAAGGTGGCCGGCAAGGTGATCAACTGGATGAACGCGCTCTCGCAGGTCACCGTCCCCAAGGTGACCGTGATGCTGCGCAAGAACTACGGCCAGGCCTACGTCAACATGGGCGGCGCCGGTACGGCGGACGCCAGCGCCGCCTGGTGGTCCGCGGAGGTCAGCTTCATGGACCCGCGCTCCGCGGTCGGTGTCGTGCACGGCATCACCGAGGAGGAGCACCCCGAGGAGTACGCCCGCCGCCTCGACGAGATGGCCCGCGACTCCACCGGCTACGACGTCGCCCGGGTCTACGGCGTCCACGACGTCATCGACCCAGCCGACACCCGCGACTACATCGTCCGCTCGCTGCGCGACAACCACCTCGCCCGCACCAACGGCGTCGGTGAGCACCTGCTCAGCGGCTGGCCGACGAGCTTCTGAGAGGGGCACCGACGATGACGAACCCGCTTCCCCAGCGCGTCCTGGTCGCCAACCGCGGCGAGATCGCGCGCCGCGTGATCGCCACCTGCCGCCGCCTCGGCGTCGGCTCGGTCGCCGTGCACCACGCGGTCGACGCCGGCCTCCCCTTCGTGGCGGAGGCGGACATCGCGCACGAGATCACCGGCGACGTACCGGTCAAGGCCTACCTCGACGGCGCCCAGCTGATCGAGGTGGCGAGGTCGACCGGAGCGACCGCGATCCACCCCGGCTACGGCTTCCTCGCGGAGAACGCCGACTTCGCCCAGCAGGTGACCGACGCCGGCCTGACCTGGATCGGCCCGACGCCGGAGTCGATCCGCACGATGGGCGACAAGGTCGAGTCGCGCCGCGTCGTCGCGGCGCACGGCGTCCCCGTCAGTGGCGGCGCCGACGACGCGCTCGCCTCCGTCGAGGAGGCCGTCACCGAGGCCGCCCGGATCGGCTACCCGGTCATCGTCAAGGCGTCCGGCGGCGGTGGCGGCATCGGGATGGCCGTCGCCCACGACGAGGAGCAGCTGCGCAAGGCGTTCGAGAGCACCCGCTCCATGGCCGAGCGCAGCTTCGGCTCCGACCGCGTCTTCGTCGAGCGCTTCGTCTCGACCGCCCGGCACATCGAGGTCCAGGTGCTCGGCCGCGCCGACGGCAGCATCGTCGCGCTCGGCGAGCGCGACTGCTCGGTGCAGCGCCGCCACCAGAAGCTGGTCGAGGAGTGCCCGGCCCCACACCTGTCCGACGACGTACGCCGACGGCTCCACGAGAGCGCCGTGCTGGCCGCCGGATCGGTGGGCTACCTCAACGCCGGCACCGTCGAGTTCCTCCTCGACACCGTCACCGAGGACTTCGTGTTCCTCGAGATGAACACCCGGATCCAGGTCGAGCACCCGGTCACCGAGCTCACCCACGGCGTCGACCTCGTCGAGCAGCAGCTGAGCATCGCGCAGACCGGCACCACCACCGCCGACTTCGCGCCGGCCCTGAAGGGGCACGCCATCGAGTTGCGCATCTGCGCCGAGGACCCGAAGCGCTTCTTCCCGAGCCCGGGCGACATCGACGTGTGGGAACCTCCCACGGGACCGGACATCCGGCTCGACGCCGGCTACGCGCAGGGCACCACCGTGACGCCGTACTTCGACCCGATGATCGCCAAGCTCTGCGTCCACGCCGACACCCGCGAGCAGGCCGTCGAGCGCGCCCGCGCCGCGGCCGCTGCCTTCGAGATCGGCCCGCTGACCACGAACCTGCCGTTCCTGGTCGAGCTGCTCGACTCGGCGGAGTTCAGCGCCGGTCGCTACGACACCAACATCGTCGCCAACATCAAGAGCAAGTAGAAGAGGAGCCGTCCCGTGCCGGAGACGATCAGCGCCGAGATGAGCGCCAACATCTGGAAGATCCTGGTCGCCCCCGGCGACGCGGTCGAGGAGGAGACACCGCTCATCATCATGGAGTCGATGAAGATGGAGATCCCCGTCCTGGCCGAGTCCGCCGGCGTCGTGGTCGCGCTGCGTGTCGCCGAGGGCGACATGGTCAACGCCGGCCAGCCCCTCATCGACATCACCACGGACTGAGGGGATCGCCGATGCAGTCCACGATGAAGGCCTGGTCCGTCACGTCCCTCGGTGAGCCGAAGGACGTCCTGCAGCTGGTCGACGCCCCCACCCCCGAGCCCGGCCCGCGCCAGGTCCTGGTCAGGGTCCTCGCCAGCGCCGCGAACTTCCCCGACGTGCTGCTCTGCCGCGGGCTCTACCAGATCAAGCCCGAGCTGCCGTTCACGCCGGGATCCGAGCTGTGCGGCGAGGTCGTCGCGGTCGGCTCCGAGGTCACCCGACTGGCCGTCGGCCAGCGGGTGCTGGGCCTGTGCGCCCTGCCCTACGGCGGGTTCGCCGATCTCGCCCTGATGGACGAGCACACGACCTACCCCGCACCCGCGTCGCTCGACGACGCCCAGGCGGCGTCGCTGTTCATCGGCTATCAGACCGGCTGGTTCAGCCTGCACCGCCGTACCGTCCTCCAGCCCGGCGAGACCCTGCTCGTGCACGCCGCTGCCGGTGGTGTGGGCAGTGCCGCCATCCAGCTCGGCAAGGCCGCCGGGGCGCGGGTGATCGGCGTCGTCCGTGGCCCGGAGAAGGCCGAGTACGCCAAGCAGCTCGGCGCGGACGTGGTCGTCGACCGTCGGACCGAGGACTTCGTGGCCGTCGTCAAGGACGTCACCGAGGGCCGCGGCGCCGACGTCGTCTACGACCCGGTCGGCGGCGAGACCTACCAGCGCTCCACGAAGTGCATCGCCTTCGAGGGCCGGATCCTGGTCATCGGCTTCGCCGGCGGCGAGATCCAGAGCGCCGCGCTCAACCACGCGCTGGTCAAGAACTACAGCATCATCGGCGTGCACTGGGGCCTCTACAACGCCCAGAACCCCGCCGCCGTCGCCGCCTGCCACGACGAGCTGACCCGCCTCGCCGATGTCGGCGCGGTGCGCCCGTTCGTCAGCGAGACCTTCGGCATGGCCGCGGTTCCCACGGCCGTGCAGCGGCTCGCCGACGGCGAGACCGTCGGCCGGCTGGTGTTCCAACCGTGACAGTCCCGTCCCACGACGACGCGAAGGGCGCCGGGCCGACTGGCCCGGCGCCCTTCGCGCTGGTGTTGCTGTGTGCCGGGCGGGACTGCGCCGACCTGGAAGTAACACGTTGTCCACCCGACTACCTGTCGATTCTCAGCACGACACGCCGTGTGAAACGGCCCGAACCTGCTGAGAAGTGGCGAGCAGTCGGATGGACAGCGTGTTACAGCACCTTGCGCGCCGACGCCCCGGCGTCGTCGCGGTCAGGCGATGGCCAGCACGCCGACCAGCGACACCGTCGCGACGACCAGCGTCGACACCATGCCCAGCGCGAGCGGGCGGCCGCCGCTGTGCAGCAGCTTGCCGAGGTGGACGCCGGTGCCGAGCGCGAACAGCGCGGCCGCGAGGGTGATCGTCTGCAGCGTGCTGATGACGTCGAGCACGCCGGCCGGCACCACCCCGCTGGTGCGCAGCAGCACGCAGGCCAGGAAGCCGAGCACGAAGAGCGGGACGATCGGCGGGCGGCCGGCGGCCGCACCGTCGGCCGCCGGGTGCGTACGACGACGGGTCGCGCTCACGACCGCGACCACCGGCGCGAGCAGCAGGACGCGGGTCAGCTTGACCACGACGGCCAGCGCGACCGCGGTGGCGCCGGCGGGCCCGGCGGCGGCGACGACCTGGCCGACCTCGTGCACGCTGGCGCCGGCCCAGATGCCGAGCTGGCGGTCGGTGAGGCCGAGAGGCGCCTGCAGCAAGGGGATCGCGATCATCGCGAGGGTGCCGCACAGGGTGACCATGGTGATCGCGGTGGCGACGTCGTCCTCGTCGGCGTCGGCGGTGCGCTCCATGCCGGCGATCGCCGAGGCACCGCAGATCGAGAAGCCGGTCGCGATCAGCAGGCTGCGGGCGGGGCCGACCTGCATCCTCAGGCCGAGCCACCAGGTGAAGGCCAGCGTGCTGACCAGGGTCAGGACGACCAGCGCGATCACCGGTGCGCCGAGGGCGCCGATCGCGGTCAGCGACAGCGAGAACCCGAGCAGCACGACGCCGACGCGGAGCAGCTTCTTGACCGCGATCCGCAGGCCCGGTTGGGCAGCGATCGGGATGAGGTCGAGGTTGGCGGCGACCGCACCGAGCAGCACCGCCCAGGTGAGCACACCCACGGAGGGGACGACGTGGTGACCCGCGGTGGCGAGTGCCACGCCGACCCCCGTGATCGCGAGCCCCGGCAGCAGCACGGATCGCTGCGGACGTCGGGCGCTCGTCGTCGTACGGACCGGAACGGTTCTCGTGGCCATGTCCTCCACCCTCGTGGCGTGCGGCAGGCTTCGGTAGTGAGCACCTCGGCATCACGTCATACGGAGGACGCATGAGCACCCCCACCCGGCGACCGGACCTCGACGACCTCGAGGTGCTCGCCCTCGTGGCACGCAGCGGGAGCATCGGCCAGGCAGCGCAGGAGCTGCGGCTCTCGCAGCCGAGCGTCTCGCGACGGATGCTCGCACTGGAGCGGCGTCTCGGCGTGACCCTGCTGCACCGCACCAAGCAGGGCACCACGCTGACCGCGCACGGCCGCCTCGTCGTCGACTGGGCCGGCGAGCTGCTCGATGCCGCCGAGCGGTTCACCCGATCGGTCGCCACCCTGCGGGCGGAGGGCGAGCGCGTCGTCCGGGCGGCCGTGTCGATGACGATCGCCGAGCACTACGCGCCGGCCTGGCTGGCCCGGCTGCACGCCGTCGCGCCGGACCTGCAGGTCTCGCTGAGCGTCGCCAACTCCACCGAGGTCGAGCGCCTCGTCCGCACCGGTGCGGCCGAGCTCGGGTTCGTCGAGGTGCCGACCGTGCCCGACGGGCTGCGCCACCAGCAGGTCGGCGCCGACCGGCTCGTCGTCGCGGTCGCGCCCGGCCACCCGTGGGCGGACCGGACCGAGCCGGTCGGCGCGGCCGAGCTCGCCGTCGGTGGCGTCCTCGTCCGCGAGGAGGGCTCCGGCACCCGGGTGACCCTGGAGGAGGCGCTGCGCCGCGAGGGGCACGAGCTGGTCCCGGGCCTGGTGATGGCGTCCAACAACGGCCTCACGCACGCCGCGATCGCCGGGATGGGCCCGGTCGCCCTGTCGGAGCGCGGGCTCGAGGCCGACCTCAAGCTCGGCGAGCTGCGCGCCGTGCCGCTCGACGGGGTCTTCCTGCTCCGCCCGCTCACCGCGATCTGGCCGGCGGAGGCGACGCTGTCGGACGCCGCCGCACGCCTGCTCGCCGCTGCCGGGCCGACCGGCACCGCGCGTCCCGGCTATCCCACCGATAGTGCCGAAGGGGGTTCCGGTCGTGCCTGCGCGCCATGATGCTGGGATCGTCATCCCCTGATCCGAGGAGTCGTCATGCCCGAAGCCGTCATCGTCTCGACCGCCCGCTCGCCGATCGGCCGGGCCGGGAAGGGCTCGTTGAAGGACATGCGTCCCGACGAGCTGTCGGTGCAGATGGTGCGGGCGGCGCTGGCGAAGGTGCCGGGGCTGGACCCGGCCGAGATCACCGACCTGATCCTCGGCGTCGGTCAGCCGGCCGGCGAGGCGGGCAACAACCTGGGCCGCGCGGTCGCCGTGCTGTCCGGGATGGACCACCTGCCCGGTGTGACGGTCAACCGCTACTGCTCGTCGTCGCTGCAGACCACGCGGATGGCGTTCCACGCGATCAAGGCGGGGGAGGGCGACGCGTTCATCTCCGCCGGCGTGGAGACGGTGAGCCGGTTCTTCAACGGCTGGTCGGACAACCCGGAGGGCCAGAACCCGGCCTTCGCGGACGCGCAGGCCCTGACCGACAAGCGTGCCCAGGGTGGCGCGGAGACGTGGGTGGACCCGCGCACGTCGGGTGAGCTGCCGGACCTGTACATCGCGATGGGCCAGACCGCGGAGAACGTCGCGCAGGTCCTCGGCATGTCGCGCGAGGAGCAGGACGTGTTCGCCGTCCGCAGCCAGAACCTCACCGAGCAGCGGATCGGCGAGGGCTTCTGGGCCCGCGAGATCACCCCGGTGACCCTGCCCGACGGGTCGACGGTGTCCGCGGACGACGGCCCCCGGGCGGGTACGACGCTCGAGGCGGTCTCCGGCCTCAAGCCGGTGTTCCGTCCCGATGGCACGGTCACGGCCGGCAACGCGTGCCCGCTCAACGACGGCGCCGCGGCACTGGTGATCATGTCCGACACCCGTGCCAAGGAGCTGGGCCTGACCCCGCTGGCCCGGATCGTGTCGACCGCGGTGACCGGGCTCTCGCCCGAGATCATGGGCCTGGGCCCCGTCGAGGCGATCCCGGCCGCGCTCAAGCATGCCGGCATGTCGTTGGGCGACATCGACCTGTTCGAGATCAACGAGGCGTTCGCCGTTCAGTCGCTGGGCTCGGCGCAGCAGCTCGGCATCGACGTCGACAAGCTCAACGTCAACGGGGGTGCGATCGCGGTGGGTCACCCGTTCGGCATGACCGGCGCGCGGATCACCGCGACGCTGATCAACTCGCTGCAGTGGCACGACAAGCAGTTCGGTGTGGAGTCGATGTGCGTGGGTGGCGGCCAGGGCATGGCCATGGTCCTGGAGCGGCTCAGCTGAGCGGGGCGCGCGTGACACACGGTCCCGTCGATGTCAGTGCCGCCCTCCGTGCCGTGGTCGTCGACTTCGGCGGGGTGCTGACCACGAGCGTCGGCGCGGCGCTCGCCGTGCTCGGTGCCGGCATCGGGCCCGACCCGATGCTGCCGGCCCGACTCCTGTCCCGCGACGAGCCGTCCTCGCGCCTCCTCGTCGAGCACGAGGAGGGCCGGCTGTCCCAGCGCGGGTTCGAGGAGGGCTTCGCCGAGCGGCTGCGCGCCCACGGCGCCGACGCCACCGCCGACGGGCTGGTCGCGACGATCCAGGCCGCGCTCCGGCCGGACCGCGCGATGCTCGACCTCGTCCGCGACCTGCGGTCCTCGGGTGTCCCGGTCGGGCTGCTGTCGAACTCGCTCGGCGACGACTGCTACGCCGGCTTCGACCTGCCCGCCCTCTTCGACGCGGTCGTCATCTCCGCCGAGATCGGTGCGCGCAAACCCTCGCGCCGTGCGTACGGCGCCGCGTGCGAGGCCCTCGGTGTCGCACCCGAGGAGGCGGTGATGGTCGACGACCTCGAGCACAACATCGTCGCCGCCCGGCGCTTCGGGATGGCGGGCGTCGTGCACACCAGCGCCGCGGTCACCGTCGCCGCGCTCGCCGGGCTCGGGATCCGGGTGCCCGCTCAGTCGGCCTGACCCGGCACCCGGACCAGGCCGAGCACGCCCCGTCGTACGGCGGCCAGCTGGTCGGCGTCGAGACCGAGGCCGCGCTGGTAGATCGGCTCCATCAGGGTCCAGCCGACCAGCAGCGACCCGATCGCGGCGGCGGTCACCCGCGCCTCCTCGACGTCGAGGGCCGGCTCCTGCCCGGTCAGCTCGGCGACCAGGGTGCGCATCAGCGGGAAGTCCCACTGCATCGAGTCCATCAGCTCGGGGGATGACACCAGGTTGGCGAACGTGCGCCACGCACCGGTGTCGAGCGGCCGCGTCGGGAGCTCCTGCCACCACGACCGCGCGGAGCCCGCGCGGCTCGCGCCCTCGCCGAGCTCCGCGGTCAGCTCCTCGAGAACGGCGCGGAAGATGGCCTGCTTGGAGCCGAAGTACTGGTGGATCAGCCCGTAGTTCACCTGGGCGGCCGTGGCGATCCGGCGTCCGGAGATCTGGGCGGCAGGCATCTCGCCGAGCAGCCGGCGCGCGGCCGCGACCAGCGACCGCTTCACCTCCTCGACGCCCCGGGGGGCCGGCTCCTCGCTCACGGGCGTCACCGTACAACGCCCGCCGCGGCGTCGTGCGGACGGCGAGAGGGGTCCGATGGCAGGGCGATAGCCGTCCCGGATCACCCCTGTTGACAGGTTTAGCCGACTGGCTAAAACATGGTGCAGGTCACACAGCCCGAGGAGGAGTTCCCCATGGAGCAGCCCGGTTGCCCGCACCTGCGGCAGTTCACCCTTGCGCCGCCCGCCGAGCGGCCGCTCGACGAGCCGGACTACTTCGGTGAGCTCCGCACGGAGTGCCCGGTCTCGAAGGTCAAGCTCTCCGAGACCAAGGAGGCCTGGTTGTTCACGAAGTTCGACGACGTGAAGGCCGTGCTGGCCGACCCGCGCTTCAGCTCGGAGTCGGGCCGCGATGGATTCCCGATCGAGGGCCAGCCCGGCGGCCTGCACCCGGTCAACGTCGGCATGTTCATCCGCCAGGACCCGCCCTTCCACACGAAGCTGCGCCGCATGGTCGTCCCTGCCTTCACCCCCAAGGCGGTCGCGGACGCCGCGGAGTTCATCGAGAAGGCCATCGTCGCCCGGCTCGACGCGCTGGCCGCACTGCCGCAGCCGGTCGACCTCGTCGAGGCGTACGCCATCGCCATCCCCTCCGACGTGATCGCTCGGATCATGGGCGTCCCCGCTTCGGAGACCGAGCGCTTCCAGCAGCTCACCGAGCGGCTGGTGACCATCACGCTGACGCCCGACGAGCTCGACGAGGCCATGGACGCGTTCATCGCCTTCTGCGACGAGATGATCGCGCTCAAGCGGGCCGAGCCGGGCGACGACCTGATCACCCAGCTGATCACCGACCGCCTCGACACCGGCGAGATCGACCGCGACCGCCTGCTCGGCTTCATCATCCTGCTCGTCCTCGGCGGCCACGACACGACCGGCGGCATGATCGCGCTCGGCATCTTCACCCTGCTCAAGCACCCCGACCAGCTCGCCCTGCTGCGCAGCGGCCAGCGCTCGTGGGGCGTCGCCGTCGAGGAGATGCTGCGCATCCACTCCGTCGCCCGCTCCGGCCCGCGCCGGGTCGCCTCGGAGGACCTCGAGGTCAACGGCTTCCAGGTGCGCGCCGGCGAGGGCGTGATCCCGTCGGTCCTCTCGGCCAACCACGACGGAGAGAAGTACGGACCCAGCCGGTTCCGCGACTTCACCATCCCCGAGGAGCGCCCGCGCCACCTCGCCTTCGGGTTCGGCCCGCACCAGTGCGTGGGCCAGAACCTCGCCCGGGTCGAGGTCGGCGTCGCCGTCGAGCGGATCCTCGAGCGCTACCCGAACATGCGCCTGGTCGACGACCGGGTGGAGAACGTCCAGGTCCGCAAGGACCGGGGTTTCTGGGGGCTGCGTGAGCTCCTCGTGGACCTCGGCCCGGCGGCGGAAGGAGTCGAGCGGTGAGGATCGAGATCGAGGCCGACAAGTGCTGCGGCGCCGGCCAGTGCGTGATGTTCGCGCCGACCTACTTCGACATGGACGACGCGGGTGTCGCGTTCGCCCTCGTCGACGAGGCCGACCCGGCCGACGTCGCGGACATCCAGGAGGCGATCGACTCCTGCCCGACCCTGGCGATCCGCCTTGTCGGCGACTGACCTCGACGACGGCGCAGGTACGTCGGGCAGGGCCGTCGTCGTCGGCGGTGGCCACGGCGGCACCCAGACCGCCGACGCGCTGCGCCGCTTCGGCTGGACCGGGCCGGTCACCGTCGTCGACGCCGACCCCTGGCAGCCCTACCAGCGCCCACCCCTGTCGAAGGGCGTGCTGGGCGACGCCCGCGACGACCTCTGCTTCCACGGGCCGGAGCACTACGCCGACGAGTCGATCGACCTGGTCCTCGGCGACGGTGCGGTTGCCCTCGACCGCGCGCAGCGGGAGGTGCGCCTCGCGTCCGGCCGGGTGCTCGGCTACGACCACCTCGTGCTCGGCCTCGGCTCGGTCGCCCGGCCGGTGCCGTTCGACACCGCGGGCCTCGACGGCATCGGTGTGCTGCGGACCCGGCAGGACGCGGACGCCTTGCGCCGATGGGCCTTCGAGGCCCGCTCCGCCGTCCTCGTCGGCGCCGGCTTCATCGGCCTCGAGCTCGCCACCCAGCTGCGCGGCATCGGCCTCGACGTCACCGTCGTGGAGACCGCACCCGCCCTGCTGACCGCGGCCCTGTCCGACGTGACGGCCGACTTCCTGCGCGCGCGGCACGAGGCCGACGGCGTACGCCTGCGCTTCGGGGCCCGCGTCGTCGCGGTCGACGGCGTCGGCGGCCGGGTGCGCCGGGTGCGCCTCGACAGCGGCGAGCTCCTGCCCGCCGACCTGGTCGTGGTCGGCGTCGGCGCGCTCCCCAACGACCGCCTCGCGGCGGACGCCGGCCTGGCGGTCGACGACGGCATCGTCGTCGACCACGACTTCCGCACCAGCGATCCCGCGATCTTCGCGATCGGCGACTGCGCGCGCTTCCCCACACCTGGCGGGCCGTCGCGGCTCACGTCCGTCCAGCACGCCTTCGACTCCGGCACCCGGGTCGCCAAGGTCCTCACCGGTCGCGAGGGCGGACCCATGCCGGTGCCGTGGTTCTGGACCGACCAGGCCGGCGTCAAGGTGCAGATGGCCGGCGGTGTCGGCGGCCACGACCGGGTCGAGGTCCTCGGCAGCATCCAGGACGCCCGGTTCTCCGTACGCCGCTACGCCGGCGACCTGCTCGTCGGCGGCGAGTCCGTCGGCTGGCCGCAGGAGCACCTGGCCACACGGCGCGAGCTGGCCGCTGTCCCCGCCCCGAGCTGACGTCAGCCGTCCAGGAACTCCAGCTGCGCGAGGCTGTGGTGCTCGCCGGCGGCCGGCCCGAGCCCATCGAGACGGGCGAGCTGGTCGGCGGTGAGCACGACGTCGGCGGCCGCGAGGTTCTCCTCGAGCCGGGCGATCCGCTTCGTCCCCGGGATGGGTACGACGTCCGGTCCGCGGTTCAGCAGCCAGGCCAGCGCGACCTGGGCGGGCGTCGTACCGGCTTCGGCGGCGACGGCGGCGACCTCGTCGGCGAGTCGCAGGTTGTGGTCGAAGTTCTCCGCCTGGAAGCGGGGGATCTGGGCGCGCCAGTCGCTCGTCGAGATGTCGGCGGCCGAGCGCAGCGTGCCGGTGAGGAAGCCGCGGCCGAGGGGCGAGTAGGCGACGAACCCGATGCCGAGCTCGCGCAGGACGGGCAGCACGGCAGCCTCAGGATCGCGCGTCCACACGGAGTACTCCGACTCCACGGCGGTGATCGGGTGCACCGCGTGGGCACGACGGATCGTCTCGGGCCCGGCCTCGGACAGGCCGATGTGCAGCACCTTCCCCTCGGCGACCAGCTCGGCGAGGGTGCCGACCGTGTCCTCGATCGGCGTGCCCGGGTCGACCCGGTGCTGGAAGTACAGGTCGATCCGGTCGGTGCACAGCCGGCGCAACGACCCTTCCACGGCGGCCCGGACGTTGGCCGGGCTGCTGTCGGGCAGGCCGGCGTCCCCGCGGACGTGGGAGATCATGCCGAACTTCGTGGCGACCACGGCGCGGTCGCGGTGCCCCACGAGCGCCTTGCCGACCAGCTCCTCGTTGGCGTACGGACCGTAGAACTCGGCCGCGTCGATGAAGGTGGCGCCGAGGTCGAGCGCCCGGTGGATGGTCCGGATCGACTCGGTGTCGTCGCTCCCGGTGCCGTCGAAGCCGGCGGCCATGCTCGCCGTACCGATGCCGATGCGGGAGACGGTCAGGTCGTTGAGCTGGGTGGTCTGCACCCGACCGAGCCTCGCGGCGCCACCGGTGGGCGGCAACGACCAGGCGGCTATCGCGGCGATAGCCCCGGGTCGTGCGCGACCCGGGCGGCGTGCAGCCGCGCGTGCTCGATCGCCTCGGGAGTGGTGGCGAACAGGTGCCGCTCGTGGGCGAGCTGGCGGTGCACGCCGAGCTGCTCGAGGACGGCGACGTGCTCGGGCCTGGTGCCGGACAGCAGCACGGTGACGCCGCGCTGCTCGAGGCGGCCGATGGTGTCGGCGAGCACGTGGGCGCCGGTGGCGTCGACGGCGGTGAGGTGTGACATCCGGAGCACGACGACGCGGACCCGGCTGACCTCGGCGAGCTCGAGCAGGAAGTCGTGCGCGGCGGCGAAGAAGAGCGGGCCGTCGAGGCGGTAGGCGACGATCTGCTCGTCGAGCAGGCGACGCTCCTCGTCCAGGTGGTCGCTCTCGTCGAGCGGCACCTCCTCCAGCCGCGCCGTCGCGGCGGTGTGGCGCAGTGCGAAGAAGCCTGCGACCGCCAGGCCGACGAGGACGGCCTGGACGAGGTCGAGGGCGACGGTGGCGACCGCGGTGAGGACCAGGGTCGCGGCGTCGCCGCGGGTCGCGCGCAGCAGCGGGGCCAGGCTGGAGACCCGGACCATCTGGACGGCGGTCGCGATCAGGACGCCGGCGAGCGCGGCCAGCGGGATCCGGCCGACCCAGCGTGCAGCCACCAGGACGACGACCAGCAGCAGCACCGCGTGCGTGAGGGCGGCGAGTCGCGAACGCGCGCCGGAGCGGACGTTGACCGCCGTACGGGCGATCGCCGCGGTGGCCGGGATGCCGCCGAAGAGCGGGCTCGCGAGGTTCGCCAGGCCCTGCCCGAGCAGCTCGCGGTCCGGGTCGTGGCGCTGCCCGACGCTCATCGCGTCGGCGACCGTCGCGGACAGCAGGCTCTCCAGCGCGCCCAGTGCCGCGACGGCGACGGCCGCGAGCACGAGGGTGTCGAGGTCGCCCCAGGGCACCGCCGGCAGGTGGGGTGCGGGCAGGCCGGGCGGGATCTCGCCGATGGTCGCCAGCGCCGTGCCCCCGGAGCGGTCGGCGACCAGGGCGTTGCCGAGCGTGGCGGCGACGACGAGGACCAGGGCCGCCGGGAAGCCCGCGCGCACGCGCGACATCGCGACGATCGCCACCGCGACGCCCAGGGCCGTGGCCGGCGGTGCCCACGTGGGAGCCTCGAGCCATGCCCGTACGGCGTCCGCGGCCAGGGTGAGGATCCTCTCGGCGTGCACGTCGACGCCGAGCGCCGCCGGCAGCTGCTGCAGGGCGATGATCACGGCGATCCCGGCGGTGAAGCCCTCGATCACCGGGACGGGGACGTACCTGATCGCCCGGCCGGCACCGGTCACCGCGAGCACGAGGAGCATCAGGCCCGCGAGCAGTCCGACCACGAGGACCCCGTCGGCTCCGTGCGCGGCGACGATGGGGATGAGGACGACCGTCATGGCACCTGTCGGACCGCTGACCTGGACGTGGCTGCCGCCGAAGACCGCCGCGACGGCGCCGGCGACCACCGCCGTGACGATGCCGGCCCCGGCGCCGACGCCCGAGCTCACGCCGAAGCCGAGCGCCAGGGGCAGCGCCACCAGCGCGACCATCACGCCGGCGGTGAGGTCGTGCCGCAGGTCGGCCTGCGTCCAGTCGGTCCGACGCGGTGCGAGCTGGCGCAGTCGCGCGAGCGCCGGGTTCATCGCACGCTCATCGAGCGCCGGGGACCATCAGCTCGTCCTCGAAGTCGGTGCGGGTCTCGGCGAGCCCCACCAGGATCCTGCGGGCGGACAGGAGCAGGTCGCGCACCTCGGGCGCGCTGATCGAGTAGACGACGGCCGTGCCCTCGCGGCGCGACACGACGAGCGAGGTACGGCGCAGCACGGCCAGCTGCTGCGACAGGTTGCTGGGCTCGATCGCGATCTGCTCGAGCAGCTCGTGGACCGCGTGGTCGCGCTCGGACAGCAGCTCGAGGATCCGGATCCGGGCCGGGTGGCCGAGGGTGCGGAAGAACTCCGCCTTGGTCTGGTAGAGCGGCACTCCCATCGTCGTACCTTCCTCTCCTCGGTGTCCGGTACCGCTACGATACATGACTTGAAGAAGTCTTCATGTCGTTGATCCCTTCGGGGAGCGGAGGAAGGAGCGGGCCGGCCGCATGGACGAGGGCACCGTCGAGACCGTCAGCATCGCCCAGCTCGAGCCGGGCGACGTCGTCACGCTTCCCGGGGTCCCGGGCCGCTGTCGGATCCAGGTCGCGCGCTCGGCCGTGCCGGGCGTCGTCTGGCTCTACGTCGCCGACGCGGTCACGGGCGTGCGCCGACGCGGCCACGTCGCCCTGCCCCTGCACCAGGACGTGACCCGGCACGGAGCCGCACCGGCGCCTCGCGGCCGGGCGCCCGAGGACACCTAGGGCGTCTCGCGCGTCAGCCGACCAGCTCCGCCACGAGGTCGACCTGACGGGGGTCGTCGCTGGTCGGGATCAGCTGCACCTCGTCGGTGCCGATCGCCGCGAACCGGTCGAGCAGCGCCCGCAGCTCGTCGAGCGTGCCCGCGAAGCCGGCGGTCGGGGCGAGTGCGTCGACGAGGGCGGGTGGCAGCCAGTTCATGTAGTGCCGCAGGTGCTGGTGGACCTGGCCCCGCGGCTCGGGCGCGGTCTCCGCGAGCGCGAACCAGAACGACGTCGTCAGCCGTGGCGCCGGCCGACCGCCCTCGGTCCAGGCCGACCGGGCGACATCGAACAGCGCGCCGGTCTCGTCGACGTCGGCGCTCAGGGTCATGCCGGCCACGCCGTCGGCCCAGCGTGCGGCGTGCCGGACCGTGCGGTGGCCGAGCGTGCCGACGAGCAGCTCGGGGCCGCCCGGCTGGACCGTCCGCGGGCCGACCGGGCGGGTGGCCCCGGTGAGGTTGTCGCCGCTCCACACCCGTCGCAGCACCCCGGCCCGCTCGGCCATCTCGGCCATGGTCCGGTTGCTCCAGTCGGCAGACACCGCCGCGTAGTCCTCCTCGCGCCCGCCCACGCCGAGGCCCACGCTCAAGCGGCCGCCGCTGAGCTGGTCGCCGGTCGCGAGCGCCTTGGCGAGGAGCACCGGGTCGTGCAGCTGCGGGACGACGACCGTCGTACCGATCCGCACCCGGCGGGTCCATGCCGCGACCGCGCCGAGCAGGGTGAGCGCGTCGGGGTTGTCGAAGGCGATCCGCTCGCCGAAGCACACCGAGCTGTAGGGGCCGGCGTCGATCCGCTCGGCCCACTCCCGCAGCACGTCCGGCGCGATGTCCGGCTCCATCACGGGCAGCGTCATGCCGACGTCCATCGCGGAGCTCACGGGGGCTCAGCCTCGCGCCCGCAGGCCGGTCGCGACCAGGTCGACCAGCGCCTGGTAGGCCTGGGCGTCGTCGAGCCCGGTCGCCGTACCGATCCGGCCGTCGCCGATCGCGTCCATCACCTCGGCGACGGCGGCGCCGACGAAGGTGGCGTTGACCCGGCGCAGGGTGCCGGCCTCCACCCCCTCGGTCACCAACGCCTGGACGCGGGCGGCTGCCTGGGCGGTGTTGGCGCGGTAGACCTCGGCTCCGGGCGGGAAGCCGGCCAGGTCGGCGTAGAACTGCGGGGAGGCGGGAGCGAGCTCGTCGGCCACGGCGGTGAGGTACGTCGAGAGCCGGTCCGCCGGGTCCGCGGCGGCCCCGACCCGTTCCTCGATCCGCTCCGCGGCGCGCTTGAAGAAGTGCCGCACGGTCGCGGTGATGACCTGCTCCTTGCTCGGCGCCACCAGGTAGAGGGTGCTGCGCGAGCAGGACAGTCGCTGGGCCAGCTCGCCGATGCCGAAGGTCGCGAATCCCTCGGCCAAGAACAGCTCGACCAGCTCGTCGAGCAGCGCGTCACGGCGCTGGCGGGTCCGCGCCGGGAGGGTTCGCTGCTGCTGCACGGTGGCAGGCTAGCAACGAAGGGAGTACCGTAGTCCGTACCAGAATCATGATTTCAGTACCCAACACGGAGGACCCGATGCCCGCACGTCGCCTGATGGCGTCCGAGGAGTACGCCGACCTGCTCCGCCTGGCCCGCCAGCTCGCCACCGAGGAGCTGCTGCCGCGCGCCGCGGAGGCCGAGGCGACGGGCACCTTCCCGCGCGACGTGTTCCGCCTGCTCGGCCGGGCCGGCTTCCTCGGCCTGCCCTACCCCGAGGAGCTCGGAGGCGGTGGGCTGCCCTACGAGGTCTACCTGCAGGTGCTCGAGGAGATCGGCTCGGTCTGGTCGAGCGTCGGCGTGGGCGTCTCGGTCCACGCGCTGAGCTGCTTCGGCCTGGCCACCGCCGGGACCGACGAGCAGCGCAAGGCGTGGCTCCCGGAGATGCTCGGCGGTGACCTGCTCGGCGCCTACTGCCTCTCCGAGGCGCACGCCGGCTCCGACCCGGCGGCGATGCGTACCCGGGCCCGGCTCGACGGCGACGCGTACGTCATCAACGGCGCGAAGGCCTGGGTCACCCACGGCGGCAAGGCCGACTTCTACAAGGTCATGGCCCGCACCGGTGACGGCCGCGGCGACATCTCCTGCTTCCTGGTCCGGGCCGACACGCCGGGCCTGTCGGCCGACGCCCCCGAGGACAAGATGGGCCTGATGGGCTCGACCACCGCCACGGTGCGCTTCGAGGACGTCCGGGTCCCCGTCGAGCAGCGCCTCGGCGACGAGGGCCAGGGCCTCAAGATCGCCCTCGCCGGCCTCGACGCCGGCCGCCTCGGCATCGCCGCCGTCGCGACCGGTCTCGCCCAGGGTGCTCTCGACCGCGCGGTCGCCTACGCCCAGCAGCGCGAGGCCTTCGGCCAGCGGATCATCGACCACCAGGGCCTGGCCTTCGTGCTCGCCGACATGGAGGCCGCGATCCAGTCGGCCCGCGCCACCGTCCTGCACGCCGCCCGCCTCAAGGACCTCGGCCTGCCGTTCTCCCGCGAGGCCTCGATCGCCAAGCTGGTCGCCACCGACACCGCCATGAAGGTCACCACGGACGCCGTCCAGGTCCTCGGCGGCGCCGGCTACACCAAGGACTTCCCGGTCGAGCGCTACATGCGCGAGGCCAAGGTGATGCAGATCTTCGAGGGCACCAACCAGATCCAGCGGATGGTCATCGGGCGCTCGCTCGACCGCGAGGCCGGCCAGGGCGCGATCGTCACCGCCTGACGACATCCGGGCGCGGCGTCAGCCGTCGGCGTCGGCGACGTCCCTGCGCAGACGCACCTCGACCTGGTCGTCCTCGAGCTGGTGACCGGCCGCGCACACGACGCGCAACCCGGCCGGCTGGCCGCAGCCTGCGTGCGCGAGCTCCAGCTGGTCGGAGCCGTCGGTGTGCTTCGCGCCCCAGGCGAACAGCCCCATCACCACCGGCACCAGATCGGTCCCGGCCGGGGTCAGCACATACTCGTCGCGGGTGCGGGCGCCGTCCGCCTGGTAGGGACGGCGCTCCAGCAGGCCGGCGTCGGCCAGCGCCTTGAGGTGGGTGGAGGCGGTGGCGGGCGCCACCCCGACCCGGGTGACGAAGTCGTCGAAGCGGCGGGTGCCGTAGTGCGCCTCGCGCATGAGCAGCATCGCCGGCCGCGAGCCCACCACGGCCATCGCCTTCTCGATGGGGCAGTGCCCCACCGGCGACCAGACCGTGCGGTCGTCCAGCGGTGCGTGCAGCTGCATGTCGTCCACCTCACTCGAGCTTCACTCGGATCTGACTTCAGGAATCTGTAGTCAGAGCGTAGCGTTCCCCTCCTGACTTCAAATTCATGAAGTAGATCCCTGAGGAGGGCACCATGAACACAGCTGTCATCGTCGACGCGGTCCGCACCCCGCTCGCCAAGGGCAAGCCCACGGGCGCCTACGCCGACATCCACCCCGTCGACCTGCACGCCGCCTCGCTGCGGGCGATCGTCGAGCGCACCGGCATCGACCCGGCCGGGATCGACGACGTCATCAGCGGTGCCGTCGGGCAGGTCGGGGAGCAGTCGGGCAACACCGCGCGGTGGGCCCTGCTCGCGGCCGGCTACCCGGAGAGCGTGCCCGGTGTGACCGTCGACCGCCAGTGCGGCAGCAGCCAGCAGGCCCTGCACTTCGCCGCGCAGGGCGTCATCGCCGGTGCGTACGACGTCGTGGTCGCCTCCGGCATCGAGTCGATGAGCCGCATCCCGATCGGCAGCCAGACCCTCGGCAGGGACTTCCGCGGCCCCCGGGTCGACGCCCGGTACGGCGGGGCCCTGGTGCCCCAGGGCATCAGCGCCGAGCTGATCGCGCAGAAGTGGAACCTCTCGCGCGCCCAGCTCGACGAGTACTCCGCGATGTCGCACGAGCGGGCCGCGCGGGCCTGGAAGGACGGCCTGATCGACAGCCAGGTCACCTTCGTCAACGACCTGCACACCGACGAGACGATCCGGCCCGGCACGACCCCGGAGGTCCTCGCCGGCCTCCGCCCGGCCTTCCGCAACGAGGACTGGGCCGCGGCGTACCCGACGATCGACTGGAAGGTCACCGCCGGCAACAGCTCCCCGGTCAACGACGGCTCCGCAGCCGTCCTGGTCACCTCCGAGGACGCCGCCACCCGCCTCGGCCTGAGGCCGCGGGCCCGGGTGCACTCCTTCGCCGTGGTCGGCGACGACCCGGTCCTGATGCTCACCGGCATCATCCCCGCCACGCACAAGGTCCTCGACCGGGCAGGCCTGACGATGGCCGACATCGACGCGTTCGAGGTCAACGAGGCCTTCGCCTCCGTGGTCCTGGCCTGGCAGGCCGAGACCGGCGCCGACCTGGAGAAGGTCAACGTCAACGGGGGTGCCATCGCCATCGGTCACCCGCTGGGCGCGTCCGGTGCTCGGCTGACGACCAGCCTGCTCAACACCCTCGAGCAGCGCGGCGGCCGTTACGGCCTCCAGGTCATGTGCGAGGCGGGCGGCCTCGCCAACGCCACCGTCATCGAACGCCTCTGACCCGTCAGCGCCTGACCGCGATCGTCCTCGTGCTCGGCGTCGGGTCCCACGTGGTCCCGGCGCCGGCCCGGACGTACAGCGTGTAGCGCCCCGGCTTCAGGTGCCGGGTCCTCAGCACGTACGACGTCGAGCAGGCGCGCCACCCGGCCGCGACCGGGGCGGAGCGCTTGCGCCGCAGCTGGCAGGTCAGCGTCGCGCCCGGCGTCGGCGACGAGAGCCGGTACGTCGCACGCCGGCCCGACCGCACCGTGCCCGGCCCGGTGACCGGACCGGTCTCGGGGGCGTTCGCGACGGGGGTCGGCTGGGGCTGGTGGCCGGGGCCCGGGTCGATGGGGTCCTCGTCGTCGGGGACCGAGAGCCACGACCAGCCGGCCGGCGTGGCGTCGAGGTTGCCGACGGCGTCGTACGCCGCGACCTCGAAGGTGTAGGTGCCCTCCGCGGTCAGGCCGGTGAAGGTCACCGGCGAGGTGCAGGCGGACCACGCGTCGCTGCGCCCCGGTCCGGTCACCCGGCACCGGAAGGAGGCGCCGGGCTCCGCGGTGAAGGTCGAGCGCATCACGCCACCGCTGACCTCCCCGCCGGTCAGCGTGGTCTGCGGGGCCGTGGTGTCGACCGTCCAGGTGTGGCTCACCGGCACCTGGTCCTGCCAGCTGCCCTTGCGGCCCCAGATCCGCATCCGGTGCTGGCCCTCGGTGACGCCGGAGACGGTGTGGTTGCCGACCCGCTGGCCCAGGCAGACGTACGGCGCCTGGTCGTCGAGCTGGCAGACGTAGTCGGCGGCGCTGTTGCTGGTCAGCCCGAAGGTCGCCTGGGTGCTCCCGGTCAGCACGGGCGGGGTGGCGAGCAGGTAGGTCTCGACGGCGGTGTAGTCGACGACCCGCAACGCGCTGGCCTGGCCGGACGGGTCGACCGCCCGCACCCAGAAGCTGTGGGCGCCCTCACCGACCAGCCGTTGTTCGCCGCTCGCGCACGGTGCCCACGGGGTCACGCCGTCGAAGGCGCACTCGAAGACGCCCTCGTCGGCGGCGAAGTCGTAGCGGAACGTGCGGTCGACGCCGGGCACTGCACTCACGGCGGCGTAGGTCATCTCCGGGACGTGGGTGTCGTTGAAGCTGATCCGCGGAGTCTTCTCGACGGTGCTGAACGGGCCCGACTGGAGGCCGCACAGCGGGACGCCGTCGTCGATCTCGATCAGGTCGCAGCCCGACCAGTTCCCGGTCGCCCAGCTCCCGGGCGCGGCCTCCGGCCGCAGCCACGTGGTCGCCACGAGCGGCTCCTCGTTGCGCATCCGCTCGCACGTGTTGACGACGCGCTCGTCGACCTCGCTGGTCCAGTCGCAGACGGTCGGGCCGTCCTCGATGGAGCCGGACTCGACGGTGACCTTGCCGGCCCCCTTGATCGAGATGACGACACCCACCTGGCCGGCGTGGGCAGGAGAGGTCAGTGACGGGACGGCGGTCAGGGCTGCCGTGGTGGCCAGGGCGGCGGCAGCGCGAAGCAGGGATCTCACGAACCACTAGCCTTCGGCGTCGCCAGCACCCGCGACCATCCCGAGTCGCTGGTGAATCGGACGTCCCAGAGTGCTGGGAGTCGTCCTGCATCTAGGGTGGCGCCGTGAGCGATGCGGAGCTGCCCGAACCGGTCGAGCGCCGGCTGCAGCGGCTCTGGGCCGACGCGGCCGAGCGGGGTGGGCCGATGCCGGGGGAGACGGTCCTTGCCTCCGAGCTGGAGATCAGCCGTCCCGCCGTGCGCGAGGCGCTCGTCCGGCTGGAGGAGCGCGGCTTCATCCACCGCCGCAAGGGCGCCGACACCACGGTCAACAGCTCGCTGCTCGCCATCCCGGCCCGCTTCGAGCAGCGTCTCGACAGCGCCGAGCTGATCGCCGCGATGGGGCGTACGCCGTCCGTCCGGGTCGTGTCCGCCGAGGTCGGCGAGGTGAGCCTCGACGAGGCCGACGCCTACGACCTCACCCCGCGCCAGTCCGTGCTGCGCACCACCAAGGTGTGGTCGGCCGACGACGAGCCGGTGCTGGTGGCGCGCGACGTCGTCCCCGTCCTGACCCGGGTCGCTCCGGACGACGTCGACCCCGCGACCCCGATGCCCGCGCTGGCGCGGGAGCTGGCCGGCGAGCAGGTCGGCTGGGAGCTGGTGTGGCCCGGCGCCGACGGCCTGTCGGCCGAGGACGCCGGGCTGACCGGCCGCCCCGAGGGAGAGGCGGCGTTGACCCTCGAGGCGACCGGGATCAGTCGCACCGGCACGGTCTGCTACTGGACCCGTGAGGTGCACGTGCACGGGGCGTTCCGGTACGCGATGGTGCGTCGCGCCGACTGGTAGGGCGCGCTCAGCGGTGCAGGCGCGTGGTCGTCTCCGACTCGGCCACGACCCGACCCCGGCGGATCACCCAGCGTGGCCGCGCGTGCTCGGTGAGCACGTCGCGCAGCCGTCCGTCGGCGTGCACGCACAGGTTGGCCGGGTTGCCCTCCGCGATCGCGTGGTCCGCGACCCCGAGCACGTCGGCCGCGCGGGTCGTGACCAGCTCGAGCAGCAGGCGCTGGTCGGCGGAGGTGAGGAAGCGCAGCGTGTGGGCGGCCAGGAAGGCGACCTCGAGCATGCTGTGGCGGCCGAACGGGTAGTACGCGTCCTCGATGTCGTCCTGGCCCAGGGCGACCGGGATGCCGTCCTCGAGGAACTCCCGCACCGGTAGGTGCAGGGGCCCCGTGTGCGGGTCGGACACGAAGCCCAGACCGGCCGCGTGCGCGAGGTCCATCAGCCGCTGCAGCGTCGGTTGCGGGTAGGTCGCCAGCGCCCGCGCGTGGCAGGCCACGCCGCGGCCGCGCAGGTCGTGCTCGATCATCGCCTCGGCCAGCATCTGCGTCGTCCGCAGCCCCGGGTCGCCGGCGTCGTCGACCAGCATCGCCACCCGCTTGCCCTGCGCGGCGGCCAGCCGGCACGCCCACTCGACGTGTGCGCGGGCGTCGGCGTCGGTCATCTCGATCCAGGGGATGCCGCCCACGACGTCGGCGCCCATCCGCAGCGCCTCCTCGCACAGGGCCGCCGCGCCCGGGTCGCGCAGCAGCCCGTCCTGCGGGAACGCCACGACCTGCAGGTCGAGCAGGTCGCGGTACTCCTCACGCACGGCCAGCACCGCCTCCATCCCGACCAGCCGCGCGGTGGTGTCCACGTCGACGAAGGCCTGGAGGTGCAGCACGCCGTGGGCGAGCGCGGCGTCGAGCGCCCTGCGGATGTTGGGCTCGAGCCAGGCGCGGTCGTACTGCCGCTTCACCGCGCTCGCCTCGCGCACGATCGAGCGCAGCGCGGCGCCCATGGTGCCGGACGTGTACGCCGCCAGCGCGCCCTCGCCCGCCCGGTCGAGGGTGTGCACCTTCTCCAGGTGCATGTGCCCGTTGACGAAGGTCTCGGTCACCAGCCCGCCGGCGGCGTCGAGGGTCCGGGTCGCGGTGGCTCCGGCCGGCGGCTGAGGGGCGACGTGGACGTAGCGGCCGTCACGGACACCCAGTGCCACGGGCGATCCGTCGGCCAGGCGCGCGTCGGTGACCAGCAGGTCGAGGGGCGCGCTCATGCCGCGGCCTCGAACGCGATCGACTCCTGCAGGGTGAGCCCGCGGCGCAGCGTGTTGCCGACCGGGCAGGTCTCGATGCCGTGCCGCAGGGCGTCCTGCTGCTCGGCGGTGAGGTCGCCGTGGACGGTGACCTCGGCGATGATCCGGGAGATCCGCAGCTCCCGCTCGCCCGGGTCGAGCGGGCCCGACGTCGGCCGGTTGATCCGCAGGGAGAGCCGGATCTCTGCACGGACGTAGTCGAAGCCGTGCTGCCGCGCGACCCCGCGCAGGGTGCCGGCCATGCAGCCGCCGAGCGCCGAGAGCACGAGGCCGAACGGGTTGGGCGCCGTACCGCCGCCCTCGAACTCGCGCGGCTCGTCGATGACGACGGTGTGCTCGCCGCCGACGACGGCGAGCGAGGCGAAGTCGTTCAGGCTGTGCACGACGACGTCGCGGTTGGCCGACGCGTGGGCCGTTGCGGTCATGGGTCCTCCCGGGCTCGAGCTGATCTGTCAGACAGGACGTTCCTCACCTGTCAGACATGTGTCAAGAGCTCCGGGCGCGCCGCTGGACCGGCTCGTCAGGTCTCGACGAGCCGGCCGGGGCGTTCGGGTCAGGAGTTGCCGTCGACCGGTACGACGCCCGCGCGGTGCCGCTCGGCGAGCTCGGCGTAGTAGGCGGCGTTGGTCTCGACCCAGAAGTGCGCGCCGGTGCCCTCGATCGGGCGCTTGGTCTCGGCCGGGGCGCCCGCGGCGAGAACGCCCTCGGGGATCTTCGTGCCCGGCGTGACGACGGCCCCGGCGGCGACGAGGGAGCCCGCGCCGATCGAGGCGTGGTCGAGGACGGTGCTGCCGTTGCCGAGCAGCGACTTCTCGCCCATCGTGTCGCCGTGGAACACGCAGGCGTGGGCCACCGTGGCGTTCGGGCCGATGTCGACGACGACGTCGGGGGCGCCGTGGACGACCGAGTTGTCCTGGATGTTCGACCCCTCGCGCACGATGATCGTGCAGATGTCGGCGCGGAGCACGGCGCCGTACCAGACGCTGGCGCCCTTCTCGATGCGGACGTCGCCGATCAGGGTCGCGGTCGGCGCCACGAACGCCTCGGGGTGGACCTGGGGCCGCCGGCCCTCGAACTCGTAGAGGAACACGGCCCCACCGTAGGGGTCAGCTGCCGGCGGCCCGCAGCCGGTGCTCGGCGTCGCGCCACGGCTTGACCCAGGTCATGTCCTCGGGGCGCAGCGGCTCGCCGCAGGCGCTGCAGGTCTCGGCCTGCGTGGTCTCCTGGCCGCAGGTCTCGTGCCGCATCCCCATGTGCGCGCCGCCCGCGGGCAGCCGGGTGTGCTTCTCGCCCCACAGCGCGAGCTGCTGGAGCAGGGGGAGCAGGTCGGCGGCGGCCTCGGTGGCGACGTAGCGCTGGCGGGTGCGGCCGTCGCGGACGTAGTCGACGGTGTCGAGCAGCCCCGCCTCGCGCATCGCCTTCAGGCGCCGGCTGAGCACCGCCTCGGAGATGCCGAGGTTGTCGCGCAGCTGCTCGAAGCGGCCGGTGCCGTGGAGCACGTCGCGCACGATCAGCAGCAGCCACGGGTCGCCCAGGACGTCGAGGGAGCGGCGGACCGGGCAGAAGTCGGTCGACCAGTCGGAGCGCAGGGGCATGCGTGCTAGCGTACCGGTCTGACTTCGCTCAAGAAAGCCTGCTCGATGACGATCTCCTCCCCGCCGCTCGCCCGGCGCGGCCTCCACCCGGCCTGGGCCGTGGCCGCGGTCGCCTTCCTCGCGCTGATCGGCGCTGCGGGCTTCCGCGCGGCCCCGGGCGCGCTCATGGTGCCGCTGCACGACGAGTTCGGCTGGTCCACGAGCGTCATGTCGCTCGCGGTCAGCATCAACCTCGTCCTGTTCGGCCTCACCGCGCCGTTCGCCGCGGCGCTGATGGACCGCTTCGGCGTACGACGGGTGGTCGCCGCGGCGCTCTCGCTGGTCGCCCTCGGGGCGGGCGGCAGCGTGCTGATGACCGCCTCCTGGCAGCTGGTCGTGTGCTGGGGCGTGCTGATCGGGCTCGGCACCGGCTCGATGGCGCTGGTCTTCGCCGCCACCGTCGCGAACCGCTGGTTCGAGCAGCGCCGCGGCCTGGTCATGGGCATCCTCACCGCCGGGTCCGCCACCGGCCAGCTGGTGTTCCTGCCGATCGTCGCGGCGCTCGCCGACGGCGCCGGCTGGCGCCCCGCCTCCCTCGTGATCGCGGGGGCGGCGCTGGCCGTCGTACCCGTGGTGTGGCTGGTCGTCCGCGACCATCCCGAGGACCGCGGCGTGGCGCCGTACGGTGCCGAGCCGGGGTGGACTCCTGCGCCGCGAGCCGAGGGCGGGGCGACGCGGCGAGCGATCGAGGGCCTCGCGTACGCCGCCCGGCACCGTGCCTTCTGGGCGCTCGCCGGCGCCTTCGCGATCTGCGGCGCGACCACCAACGGGCTGATCGGCATCCACTTCATCCCCTCGGCGCACGACCACGGGATGCCCGCCACCACCGCGGCCGGCCTGCTGGCCGTCGTGGGTGTCTTCGACATCGTCGGGACCATCGCGTCCGGCTGGCTCACCGACCGGTTCGACCCGAGGGCGCTGCTGGTCGCCTACTACCTGTTCCGCGGACTCGGCCTGCTCCTGCTGCCGAGCCTGCTCGCGGACGCCGTGCACCCGAGCATGGTGCTGTTCATCGTGACCTACGGCCTCGACTGGGTCGCCACCGTCCCGCCCACCGCGGCCCTGTGCCGCGAGGCCTTCGGTGAGCGCGGCACCATCGTCTTCGGCTGGGTCTTCGCCTCCCACCAGCTCGGCGCGGCCGCCGCGGCCCTCGCCGCCGGCGTCATCCGCGACCAGCTCGGCACCTACACCTGGGCATGGTGGGGCGGTGCCGCCCTCTGCGCCCTCGCCGCGGTGCTGTCCCTGATGCGCCGACCCGGCTCGAAGCTGCTCTGAGATCGCGCCGACCCGGCTCGAAATGGCCCGAGAAAAGCACTGACCCGGCAGAAAGTGACCTCACGGAGGAGCCACTTTCTGCCGGGTCGGCGGTGTTCTGAGGCTAGTTTCTGCCGGGTCGGCGGGAGATCAGAGCCAGCTCGGGCCGGGTCAGTCCTTGATCTCGCAGACGACCTCGCCGTTGCCGATCGTCGCGCCGACCTCGGCCGAGAGGCCGGTGATGGTGCCGGCCTTGTGGGCCTTGAGCGGCTGCTCCATCTTCATCGCCTCGAGGACGACGACGACGTCACCCTCCTCGACGCTCTGGCCCTCCTCGACGGCGACCTTGACGATGGTGCCCTGCATCGGCGAGGTGACCGAGTCGCCCGACGCCGCGGCGCCGGCCTTCTTGCCGCCGGCGCGCTTCGGCTTCTTCGCGCCACCGGCGGCCGCACCGCCACCGAGGCCACCGAGGCCGGCCGGGAGGACGACCTCGATCCGCTTGCCGCCGACCTCGACGACCACCTTCTGCTTCTCGCCGGCTTCCTCGGCCTCGCCCGCGGCGCCGCCGTACGGCGTGATCTGGTTGTCGAAGTCGGTCTCGATCCAGGTGGTGTAGACGTCGAAGGAGCCCTCGCCCGACGGGTTGGAGGCGCCGACCCAGGCCGGGTCGTTGACGATGACCTCGTGGAAGGTGATCGCGGTCGGCATGCCGTCGACCTCGAACTCCGAGAGCGCCCGGCGCGAGCGCTCGATCGCCTGGGTGCGGCTCGAGCCGGTGATGATCAGCTTGGCGATCAGCGAGTCGAAGGCGCCGGGGACGGTCTCGCCGACCTCGTAGCCGCCGTCGACGCGGACCCCGGGGCCCTGCGGCGGGTTCCAGGCGGTCAGCGTGCCGGGGGCCGGCATGAAGTTGTTGCCGCCGTCCTCGGCGTTGATCCGGTACTCGATCGAGTGGCCGCGGATCTCCGGGTCGCCGTAGCCGAGCTCCTCGCCCGCGGCGATGCGGAACATCTCGCGGACCAGGTCGATCCCGGTGACCTCCTCGGACACGCAGTGCTCCACCTGGAGGCGGGTGTTGACCTCGAGGAAGGAGATGGTGCCGTCGGCGGCGACGAGGAACTCGCAGGTGCCGGCGCCGACGTAGTTGGCCTCGCGCAGGATCGCCTTCGACGACTCGTACAGGCGAGCGTTCTGCTCGTCGGTGAGGAACGGCGCGGGCGCCTCCTCGACCAGCTTCTGGTGGCGGCGCTGCAGCGAGCAGTCGCGCGTCGAGACGACCACGACGTTGCCGTGCGAGTCGGCCAGGCACTGGGTCTCGACGTGGCGCGGCTTGTCGAGGAACTTCTCGACCAGGCACTCGCCGCGACCGAAGGCGCCGATCGCCTCACGGGTGGCGGACTCGAACAGCTCCGGGATCTCCTCGAGGGTGCGGGCGACCTTGAGGCCGCGACCGCCACCACCGAAGACCGCCTTGATGGCGACCGGGAGGCCGTGCTCCTTGGCGAAGGCGACGATCTCGTCGGCGTCCTTGACCGGGTCCTTGAGGCCCGGGGCCAGCGGGGCGCCGGCGGCGAGGGCGATCTGCTTCGCCTTCGCCTTGTCGCCCAGGCCGTCGATCGCCTCGGGGGAGGGGCCGATCCAGATCAGGCCCGCGTCGAGCACGGCCTGCGCGAACGCGGCGTTCTCGGCGAGGAAGCCGTAGCCCGGGTGGACCGAGTCGGCGCCCGACTGCTTGGCGACATCGATGATCTTGGCGATGTCGAGGTACGTCTCCGCGGGGGTCGCGCCGCCCAGGGAGTACGCCTCGTCGGCCAGGCGCACGAACAGCGCGTTGGCGTCCGGCTCGGCGTACACCGCGACCGAACCGATACCCGCGTCCTTGGCGGCACGGATGACCCGAACCGCGATCTCGCCGCGGTTGGCGATCAGGACCTTCTTCAACGACATGGTGTGGCCTTCCAGTTCAGCGGGGCAGGGCGCTGGCGCGCCAGGCGCCGCGTCCGGGGTTCGGGTGGGAGCTGGCGGTACGACGCAGGCGGCGGGCCGGGTTGGTCCACTCCGAGCGTGGTGCCTCGGGCGCCGGGGCGCCACCGCCGAGGGCGGAGAGCACCGCGACGATCGCGGCGACCTCCTCCGGCGTGGTGCCCGGGGTGATGACGCGCAGCAGGGGAGCAGCGGACGACGCGTCCGCCTGCTCGGGCTCGGTCACGGCCTCGGCGCTCACAGCGGGATGTTCCCGTGCTTCTTCGGCGGCAGCACCTCGCGCTTGTTGCGCAGCAGGCGCAGCGCCTTGACCACCTCGGCGCGGGTCTCCGACGGCTTGATGACGCCGTCGACGTAGCCGCGCTCGGCCGCGATGTAGGGGTTGGCGAGCGTGGTCTCGTACTCGTCGATCAGCTCGGCGCGCCTGGCCTCGACGTCACCGCCGGCGGCCTCGAGCTCGGCGAGCGTACGGCGGTGCACGATGTTGGCCGCGCCCTGCGCGCCCATCACCGCGATCTGGCCGGTCGGCCAGGACAGGTTGATGTCGGCGCCGAGGTGCTTGGAGCCCATGACGTCGTACGCGCCGCCGTAGGCCTTGCGGGTGATGATCGTGACCAGCGGGACGGTCGCCTCGGCGTAGGCGTAGATCAGCTTGGCGCCGCGACGGATGATGCCGAGGTGCTCCTGGTCGACGCCCGGGAGGAAGCCCGGGACGTCGACGAAGGTCAGCACCGGGATGCTGAAGGCGTCGCAGAACCGGACGAACCGCGCGGCCTTCTCGGAGGCGTCGATGTCGAGCGTGCCGGCGAACTGCATCGGCTGGTTGGCGACGACGCCGACCGAGCGGCCCTCGACCCGGCCGTAGCCGACGATGATGTTGGGCGCGAACAGCGGCTGCACCTCGAGGAAGTCGCCGTCGTCGACGATCGTCGTGATGACGTCGTGCATGTCGTACGGCTGGTTCGGCGAGTCCGGGATCAGGGTGTCGAGCGCGAGGTCCTCGGCGGTCGGCTCGAGGTCGGCCGCGTCGTCGTACGTCGGCGCCTCGTCGAGGTTGTTCTGCGGCAGGAAGGCGAGCAGCGCCTTGACGTACTCGAAGGCGTCCTCCTCGTCGGAGGCCATGTAGTGGGCGTTGCCCGACTTGGTGTTGTGGGCCCGGGCGCCGCCGAGCTCCTCCATCGAGACGTCCTCGCCGGTGACGGTCTTGATGACGTCGGGGCCGGTGATGAACATCGCCGAGGTCTGGTCGACCATGATCGTGAAGTCGGTGACCGCGGGGGAGTAGACGTGGCCGCCCGCGCAGTTGCCCATGATCATCGAGATCTGCGGGATCACGCCGGAGGCGTGCACGTTGCGCTTGAAGATCTCGCCGTACAGGCCGAGCGAGACGACGCCCTCCTGGATGCGGGCGCCGGCGCCCTCGTTGATGCCGATGATGGGGCAGCCGGACTTGATCGCCAGGTCCATGACCTTGGTGATCTTCTCGCCGTAGACCTCGCCGAGCGAGCCGCCGAAGACGGTGAAGTCCTGGGAGAACACGCACACCTGGCGGCCGTCGACCGTGCCGTAGCCGGTGATCACGCCGTCGCCGTACGGACGGGTCTTCTCGAGCCCGAAGGCCGTGGAGCGGTGGCGGGCGAACTCGTCGAGCTCGACGAAGGAGCCCTCGTCGAAGAGCAGCTCGATGCGCTCGCGGGCGGTCTTTCGTCCCTTGGCGTGCTGCTTCTCCTGCGCCTTGGCTGCGGGAGCGTGCACGGCCTCGTCGGTGCGGCGGTCGAGGTCCGCCAGCTTGCCCGCCGTCGTGTGCAGGTCGATCTCGGTCATGAAACTGAGTATCATCCATTGATACTGGAGTTCACAAGGGGGGTGGGGTGTGACGCAATCGCACGACGACGACCGACGGCCCCCGGTCGCCAAGGGTCCTGCCGCCGCGATCTCCGAGGCGGCCTTCCGGCTCTTCGCCGAGCACGGGTACGACGCCACCAGCGTCGACGACATCGCTGCTGCCGCGGGCGTGAGCCGCAGCTCCTTCTTCCGGCTGTTCGGGTCGAAGGAGATGGTGATCTTCCCCGACCACGACGCGATCCTCGCCGCGGTCGAGGAGCGGCTGGCCGCCTCGACCCAGAAGAGCGCCATCCTCGCGGTCTCCGACGCGGTGCGCGTCGTCCTGTTCCACTACATCGCCGAGGGTCCGCTGGCCCGGCGTCGCTACCAGCTCACCTCCACGGTCCCGGCCCTGCGCGAGCGCGAGCTGATCAGTGGGGCCCGCTACCAGCAGGTCTTCCGGCAGTACATCAGCGCCTGGGGCGACGGCTCCGAGGAGTCCGAGCGCCGCGGCGAGCTGATGGCTGCCGCCGTCGTCGCCGCCCACAACCGGGTCCTGCGCCGCTGGCTGCGCGAGGAGTGCGAGGACCCGCACATGGAGATCGACGAGGCGATGGCGCAGGTCAACGCGCTCTTCGCCCCGCCGCCCACGGCGACGACGCCGGCCGCCCCCGGCGCGATCGTCGTGGTCCGCACCGACCAGGACCTCGCCGCGGTCGCGGAGCAGCTCCGGTCGCTGTGACCCGCCCGCCCGGCTGCGCCGACGGCACGGGGGTACCGCCGCAGCCATGCCGAGCGTCGAGCGTGTCGTCGTCGTCCCCCGTCCCCTCGCGAAGGTCTGGGACTACCTGACCGACTTCACCACCACCGAGGAGTGGGACCCGCCCACCGTCACGACGGTGCGCACCTCCGGCGACGGCGACGTCGGTACGACGTACCGCAACGTCTCGTCCTTCCTCGGCCACGAGACCGAGGTCGAGTACCGCGTCGTCGCCGTGGTGCCGCACGAGCTGTTCGAGCTCGCCGGCACCGCCCCGGGCGTCGACCTGCGCGACACGATCCGCTTCTGCGAGCAGGACGGCTCGACCACGGTGCGCTACCGCTCCGAGCTCACGCCGCACGGCATCGGCAAGCTCGCGTCGCCGCTCGTCAAGGGCGGCCTCGAACTGCTCGCGAACCGGGTCGCCGACAGGATCGAGGAGCGCCTGCTCCTCCTCTAGACCTGCATGCCCGCTCTCGTCACGGGTCGACCCGGCTCGCGAGCGCGGCGCCGACCGTCACGCCCAGGGCCGCACCGGCCGCGACGTCCCCGGGCCAGTGCGCGCCCTGGTGCACGCGCGCGTACGACGTGAGCAGGGTCCCCGCGGCCGGATCGGTCTCGTCGCCCACCGGTACCCGCGCGCACGCGGGCGAGCCGACGCCGCGCAAGGCTTCCTCCGTCGCGAAACTTGACCGCGGATCCTCTCGCCAACAGGGCCCTGGGGAGGACAGGATGTGGCCTGGCGCACATCCCGCGTCCTTCCTCTCGGAAAGGTTGATCCATGCCACAGCACCACCGGCGGTTCCGTGCCGCCGTCCTCACGGTCGCGACCGGCCTCACCCTGGCCGGTCTCTCCGTGGGCGGCACCGGCGCCAGTGCCGCTCCGTCGGCCGGCGGCGAGCCCGTCTCGACCCCCGTCCCGATCAGCACCCCGGACGGGGTCGTGTCGGCGTACCTGCTCAACGCGAAGCACGCCAACCCCGGCCAGACCCGGCTCCTCGAGCGTGCGGTCACCAGGGCGGGCGGCGTCGTCGTCCAGACCTGGCCGCAGATCGGCGTCGTCGTCGCCCACAGCGACAAGGCCGCCTTCCGCGCCGACGTGACGGCGTACGCCGGCAACGCGCTCGAGTCCGTCGGCGCGACCCGCACCGTGCCGGTCACCGAGGGCACCCCGGCCGGCGTCCAGGCGCCCTGGGGCCCGGGCAGGGGCCAGGTCCGCAAGGCCCAGTCCTCGCCGCAGCGAGACGACACCGAGAACACCGTCACGGCCGCGGACCCCCGCGAGACCGAGCAGTGGGACATGCAGGTGATCAAGGCCGACCAGGCGCACGCGATCACCGACGGCTCCCGTGACGTCGTCGTCGGCGTGCTCGACTCGGGCATCGACCCCGACCACCCGGACCTCGTCGCCAACATCGACGTCGCCGACTCGGTCAACTGCAGCAACGCCGGGCGTCCCGACACCTCGCCGACCGGCTGGTACCCGACCACCAGTGACCACGGCACCCACGTCGCCGGCACCATCGGCGCCGCGCGCAACGGCGTCGGCATCGTCGGGGTGGCGCCCAACGTGCGGATGGCCTCGGTCAAGGTCGTCAACGACGACGGCTTCATCTACCCGGAGTACGCCGTGTGCGGCTTCGTCTGGGCCGGCATGCACGGCATGGACGTGACCAACAACAGCTACTACGTCGACCCGTTCGAGTTCTACTGCGAGGACCAGCCCGACCAGTACGCCGCCAAGGAGGCCGTACGTCGTGCCGTCGCCTGGTCCACCGACCAGGGCGTCGTCCACGCCGCGGCCGCCGGCAACTCGGGCCACGACCTGGCCGACAAGTCGTCCTTCCTCGACGAGGGCAGCCCTGACGACGGCACCCCCGTGACCCGCACGCTCAACAGCGGCTGCCAGGACATCCCGACCGAGCTCCCCGGTGTCGTGACCGTCTCCGCGAGCCACCGTGACGACGTGCTGTCCTACTTCTCCAACCGCGGCCTCGGCGTCATCGACGTCGCCGCCCCGGGCCGTCGGATCCTGTCGACCATCGTGGCCGGCAACGGCTACGGCCTGAAGTCCGGTACGTCGATGGCCTCCCCGCACGTCGCCGGCGTCCTCGCCCTCATGAAGTCGGCCCACCCCGACCTCACGCCGGCGCAGATGGTCGCCAAGCTGCGGGCCGACGCCGACGACCACCCCTGCACGGTCCAGGAGACGCCGCCGGCCGGCGTCGACCTCGGTGCCCCGTGCGTCGGGACCGACGCCGACAACAGCTACTACGGCGAGGGCATGGTCGACGCCCTCGACGCGGTCCGCTGACCCACGGGCTCCGCTGGGGCTGGGCTCAGTCCCAGCTCCAGCGGATGCCCAGCGTCCCGGGACCGAACGACGCGACCGTGCGGCTCACGCTGGTCCCGAAGGTCTCCAGCTCGACGACCTCCTCGCGGCCGTCGACGATCGTGTAGTACTCGCAGCGGGTCGGCATCTGGTCCGGGTCGAACCGGATCCACAGGCTGATCGAGCGCATCTTGCGCACGGCCCAGTAGAAGTAGCTGTTGTCGTCGGGGTCGGGCGTCCGGTAGACGACCTCCTGCTCGAGCAGCGCGGTCTCGCCGGGGCCGAGCGGCCGGTCCAGGACCATCTCGCCGACGACGATGCCGCGCTCCTCGTCGTGGATGACCTCGCCGAGCTCGAAGCCGCCGAGCGAGGTCACGCCGGGCGTCAGCGCACCGGGGCGCACCCGCAGGATGAAGGCCCGCCGGTCGGCGTTCACGCGGACCGACTCGACGACGACGATGTAGGTCATCCGCACCGGTGAGCGATCCGGGCCGATGACGTACTTCAGCGTCACCTCCTGGTCGACCAGCCGGTCGGAGGGGGAGAGGAAGCCGAGCTCGCCGAGGAGCACCTGGATCCGGTCGGCGTCGTCGCTCAGGTCGGAGAGCAGGTCGGGCGCGACGCGTCGCCGGCGGCCCTCGATCAGTGCCTCGAGGGCGCCCGGCTCGAGGCCGAGGACCTCCTCGACCTGGGTGAGCGCGTGCAGCGATCGCTCCTGCTCGGGCTCGCGCTGGCCCGAGCGCCAGTAGCTCAGGGTCGCCAGGCTGACACCGGCACCGCGCGCGCTGAGCACACGGTGCAGTGCGCTCAAGCTCATCGCCCGGTCCGAGAGCGCCTGGTCGAAGGCCAATGAGAACGGGCCCCTCCGCATGGGTGGACCCTAGCCAATCCCTCCCGTCGGGAGGCCCACGACACTTCCCGGGCATGCGGCACACTCGACGCGTGAGCGCCATCGTCCCCGAGGAGCAGTCGGCATTCCTGCGTGAGCTGCGGCTGTTCCACCTGAACTACAAGTTCGGCCTCGACGAGATCCTGACCAAGATCAACATCCTGCGCGAGGAGATGACCTTCCGCGACGGGGCCAACCCGATCGAGCACGTCAACTCACGCATCAAGACGATCGACAGCCTGCGTGCGAAGGCCGCCCGCATCGGCTGCCCCTTCGAGCTCGAGGCCATCGGCGAGCAGATCCGCGACATCGCCGGCGTACGCATCGTGTGCAGCTTCATCGCCGACGTCTACCGGGTGCTCGAGATGCTGACGTCGCAGCCGGACGTCACCGTCTGCGAGGTCAAGGACTACATCGCCCGGCCCAAGGCCAACGGCTACCGCAGCCTGCACGCCATCGTCGAGATCCCGGTGTTCCTGTCCGACACGACCCGTGCCGTGCCGATCGAGGTCCAGATCCGCACGGTGGCGATGGACTTCTGGGCGAGTGTCGAGCACAAGATCTACTACAAGTACGCCAAGGACGTGCCGGTCGAGCTCGTCGAGGAGCTGTCGGCGGCCGCCGGGGTCGCCCACGAGCTCGACGGACGGATGGCGGAGCTGCACCGCATCGTGCACGGGTGACGAAAACTAGAACAGGTTCTATTGTGGTCCCGCTGCACCTGCGCAGCGACCCGACCAGGAGGAACCCATGACCGACCAGCTCGCCCCTCGCGCCCAGCGCTTCACCGGCCGCCGGGTCGTCGTCACGGGTGCCGCCGGCGGCCTCGGCCGGGTCGTCGCCGAGCTGTTCCGGGCCGAGGGCGCGACCGTCGTGGCCACCGACGTGGTCGCCGCCGACGGCGTGGTGGCCTGCGACCTGTCCGACGACGCCGCGCGCGACGCGTTCGTGGCCGACGCCCTCGCCGAGCTCGGTGGCCTCGACGTGCTGTGCAACGTCGCCGGGATCCAGAAGTTCGCCGAGGTCGGCACGATCACCGCCGACCTGCTGCGCAAGCACTTCGACGTCAACGCGCTCGCGCCGATCATGCTCGCCCAGGCCTGCGCCGACGCACTGGTCGAGAGCAAGGGCAACGTCGTCTCGGTGGCGTCGATCTCGGCGGTGATGGGCCAGCCCTACAACGCGCCCTACTGCTCCTCGAAGGCCGCGCTGCTGCTCGGCATGCGTGCGCTCGCCGTCGAGCTCGGCACCAAGGGGGTGCGGGTCAACTGCGTGTCCCCGGGCGGCATCGCGACCCCGATGGTCGAGGCGGCCGCCGCCGGGCTGCCCGCCGACGCCAACTGGGACCTGGTCGCCCGCAGCACCTCGGTCATCCCCGGCTTCATGCCGCCGGCCGA
Source organism: Nocardioides kongjuensis (assembly GCF_013409625.1). NCBI lineage: Bacteria > Bacillati > Actinomycetota > Actinomycetes > Propionibacteriales > Nocardioidaceae > Nocardioides > Nocardioides kongjuensis. Next base: position 4,608,619 of record NZ_JACCBF010000001.1, read on the forward strand.
CGTCGCCGAGGCGCTGCTCTACCTGGCCTCGGACGCCGCCGCATCGGTCACCGGTGCCAACCTCGTCGTCGACCGCGGCGTCGTCTGGTGAGTGCCGGGGTCACGCGCCGCGCGATCGTCACCGGCGCCGGGCCGCGCTCGATCGGCCGCGCCGTCGCCGACGCGCTCCTCGCCGACGGCTGGGAGGTCACCGTCACCCGCCGCGCCACCCTCGACCTCGCCGACCGGGCGTCCGTCGCGGCCTTCGCTGCGTCGTACGCCGGACGGGCCGACGACCTCGACCTGCTGGTCAACAGCGCCGGCATCCACCTCGACCTCGGGTCGCGGTGGAAGCAGCCGCAGCTGCTCGACGGCCACGAGGTCCACTGGCGCACGAACTACCTCGGCACCGTCGACCTGACGACGGCGCTGCTGCCGCTGCTGCTGGGTGGTGGTGGAGGGACCGTGGTGCACGTCGTCTCGCAGCTGCACGAGCGCGGCACCACCGACCAGCTGCTCGGCCGGCCGGTCGCCTACGACTCGTGGGCGTCGTACGGCACCTCGAAGCTCGGCCTGGTCCACCACGCCGCCCTGCTGGCCGAGCGGTACGGCGACCAAGGGCTGCGCGCCCTGTCCGTCCATCCCGGCGCGGTGTCGACCAACATCGCCAACCGCGGCCTCGAGACCCGGCCGCTGCTGCGCCGGCTGCGCAACCTCGCCCTGCCCCTGGAGCGCCGCACCCTGATGACGCCCGAGGAGTCGGCCGCCCACCTGGTCCGGATCGCCACCGATCCCTCGGCCGCGTCCGGCTACTACCGCAAGAGCCGGCCCCTCGACCCGGCCCCGGCCGCCGCCGACCTCGCGGCGCGCGCCGAGCTGGCGGCGACGACGGAGGCGTGGCTGGCCGCTACGCGCTGAGCGCCCTGGCCAGGAAGCGCAGCTGCCCCGGCACCACCCGGCGCCAGTAGCCGACGTCGTGGCCGCCCCGGCCGAACCCGCCGGCCGGCCGCGTCGTCAGGTCGGCGACGAGGTCGCGGGTCGCGGGGTAGAACGGGTCGCCCTTGCCGCAGTCCACGCGCAGCGGCACGCCGGCCAGCGTGTCCTCGCGGCCGAAGATCGTCACCCGCCCGAAGTCGGCGGCGTCGTCGTAGGAGCCGGGACTGGTGTCGGCGTACCGGTGCCAGAGGGCGGGGCTCATCACGCCCACGCCCTTGAGGACACCCTCCAGCGCCGGCACCAGGTGCAGCGCCCCGAACCCGCCCATCGACCAGCCCAGCAAGGCGACCCGGCTGGTGTCGAGGCCACGCTCGGCCAGCAGCGGCAGGAACTCGTCGACCACCATCGCCCCGGCGTCCTCGCCGCTGCGTCTCCTGTGCCAGTAGGTGTCGCCCCCGTCGACGCTGGCGATCGCGACCGCCGGCATCGCGTCGGCCAATCCGGCTGCGAGGAACCGGTCGAGCGCGAGGTAGGAGCGCGCGAACGCCGACCGGTGGTCGTTGCGCCGCCCGTGCAGCACCACCACGACCGGCAGGTCCTCGCCCGGCGTCGCGACCGACCACCCGCACCGCGCGCCCCTGCGGGCCTGCGACACGAAGCTGCCCGAGGTGACCGCCACCCCCGTGACGTCCGGCACCGGCCCATCGGGGCCGTCGTCGGTCCGGTACCGGTACGCCGCCCCCGCGGCACCCAGCGTCACCGCGCCGCCGCCGGCGACGAGCAGGCCGCGGCGGGAGAGGCGGCGGTCGCCGGCACGGGTCATGCCCGGAATCTAGCGCCGCAGCTGCGCCAGCGCGTGCAGCTGCTCGACGTAGTGCGATGCTGACTCGGCCGCGATCCGCACGGACGCCGCGGTCGCGCCGGCCTCCTCCAGGGCGCCGAGCGCATCGACCGCAGCCGCGGCGGCGCCTGACGGGTCGAGGGCGGCACCAGGGGTGAGCACGACCTCGAAGCCCGCCGGTAGGTCGGCCCGTGCCAGCATCGCCGCGAGCTCGCCGGGCGAGAGCCCGAAGGGCACCCAGCCGTCGGCCAGCTCGACTGCCCGGCGCAGCGAGCGGGGCGTGCGCCCGCCGATCCAGAACGGCACGTGTGGCTGGACCGCGTGCGGTGAGACGACCACGTCGGAGAACGAGAAGTGCGGTCCGTCGTACGACGGTGTCCGGGTCGACAGCGCGGCGCGCAGGGCCCGCAATGCGTCGTCGGCGACCGCGCCACGCCCTTCGAACCGAACGCCGAGCAGTGCGAACTCCTCCTCGAGCGAGCCCACGCCCAGCCCGAGGACCAGGCGGCCGCCGCTGACCAGGTCGAGGGTCCCGTAGCGCTTGGCGATGGCGAGGGGGTGGTGGTAGCCGAGGACGAGGACCTGGGTGGCGAGCCGGATCCGCGAGGTGCGGGCGGCGAGGTGGCCGAAGGTGGCGAGCGGGTCCCAGTAGGTGCCGCCGCGCTGCGCGGCGATGTCGGCCGGCACCATCACGTGCTCGCTGCAGGTGAGGAAGTCGAAGCCGAGGGTGTCGGCGGCCTCGGCGATGGTGCCGAGCTCGGCGATGCCGGCATCGGCCTCCCACGGGGAGAACGCCCCCGGCAGCTGCACCACCACGGGGCTGTTGATGCCGATCCTCACGTCAGTCCTCTTTCGTCGTCCGCGCACATCTGATAAACCAAGTGCTTGCTTGGTTTTCTGAACCCTACCCCCACTCGCAGGAGCCCGCCCGTGACCAGCCCGCTCAACGACAGCCCCCTCGTCTTCTTCTCGTTCGTCACCCTCGAGGGAGCCGGGCCCGACGAGCACCGCGCCTACAACGAGTGGCACCAGCTCGACCACCGCCCGGAGAACCTCGCCCTGCCCGGCGTCGCGTGGGGCGACCGCTGGGCCCGGCCCATCGACTACCGCAGCGGCGTCGCGTCCGACGAGCACGCGCCGACCGACTACGTCGCGATGTACTGGTTCAACGACCCGGTCGAGCGCGCGCTCCAGGAGTGGTCCGACCTCGGCGAGGACTCGTTCCAGTGGGGCCGCGGTCCGCTCATCCCGGGGGTGCGGCGCAAGCTGCTGTCGTTCTACCGCCCGGTCAAGGGGTACGCCGCTCCGTCGGCGCTCGTGTCGCCCGAGGTGATCCCGTACCGCCCCAACCGCGGCCTCCACCTCACCCTGTCGCGGCACGCCGAGCACCACAGCGGCGCCACCCACGAGCACTTCACCTGGCAGGACCGCAGCCTGATCCCCGCCCTGCTCGACCTCGAGGGCGTCGCCGGCGCGTGGACCTTCTCCTTCGCCCGCCACCAGGCGCACCCGTCGCTGCCGCTCGCCACCGAGACGCCGGACGCGCCGGGGTCGCTGCGGATCCGGCTCGTCTACCTCGACCAGGACCCGCTGTCGACCACCGAGGCGATCGACAAGACCACCGCCGAGCTGACCGCCCGGCTCAGCGAGGAGGCCGTCGCCTCCGAGGAGGTCCTGCTGAGCACGCCGCTGCGCACGATCATCCCGTGGCAGGACTGGTGAGCCGGGTCAGCTGAGCCGGCTCACCTGAGGCCGCGCGCCAGCAGCTCGGCGAGGTGGACCGGCTCCGCGTCGGGAGCCAGCTCGTCGAGCTGCGTGCGGCAGGAGAACCCGTCGGCCAGCACGACGCGCCCGGCCTCGCCGGCGGACGAGCGCACCGCCGGCAGCAGGTTCGCCTCGGCGACCGCGACCGACACCTCGTAGTGCCCCTGCTCGACCCCGAAGTTGCCCGCCATGCCGCAGCACCCGGGCACGGCCTCGACACTCGCGCCGGCCTTCTCCAGCAGCGCCTGGTCGGTCGACCAGCCCATCACCGCGTGGTGGTGGCAGTGCGGCTGCGCGACGATCCGCACCCCGGCCAGCGACGGCGGCGTCCAGCCCGGCGTACGCGACAACAGCTCCGCCAGGGTGGTGGTCGCCGACGCCACGGCCGCCGCGTCCTCACCCGGCACCAGCTCGCGCAGCTCGTGGCGCAGCACCGCGGCGCAGGAGGGCTCCAGCCCGACGATCGGCACGCCGGCCAGCGCGTCGTCCTTCAACGCGTCCACCATCGCGCCGAGCCGGCGCGCGGCGCCGTCGAGCTGGCCGGTGCTGATCCACGGCAGGCCGCAGCACTCCTGCTGCCGGGTGATCCGCGGGTCGTAGCCCGCGTCGCGCAGCACCGCGACCGCAGCCTCGGCGACGCGCGGGGCGAAGTGGTTGGTGAACGAGTCGACGAAGAGCACGACCGGCGTACCCGTCCCGACGGAACCCCCGAAGGTACGGCGGAAGGTTCGTCGCGCGAACGCCGGCATCCGCCGCCGCGTGTCGACGCCGGCCGCCTTCAGCGCGACCTTGCGCAGTGGCGCGAGGTCCATCGACCTGTTCGCGAACCGCGGCATCGCGGAGCCGACCTTCGCCCACCGCGGCAGCCAGCCGACCGAGTAGTGCGAGCGCGGGCGCAGCTTGCGCTTGTAGGTCTGGTGCAGCACCTCGGCCTTGTAGGACGCCATGTCGGTGCCGGTCGGGCAGTCGGACGCGCAGCCCTTGCAGGACAGGCACAGGTCGAGCGCCTCGTGCACCTCGGGCGAGCTCCAGGTCGTCGTGCTGGAGCCGTTGACGATCTCCTGCAACAGCCGGGCACGACCGCGGGTGGAGTGGATCTCCTCCCGGGTCGCCTGGTACGACGGGCACATCACGCCACCCGAGGCGCTGTTGTCGGCGCGGCACTTGCCCACGCCGGTGCAGCGGTGCACGGCCTGGCCGAAGTCACCGCCGTCGGAGGTGTACGCGAGCGCGAGTCCCTTGGTGAGTCGTGCGGTCGAGGTGTAGCGCAGGTCGGCAGCGCTCGAGGCGGGCTCGACGAGGATGCCCGGGTTGAGCATCCGGGCCGGGTCGAAGACGTCCTTCACGGCTGCCATCAGCGACAGTGCGGCGGGGGAGTACATCCGCGGCAGCAGGTCGCTGCGTGCCCGCCCGTCGCCGTGCTCGCCGGAGAGCGAGCCGCCGAGCGAGGTCACCAGGTCGGCGGCGTCCTCGAGGAACGCGTGGAACGCCTCGGCCCCGTCGGGCCGGTCGAACGGGAAGTCCATCCGCACGTGCAGGCAGCCCTCGCCGAAGTGCCCGAACGGCATCGCGGTCAGCTCGTGCCGTGCGAGCAGCTCCTCGAACGAGGTGAGGTAGGTGCCGAGCCGCTCCGGCGGTACGGCGGCGTCCTCCCAGCCGGCCCACGCGGGCTTGCCCGAGGGTGCACGCCCGGCGAGGCCGGCGCCGTCGGCGCGGATCTTCCAGAGCCGGTCCGCGGTCCGCGGGTCGTCGACCACGAGCGCCGACACGCCGAGGCCGGCGGCGGCGAGGAGGTCCGCGCGCCGTCGTACGTCGTCGGGGTCGGTGCCCGACAGCTCGACGAACATCCACGCGTCTCCGGCCGGAAGCGGCGGCACCGCGTTCTCGCCGCGCCGCTCGCGGATCACGTCGACGATGCGCCGGTCCAGTCCCTCGCACGCGGACGGCTCGAAGGCGAGCACCTCGGGCGTTGCGAAGCCGGCCGTCGGGAAGTCGGCGAAGCCCAGCACCACCATGATCGCGGCCTTCGGCGCACGGACCAGCCGGACCGTCGCCTCGGTGAGCACGGCCAGCGTGCCCTCGGAGCCGACCAGGGTGCGGGTGAGGTCGAAGCCGCGTTCGGGAGCGAGGTGGTCGAGCGCGATGCCGGACACGTGCCGCCCGAAGGTGCCGAACTCGGTCCGCACGGTCGCGAGGTCGCCCGCGACGACCTTCCGCAGCCGGTCGAGCACGTCGGACCCCCCGGCCTCGGCGACCGGCGCCCCGGAGGCGTCGTACCCCGTCGTCAGCACCGACCCGTCGGCGAGCAGCGCCCGCACCGCGCGCACGTTGTGCGAGGTCCGGCCGTAGGCCAGCGACCGCGCCCCGCAGGCGTCGTTGCCGATCATCCCGCCGATCGTGCAGCGGGTGCTGGTCGACGGGTCCGGCCCGAACCTCAGCCCGTACGGCGCCGCGGCCTTCTGCAGCACCGCCTGGACGACGCCCGGCTGGACCACCGCGGACTCCGCGTCGCCGTCGATCGAGACGACCTGGTTCAGGTGCCGGCTGAAGTCGATGACCACACCCGGTCCGATCGCGTTGCCCGCGACCGACGTGCCGGCGCCGCGGGCCGTGACCGTCAGCCCCTCCTCGCGTGCCGCGGCCAGCACCGCGGCCACCTCGTCGGCCGAGCGCGGGAACGCGACGGCGACGGGCGGGACGCGGTAGAGCGAGGCGTCGGAGGAGTACGCGCCGAGGACCGCGGCGTCGTCACTGACGTCGCCCGCTCCGTGGCGCTGGAGCTGCTGAGCGATGCCGGACACGGACTGAAATCTAGTGGGTGGCTCTGGCGGCTACGCTCCCGTCCCAGGTCACGACCGTCACGACTACCCAGGGGGCGCCATGCGGCTCGGCATGATCATCGACTACTCCGGCGGCTTCGCCGAGACCGTGGAGCTGCTCCAGGAGTACGAGCGCAACGGCCTCGACCTGGTCGCGATGCCCGAGGCCTACTCCTTCGACGCGGTCAGCCAGCTCGGCTACATCGCCGCGAAGACCGAGCGACTCGAGCTGATGTCGGCGATCTTCCAGATCTACACCCGCACCCCGTCGTTGACCGCGATGACCGCCGCGGGACTGGACTTCGTGTCCGACGGCCGGTTCACGCTCGGTCTGGGCGCGAGCGGCCCGCAGGTCATCGAGGGCTTCCACGGCGTCAGGTACGACGCCCCGCTGGGGCGCACCCGCGAGGTGATCGAGATCTGCCGGCAGGTGTGGAAGCGCGAGCCCGTCGAGTACCGCGGCAAGCACTACACGGTCCCGCTCACCAAGGAGGACGGCGGCTCGGGCCTGGGCAAGCCGCTCAAGATCATCAACCACCCGGTCCGCAGCGAGATCCCGATCTCGGTCGCCGCCCTCGGCCCGAAGAACGTCGCGCTGGTCGCCGAGCTCGCCAACGGCTGGCAGCCGCTGTTCTTCCACCCCGGCAAGCGCGACCTCGCCTGGGGCGAGCCGCTGGCGGAGGGGTTCGCGAAGCGCGACCCCGCGCTCGGCGAGCTCGACATCCAGCTCCAGATCGCCTTCCACCTCGGCGAGCCGTCGCCGGAGGCGGTGCAGGCGATCCGCAACCAGCTGGCGCTCTACGTCGGCGGGATGGGCGCGCGCGACAAGAACTTCTACAACCAGCTGGCCTGCCGCTACGGCTACGAGGCCGAGGCGAAGGAGATCCAGGACCTCTACCTGTCGGGCGCGAAGGCGGACGCCGCGGCCGCCGTGCCCCAGGAGCTGGTGGAGGCCGTCACCCTGCTCGGTGACGAGGACTCGATCCGCCGGCAGGTCGCCGAGTTCCACGCCGCCGGTGTGCGCACCTTCCTGCTGAACCCGCTCGCCGCCACCGACGGGGAGAAGGTCGCCCAGGTGCGCCGGCTGTCCGAGATCGTCAAGGAGGTCGCCCCGTGAGCGACCGCCGGTTCACCGTCGCCCGCGACGGCGCCGTCGCCACGGTCGGCCTCGCCGGCCCGGGCGGCAAGGCGGTCATGGACGAGGCGTTCTTCGCGGAGCTGGGGGCGACCTTCACCGAGCTCGACGCCGACGACGCGGTCCGTGCCGTCGTCCTGTCCGGCGCGGGCGACCACTTCTCCTACGGCCTCGACCTGGCGGCCGCGGCCGGGACCTTCGCGCCCCTGCGCCAGGCCACGCACGCCGGCGCCCGGCAGGAGCTGATGGCACTGATCCGGCGTTGGCAGGCGGCCCTCGACACGGTTGCGAACCTGCGCAAGCCCACCGTCGCCGCGGTCACCGGCTGGTGCATCGGCGGCGGGGTCGACCTCGCCGTCGCCTGCGACGTCCGGGTCGCCTCGGCCGACGCGGTGTTCAGCGTGCGCGAGGCCAAGGTCGGCATCGTCGCCGACCTCGGCAGCCTGCAGCGCCTGGTCGGCGTGATCGGCGACGGCCACCTGCGCGAGCTCGCCCTGACCGGCGACGACGTCGACGCCGCCCGCGCCGCCCAGATCGGCCTGGTCAACCACGTGCACGCCACCCCCGCCGAGACGCGGACGGCGGCCGCGGAGCTCGCGGCCCGGATGGCCGCCAACTCCCCGCTGGTCCTGCGCGGCATCAAGGACGTCCTCGACACCGAGCGCGGTCCCCGCGTCGAGGCCGGCCTGCGCTACACCGCCGTGTGGAACTCGGCCTTCCTGCTCAGCGACGACCTCGACGAGGCGATGCTGGCCTTCCTCGAGCGCCGCCCGCCGGAGTTCACCGGCCGCTGACGAGTCACTGCGCGAGCCGGTCCCGGCCGCCCCCGCCCACCAGGCGGTCGCGGCCGGGACCGCCGTACAGCCGGTCGTTGCCACCTCCGCCACGCAGCACGTCGCGACCGCCGCCCCCGCACAGCACGTCGCGCCCGCCGCGGCCGTCGATCCGGTCCTTGCCGCCCAGGCCGACGATCACGTCGGGTCCCGGAGTGCCGATCAGCACGTCGTTGCCGGGCGTGCCGACGATCGTGGCCGCCCTGCCGTGGCACCGAGCGGTGGCCGGCTGGCCGCAACCACCCTCCGGGCTGATCACGACCTGGCCGCCCGTCGCCTGCGCGGCGACGCCGGACTGCGCCGGCGGCACGCTGCTGTAGCTGCCTCCGCCTCCGCCACCGCCGGACGCGCCGTCGAGGAAGCCCCCACCCCCGCCGCCGCCGTAGCCGCCGCCACCGCCGCCCGCGGTCCCGCCCCCGCCGCCTCCGCCGAAGCCACCGCTGCCGCCGGTGCCCCCGCTCAGCACGGCACCGCCGCCCCCGGCGCCGCCGTTGCCGATGGCCAGCCCGCCGGCGCCGCCGCCGGTGCCGCCGCCGTCGATGAGCACACCGCCGCCACCGCCGCCGGGTTCGCCGTCGCCGGGCAGGAGGCGGGCGGTCGCCACCAGGCTGCTGCCACCGACCGTCCCGCCGCCGGCCGGCGTACTGATTCCTGCTCCCGTCCCGCCTGCTCCCGCCGGGGCCCCGTTGCCACCGGTCCCGGTGAGGCTGGCGTCGAGCCCGCCGGTGGTGATCCCCGAGCCGCCGCCACCGCCGGCCACGACGAGCACGCCCGCGGCCGTCGGGCTGGTCATGACGAACGATCCGCCGCCACCACCGCCGGCCGTCTGGCCGGGGAGCCCGTTGCCGCCGGCGCCACCGACCACGACCTGCAGCGTGCTGCCCGGCGCGACCGGGACGCCCGGGACGAAGAGGAAGCCCGCGTGTCCACCGGCGCCGGTCGACGAGCCACCCGGCGCGCCCACGACGTACAGGCTGACCCGATCCACCCCCGCCGGCACGACCCAGGACTGCACGGTGCCGGTCGAGGTGAAGGTGGTCGGCGGCGCAACCGCGCACGCGTCGACGCCGGTCGCGGGCGGTCCCGCAGCGGGCATGACGAGCGCGCCGACGGCGAGGAGGCCGGAGGCGAGCGTCCGGAGCACGGGACGGCGAGGTGAGGGGAGCATGGAGCAGGCCTTCCGAGAGCAGTGGCGAACCGAGCCGATCCGCCCCCTCGGGCCGGGCCTCGCACGCTACCCCCGCGCGGCATCGCGGGGAAGGGGTGTCGAGGTGCTAGCTCGCGTCCCGCTTCGCCCGCGTGATCGCGGCGACCGCCCGCCCGTAGGTGATCGGTACGGCGCCCAGCGCCAGCGCCCGCTGGCGGGTCGGCTCGGTGACGTCGAAGTGCTCCTTCGCGGTCCCCGGGTTCTGGATCCAGCGCGCCTCGATACCGAGCCGGCCGGCGAACTCCAGCAGCTCGCGGTGGCCGGCCTCGCCCGGGAGGTCGGAGAGCAGGTGGGACCACACCCCGTCGACGGGGCCGACCACGGCTTCCAGCTGCATGTCGTCGACGTACACGGTCACGGGCCCAGCCTCCCATTTGCCCGACGTCCAGCCGTGGCGCAGGATCGGGGCCATGGGCGACTCGGAGCCCCGCACGGGGGACTGGCTGGGCAGGTACCGACTCGTCGAGGTGCTCGGCCGCGGTGGGATGGGGACGGTGTGGCGTGCCCACGACCCGCAGCTCGAGCGCGACGTCGCGCTCAAGGTGATCAACCCCGCGCTGGGCCAGGACGCCGAGTTCCGCGAACGGTTCCGCCGCGAGGCGGTCGTCCTGTCCCGGATGGACAGCGCCCACGTCGTCGCCGTCTTCGACCACGGCGAGCAGGACGGTGCGCCGTACCTCGTGACCCAGCTCGTCCGCGGCGGTGACCTGAGCGGGGTGCTGGGCTCGCGCGGCGCCCTGGAGCCGGCGTACGCCGTCGACCTGGCCTGCCAGGTCCTCGAGGGTCTCGCCGACGCCCACGCGATCGGGGTGGTGCACCGCGACGTGAAGCCGTCCAACGTGCTGCTGCGCGACGACGGGTCGACCGCCTACCTGTGCGACTTCGGCATCGCCACCTCGCCCGGCGGCGAGCTCACCCGCACCGGCGTGCTGGTCGGGTCCGCGGCCTACATGGCGCCCGAGCGGCACTCCGGCGACACGGGGGCCGCCGGCGTGGCGGGCGACGTCTACTCCGCCGGCTGCCTGCTGTGGACGATGCTGACCGGCACGCCGCCGTACGTCGGCACCGACGCCGAGGTCGCCATGGGCCACCTGCGCGGCCCGGTGCCCCAGGTCCCCGGCCGCGGCCCGTTCCTCGACGGCCTCAACGCCGTGCTCCGCCGCGCGCTCGCCAAGGACCCGCGCCGCCGCTACCCGTCCGCCCGCGCGATGCTCGCCGACCTGACCGCGCTGCGGGCCGGCGCCCCCGACGGCCTCGTGCTGCCCGACGTCACCGCCGTGCGCCAGCCGCTCGACGTCCCCCCGGCACCGGCCTCGCTACGACGCCGTCTCGTCGCCACCACGCTGGTGGTGGTCCTCGTCGGCCTCGCGGTGTACGTCGGCTCGCTGCTCGGCGGAGTCGACATGACCCCGTCCGCGCTGACCGCCCAGGACCCGTCGACGACCACCTCCGCGCCCGCCACCCCGACCACCGCGGTCCCGGATCCGACCGCGACCCCGTCGCCGAGCCGCACCCCGCGCCCGCGCAGGAGCAGGCCCACCCACCCCGACCTGGTCGACCCCGGCCCGGTCGAGGAGCCGGCACCCTCGGCGGATGCCACGAGGACGGCGAAGCCGAAGCGCACGCCGAAGCCCACGCCGGAGCCCACGCGCACCCCGGAGCCGGCCCCGACCTTCCGGTGCTGGACCGGCAGCGAGGTGCCGGCGAGCTCCGCGTGCGCCCTCCCCACCGGCTGGCAGGGCGCGCAGTGGGTGTTCCCCGGTGTCGCGAGCGCGCCGGCCTGCAAGCCCTGGTCCCTCACGGCGAGCGGGTACGTCGAGGGCTGGCACTGTGCCGCGAAGACGCCGGACGGCACCTACCGCCACCTCACGGTGACCCGGTGGAGCACCGCAGCGGCCGCGACCGGCTACTACTACGGCGCCTACAACCCGGACAAGGAGCGGGTCAACCAGCCCTGGGCCGGACGCGACGTCGTCTACGGCAAGCGGTTGGGCGGCTTCATCGGCAAGGCGGTCTACCACTCCGACCGCGTCTACACCCACTCCGGCACCAACGCCTGGGTGTTCTCCGCCTGGGCCAACACCAGCGCCAAGGTGCAGTCGATGTTCGCCTACGTGAAGTTCCGCAACCCCACGCAGTTCCGGGGCGTCCCCATCAGATGACCCGACCGCCGGTCCTCCCTCATACGGAGGACCGGCGGTCGACGTTTCGTGTGACCGAGCGGGTCAGCGGACCCGGCCGTAGAAGACCGAGCTGGTCCAGATCCGGTCCCGGCGCACCGGGGTGCCCGGACGCGAGGCGTGCCACAGCGTGTGGTTCCCGGCGTAGATGCCGACGTGGTAGACGTGGCCGCCGCTGGTGAAGAACACCAGGTCGCCGACCTGCGGGTTGCGCACCCGCATGGTGGCGCCGGCCTGGGCGCTCGAGGTGCGCGGCAGGTTCTTGCCGACGTGGCGGTACACCCACTGCACCAGGCCCGAGCAGTCGAAGGCGTTCGGGCCGGCGGCGCCGTACACGTAGGGCTTGCCGGCGCGCGAGCGGACCGTGTCCATGACCCGGTCGACGCGCTTCTCGGCCTTCTCCTTCGCCTTGTCCTCGGCCGAGGCGTGGTGGGGGTGCTGGGCGGACTCGTCCTTGGCGTTCTCCGCGGCGGGCACGAGCGCCGAGACGACGGGGTCGTCGGCATGGGCGGCCGGAGCCGGCGAGAACAGGCTGGCGGACGCCAGGACGGGGACGACGAGCAGGCGCGCGGCAGCGCGCGACGCGATGGTGGACATCAGATGGAACTCCGCAGCGGCGCCTGCGAGAGATGACCTGTCGGGCTTGGGCTGCTGGTGCCCAGGGACCGTGTCCCTTCGCCCCGAGCCGGATCACTCCGGCGTACTACCTGGGTCTCCCGTGCCCGCGCTTACCTTCATCGTGGTCGATGTCTCCCCACCGTCGAGCGCGGGCCTCGGCGCGACGCGGGCGGCCTTCCCGGGTCGGGAAGGTCTCGTCGTCCAGTGCACCCTGCTTGCAATAGTTAGCGCAGTGGCCACCGTCACGTTTGCGGCGTGGCGATCCTCACCCGTGACGATGTAACGCGGACGCTGATCGGTCCGGCCGATCAGCCGGGTCAGCCCGGGAAGTGCGGGTCGGCGAGCAGGTACTGCGCGATCCGGCCCTCCCGGCCCCGGTGCGGGCGCACCGGCTCGGGCACCATCCGGCCCTCGGCGGTGTCCCAGAACCGGTCGACCTGCAGGGCGATCCGACGGGCGAGCCGGCCGCTGAGGCCGCGGTGGGGCAGGTACGGGTGCGGGCGGGTGGGCACTCGCCGCTCCGTCCGGTAGAGGTGCTCGGCGAGCTCACTGCGCTGGTCGGCGTCGGTCGCGGCGACCAGGTCGTCGACGAGCTGGAGCTCGAGGGTGCGGGTGGCGGCGAGCTCGCGCTCGACCTCCTCCCAGATGCCGGCCCAGGGGCGTCGTACGACGAACGTCGAGCCGTAGAGCTTGGCCTTGAGCTGGCTCAGCGCGATCTCCAGCCGCTTGCTCTGCAGGGCGAGCTCCTGGGCGCGGCGGTGACCCTGGTCGAGGTGACGGCGCGCCGCGGGGGCGAGCACGGCGTTCGCCGCCGCGACGTGGCGGCTGGTGCTCGCGAGGAACGGGTCCGCCGCGCTGAGCGCGGCCCGTGGTCGGTCGCGGGTGGGCCGGGAGGCCTCGGCGCTGCGCAACCGGGCGTGCAGCACGGCGTGGGTCTGGGTGACGGTGTCGGCGAGGACGTCGGCTCCGGCGTGCGGGCTGTCGTTCATGGCTCCTCCTCGGAGAGAACCCCCCTCAATTGCAGTGTGCGCCGGCCCCGAGCCCCTTTCAAGGGGCCGGGACCGGCGCACACGGCGACCGGTGCTTGCCGACGGACGTCAGGCGCGCGGCAGGGTCGTGTACTCCACGCCGCAGATGTACTGCACGGTGCGCAGCACCTGGCAGGAGTAGCCGAACTCGTTGTCGTACCAGACGTAGAGGATCGCCGAGTCGCCGTCGACGATCGAGGCGCCGCCGTCGACGATCGAGGCCGCGCGGGCGCCGATGAAGTCGGTGGACACGGCGTCGGAGGCGGTCGTGTAGTCGAGGTTGCGGGCCAGCGGGCCGACCAGGGAGGCCTTGCGCAGGTGGTCGTTGACCTCGTCGCGGGTCGTCTCGCGCTTGAGCTGCAGGCTCAGGATGGCGATCGAGACGTCCGGCGTGGGGACGCGGATCGAGTTGCCGGTGATCCGGGCCTGGAGGTCCGGCAGCACCTTGGCGACGGCCGAGGCGGCGCCGGTCTCGGTGATGACCAGGTTGAGCGGTGCGGAGCGACCGCGGCGGTCGGCCTTGTGGTAGTTGTCCAGCAGGTTCTGGTCGTTGGTGAACGAGTGCACCGTCTCGACGTGGCCGCGGACGATGCCGAACTCGTCCTCCATCGCCTTGAGCGGCGGGACGATCGCGTTGGTCGTGCAGGAGGCGCAGGAGAGCACCTTCTCGTCGAGGTCGACGTCGAGGTGGTTGACGCCGTGCACGATGTTGGGGACGTCGCCCTTGCCCGGCGCGGTCAGCAGCACCTTGGCGATGCCGGGGCGCAGGTGGCTCGACAGGCCCTCGCGGTCGCGCCAGATGCCCGTGTTGTCGATCAGGATGGCGTCGTTGATGCCGTACTCGGTGTAGTCGATCTCGTCGGGCGAGTTCGAGTAGATCACCTGGATCACGTTGCCGTTGGCGATGATCTGGTTCTTCTCCTCGTCGACCGTGATCGACCCGTTGAAGGCACCGTGGATCGAGTCGCGACGCAGCAGCGAGGCGCGCTTCTTGAGGTCGTCGCCCTTGCCCTTGCGCACGACCACGGCACGCAGCCGCAGGCCGTTGCCGGAGCCGGACTTCTCGACCAGCAGGCGCGCGACCAGGCGGCCGATGCGGCCGAAGCCGTAGAGGACGACGTCCTGCGCGGACGGCGCGGGGAGCTTGTTGTCACCGGTGGCCTCGGCGAGGGCGGCGGCGGTGAAGTCGGGGATCGACTGCCCGTCGCCGGTGGCGCGGTAGGCCCGGATCAGCAGCGCGAGGTCGACCTTCGCGGCGCCCAGGTCGAGCGCGGCGATCGCCTCGAGGAAGGGGAAGGTGTCCTTGACGGACAGCTCGACGCCGTCGATCTGGCGCGCGTAGCGGTGCGTCTTGAGGATGTCGATGACCGACTTGTTCACCAGCGAGCGGCTGTGGAGCAGGATCGTGACGTCCTTCTCGCGGTGCAGCTTGCCGACGATCGGGATCATCGCCTCGGCGAGCTCCTCGTGGTGCTTCCAGCGAGTGAACTTCTCTTCGGTGGTGCTCAACGCTTCCCCTCTTAGCAGGTCGACAAAGCCGCTTGATGGTAGGCCCCCTCACGGGTGCCACGGCTAATCGGGCCGCTCGGTGGGACGCGTGCGGTCGGTCACAGCACCTTGGTGCCGTACATCTCTCCGAGCGGGTCGGCCAGCAGCTCGAGCCGCTCGCCGTCGGGGCCGGGGAAGTAGAGGGAGACCTTCGACTCCAGGTGGTACGCCACGCCCGCGTCGTCGAGCTTGGCGCGCAGGTAGTCCCACTTCTCGCGGGTCACCGAGATGGCGAGGTGGTGGTGCCCGCCGAGCACCTCGGCGTACGGCCCGAGGTCGAGGCCGGGGAGGGTGAAGAATGCCAGCAGGTTGCCCGCGCCCACGTCGAAGAAGAAGTGGTCGGAGCCGGCGTAGTCCCGGTTCTCGAAGATCTCCGTCAGCGGGAACTCCAGCAGGCCCTGGTAGAAGTCGATCGTGCGCCGGACGTCGGAGGACAGCAGCGCGGCGTGGTGGATGCCGCGGGCGCTGCTCTCGGGCCGCTCGCCCTCGGGGACGAGGTACTCCTTCTTGATCCGCTCGCGGTCCCTGGTGATCGCGTCGAGGTCGATGGTTGCCATGTCAACTACTCTCCTCCGAGGTCGTGGATATGTCAACATTCACCGCTAGAATGGCACCGATGAGTACGACGACGCGATGGCTCGATGCCGAGGAGACCCATGCCTGGCGGGCCTGGCTCGACCTCAACAACCGGCTGTTCGCGCGCCTCAACCGCGAGCTCCAGGCGACCAGCGGCCTGTCCATCTCCGACTACGAGATCCTCGTGGCCCTCACCGACGACGACGTGCCCGAGCGCTCCTTGCGGATGTACGAGCTCGGCGAGCGCCTCCAGTGGGAGAAGAGCCGGGTCTCCAAGCAGGTCTCCCGGATGGAGGCGCGCGGTCTGGTCGCGCGCCGCCACTGCGCCGACGACCGGCGCGGCGCCTTCGTCGAGCTGACCGAGGCCGGCCAGGCCGCCATCGACGCCGCCGCGCCCGGCCACGTCGCCCTGGTGCGTGAGCTGTTCTTCGACGGCCTCAACGGCGAGCAGGTGCGCAGCCTCGGCCGCTTCGCCACCACGGTCCTCGACCGGCTCGCCGAGGACTGACCGGCCGACCTGTTCTCAGGACGTCCGCGGCCAGGTCCGGCGGTGCCTCACCCGATCTCGTGACGCATGTCCTCCACGGCGAGCGACGCGAAGGTCATCGCCGCGCCGAGCGGGGCCCCCGGACCCGGGTACGCCGAGCCGAAGACGGAGGCGGTCGAGTTGCTGGCGGCGTACAGGCCGGGGATGGGCGCGCCGTCGGTGTCGAGCACCCGGCCGCTCGCGTCGGTGACCAGGCCGCCCTTGGTGCCGAGGTCCGAGAGCACGAACCGTGCAGCCGTGAACGGGGCCTTGTCGACGGGGACGAGGGCGGCCGACGGGCCGCCGCCTCCGGCGAAGAAGGTGTCGTACTCGTCCTCGCCGCGCCCGAAGTCCTCGTCCTTCCCTGCCGCGGCGAACCCGTTGTAGCGCTCGACGGTGGCGACCAGGGTGTCGGCGTCGAGGCCGGTCGCGGCGGCCAGGTCCTCGAGGGTGTCCGCCTCGACCCACGTGCCGGCCGCGAGGTGCTCGGCGCGGTCGCCCTCGGGCATGGCGATCGCCGGCAGCCGGCCGTCCTCGCGGGAGTCGAAGACGAACCACGACGGCGTCCGGCTCGGGTCCTCGGCCATCACCCGTCCGAACCGGTCGTAGGGCAGGCACTCGTTGCCGTAGCGCCGCGCCGCGGCGTCGACCATGACGCCGCCGCGGAAGCCGAGCGTGAAGGCGCCACTGCCGTCGGGCTGCTGCAGCCCCGGGCAGAACCAGCCCTCGCCCGACCAGTCGGTGGCCGCGCCGATCGCGGCCGCCGCGTCGATCACCTCGCCGGTGTTGGTGCCGCGCGGGGCCATCGTCCACGCGGCGTCCCCCGGCGTCCCGTGGGCGGTACGACGCTCCGCGCTGCCCTCGAAGCCGCCGGCCGCGACCAGGATCCCGCGCCGGGCGCGGACCTCCCCGGGACCGTGCGGGCCGTCGTACCGGACCGTCGTGGCGCGCCCGTCGGCGTCCCGCCCGAAGCCGGTGACCTGGTGTCCGACGGCGATCGTGCCGCCGTCGCGCACGGTCATCGCGGCGAGCCGGGCGATCAGGGACTGGCCGCCGGACAGGGTGGAGCGCCCCGGCTGGCCGGCGCGGTCGCGCTCGACCGGCGGCCGGACGACGGCGGTCACGGCGGGGTCGAGCTCGTCGCGGCGGATGTTCCTCGGCTGGATCGAGCGGCCCATCGGCACCCGGCCGGGCGCGTCGTAGTACTCAGAGAACGGGATCCACTCGAGCTCCATGAGCGGGTCGGCCTCGAGCTGGGCGACCAGCCGCGGTGCCTGCGCGAGCAGGGCCTCGACCCGGTCCTGGTCGGGGTCGTCGAGGACGGCGGCGAGGTACGCGCGGGCGCCCTCGGTCGAGTCCGGCAGGCCGGCGCGCTGCTGCACGTCGGTGCCGGGTAGCCAGCACGCACCGCCGGAGTAGGCCGACGTGCCGCCCACCAGCGGCGTGCGCTCGAGCACCAGGGTGCTCAGCCCGGCCGCGGCCGCGAGCGCGGCCCCGGTCAGCGCACCGCCGCCCGACCCGACCACCACGACGTCGTACTCCTGCTGCAGGGTGTCCGCCCCGACCAAGCCGCTCATGGCGAAACGATAACGTGTTCTAGTTCACTCGTGGGGTGAGGCGCGGGCGGATGCTGAGCGGCCAGGCGAGCACCGCGCCGGCGAGGCCGCCCAGGCCGTTGTGCCAGACGTCGGCCAGCGACGGCACGCGGGTCGGGAGGAACTGCTGCTGGGCCAGCTCGATGCATGCCGAGGCGAGGACGGTCAGCGCCGTGGCGAGCAGCGGGCGGCCGAGCACGATCGCGAGCAGGAAGCCGGCGGGCACGAACAGTGCGACGTTGGCCAGCACCTCGGTCTCGCTCCAGTCCAGCCGCCCGTCGCTGGCCCGCCAGGCCGCCGACCCGGCCAGGTCGAACGCCCACCGACCGGCCGACGGGTCGGCCAGGGTGAGCCGGGCGACGACGACGGAGTAGCAGGCGAGCAGGGCGGCGGCGACAGGGCGGCGGATCATGCTCTCGACGCTAGGTCGCCCCGTGGCCCGCGAGATCGGTCTCGGGTGCCGGCCGCCGGTACCTGGGGACCGGGTTCACGCCGCGTCGCGGATCGGCCCGAGCCAGGGCTCGAAGCCGTCCTCGCCGCCCGCTGCCGGGACCGTCTCGCCCGGCGCCAGCAGCAGGTGGTCGAAGGCGGGGCGCAGGTCGGCCGGCGCCGTCCCGACGCCGATGAGGACGATGCGCGTGAAGGCCCGCCGCACGCCCCACGAGGCATGGTCGCCGATGCTCAGCTGACCTCCTGCACCGTCCCAGGCGAGCGCCCGGCCGGGCCGGCCGGGCAGCCAGAAGCAGCCCCGCGAGCGGTGCGCTCCCGTGCCGAGGCGTTCGAGCGAGGCGAGGAGCCGGTCGGGGTGGAAGGGCTGGAGGGACTGCAGGTCCACGCGCCAGACGCCCTGGGCGCGGACGTCGGTGAGGGCGCCGGTGCGGACCGGGCTGGACCAGGCCAGGGTGCGTTCGTGCTGTTGCAGCCGGCCGAGCAGCACCTCGCCGCCCACGTCGTGCACCCCGTCCAGCACGGCGGCGTCGGGGCGCGCGAGGGTGCGGACCAGGCCGCGGGCGACCGGGTCGGCCGGCCCGTCGAAGGCGACGACGTCCGCGTGCTCGATCATCGCGGCCAGCACCTCGCCCACCCCGCGCCGGTCGTCGGAGGCGCAGTGGTGGCCGCGCTCGGCGAGCAGGTCGTCGCCGAGCAGGTCGCGGACCGGCTCCCGGGAGCCGACCGCGGTCACCACCGCCGAGACCCGCAGGTGGCGGGCGACCCGGGTGTCGTGGGCGAGCGCCGTGCACAGCCGAGCCGCCTCGGCGCCGACGGGCAGGTGGGCCACGATGCTCCGCCAGCGGCCGTCGCGTGCCAGCCGCTCCAGCGTCGGCAGGATGTCGGCACGGATCGCGCAGCTCACGCAGGCGTGCTCGAGCAGCACCTCGTGGGTCTCGACGATCCCGCTCAGGTCGCTGACCGTGCGCGTCAGCACCCCGCGCTCGACGTCGATCGTGTGCCGGCACGCGACCGCGGAGGGCAGGTCGAACTGCAGCCCGACCATGGTCGCGGCCATCGCGTCGGGATCGACGCCGGACAGCAGGACGACGGGAATGCGCATGGTTCTCCTTGAGTTGAGAGTGATAATCATTCCCAATCTAACAAGGAGGAGGCGCCATGGCCACCAGGGCATCGGAGGTACGTCCCGTCGTGAAGCTGCGCTCGACGGGCGGCAGCGGGTACGTCTACGTCACCCGCAAGAACCGGCGCAACGACCCGGACCGTCTGGTCCTGCAGAAGTACGACCCGGTCCTGCGCCGGCACGTCGAGTTCCGCGAGGAGCGCTGACGCTAGCGAGCGACGCCGAAGCTGAGGCGCTTGGTGCGGCTCTCGAAGCCTTCTCGCGACACCACGATCTTCAGGACCACGGACTTGCCTCGCATCGCCTTGGTGACGGCCAGTCGGCGGCCGGACGCCGGCACCGACCGGCCGCCGACGATCCAGCGATAGCGCACCTGCGCGCCGGGTGCGACGGTCCTCGAGGCGCGGGCCGTGCCGCCGACCCGTGCGGCGCTGCGCTTCTTGCTCCAGGCGCGCACGGTGACCCCGGGTTCGTCCGGTTGCGCCAGCTCGTCGCTGTCGGCGGGCGGATTCCCGGCGCAGTTGGCCTCGCCCACCTCCGGGAACATGTGGCTGACGTCGCCCTCGACGACGTCGGTCGCGTAGCCCGCGGCCATGAAGGTGGCCCGGAACGGGATGATCGCTCCGACCTTCTTGCGGTTGGCGTAGAGCTCGATCCACATCGAGAAGGTGCCGGAACCGGTCATCTCGGTGACGCCGGCAACGCCGCCGAAGCAGTCGAAGACCTCGACCCTGACCGTCGTCGACGCGACGGCGTCCTTGACGCCGAAGTTCATGCTCAGCACGTGGTGCGGCGGCGACGGGTCGAAGTACGTCCACACGTGGTCGATCGCGCTCGGGTACGGCGGCAGCGGGTCGGCGCTCGCTCGCTGGAACGGGAGGACGGCGAGCAGGGTGGCGAGTGTCAGGGCCAAGGCGGCTCGAGGTGCCGCCGCAGGCCTGCGGCCCTCCGTCGTACGCGTGGTCCGGCCGTCCATGCTGCCCCCTCGTGCGTCCCCGTTGCGGGCGACAGCATAGAGGGGCAGCGACCGGTCAGCGGCTGATCCGGCGCAGCCGGTCCAGGCGCTGGAGCCCCTCCCGGTCGGGGCCGGTCGCAGGTGCGAGCGCGTCCTGCAGGCGGAGCCGGGCGGCGTCGGCGTCGAGGCCGATCCCGATCGCGACCAGCTCGCTGTGGTCCGGGGCCGGGCGCAGTGCGTCGACGTGGACCTGACGCCCGACCACGTGGACGACGTACCCGCGCGACCCCCGCGCCGTCTCCACCGCGACGGTTCCCTTGATGCGGTAGGCCGCCGCCGGCGGGTCGAGGAGGAGGTCGGCGACCGCGCCGGGTGCGACGGTGCCGCGGACCCGGGCGGAGGCCGACGCGGCACGGGGTCCGTGGTCGTGCCCGTCCGCGGCGGCGCGCTCGGCCCGCAGCAGGGAGGCGAGTGGCAGCTGGTCGGGCGGGTCGTCGGCCGTCGCGACGTCGTGGACCAGGGCCGGGTCGATCCGCCCGCGGGAGGTGCGCACGACGTGCGCCGTCGGGTTCACCTCGCGCACGCGCGCCTCGATGGCGGCGAGGGTCTCCTCCCGCTCGGTGGGTGGCAGCAGGTCGACCTTGTTGAGCACGACGAGGGTCGCGACCGAGAACCGCGCCGGGGGCATCCCGCCGTCGTCGAGCGTGCGGAAGTACTCCACGGTGTCGACCACGTCGACCACCCCGCCCGGTCGCACCCGCGGTGCCCGGCTGTGCCGGATCATCTGCGCCAGCGCGCCCGGCTCGGCCAGCCCGCTGGCCTCGACGACCACCGCGTCCAGCGCCAGCCGGGGGTGGGTCAGCTTCTCGAGTGCCGCGTCCAGCCCGGAGACGTCCTCGAGGCAGCACAGGCAGCCGCCCGCGATCGACACCGGCTCGTCGACCTGCCCGGTCACCAGGCCGGCGTCGACGTTGATGGCGCCGAAGTCGTTGACGATCACGCCGATCCGCGCCCCGGGCTGGCGCAGGAGCCGGTTGAGCAGCGTGGTCTTCCCGGCCCCGAGGTGCCCGGTCAGGGCGGTCACGGGTACGGCGTTCACCCGCCCCAGCCTAGTTGACAACGATTCTCATCCTGAGGTCGGCCGTGGCAAGGTGTGCGCCGTGAGCAGTCACCGCCGGGAGAAGCCTGCCCGCAGCCAGGGACACGGCCACGGTCACGGCCACGGACACGGCGGCGACCTCGCCCCCGTCCGGATCGGTACGACGGCGCGCACCGCGCTGCTCGCCGTCCTCGCCCTCGCCCTGGTCGGCACCCTGGTCGGCCTCGTCGTCTGGTGGCCGCCCGGGGACGCCGCCGAGCGCAGTGCCAAGGCCGGCGGTCCGGCCGCCCAGTTCGCAGCGCCGGGCGTCACCTTCCCCTCCGCCGAGGTGGTGAAGGTGTCGCCACGGTGTGCCGGCAACGGGCTGCCCGACGGCTCCGGCTGCAGCTCGCTGACCGTGAAGGTCGCCGAGGGGGAGAAGGGGGCCGGTGACACGGTCCGGGTCGACGTACCGCCGGAGGTGATCGACTCCGGCCTCGGCAAGGGCGACCACGTCGAGCTGCTCCGCACGCCGACCCCCGACGCGGCCCAGGACGCGTCGTACTCCTACTTCGCCACCGAGCGCTACGGCACCCTCGTCTGGCTGAGCGTGCTGTTCGTGGTCGTGGTGCTCGCGGTCGCCCGGCTGCGCGGTCTCCTCGGCCTGGTGGGGCTCGCGTTCGGCGGCGCGGTCGTGTGGTGGTGGATGCTGCCGGCGCTGCTCGACGGCGCCCCCGGCGTCGGGGTCGCACTGGTCAGTGCCGCGGCGATCATGTTCGTCGTCCTCTACACGACCCACGGCTTCTCGCTGCGCACCAGCACCGCCCTCGCCGGCACCCTGCTCGGCATCGTGCTCACCGCCGGGATCGGCGTGCTGGCCATCGGCGATGCCCGGCTGACCGGCATCAGCGACGAGGGCGGGGCCATCCTCGCCACCTTCGGGGCCCTCGACTTCCAGGACCTGCTGGGCTGCGCGCTGGTCATCGCCGGGCTCGGCGTCCTCAACGACGTCACGATCACCCAGGCCTCCGCCGTCTGGGAGCTGCGCGCCGCCACCCCCGACGCGTCGCGGACCGAGGTCTTCACCAGCGCCATGCGGATCGGTCGCGACCACATCGCCTCGACGATCTACACGATCGTGTTCGCCTACGTCGGCACCGCACTCATCCTGCTGATGCTGCTGCGGGTCTACGACCGCCCGCTGCTCGAGCTGATCTCCACCGAGCAGCTCGCCGAGGAGGTCGTGCGCACCCTGGTCACCTCGATCGGCCTGGTCCTCGCCGTACCGGTCACCACCGCGGTCGCGGCGCTGATCGCCGCGCCTCGGCCGGCCGCGGACCGTGCAGGAATCGCCTCCTAGGTGTGATGTCCGGGGAGGTTGGTCAGCCGGGTGACCGGTGGGCGGCCTCCAATGGCGGAGTGGGCGCGGTGGTGATTGTAGAAGTGGAGCCAGGCGGGCAGCGCGGCGTTGCGTTGCTCGGTTGACTCATAGAGCCGGGCGTAGGCCCATCCGTCGGCGAGGGTTCGGTGGAAGCGCTCGATCTTCCCGTTGGTCTGGGGCCGGTAGGGCCGGGTCCGCTTGTGGCTGATGGCGAGCTCAGCGCACGCGTCGCGCCAGGCGTAGGACCGGTAGGCCGAGCCGTTGTCTGATAGGACTCGTTCGATGGTGACGCCGTGATCGGCGAACCAGGCCACCGCACGCTGTAGGACGCCGATCGCGGTGGCGGCCTTCTCGTCGGTACAGATCTCGGCGTAGGCGATGCGTGAGTGGTCGTCGATGACGGTGTGCACGAACGCGGTCCCGATCAATGGTCGATAGTGCTTCCCGCGTTCGCCTGTGCGGAGTGCTGTCGCGATGCCGTTGGCTCGACTCTGTTGGCGGCTGAGGAACTTGTGCCCGCCGCCGTCGGGGATGTTGCCGAACTTGGTGACGTCGACGTGGATCAGCGAGCCGGGGTGCGGATGCTCGTAGCGTCGCAGCGGCTCCCCGGTAACGCGGTCGATGTGGGAGAGCCGGTTGATCCGGCAGCGGACGAGCACGGCGTGCACGGTCGAGGCCTGCATGCCGAGCTGGCCGGCGATCTGGACCGGACCGAGTCGCTGGCGCCATCGCAGTCGCACGATCTGGCGCACCACCTCCGGCCTGGTCCTGTTCGGACACGTCTTCGGTCGTGAACTGCGGTCGACCATCCCGCCCGGGCCTTCGATGCGGTAGCGGTCGGCCCACTTCTTCGCGGTGCGTGGGGCGACCATGAACATCTTGGCCGCTGCAGCGTAGGTCCAGCCGCGGTCGACGACGAGCTGGGCGAGCCGCAAACGGGCGCGCGGGGTCAGGGCAGCGTTAGCGTGGGACACGAGGGCCTCCGGTCAGTGAAGCGTTGAACTAGACAGCTCCACTTCACAACCGGAGGCCTTCGTCTGTCAGACAGGCTCACCGGTGCCGGGCGGTACAACCTCCCTGGACATCACACCTAGGCGGTGTTTCCTGCACTTACTGCCCGTTGCACCGGTCGGTGAGCGCCAGCTTCGCCTCCTCAGCGGCGATTCCTACATCCGCCGCCGACCTCACAGGGTCGGGTCGGTCCACGCCAGCTGGACGATCTCCGCACCGCGGTCGCGGGTGAGCATCTTGCCGCGACCCGGCTGGGCCGGACCGGGGCGCAGGTTGCCGATGAGCGCACCCTCGTCGCGGCTGCCGGACAACAGGATGCCGGGCATGGCGAGGTCGCGCATGGACTGGATGACCGGCTCGTAGAGCGCCCGCGACGCACCACCCGAGCGACGCGCGAGCGCGATGTGCAGGCCGACGTCGCGGGCCTGGGCCATCAGCGGCTGCAGCAGCGCGACCGGTGAGCTCTGCTGGGTGGCGACGAGGTCGTAGTCGTCCACCACGACGAACACCTCGGCGCCCTTCCACCACGACCGGTTGCGCAGCTGCTCGGGCGTGACGTCCGGACCGGGGATCCGGTTCTGGAGGTACGTCGCGAGGTCGTTGAGCGCCGGCTGCGCCTGGGTCGCGGAGGTGAGGTAGTTGAGCAGGTACTCCTCGGGCACCTCGCCGAGCAGGGAGCGGCGGTAGTCGACCAGCAGGATCTGGGCCTCGGCCGGGGTCCGGGTCCGCATGATCTCCTGGCAGTAGCTGCGCAGCAGGTTGGTCTTGCCGGACTTGCCGTCGCCGAAGAGCAGCAGGTGCGGCTCGGTGTCGACGTCGAGCGGGACCGGGGCCAGCTCCTTCTCGTTGATGGCGAGCAGCAGCTGCCGCTGCGGCGGGGTGCCGGCCTGGGCGCGGACCTCGTCGAGCGTGATCCGGTCGGGCAGCAGCCGCAGCTTGGGGCCGGCGGGTCCGCGCCACGCGGCCGCGACGGCGCTGATCATCGCGTCGACGCCGTCGCCGAGGGTCTCGACGGTGTCGATGCCGTCGATGCGCGGCAGGGCGCCGAGGAAGTGCAGCTTGCCCGGCACCAGGCCGCGTCCCGGCCGGTTGCCCGGCACGAGGGCCGCGACCTTGCGGTCGATCTCGGAGTCGATCGGGTCGCCGAGGCGCAGCTCGAGCCGGGTGCCGATCAGGTCGCGCATCGCCGCGCGGAAGTCGGGCCAGCGGGTCGCGCCGGTGACGATGTGCAGGCCGAAGGTCAGGCCGCGGCCGGCGAGCTGCTGGATCTCGAGCTCGAGGTCGTCGAAGTCCGCGCGCAGCGTGCCCCAGCCGTCGATCACGAGGAAGACGTCGCCGTACCCGTCGTCGGCCCGGCCCTGTGCCCGCCGGCTGCGGTAGGTCTCGATCGAGTCGATGCCCTGGCTGCGGAAGTAGCGCTCGCGGCGGTCGACGATGCCCTTGACCTCGGCGACGATCCGGCGGACCACCTCCGGCTCGGAGCGGGTGCCGACGCCGGCGACGTGCGGCAGCGCGGACATCGGGGCGAACGTGCCGCCGCCGAAGTCGAGCACGTAGAACTGCGACTCCAGCGGCGTCGTGGTCAGCGACATGCCGGTCACGATCGTGCGCAGGACGGTGCTCTTGCCGCTGCGCGGGCCGCCGACGACCGCCACGTGGCCGGCCGAGCCGCTGAGGCTGATCGTGAGCGTGTCGCGGCGCTGCTCGCGCGGGCGGTCGACCGTGCCGAGCGGGACGGTGAGGTTGCCGACCCCACGCCACTGCATCGACACCAGGCCGAGCTCGGGGTGCGGCGCGAGGTCGGGCATCAGCTGGTCGATCGTGTCGGGCCGGTCGAGCGGCGGCAGCCACACCTGGTGGGCCGCGGGGCCGCGTCCGTCCATCCGCGCGACCGCGACGTCGAGCAGCGACGCGCTGCCCTCGGGCACGGCGGCCGGCACGTCGGACTCGTCGGGCTCGGGCTCGTCGAAGGTCTGCACCTCCGAGATGGTGAACGGCAGGATGCCGCGCACCTTGCCGCCGCTGTCGCGCACGACCCGGCGCCGACCGGTCTCCGGCGGACCGGACACGTACGCCGCCTTGAACCGGGTCATCGTCGTCGGGTCCGGCTTCAGGTAGCCGAGCCCGGGCACCGCAGGGAGCTCGTACGCGTCGGGCACGCCGAGCACCGCCCGGGACTCCTGGGCGCTGAACGTCCGCAGACCGATCCGGTACGACAGGTGCGACTCGAGGCCGCGCAGGCGACCCTCCTCCAGCCGCTGCGAGGCGAGCAGCAGGTGCAGGCCGAGCGAGCGACCGAGCCGGCCGATCGCGACGAAGAGGTCGATGAACTCCGGCTTGGCCGACAGCATCTCGGAGAACTCGTCGACCACGAGGAACAGCGACGGCAGCGGCGCGAGGTGCGCGGTGGCCGGGTCGCCCGACGTACGGGCCTTCTCGTAGTCGCGGATGGACGCGAAGTTGCCGGCCTCGCGGAGCAGCTCCTGGCGGCGCACCATCTCGCCGGACAGGGCGTCCTGCATGCGGTCGACGAGGGTGAGCTCCTGGGCCAGGTTGGTGATGACCGCCGACACGTGCGGCATCTCGGCCATGCCGGCGAAGGTCGCGCCGCCCTTGAAGTCGACGAGCACCATGTTGAGCTGCTCGGGCGAGTGCGTCATCGCCAGGCCCAGCACCAGGGTGCGCAGGAACTCCGACTTGCCGGATCCGGTCGCACCGATCACCAGCCCGTGCGGGCCCATGCCCTGCTGGGCGGACTCCTTGATGTCGAGGTGCACCGGCCCCGCGCCGTCGCCGACGCCGATCGGGACCCGCAGCCGGTCGCGCGCCGGCCGCGGCCGCCAGGCCGTGGCGGGGTCGAAGCGGTGCACGTCGCCGAGCCCGAGCAGGTCCATGAAGTCGGTGGGCGCCGACAGGTCGGCCGCCTCCTCGCCGACGGCCGCGCCGGCGCTCGGGGTGAACAGCGGCGTCAGCCGCCGGGCCAGCGCCTCCGCGGTGGCCGCGCCGCACTGGTCGCCCTTGGCGCGCACCGGCTCGGTCCGCAGCCGTACGGCGACGATCGGCACCGACTCCGGCGTCGTCCCGGTCACGGCGGACCCGGCGTGCGGCTCGATCTCGAGGCGCAGCGCCGTCGGGCTGTCGAGCTCGCCCCAGCGGGCGGGCAGGTCGATGACCGTCACGCCGTGCAGGCCATCGGACGGGATCAGGTGGTTGCCCGGCGGCAGCTCGGCGCCGTCGGTGACCAGGATGATGTGGGGGATCGCGGGACGCTCGTCGGCACCGAAGCGGGGACGCTCGGTCAGGTCGGGCGGCAGCATCGTCGCGAGGTCGCTGAGCGAGGTCGTCACCATGCGCGCCGGGCCGACGGCGTCGTTGTGGTGCTGGCTGTGGGCGTGCGGCAGCCACTTCACCCAGTCCCAGTGGGCCAGGGTCGCCTCGGTGGCGAGCACCGCGACCTGCAGGTTCTCCGGGGACTGGAAGGTCGCCGACGAGCAGAGCAGCGCCCGGGCCAGCGACCGGGCCTCCTCCTCGTCGCCGCACACCTCGATCCGGTCGAAGGACCGCAGGTCGATCGAGGCGGGCAGGTCGGGTTGCAGGCGGTGGACGACGAGCAGGCGGTGCAGTGCGGACGCCGACGCCGGGTCGACCTCGTCGATCGGCGCGGCCTCCGGCGGCAGCAGCTCGAGGGCGAGCGGCTGCGCGCAGACGCCGTAGCGGACCTGGAGGAAGGCCGGGTCGGACGACGACCGCTCCCACACCCGGGTCCGGTCCTCGGCCAGCGACGGCAGCGCCGTCGGCGCGGGGTGCATCCAGGTCAGTGCCCGGCGCTGCTGGTCGGCGGCGTCGCGGGCGACCTTGCGCACGGTCGCGAGGTAGCGCAGGTACTCGGTGCGCGAGCCGGTGACCTGCTGCTGGCGCTGCTTCCGCTGCCGGTCGATCTGGACGACGATGAAGCCGAGGGTCGCGAACAGGAACATTCCGGCCGCGATGAAGCGCAGCGAGGAGTTGCCGCCCTGGCCGCCGAGGCCGGCGACGAGGACGATCGAGCCGAGGCTGCCGAGCATCGGGATGGCGTTCATCGCCACGCCTGCGGCGCCCTCGCTGGGCTGCAGCTGGGGCGGCGGCTGGAGCTGGAGCTGGCCGCCCGGGAGCTCGGGCCGCTCGCCGCGGCTGCCGCGCTGGCTCAGGCTGCCGGCAGCGGCGGCCGGGGGCGCCACGCGCCTGCCCTGGGGGCCGCCGGGTCCGCCGGCGCCGCCCGGCACCGGGAGGCCCGGTGCGCGGTGCGTGCCCGGACCGCTGCCTGGAGTGATGCCCACCGTCATGCTGCCGTCCCCTGTCGTCGATGCCCGGTCATGCGACGCGCATGATGATAGGACCGGGGTCCGTCAGGGTAAGCAGCATCGGAACGCACAGGGTGGAGGACTACCCTGCGAGCCGGGCCGTGAACCTCGGTCCGGCACCACGACTCATCTCGGGAGGCGATCTCTGGTGAACGGGACGTCCCGCACCCCGGCTCCGGGCACGGTCACCGCGGTGACGGTGCACGGGCCCCGCGGCGTGCTCGACCTGACGGTGCCGGTCGACGCCACGCTCGAGGACGTGTCGCGGGCCTACTCCACGGAGGCACGCCTGCCGGTCGTGCTGCCGCTGGTGACCCGCTCCGGCGTACCCCTCCAGCTGGGCGACCTCGTCGGCGACGTCGGCCTGGTCGCCGGCTCCGTCGTGGTCGCGGTCGACCCGTCGTCCCGACCGGCCCCGCCGCGCAGCCGGTTCCGCTCCGGGGACGCGGGCGAGTCCGCACTCGCCGCCGGTCGGGCCTCGGCCACGTGGTTCGCGCTCGCGGTGGCGTTCGCCGCGCTCGCGGGCTGGTGCGCGGCCCAGCTGCCGTCGGACGAGCGCTGGCCGGTCGCCGCCGTCCTGCTGGTGGCGGCACTGGCCGGCTGCCTGCCGATCGGCGTGCTGCGGGTCCAGCGGGTGCTCGCTGCGCCTGCCTTCGCCGCAGCGGCGGGCTTCGCGCTGGCCTGGGACCCGGTGCCCGAGCAGCTCCCGACGGTGTGCGGCGTCGCGGCGCTGTGCGCCGCCGTGGCGGCCGGGGTCGGCCGGGCCCTCGCCGAGCCCGACAGCCCGGCGGTCGACGGGCTGCGGGTCTGGGTCGCCGTCGGCGCCGGCTGGTTCGTGGTCGCCGGGCTCGGCGCCCTCACCGGCGTCTCGCCGCAGGTCGTGTGGGCGGTGCTCTTCCTCGCCGCCGTGCTCGCCGCCCGCTTCGTGCCCGAGCTGGTGGTCGACGTACCCGACCAGTACCTGCTCGACCTGGAGCGCCTCGCCGTGACCGCCTGGTCGGCGCGCGAGCGCCCGACCGGCCGGCGCGGCCGGATCGTCGTGCCGGAGCAGGCCGTGCGCGCCGTCGCCGACCGGGGCGCCCGCGCGGTCACCGCCGCCGCCGTCGCCGTCCTCGTCGTCGTCCTGGCCACCACGCCCCTGCTCCTCGCCACCGCCGACCTCCCGCTCGACCGCACGGGTGCGCGCTGCCTGGTGGGGTTCGGCGGGGCGGCGCTGCTCTTCGCGGCGCGCAGCTACCGCCACGCGGCCGCGGGCCGGTTGCTGCGGCTGGCGGGTGTCGTGGCCCTGGCCGTGCTCGCCGTGGTGCTCCTCGGTCTCGTGCCCGGGCGGGACCCGGTGGCGGCTCCCCCCGCAGTGGCGGCGGTCGCCGTCGCGATCGCTGTCGCGCTCGTGCTGGCGGCCGTCTTCGTGGGACGCGGCTGGCGCTCGGCGTGGTGGTCGCGTCGGGCCGAGATCGCCGAGGCGATGTGCGGCGCCTTCGCCGTCGGGTCGCTGGTGGTGGCGGTCGGCTTCTTCCGCCACCTGTGGGAAGTCACGGGCTGAGGTTTAGCCCCTCGCGGGGCGGGGGTAACCCCTGACGCGTCGGCTCTTTGGCAGTGCTCGGGGAGCCAGATCGATGGAACCGCAATGCAGGGGCGGGTTGATGCCGCCCGCCAACCAGCAACCAAGGAGCAGACATGGCAGGCACTGAGTTCGGACACGGAGAAGGCGCCCTCAAGAAGGTCGCCGAGCTCGTGGCCCAGACCAAGCAGGACCTCGTGAAGAAGTCGGGCGAGATGGAGTCCGGCCTCGCCAACATGAAGTCCGCGTGGGTCGGCGGCGGTGGTCTGGCGTTCGAGAACGTCAAGAATGCCTGGATCGAGAAGCACAAGGTCGTCACGGCGGCGCTCGACAAGTTCGAGGCGTCCCTCATCGAGACCGAGTCGGACAACATGAACACCGACAGCACGATCAGCGGCGACCTCGGGAGCTTCCTGAGCAAGCTCGACGCCCAGTCCTGACCCACCCACACCAGACTTCGAGGAGATCACGATGACCGGAACCAACTACGGCGCACTCGACGGCCTGCGGGTCAAGCACGGCGAGCTCGACGCGGCGGCCCAGCAGATGTACGAGGTGGCCAAGGCGATGAACGCCCGCCTCGACCAGCTCGAGAGCGACGCCTCCCAGTACGTCCAGACCTGGGCGCCCGACAGCGCCCAGCGCCAGAGCTACGACCAGGCCAAGCTGGCCTGGGACTGGGCGATGAAGGAGCTGCTCGACCTGCTCGACGGCGTCTCCAAGACGACCTACCAGTCGAACGCCGACTACATGCAGGCCGACAAGCGCGGAGCGAACCGGTTCTGATCCGGACGCACCCAGGTACGGAGGGGTCGACCCAGGAGGTCGGTCCCTCCGTTGCTGTGTCCGGCAGCGTGGCTATCTAGGATCGAGCCCCCAGGCTCTCGGGAAGGGTTGAGCAGATGACACAGGCGCCGCGCACGAGCGCAGCCGTCGCGTCCGGTCTGGTCCGGGTGACCGTGACCTCCGGGACCCGACGGGTCGACCTGGTGCTTCCGGGTGCCATCCCCGTGGCCGAGCTGTTGCCCGAGCTGGCCCGCAGCGTCGGGCTGCTCGATCCCGCCACCGTCCACGGCGGCTACCGGGTCGGCACGTCCGAGGGCCGGCGTCTCGCCCTCGACACCGGCCTGACCCTGCAGGGCATCGAGGACGGCGGACTGCTCACCGTCACCGCCGGCGTCGACGACCCGGCACCGCGCGTCTACGACGACGTCGTCGAGGCGATGACCGACGTCGTCGAGCACGACCTCGAGCCGTGGCACCCGGCCGCCGGACGTCGTACGGCGCTCGTCGCCGCCGGCCTCTTCCTCGCGCTCGGTGCCGGTGCACTGCTGGTGCAGCGCGGCTCCGACATCGCCGCCGCCGCGACCGCCCTGGTCGCGGCCGCGCTGTGCGCGGGAGCGATCGTGCTCTCGCGGGCCCAGGGCGAGCACGAGGCCGGGATCGGCGTGGCCTGGCTGGGAGCCGGGTACGCCGCCGTCGCCGGCGTGATGCTCGTGCCCGACAGCGAGCACTGGTTCGCCGACCCGCTCGCCGCGGCCGGTGCCGGCGCACTGCTGGCCGGCGTCGTGTGCCTGATCGGGCTCGGTCCGGGGCGGACCCTCGCCTTCCCGCCACTCGTCGTCGGTGCGCTCGCGGTCGGGGTCGGCCTCTACGTCCGCTCCTCGCCCGACGGCTTCGCGCCGGCTCCGCTGCTGACCACGGTGCTGGCCCTCGTCGTCCTCGCGGGCAGCGTCTTCCCGTGGCTCGCGCTCGGCGCGACCACGACCCGGGTCGACCAGCTCTACTCGGCGGCCGACATCACCGCCGACCCCGACGACATCGAGCGCGACCGGGTCGCCGCCGACGCCCGGGTCGCCCACGAGATCCTGCTCGCGATCAGCGGGACCGTCGGCCTGCTCCTGGTGCTGGTCGCCCCGCTCGCGGTCAGCCTCGGCGTGACCGGCACGCTGCTCGCGGTCGACGCGTGCCTGATCGTCGTGCTCCGCACCCGCCAGTACCGCACCGGCAGCGAGGTGCTGCTCGGCCTCGGCTCGGGCGTCGCCGGCATCGCCGCGACCGCCATTGCCGTGCTGGCCCTCCACCCCGACTGGCGCCCGACGTTGGCGGTCGTCCTGGCCGTCGTCGGTGCCGTGCTCCTGGTCGCGACGCTGAGCCCCGCCGCTCCGTCCGTACGACGCGGCCGACTGGGTGACGTGCTCGAGTCCGTCGCCCTGCTCACCCTGCTCCCGCTGCTCGTCGTCGCGACCGGTCTGTTCGACCAGGTCCGCGACTGGATCGGCTGAGCCGTGGCCACCAAGAAGGACCTCGTCGAGGCGTACTCGTTCAGCCGTCGGCGGCTGGTGACCGCGTTCGTGTCCGGCGCGCCGGGCGGCCGTGAGGTCGAGCCCGCCCGCCCTGGCCGGATGATCGTCGGTGGCGTCGCACTCGCCATCCTCCTCGTCGCGGGAGCGGCGATCGCCGGGGCCCTGTCCGACCGTGCCGAGGTCGACTGGAAGAAGTCCGGCCTGGTCGCCGACGACCGCGGCGCGCTCTACGTCATCCTCGACGAGGACGCCGTGCCCGGTCAGCCCCGGGTGCGCCCGGTGATCAACGTGACCTCGGCCCAGCTGATCCTCGGCGCAACCGTCGAGGCCCGCAAGGTGCCCGACGACGAGCTCGCCGGGGTGCGCAAGGGACCGACGATCGGGATCCTCGACGCCCCGGCCACGGTGCCGACCGTCAAGAGCCTCGACCAGTCCGGCTGGACGTCGTGCACCGGCACCGGTCACGGAATGAAGACCGCGGTGTCGAGGACCCCGGGTGTGACGGCGGTGCCGGACGACGCCTTCGTGGTGAGGTCCGACGAGGACGACAAGGTCTACCTGGTCGCCGAGGCCGACACCCCCGGGCTGCCCCGCCGGGCCTACCGCTACGAGCTCCCTGCCGACAACCCCGGCCTCTACATCGAGCTCGGGATCTCGCCGAACGACGAGATCACCGTTCCCGGTGCGTGGCTCGAGCTGTTCCCGCCGGGAGACCCCCTCGACGCCGACGGCCTCGGGCTCGACGGCGCCGGGAAGCCGGCCGGGCTGCCGGGGTACGACGGCGCGCGGGTGGGCGACGTGGTCGTGGAGAACGACAAGACCTACGCCCTCACGCGCGACGGCCTGCTCGAGCTGTCGCCGTTCGCGGCAGCGGTGCTGCGCAACACGGCCTTCGGCAAGAGCGCGAGGAAGCCGGCCGAGCTCGACTACGTGCCCAGCGCGCAGGTCGACATCGTCGCACCGGCCGCGGACGCCCGTGAGTTCTGGCCCGAGCAGGTCTTCGGCCGGTCGCTGCCCAGCACCGAGCAGGCCTGCGTCCAGCTGGTGACCGCGAAGGGACAGCCCGCCGCCGCCCGGCTGGCGACCTCGCCGCAGGGTGATGCCAGCGCCGAGGACGTGGAGCCCGGCGACCGCGAGGTGACGGTCGCGTCCGGGCAGGGTGCCGTGGTCCGCTCGGCCGACTGGATCAGCAGCGACGACGGCACCATCCACCTCGTCGACGACCGCGGCTACAGCTACCCGGTCGCGAGCACGTACGACCTGGAGCAGCTCGGCTACGCCAAGGTGCCGGTCGTCGTGGTGCCCGACGTGTGGAACAAGCTGTTCGAGGCCGGACCCGAGCTCTCCCAGGACGCGGCGCTGTGCCCGCCGTCCAAGGACCAGTCGTGCGGCTAGGACACGCCCTGGTGCTCGGCGCAGCCGTGACCGTCGCCGGCACGCTCGTCGGGCCGGCGGTGACGCCCCCGGTCGCGGCCGTGACCCTCGCCGCACCGGTCGGCCCGTCCTGCCTCGACGCCGACGCGTCGGCGACCGACCAGCTCAAGGTCAAGGGCGACAACACCGCCAACCTGTCCCTCCACGTCGCCCAGGCGCAAGCCCTGGCGACGAAGGCCGGCAAGGTGGCGGGGCAGGGCGTGACGGTCGTGGTCGTCGACACGCCCTTCGGTGGCTACCCGGGGTCGGCCGACCTCCCGAGCGGGCACGGCTACGCCGTCGCCGGCATCGTCAACGGGGCCGACCAGGACGCCCCGGCCGTCTCCGTCGGCATCGCGCGGGGAGTGGCCCTGCAGTCACGGGACTTCTACGACGCCCCGGAGCGCACCCAGGACGGGCAGCGGACGCCCACGGCGGCCGCACTCGCCACGACGCTGTCGGGGCTGGCCGACCAGCGGGCCGGTCTCGGTGACCGGGTGGTGGTCGTCGTACCCGCGCAGGTGCCGTACTCCGCCGAGCTCGAGGCGGCCGTCGGTCGCCTCGTCGACGCCGGCGTGCTGCTGGTCGCCGCCTCCGGCGACCGTCCGGCGGACGAAGGGGGCTTCCCCGACGGCTACGAGGGCGATCCCGACAAGGGCGAGGACGCCGCCGACCTGGTCTGGCCCGCCGCGCACCCGGGCGTCGTCGCGGTCGGGGTCTCGACGCCCGACAGCTCCGGCACCGTGCTCCGCAGCTCCGCCATCGACCTGTCCGCACCGGGCGTCGACGCCGTGTCCCGTGCCCGCAACGGCGGCTGGTGCGTCGTCGGCCCTCCGTCGACCGCGTGGGCCGCCGCCGAGGTCGCCGGCGTGGCCGCCCTGGTGTGGTCGATGCACCCCGACGAGGATGCCACCCAGCTGCGCACCCGGCTGGAGCAGACCGCCAGCGGCAACGGTGGCCCGTCCAGCCCGATCACCGGGTACGGCGTCGTCCAGCCGGTCGAGGCGATCCAGCGCGACGTCGCCGAGATGGGTGCCGAGAAGCAGGACCGGGTCGAGCCGGCGCGCCCGCCCCGCGCCCAGGCCGACGCGCTGGCAGGGGCCCGCCACGACGCGGTCTGGTGGGGGCTCGGTGGGGGAGCCGCCCTCGTCGTGCTCCTGATCCTGCGCCCGCTCCTGTCCCGACGACGCTGATGTCCCGGGCGGCCCGCCGCGGCGGCAGCCCCGGGTCCGGCACGACCCCACGCTGCGTCGTGCGACGGACGTCGAGCAGGTCTTCGGTGGGCTGGCTCTGCTGGCTGAGAACGTCGAACGGCGCCGCGCTGTGCGCGGCGCCGTCCGGTGGTGCTGGCGGAGCTGGGGGGATTCGAACCCCCGAGGGCTGTTAACCCAACCCGCTTTCCAAGCGAGCGCCATAGGCCACTAGGCGACAGCTCCGTGGGAGAGATTACCGGCAGATGGACGGCGAGGTGGAATCGGGACTCCACCCGGGGCCGCGCGGGCGACGTACCATCGGTGCATGACCGCGCGGGGCGACGACCCGGAGCCGTGGGCTCCGGTGGACCACCTGCCGAGCGACGCCCAGCGGATGGGCCTCAACCGGCTGGTGCCCGACGGTGCGCTGCTCGAGCTGGCGGGCTCGCTCGACAGCTCGAAGCGCTCGCACCGGGTGGTTGCCTGGGTGCTGCTGGTCGTGATGGCCGCGCCGGTCGTGCTGACCGTTGCCACCATCCTGCGCTGAGGACGCGGAGGGAGGAGCCATCGTGACCCACCCCGCCTACGACCTCGCCGCCCTCGACATGGCCGGCACCACCGTCGAGGGGGGCGGCCTGGTCTACCTCGCGGTCGAGCGCTCCGTCGCGGAGTCGATCGGCGGCGACATCCCTGCCGACGTGCTCCGGCGCTGGAAGGGCACCTCGAAGGAGGAGGCCATCGCCGGCATCCTCACCGACCTCGGCGAGGACGCCTCGGCGGCGCGGGTCGCGTCCGTCTTCGAGCTGTTCACCGCCACGATCGACGAGGCCTACCGCGAGCACCCGCCCACGCCCGTCCCCGGCGTGCTGGAGACCTTCGACGAGCTCCGCTCGGCCGGCGTGAAGGTCGCGCTGCAGACCGGCTACTCCGCTCCCGTCGCCGCCGCCATCCTCGACCAGCTCGGCTGGCGCGTCGGCGAGACCGTCGACGCGTTGGTCACCAGCGACCTGGTGCCGTTGAGCCGCCCGGCGCCGTACCTCGTCTTCCGGGCGATGGAGGCCACCCGGGCGACCGACGTACGCCGGGTGCTGACGGCCGGCGACACCCCCAACGACCTCGGCGCCGGCACCGCCGCGGGGGCGGGCTTCGTCGTCGGCGTCACCACCGGCTCGTTCGGGCGCGCTGCGCTCGAGGCCGAGCCGCACACGCACGTCTTCGACAGCATCACCGGCATCGCGTCCCTGCTGTGACGCTGATGTGAGGCTCCGCGGCCCCATCTACTAAGGTGGTCCGCAACCCCCCACGTGGCGGTATCTCACCCAACTCCCCCAGGGCCGGAAGGCAGCAAGGGCAAGTGAGCTCTATCGGGTACGTGGGGGGCCTTCGTCTTCCCGGCTACGGACGACGCGCGAGGTAGAAGTAGTTGAACGGGTCGGTCCGGACCTCGCGCACGTCGACGTCGACCAGGCCGGCCTCCTCGAGCATGCGGACGGCGGTCTGCCGGCCCCACACGGTGCCGAGCCCGGCGCCGCCGTGGGCCAGGGACACGGTCATGCAGTGCATCAGGCTGAGCGTGTAGAGGTAGGTCAGCCACGGCAGGCCGAGGTTGTTCTCCACGCCGGTCTGGGCCTTGATGTCGACCATCAGGAAGGTGCCGCCGGGGCGCAGTGCGGCGGCGACGCCGGCGAGGACCCGGTCGGGGAAGGCCTGGTCGTGGATCGCGTCGAAGGCGGTCACCACGTCGTACGCCGCCTCCTCGCCGAGGGCGGCGACGTCGCGGACCTCGAAGGTCGCGTTGGCCAGGCCCCAGGCGGCGGCCTCGGCGCGAGCGGCCTCGATCGCCTCCTCGCCGAGGTCGTACCCGACGAACGTGCTGGCCGGGTAGGCGCGGGCGAGCAGGTTGACCGCGTGCCCGGAGCCGCAGCCGATGTCGGCGAGGGCGACGCCGGCGCTCAGCTGCTCGTGGAGCCCGGGAACGGTGGGGACCACGACGTCGAGCAGGCCGGCGTCGTGCACGGCCGCGGCGTCGGCGGCCATCAGCTCGTGGAACCGGGGGAAACGGTCGTAGCCCAGCCCGCCGCCGTCGCGGAACCTCTCCCGCAGCTCCGGCTCGACCCCGGCCAGCATGGTCAGCATCTTCAGGCTGCGCGCGAGGTTCACCGGGCCGTCGGCCGGGGTGAGGCAGGCGGCGCGCTCGCGGGAGAGGGAGTAGTGGCCGGTCGCGGGGTCGTACGTCGCCACGTCGCCGGCGACGATGCCGTCCAGCCACTCGCGCAGGTAGCGCTCGTCGACGCCCGCCGCGGCGGCGAGGGTGCCGGGACCGGCAGGGCCGGTGCGAGCCAGCACCTCGAGCAGGCCGAGCTCGTCGCCGATGCCCAGGAGCAGGCCCAGGGCGGCGTCCTCACGCACCCGGACCATCCGCTTCTGGAAGGCCCTCGCCTCGTCGCGGTCCATGTCCGTCATGGCTGGTCGTCCTCTCGCTCGGGGGCGCCCGGAGGTGTCGGGGCCAGCGACTAGGGTGGCACCCGTGGACTCCCCGCTCGCGCTCTACCGCCGCTACCGGCCCGAGACCTTTGCGGAGGTCATCGGGCAGGAGCACGTCACCGAGCCGCTGCGGGCTGCGCTGGCCGCCAACCGGGTCAACCACGCGTACCTCTTCTCCGGCCCCCGCGGCTGCGGCAAGACGACGAGTGCGCGGATCCTGGCCCGGGCGCTCAACTGCGAGAAGGCGCCGATCTCCGACCCGTGCGGCGAGTGCGAGAGCTGCCGCGACCTGGCCCGCAACGGTCCGGGCTCGATCGACGTGATCGAGATCGACGCGGCCTCCCACGGCGGCGTCGACGACGCGCGCGACCTGCGCGAGAAGGCGTTCTTCGCGCCGGTCAAGAGCCGCTACAAGGTCTACATCATCGACGAGGCCCACATGGTCACGACGCAGGGCTTCAACGCCCTGCTCAAGCTGGTCGAGGAGCCGCCGCCCCACCTGCGGTTCATCTTCGCCACGACCGAGCCCGAGAAGGTCATCCCGACCATCCGCTCGCGCACCCACCACTACCCGTTCCGGCTGATCCCGCCGCGGCTGCTGACGTCGTACCTCACCGAGCTGTGCGAGCGCGAGGGCGTCTCCATCGAGCCGGCCGCGCTGCCGCTCGTGGTGCGGGCCGGCGCGGGCTCCGCGCGCGACACCCTCTCCGTGCTCGACCAGCTGCTCGGCGGTGCCGGGCCGCAGGGCGTCACCTACGACCTCGCCAGCGGGCTGCTCGGCTACACCCCCGACACCCTGCTCGACGACGTCGTCTCCGCGTTCGCGGCCGGCGACGGCTCGGCCGTGTTCGGCGTGGTCGACAAGGTGATCGAGACCGGGCAGGACCCGCGCCGGTTCACCGAGGACCTGCTGCGCCGGCTGCGTGACCTCGTCATCATCTCCGCCGTCCCCGACGCCGCCGCGTCCGGCCTGCTCGACCTGTCCGGCGACCAGGCCGACCGCCTCGTCGCCCAGGCGGCCGCCTTCGGCCGGGCCGAGCTGACCCGCGCCGCGGACCTGGTCGCCGCCGGCCTCACCGACATGCGCGGCGCCACCGCGCCCCGCCTGCTGCTCGAGCTGATCTGCGCCCGGATCCTGCTCCCCGCCGCCGACCACACGACCGAGGGGGTGCTCGCCCGTCTGGACCGGCTGGAGCGCCGCGCCTCGATCAGCGGTACGACGTCCGCCGAGTCCGCCCCGGCCCCGGCCCCGGCCGCGGTGCCCGCCCAGGACCGGCCCGGGCCCTCCCGGCACGACCGCGCGGCTCCCGAGCGGGCGGAGGTGCCGCCGGCCGTGGCTCCCGCACCCGTGGCTCCCGTGCCTGTGGCCGCGCCCACCCCGGAGCGCGCTCCCGAGCCGGTCCGGGCGCCCGAGCCGGTGCCCGAGCCGGCGCCGGTCGCGGCCGCGCCGCAGCCCCCCGCTCCCGCTGCCCCTGCTCCCGTCGCTGCAGCCGAGCCGGCCGGTGGCGGCAGCGGCCTCACCCTGGTCGACGTCCGCCGGCTGTGGCCCTCGGTCATCGACCGGGTCAGGAGCGTCAAGCGGGTCACCTGGATCCACCTCACCCAGAACTCCCAGGTCGTCGGGTTCAACGGCAAGGTGCTCAGCCTGGGCTTCCAGTCCGACGGACCGCGGCGCTCCTTCGAGGCCGGTGGCCACGCCGAGATCGTCCAGCAGGCGGTGATCGACGAGATCGGCGCCGACGTCCGGATCGAGGCGATCGTCGACCCGGCCGCCGACCCCAACGCCCGCGTCCCGGAGCCGGCCGCGCCCGCTGCCCCGGCGCCGCCCGCCGCGGCCCCTGCTGCCGACGCCGGCGGCTGGCCCGAGGTCACCGCGCCACCGGGGGCGAGCGCAGCGCCCGTCGCGCCGGCGCCCGTCCAGGACACCGCGCCCGCAGCCCGGCCCGCGCCGCAGGACGACCCGCCGCCGTGGGCCACCGAGCCGCCGCCGGCGGACGGGCCGCCTGAGCCGGAGCCCGACCACGAGCCGAGCGCCCGCCGGCAGATGATCGCCGACATCCAGGCGCGGGCCGACGCTGCTGCCGACGCGCCGCCGGAGGACCCCGACGCCGCCGTCGACTTCAACGACCAGGAGGTCGACGCCGAGTCCAGCGCCGAGCTCCTGGCCCGCGAGCTGGGCGCCCAGCTGATCGAGGAGATGCCGCGCGGCGAGTGACCCGCCCGGCCCTCGACGTACCCACCACCTTTCGCACAGACACGGAGAAGAGTCCCCATGAGCCAGAACCCCTTCGACGCCCTCGCCGGTGGCGGCGGCCTCGGCGGCCTCGACCTGGGCGCCCTGCTCCAGCAGGCCCAGCAGATGCAGGACCAGCTCCAGGACGCCCAGCAGCGCCTCGCCGAGACCACCGTCGACGGGACCGTCGCCGGCGGTGCCGTCACCGTGACGGTCACCGGGGCCGGCGAGCTGACCGCCGTGCAGATCAAGCCCGAGGCGCTCGACGGCACCGACGCCGAGGCCCTCGCCGACCTCGGCGACCTGGTCGTCGCGGCCTTCCGTGACGCCCGCACCAAGGTCGACGAGCTCGCCGAGCAGACCCTCGGCCCGCTGGCCGGCGGGATGCCGGACCTGGGCGGCGGACTCCCGTCGCCCGGCCAGCTCGGCTTCTGAGCGAGGGCAGCACCCTTGTACGAAGGCGTCGTCCAGGACCTCATCGACGAGCTCGGGCGGTTGCCCGGGGTCGGTCCGAAGAGCGCCCAGCGGATCGCGTTCCACCTGCTGCAGTCCGACCCGGCCGACGTACGCCGCCTCGCGGAGGTCCTGATCGAGGTCAAGGACAAGGTGAAGTTCTGCTCGGTCTGCTTCAACGTGGCCGAGGACGACCAGTGCCGGATCTGCCGCGACCCGCGCCGCGACCCGACGGTCCTGTGCGTGGTCGAGGAGTACAAGGACGTCGTCGCGATCGAGCGGACCCGTGAGTTCCGCGGCCGCTACCACGTCCTGGGCGGCGCGATCTCGCCCATCGACGGCATCGGACCCGAGCAGCTCCACATCCGCGAGCTGCTCACCCGCCTCGGTGACGGCACCGTCGTCGAGGTGATCCTCGCCACCGACCCGAACCTCGAGGGCGAGGCCACAGCGACGTACCTCACGCGCATGCTCGGCCCCCTGGGGTTGCGCGTCACGCGTTTGGCAAGTGGACTTCCGGTGGGAGGAGACCTGGAGTACGCCGACGAGGTCACCCTGGGTCGGGCATTCGTGGGAAGGCAGGCAGCGACATGAACGGGAACATGAGCGACGACAGCACCACCACCGAGCAGCTCCCCGGCCTCGCGGCGCTGGAGGCGCTGATCGCGGTCGAGACCGAGACCGTGCGCTTCGCCGACGACATCGCGGCGTCCGTGCGCTCCTTCCTCGACGGCCTGCGGGTCGTCGCGGCGCAGGCCAGCGGCGGCCAGGCCGTCTCCCTGCTGCTGCTCCAGATCAGCCAGATCGCCCTCACCGGCGCCCGGCTGGGCGTGCACCGCGACTTCGCGCCGCGCGACGAGTACCAGCCCGACGACGGGCCGGACCCCGACGACATCGACGAGCTGCGCCTGCAGCTGGCGAACCTGCTCGGCCAGCTCGACACCTACAGCTACGTCTTCGACCCCTACGCCCCCGAGGTGGTCGAGGGCCTGCTCTCCGACGACCTCACCAGCATCGCGGCCGACCTCGCCGTCGGCGTGCGCCACTACGAGGCCGGCGACGTGGAGGAGGCGCTGTGGTGGTGGCAGTTCTCCTACGTCTCCTCGTGGGGGGCGCTGGCCGGGTCGGCGATGAAGGCGCTGCTCTCCGTGGTCGCCCACGACCGGCTCGACGTCGATCTCGACACCACCCAGGAGCTCGCGCTCGTCGAGGCGGCGTCCGCTGTGCTGGACAGCGCGGAAAACGGCTAGCCCGCTCTCGTAGAATCGGGGGCGGCCCCGTCGTCGTGGCCTGCCCTTCCCCCGAGACCACCGCCAGGAGTGAGCCCCCGTGGGCATTGTCGTGCAGAAGTACGGCGGCTCGTCGGTCGCCGATGCCGCCGGGATCAAGCGCGTCGCGCAGCGCATCGTCAACACGAAGAAGGCCGGCCACCAGGTCGTCGTCGTCGTGTCCGCGATGGGGGACACGACGGACGACCTGATCGACCTCGCCAACGAGGTGTCCCCGCTGCCCCCCGCGCGCGAGCTGGACATGCTGCTCACCGCCGGTGAGCGGATCTCGATGGCCGTGCTGGCCATGGCGATCCACGACCTCGGCCACGAGGCGCGCTCGTTCACCGGCTCCCAGGCCGGCGTGATCACCGACGCCGAGCACGGCCGCGCGAAGATCATCGACGTCACGCCGGGCCGGATCGAGGCCGCCATCGGCGAGGGCGCGATCGCGATCGTCGCCGGCTTCCAGGGCGTCTCGCAGACGACCAAGGACATCACCACGCTCGGGCGCGGCGGCTCCGACACCACCGCGGTGGCGCTGGCCGTCGCGCTCGAGGCCGACGTGTGCGAGATCTACTCCGACGTCGACGGCATCTTCACCGCCGACCCGCGCATCGAGCCCAGGGCCCGCAAGGTCCCGCGGATCTCCTACGAGGAGACCCTCGAGATGGCCGCGCAGGGCGCCAAGATCCTGCACCTGCGGTGCGTCGAGTACGCCCGCCGCTACGACATGCCCATCCACGTCCGCTCCTCCTTCTCCGAGAAGGAGGGCACCTGGGTCGTCAAGGCCGAGGACGTCGCACAGGAGAACACCATGGAAGCCGCGATCATCACCGGTGTCGCCCACGACCGCAGCCAGGCCAAGATCACCGTGGTCGGCGTACCGGACAAGCCGGGCGAGGCGGCCGCGATCTTCCGCGCCGTCGCCGAGGCGCAGATCAACATCGACATGATCGTGCAGAACGTGTCGGCCGCGGCGACCAGCCTGACGGACATCTCCTTCACGCTGCCCGCCGGCGAGGGCCAGACCGCGATGACGGCGCTGTCGCGCCTGCAGGAGTCGGTCGGCTTCGAGTCGCTGCTCTACGACGACGGCGTCGGCAAGGTGTCCATCGTCGGCGCCGGCATGAGCTCGTCGCCAGGCATCTCCGCGCGCTTCTTCGAGGCGCTCTCGGAGGCCGGCGTCAACATCGAGATGATCTCCACCTCGGAGATCCGCGTCTCGGTCGTCGTGGCCGAGACCCAGGTCGAGGCGGCCGTCAACGCCGCCCACGCGGCGTTCGACCTCGGGTCGGACGAGATCGAGGCCGTCGTGTACGGCGGAACGGGGCGCTGAGCCATGGGCATCAACATCGGAGTCGTCGGCGCGACCGGCCAGGTCGGCGTCGCCATGCGGCAGATCCTGCTCGAGCGGAGCTTCCCGGTCGACCAGGTCCGCTTCTTCTCCTCGGCCCGCTCTGCCGGGAAGGTGCTCCAGTTCGGTGACCGCGAGGTCGTCGTCGAGGACGCCGAGACGGCCGACCCGACCGGGCTCGACGTCGCGCTGTTCTCCGCCGGCGCCACCGCGTCGCGCGCGCTGGTGCCGCGGTTCGTCGACGCCGGCGTGATCGTCGTCGACAACTCCTCGGCCTTCCGCAAGGACCCGGCCATCCCGCTGGTCGTCTCCGAGGTCAACCCGGAGGCCGCCCGCGAGGTGATCGAGGCCGGTCGCGGGATCATCGCGAACCCGAACTGCACCACCATGGCCGCCATGCCGGTGCTCAAGCCGCTGCACGAGGAGGCCGGCCTGGTCCGGCTGATCGCCTCGACGTACCAGGCCGTCTCCGGCTCC
This sequence comes from Nocardioides kongjuensis, assembly GCF_013409625.1. Taxonomy (NCBI): domain Bacteria; kingdom Bacillati; phylum Actinomycetota; class Actinomycetes; order Propionibacteriales; family Nocardioidaceae; genus Nocardioides; species Nocardioides kongjuensis. The sequence goes on from NZ_JACCBF010000001.1 coordinate 4,651,287, forward strand.
GGCATCGCCGGCGTCGAGGAGCTCGCCACCGGCGTCGCTGCGGCCGGCGACAAGGCGCGGGAGCTGGCGTACGACGGCGAGGCCGTCGCGTTCCCCGAGCCGGGCGTCTACAAGAGGACGATCGCCTACAACGTGCTGCCGTTCGCCGGCAACCTCGTGGACGACGGGCTCAACGAGACCGACGAGGAGCAGAAGCTCCGCAACGAGTCCCGCAAGATCCTCGGGATCCCGGACCTGCGGGTCTCCGGCCTGTGCGTCCGTGTCCCCGTCTTCACCGGCCACTCGCTGGCGATCAACGCCGAGTTCTCGAGGGCGCTGACCCCCGAGCGGGCGCGTGAGCTGCTCGCCTCGGCCCCGGGCGTCGAGCTCGCCGACATCCCCAACCCGCTCGCCGCGGCCGGCAAGGACCCGTCGTACGTCGGCCGGATCCGCCAGGACCCGGGCGTCGACGGAGACCGCGGCCTCGCGCTGTTCGTCTCCAACGACAACCTGCGCAAGGGCGCCGCCCTCAACACGGTCCAGATCGCGGAGCTGATCGCCGCCTCCCGCTGACCCGGCCCCAGTTGGCCGCAGAATTGCGCCGACCCGGCAGAAGATGACCCCGCTGAGGTGATCTTCTGCCGGGTCGTCGGCGTTGCGGGCTGATGGTACTGTAACACGTGGTTCGCCGCTGTCGGGGGCGCGTGTCCGCTGTAACACGTGGTTCGCTGCACTACCCGACCCAAGACCCCGCGAAAGGGGGTCTGCACGGGCCCCGAACAGGGGACACGTGGCGGGTAGAGCGGCGAACCACGTGTTACAGCGGCCAGGGGCCGTGGCGGGGCAGCGCTACTCGTCGGCAGGGTCGACGAAGGTCTTGGTGACCCAGACCGAGGCGAGGTAGGCGCCGATGCTGAGGATCGGCACGATGATCAGCGTCGACCAGTGGTCGAGCAGGTCGATGAGGAACAGCAGCGCCACCACGGCGACCAGGCCGACGGCCAGGAAGCTGCTGCTGCCCGGGTCGGGGATCGCGAACGCCTTGAGCAGCTGGGCGCCCAGCAGGACGCACAGCGCGAACGTGGCGACCAGCAGCAGGAACCCCGGACCGCCACCGCACGAGGACGTCCCGCGGACGGCCTCGCAGCCGCGCAGGGACAGCCAGGTCAGCACGACCATCGCCGCGCCCACCACGAGCCCGGTGAGGGCCGCGGCGCGGTAGACGGTCAGCAGCGGGCCGCCGTCGCCAAGGGCGGCGATCTCGGCGTCCTCCAGGGCCGCGGTGCTCACCGGCTCGGGCTCGACGTCCACGACGACCGGCTCGGGCCGGACAACGGGCTTCGGTGCGGGCTTGGGGACCGGCTTCGGAGCGGGCGTAGGGGCCGTGACGACGGGCGCGGGCTCCGGCTCGGGCTCCGGTTCCGGCTCCGGTTCCGGTTCCGCGACGACGGTCGGCTCGGGCTCCGGCTCAGTGGCCTCATCGGCAGGCTCGGGCTCGACGACCTCGGGCAGGACCGCGGTCGGCTCGGGCACGGGGTCCGGCTCGACGGCAGGCTCGGGCTCCACGACCTGGGCGACGGGCTCGGCGGCGGGCTCGGGCTCCACGACCTGGGCGACGGGCTCGGCGGCGGGCTCGGGCTCCACGACCTCGGCGACGGGCTCGGCGACGCGCTCCGGCTCCGGGACCGGACGGGCAGCAGGACGGGCAGCAGGACGGGCAGGCGGAGCGGCTTCCGCCGGGGCGGGCGCGGCGGCCGACTCGGCGGACTTCTTCTTCCGCCCGAACAGCTTGGGCGGCTCCAAGCTGAGCTTCAGCTTGTCCTGCTCGTCTGACATGGCATGCAGTGTGTCACGAACGCACAGGTGATCGACGGGTGGCCGCAGGGCGACACGGCGACGCGCGCACGGTAAAGAATCCGGCGAAAACGTCGCGGGGGCGGACCCGGTCTCGCCGGATCCGCCCCTCACGCTGTCGGGCTGACAGGATTTGAACCTGCGGCCTCCTCGTCCCGAACGAGGCGCGCTACCAAACTGCGCCACAGCCCGCCGATCATGGGCTTCGCAGAAGCCCACTCACAAGCACGGGAGCATAGCGGAGCAAGGGCCCGGACCTGCAATCGGGATACCCCCGCCGGGGATCACCGCGGCTGGAGCGTGAGCAGCGTGGCCTCGGGACGGCAGGCGATCCGGACCCGGGTGTACGGGTTGGTGCCGAGGCCGGCCGACACGTGCAGCCAGGCCGAGCCCGGGTCGCCGGGGCGGGAGTCGGCGGGGTGGCGGTGCAGGCCGCGAGCGCGGGCCGGCTCGAGGTCGCAGTTGGTGGCGTACGCGCGCGAGCCGCCCGGCCACGGCAGCCGGACCTGGCCGCCGTGGGTATGGCCGGCGACGATGGCGTCGTACCCGTCGGCGGCGAACTGGTCCAGCACCCGCAGGTACGGCGCGTGCGCGACCGCGAGCCGCAGGTCGGCCGTGGCGTCGGCGGGGCCGGCGACGGCGGCGAGGTCGTCGTACTCGAGGTGCGGGTCGTCGACGCCGGCGAAGGCCAGCACCGCCTCGCCGACCTTGACCTGCTCGCGGCGGTTGGTGAGGTCGACCCAGCCAGCACCGGTGAGGCCGGCGCTGAGGTCGCGCCACGGCAGCTGCGGGACGTGGGTGTGGCGGGTGCCGTCGTCCGGCAGCAGGTAGCCGATCGGGTTGCGGAAGCCGGGCTCGAAGTAGTCGTTGGAGCCGTGCACGAACACACCCGGGCGCTCGAGCAGCCCGCCGAGGCTGTCGAGCACGGCGGGCACGGAGTCGCGGTGGGCCAGGTTGTCGCCGGTGTCGATGACCAGGTCGGGCTCGAGCCGCGCGAGCCCGCGCAGCCACTCCTGCTTGCGGGTCTGGCCGGGGGTCATGTGGAGGTCGCTGAGGTGCAGCACCCGCACCGGCCGCATCCCGGCGGGCAGCACCCGCAGGTCGAGCCGGCGCAGCGTGTACTGACGGGCCTCCCAGGCGGCGTACGACGTCACCGCCGCCCCGAGGCCCGCCCCGACGCCGGCGCTCCGCAGCAGCGCACTCCCGAATCCCATTCGTCCAGTCTCGCCCACGGCGGGCAGAATCAAGGCATGAGCACCCTCAAGGACCAGCTGCGCACCGACCTCACGACCGCCATGAAGGCCCGCGACGAGGTCCGGTCGTCGACGCTGCGGATGATCCTCACCGCCGTGACCAACGCCGAGGTCGCCGGAAAGGTCGCCAAGGAGCTCACCGACGACGAGGTCCTCACCGTGCTCGCGGCCGAGGCCAAGAAGCGCCGCGAGGCCGCGGTTGCGTTCGAGGAGGGCGAGCGCCCCGAGAGCGCTGCCAAGGAGCGTGCCGAGGCCGCGGTCATCCAGGACTACCTGCCCGAGCAGCTCGGCCCCGAGGAGATCGCCGCGATCGTCACCGCCGCCGTCGAGCAGGCCGGTGCTGCGGGCGCCGGGCCCAAGGCCATGGGCCAGGTGATGGGCATCGTGCAGCCGCAGGTCAAGGGTCGCGCCGACGGCGCTGCCGTCGCCGCGGAGGTACGCCGCCAGCTCGGCTGACGCGTGCGGCGGAACGGTCGGGGGTCAGCCCCGGCCGTTCCCGTGGCCCTTGTTCTTCTTCCCCTTGCCCTTCTTGACCTTGGGCGTGCCGTCGGAGACGTAGAGCGTGACGGTGTCGCCGGAGGCGAGGCGCGCGCCGGTGCCGGGCGCCGAGTAGGCGACCAGGCCCTGGCCGACCGCGGAGTCGACGGTGCCGCCGTTGACGACCGTGAAGCCGAGGCCCTCGAGGGTCGCCTTCGCGTCGTCGTACGACTTCCCGGACACGGCCGGGACCGTGATCAGCAGGCCGCGTACGTCGCTCGAGGACGGGCGGGTGAAGTCGACGTCGTCGAGCAGCGGGGCCACCGCCTTGAAGGCGTCACCCCAGATCGGGCCGGCGGTCGTGGAGCCGGAGGACGAGTACAGGGTCCGGCCGCCCACGGCCTTGCCGTCGAGCGACTCGGGGTGGCCCTGCGGGTTCACGCCGGCGACCATCGCCGCGCCGGCGAGGTTGGGCGTGTAGCCGACGAACCACACCGCCTTGTTGTCGCTGGTGGTACCGGTCTTGCCGGCCGCGGGCTGGCCCGGGTACTGCGCGGCAGCGAAGCCGCCGGAGGAGACCACGCCGCGCAGCACGTCGTTGACCGCGTTCGCGACGGGACTGGCGAGCACCTGGGTGCACTGCTTCTCGTACTTCTTCAGCACGTTGCCCTGCGCGTCGGCGATCTCGGTGACGGGACGGGCGTCGCAGTGCAGGCCCTGGGCGGCGAAGGTCGCGTAGGCCTCGGCCATCTCGAGCGGGCTCACGTCGGCGATGCCCAGGGTGAACGACGGGACCTGCGCGGCCTTGGTGAGCTCGGTGATGCCCATCTCGCGGGCCAGCTTCCACGGCTCGCAGATGCCGGTCGCCTTCTCGAGGTTCACGAAGAAGGTGTTGACCGACTTCTGGGTTCCCTCGTAGAGGTTCGGCGCCGCCGAGGCGCTGGTCGAGTTCTTCGGGCTCCAGGTCTCGCTGCTCTGGTAGGGCCCGTCGCAGGTCGTGAAGTCACGGAGGTTGACGGTCAGCGTCTGCGGCGCGGGGAAGCGCTGGGTCAGCGGGATGTCCTGGTTGATCGCCGAGGCGAGCACGAACGCCTTGAACGTCGAGCCGGGCTGGAAGCCGGCCGCGTCGCCGTACCGCGTGGGCACGGTGTAGTTGAGGAAGGTCTCGCCCTTCTTCTTGCCCATCGGCCGCGACTGGGCCAGGCCCTTGACGTTGCCGGTCCCGGGCTCGATGAGCGCGAGGCCGCCGATGGCCTGGTCGTCCTTGTAGACGTGCGCGGCGACGGCAGCGTTCGCGGCCTTCTGGTAGCGCAGGTCGACGGTCGTCTTGATGGTGAGGCCGCCGTTGAAGATCAGCCGCTTGCGCTCCTGCTCGGTGGCGCCCAGGGCGGGGTCGGCCATCAGCCAGCGCACGACGTAGTCGCAGAAGAACTGGGCCTCGGAGTTGACGCAGCCGTTGGGCTGCTCCTGAACGTGCAGGCCGAGCTTGCGGTCCTTGGCCTTGTCGGCGTCGGCCTGCGAGATCACGCTCAGCTGGGCCATCCGCTCGAGCACGACGTCGCGACGGACCTTGGCCTGGGCGGCGTTCCGCGTCGGGTTGTAGGCCTCGGGGCTCTGCACGAGACCGGCCAGCAGCGCGGCCTGGCGCAGCTTGAGGTCCTTGGCGTTGACGCCGAAGAAGTGCTGGGCGGCCGCCTGGATGCCGTACGCGCCGTCACCGAAGTACGCCGTGTTGAGGTACCGCTCGAGGATCCAGTCCTTGCTGTGCCGCTTCTCGAGGGCGATCGCGTAGCGCAGCTCGCGCAGCTTGCGGCCGTAGCTGTCCTCCTTGGCGGCCCGGATCGCCTCCTTGTCGCCCTCCGCCTGGGTGATCAGGGTCAGCTTCACCAGCTGTTGGGTGATCGAGGACCCACCCTGGGCGACGCCACCGGCCGCCTGGTTGGTGAGCAGCGCGCGCAGCGTGCCCTTCAGGTCGAGTGCGCCGTGCTGGTAGAAGCGGAAGTCCTCGATCGCGACGATCGCCTCGACCATGGTCCGCGAGATCTGGCGCAGCGGGACGTTGACCCGGTTCTGGTCGTAGAGCGTCGCGATCGTCTTGCCCTCGGCGTCCTGCACCTCGGTACGCTGCGGGAGCTGCTCGGTCTCGAGCTCCTGGGGCAGGTCGTCGACCGACTCGGAGACGTTGCGCGCGGAGAAGCCGAGCACGCCGGCGAACGGGATCGCCAGGCCGGAGACGACGACGCCGAGCACGACTGCGACGAGCAGCATCACGCCGAGGTGGGATGCGACCTTCCCGGGGGGCAGGCCGTCGAACCGGGTGCGAGACATGCGGTCAGGGTACGGGACCCTGCCCCACGGCCCCGACTCGTCGGGGGTCGGGCACCGGCTCCCTGCCTAGTCCTATGTGACTAGGCAGGTTGGGCCCGATGAGTGATATCCAGTTTGGCGATCCTCCTTTACTTTGGAGCGGTCGAGGAGACCGAGCGCTGTGGGGGCGACGGCTCTTCGGATGTGGGAAGTACAGGGGACAACACATGTGGGTTGAGGATTGGGCGCCGCGCGCCGCCTGCCGGGACCAGCAGCCGGACCAGCTGTTCGTCCGTGGCGCTGAGCAGAACAAGGCGAAGCAGGTCTGCACCAGCTGCGCCGTACGCACCGAGTGCCTCGCCGAGGCGCTCGACAACCAGATCGAGTGGGGTGTCTGGGGCGGCATGACCGAGCGGGAGCGTCGTGCTCTCCTCCGTCGTCGTCCGGCTGCCTCGTGGCGCAAGGTCCTCGAGGACGCGCGCGACGAGCAGACCATCCCCGCCGTCTGACGGGAGACAACCGCCTTCTCCGGCGCTGCTGGCCTCGGTCAGTGGCGTCGGGCGAGGAGGTTGCCGACCCGGCGCAGGCCGTCGAGGTCGTGCACGTCACCGGCGAGCGCCGGTACGACGGCCGTCGCCACCTGGGGGTGCGCGGTCGCGAACCGCTCCCGCAGCGTGCGCTCGCGCTCGACCATGCGCACCCGGTCGGCGTGCAGCCGGAGCAGCCCGGCGGTCAGCGAGCCGTCGCCGGTACGCCGCAGCCGCTCGGCCGCGGTCATCGCCTCGTCGGCCGACAGCTCGCCGCCCGGGTCCGGGCTGGCGCGGTTGACGACCAGGCCGGCCAGCGGCATCTCGTCCTCGCTGAGCCGCTCGACGAAGTACTCCGCCTCGCGCAGCGCGTCCGCCTCGGGCGCGGCGACCACGAGGAACGCCGTGCCGTCGGCCTTGAGCAGCGAGTAGGTCTGCTGCGCGCGCTGCCGGAACCCGCCGAAGACGGTGTCGAGCGCGGTGACGAAGGTCTGCAGGTCCTTGAGGAACTGCGCCCCCAGGATCTTGGTCAGCGCGTTGGTGATCAGGCCGATCCCGGCCGTCATCAGCTTGGCCGGCCCCTTCGCGGGCATCAGCAGCAGCCGCACGAACCGGCCGTCCAGGAAGCTGGAGAGGCGCTCGGGTGCGTCGAGGAAGTCGAGTGCCGAGCGCGACGGCGGGGTGTCGACGACGATCAGGTCGTAGGTCCCGGAGTCCTGGGCATCGCGGTGGATCTGGCCGAGCTTCTCCATGGCCATGTATTCCTGCGTGCCCGCGAACGAGCTCGACAGCGCGATGTAGAACGGATTGGCCAGGATCTGCCTGGCCTTCTCCGGGCTGGCCTGGGAGAGCACCACCTCGTCGAAGGTGCGCTTCATGTCGAGCATCATCGCGTCGAGGTGGCCGCTGCCCTGCACGCCGGTGACCGGTCGCGGGGTGTTGTCGAGCTCCTCGATCCCCATCGACTGCGCGAGCCGGCGGGCCGGGTCGATGGTGAGCACGACGACCTTCCGGCCGCGCTCGGCGGCGCGCAGCGCGAGCGCCGCGCTGGTCGTGGTCTTGCCGACGCCACCGGAGCCGCAGCACACGATGATCCCGGTCCGGGGGTCGTCGAGCAGGGCGTCGACGTCGAGCGGGTCGGCGTGGTGGCCGGGGCCGGTGGCGGGACCGACACGGGAGGGACGGTGGGCGCTGCTGCGGGCCATGATCGCTATGCCATCCCTTGCGCTCGGAGGAGGCCGGCGAGCTCGTAGAGCCCGCCGAGGTCGATGCCGCCCGCCATCCGCGGCAGCTCGTACGACGGCACGTCGAGCCCGGCGACCAGCTCGCGCTGCGAGTCCTCGAGCGCCCGGCGCTCGGCGTGGTCGGCGGCCTCCGCGAGCAGGCCGTCGACGAGGGCGGGGCTGACGGTGATGCCGCCGGCGGCGAGGTCGGCCTCGATCCGGTCGCGGTCGAGGGTGCCGGCGCGGGCGGCCGCGAGGTCGTCGGCGTCGAGGTCGCGGGGCCGGACCTGGTTGACGATCACGCCGCCCACGGGCAGCTTCGCCGTCCGCAGCTCGGCGATGCCGTCGGCGGTCTCCTGCACCGGCATCTCCTCGAGCACGGTGACCAGGTGCACGGCGGTGCGCGGGGAGCGGAACAGGGTCATCATCGTGTCGGACTGGGCCTTGATCGGTCCGACCTTCGCCAGGCCGGCGAGCTCGTTGCTGACGTTGAGGAACTGCGTGATCCGGCCGGTCGGCGGCGCGTCGAGCACGACGGCGTCGTACTCGATGGCGGACTTGTTGCGGCTGTTGCGCTGCACGGCCTCGTAGACCTTGCCGGTCAGCAGCACGTCGCGCACGCCGGGCGCGATGGTCGTGGCGAACTCGATGACGCCGAAGCGGTCGAGGGCCTTGCCGGCCCGGCCGAGCCGGTAGTACATCGAGAGGTACTCCAGGAGCGCGGACTCGGCGTCGATGTGCAGCGCGTGCACGACGCCGCGACCGCCGTCCTCGTCGGGGAGGCCGGTCGTCAGCCGCCGCTCCTGGTAGGGCAGCGGGTCGACGTCGAACATCCGGGCGATGCCCTGGCGGCCCTCGACCTCGCACAGGAGCACGTTCCTGCCCCGGGTCGCGAGGGCGAGCGCGAGGGCCGACGCGACGGTCGACTTGCCCGTGCCGCCCTTGCCGGTGACGACGTGGAGACGCACCTTCGGCCAATCGCTCACCCGACGGAGCCTAGTGGTGCGCCCCCACGTCAGGGGATCAGTCCAGCGAGAGCCCGGCGGCCGGCGTGACCCGGGACGCCTTGCGCGAGGGCAGGACCGCGGCGACGAGGCCGGCCAGGGCGGAGGTCGTCACCACGGCCGCGAGCTGCCCCCACGGCAGCACCAGGCTCGCGCCGTCGACGGCGGGCTGCACGAGCGCCCGGACGCCGGTCCAGGCGAACAGCACGCCCAGCGCGGTGCCGATCAGGGTCGCCACGACGGACAGCAGCACCGCCTCGGCGGCCAGCATCCGGCGTACCTGGCGACGGGTGAGGCCGAGCGCCCGCAACAGTGCGTGCTCGCGGCCGCGCTCCAGCACCGACAGGCCGAGGGTGTTGCCGATGCCGACCAGGGCGATGAGCACGGCGATGGCGAGCAGGCCGAGGACACCACCGGTGAGCACGTCGAGCTGGGTGTCGACGTACGCCCGCCTGGCCAGGCCGTTCTCCACGCCGGCGTCGAGTGGAGAGGCGACGGCCTCGACCGAGCCGGCCAGGTCCTCGGGGTCGGCGTCCTCGGCGGCGCGCAGCCACACCGCCTGGGTCCCGGCATCGGGGGCGAGCTTCGCGAGCGTCGTACGGCGGACCAGGGCGGCCTCGCCCCAGCCCTCGCCACCGGCGACCCGGAGGTCCCGGCTCCTGTCGCCGACGGTGACCCGGACGACGTCGCCGACCTCGACGCCGTCGCCGATCAGGTCCCAGGGGACCAGGACCTGCCGCGGCCCGGGCGTCGGGAGGTCGCCGTGCAGCACCTCCGCGGCGCCCGCGGTCGTCGCGGGCAGCAGGGGGAGCGGGTCGAGGTCGCCGATCCGGGCGAGCGCACCGGGGACGGGTACGGCGGCGGCGATCCCGTCGATCGCCCGCAGCCTGGCCTGGGTGTCGCCGGGCAGCGGAGCGGCACCGGTGACGGCCAGGTCGATCGGGTGCTGCTCGTCCATGTCGGCGGCGAGGGCGCTGCGGGAGCTCGCCATGCCCGTGAGCACCGCCGTCGTCAGGGTGACGCCGACGAGCAGCGAGGCCGCCGTGGCGGCGGTCCGGCGCGGGTTGCGCACGGCGTTGCCGGCGGCCAGGCGTCCGGCCGGTCCGAGCAGCCGGTGCGTGAGCGGCCCGGCCGCGCGGATCAGGGCGGGCACCAGGACCGGCCCGAGGAGCAGCACGCCGGCGAACACCGGGATGCCGCCGGCCGCGAGGGTGCCGACGTCGGCGGTGGCGACCGCCGCCGCCAGGCCGAGAGCACCGGCGGCAAGGGCGAGGACGCCGAGGGTGAGCCGGATCCGGCCGCTGCGGGTGCGGACCCGGGTGCTGTCGTCGGGGCGCAGGGCGGCGAGCGGGCTGACCTGGACGGCGCGGCGGGTCGGCAACCAGGCCGCCACGAGGGTGACGAGGACGGCCACGGCGGCGGCCCCCGCGAGCCAGGCCGCGCTCACGTGGGGTGCGCCGAGCCGGGTCTGCGGCCACTGCGCGCGGACCAGCGCCACCAGGCCGTGGCCGACGCCGAGCCCGGACAGGACGCCGATGACGGCGGCGAGGACCCCGAGCGCGAGCGACTCGAGCCGGACCGAGCGCAGCACCTGACGACGGGTCGCGCCGACGCAGCGCAGCAGCGCGAAGTCGCGCGTGCGCTGGGCGAACAGGATCGTGAAGGTGTTGTTGATGACCAGGATCCCCACCACGAGGGCGATCGCGCCGAACAGCAGCACGACCACTTGGACGACGTCGACGCCGTTGTTGACCTGCTGCTGGAGGTCCTGGACGTAGTCGTCGACGGACTCGACGTCCGCGTCCGCCACGGCGGCGCCGATCCTCGACGCTGCATCGGGACCTGCCCAGGCGAGGCTGGTCACGAACAGCTGGTCCTGCCACCGGGCGAGGTCCGACCACAGCACGTAGACCGAGGCATAGGCGTAGGTCGACGGCGAGTCGACGAGCCCGACCACGGTGACGTCGAGCGCGCTGGCTCCGGTGCCGATCCGCAGCCGGTCGCCGACCGCGACCTTCTCGACCTTGGCGGTGTTCGTGTCGACCACGGCCTCGCCCGGTCCGCCCGGGAACCGGCCGGCGACGAGGTCCTGCCAACGACGGTCGGGTCGGTCGGGGAGCTGGCCGATGTCGGTGTCGGTGTCGATCACCTTCCCGGCGAGGGCCACCTGCTGCATCGTCCAGCCGATCAGCCACGCGTCGGCGCCGTCCTGCTGCGCGGCGTCGAGGAGGGTGCCTGCGTCCGCGGCCGAGGGGCTGTCGACGACGGCCGTGGCGCCGTCGTACGGCTCCGCGAGACCGGCGGTCAGGCCCGCCCGCATCGACGACGACAGGGCGGCGGTGACCACGATGAACGCCGAGCCGATGACGACGGCGAGCAGCGCGGCGCCGTACCGGCGCGTGTGCGTGCGCAGCGACGCCAGGATCACGGTGCGCATCAGGCCGCGACCTCGCGGCGCTCGGTGATCCGGCCGTCGGCGAGCACGACGACCTCGTCGGCGTACTGCGCCGCCTCGATCTCGTGGGTCACCATCACCACGGTCTGGCCGAGCTCGCGCACGGACTGGCGCAGCAGCGAGAGGACCTCGGCCGAGCTGGTGCTGTCGAGGTTGCCGGTGGGCTCGTCGGCGAACACGATCGCCGGCCCTGCCAGCAGCGCCCGCGCGATGGCGACCCGCTGCTGCTGACCACCCGACAGCTCCGAGGGCCGGTGCCCGAGTCGCTCGGTGAGGTCGAGGGTCTCGACGATGGCGGCGAACCGCTGCTGCGCCTCGCTGCTGCGGTCGCGACCGGCGAGCTCGGTCGGCAGCCAGATGTTCTGCTCGGCGCTCAGCATCGGCAGCAGGTTGAACGCCTGGAAGACGAACCCCACGTGGTCGCGGCGGAACCGGGTCAGTGCGTCGTCGCCGAGGTTCTCCAGGGGCTGGCCCGCGACGGTGACGGTGCCGCCCGTCGGCTGGTCCAGGCCGGCCAGGCAGTGCATCAGCGTGGACTTGCCGGACCCGGAGGGCCCCATGATCGCGGTGAACCGGCCCGCGGGGAGGTCGAGGTCGACGCCGCGCAGGGCGTGGACGAGGGTGTCGCCGCGGCCGAAGGACTTGGTGAGGCCGCGAGCGCTGGCGGCGAGCAGGGAGGTCATGGCACCGAGCCTCGCCGGGATCGGCGGGCGGATCGTCAGGCCACGGGCTGATCCTGTGTACGACGACGGGTGGACCTCGGGTGCGACCGGTCAGGAGCCGACCAGTCCCGTCTCGTACGCCAGCACGACCAGCTGCACGCGGTCCCGGGAGCCGGTCTTGGCGAGCAGCCGTCCGACGTGCGTCTTCACGGTGGCTTCGGAGACCACGAAGTCGGCGGCGATCTCGGCGTTGGAGAGGCCCCGGCCGACGAGGACGAGGGTCTCGCGCTCGCGCTCGGTGAGGGCGTCGAGCCGGTCGTCGGGGGCCGTGGACGACGGGTCGGGCAGGGCGCCGGCGAAGTGGTCGAGCAGGCGGCGGGTGGTGCTGGGGGCGACGACGGAGTCGCCGGCGTGGACGGTGCGGATGGCGTCGAGGAGGGTGTCGGGGGTGGCGTCCTTGAGCAGGAACGCCGCTGCGCCGGCGCGGATCGCGGCGAAGGCGTACTCGTCGAGGTCGAAGGTGGTCAGCACGATCACCTGGGGCGCCTCGGGCCACTGGGCCAGGCGTCGGGTGGCCTCGACACCGTCGAGGCGCGGCATCCGCACGTCCATGAGGACGACGTCGCAGCGCGTCACCGAGAGCCGCTCCAGCGCCTGGCCGCCGTCGCCGGCCTCGCCGACGACCGTCAGGTCGGGTTGGCTGTCGATGAGCATCCGGAACCCGGCGCGGACCAGGTCCTGGTCGTCGACGAGGAACACCCGGATCGGCTCGCTCCCAGCATCGGTCACAGGGGGATCCTCGCGCACACGCGGAAACCGCCGCCCGGCACCGGCCCGGCCGTCAAGGTGCCGCCGTGGGCGTCGACCCGCTCGCGCATTCCGGCCAGGCCGAGTCCGCGGCCGTCGTCCGGTGCTGCCGCGCCACGACCGTCGTCGGCCACCTCGACCGCCACGACACCGTCCTCGACCCGCACCCCGACGCGGGCAGCGGCACCCGGCCCCGCGTGCTTGCGGACGTTGCTCAGCGCCTCCTGCACGATCCGGTACGTCGTCAGCGCCACCCCGTCCGACACGGCCGGCAGGCCGGCCGGCACGTGCCCGTCGACCGAGGTGCCCGCGGCGCGCGCCTCGTCCAGCAGTGCCGGCAGGTCGGCGAGCCGGGGCTGGGGGACGGTGGTTGCCTCCTCCGCACGCAGCAGGCCGAGCATCCGGCGCAGCTCGGCGATCGCCTCCCGCCCGGTGCTGGCGATGGTGGCGAGGGCCGGACCGGTCACGCTCGGGTCGTGCGCAGCGGCAGCGCGGGCGCCGTCGGCCTGCACGACGATCGTGGTCAGCCCGTGCGCCACGACGTCGTGCATCTCGCGGGCGATCCGGTGCCGCTCCTCCATCGCGGCCAACGCTGCCTGCTGGGCCGCCTCGCGCTCGAGCCGCTCGCCGCGCTCGACCAGCGCGTCGACGTACGCCTGACGGGTGCGGGCGAGCGTGCCCAGCGTCCAGGCGACGACGACGAACAGGCCGATCGTGACCGAGTACGCCGCGACGTTCTCGGGGGTGAGCAGGTTCGCGCCGAAGCCGCGCAGCCAGTCGACGGCGGCGATGGCGGCGCCGACCAGACCGGTGCCGAGCGCGGCAGCAGCCCAGCGCGGGCCGGCGTAGCGGGCGACGGAGTAGAGGGCGACCGGGAACGCGAACTGGCTCCACAACGGGGTGTCGTTGACCAGCGGCTGCACGGCCGTCGCGCCGGCGACGAGGGCGAAGACCGCGACGGGGTGGCGGCGCCGGGCGAGGAGCGGGGTGATCTGCAGGACCATCAGCACGCCGTCGACGGCGTCGACGAGAAGCAGGTACGGCACCACCGGCAGCAGCAGGAACCCGGTCAGCCCGAGGTCGAACCACCGCTCGCCGCGCGGCCCGAGGCGCCAGGGTTGCCGATGCACCGGGCCACCGTAGACGGGCCGGGAGGCCCGGACGTCAGACCACGGGTGGATCCGTCACGGCCGACGTACCATCGGAGATGTCGGAAGGAGTTGCCATGGCCGAGCAGTCCCGGCTGGAGCGCTACAAGCACCTGCCCCCGCCGATCGACCCGGACACGCTGCGCACCTCGCAGGACGTCGACCCGGCGCCGCCGGAGGAGGACGACACCTACCGCGAGCTGCTCTGGGTCGTGAACCGCTACGGCTGACCGGCTCAGCGGGCTCGGCGGGGCTCAGCCGGCGATCTTGTCGGCCAGGACCACCCAGGTGAAGAAGGCGATGCCGAGCAGCATCCCGACGTGCCCGAGGATCGACAGCGACGGCCCTTCCGCCCAGCTGTCGCCGGTGGTGTCGGCGGCGTGCTTGCCCGGGCGCGCGAACCACCGCGCCAGGATCAGGATCCCGACCAGCACCTCGAGCCACCAGGCGACCAGTGCGAGCGCGCCGATGCCGCCGCTGGGAGAGGTGAGGTAGTAGATCCACACCGCCAGCGCGACCACCCCGATCAGGGTGTGGGCGTTGACGACCGTGAGGGGTACGACGGCGTGGCCGGACTGGGCGTGCTCCGAGGAGAGCCGCATCCTGGTCAGGAGCACGACCACCGCGGCGAGCGCGGTCAGCATCCACACGGCGTTGTCGAGGCTCACCGCGGCATCGTCGCACACCCTGTGACCCGCGCCACACGACCATGCCGTCTGAGTAAGGTCAGTCCATGACCAAGTGGGAGTACCAGGTGGCGCCCGTCCTCAACCACGTCGCGGCGCAGATCCTCAACAACTTCGGCCAGGACGGCTGGGAGCTCGTCACCCTGATCCCGGGCCAGGGCGGCAACGACATCGCCTACTTCAAGCGCCCGGTCGAGGGCTGAGCCGTGGCCGCGCACAGCACCCCCGAGGAGCGCCTGGCCGAGCTCGGCCTGACGGTTCCCGCGGTCGTTCCGCCGGTGGCGGCGTACGTCCCCGCCGTCCGCAGCGGCGACCACGTCTACACCGCCGGCCAGCTGCCGATGCGCGATGGCGCGTTGATGGAGACCGGCAAGGTCGGCGACACGGTGAGCCCGGACGAGGCCTACCAGTGCGCCCGCCAGTGCGCGCTGAATGCGATCGCCGCGATCCGCTCCGTGGCGGGCGACCTCGCCAACGTGCGGATCGTCAAGGTCGTCGCCTTCGTCGCCTCGGCGCCGGACTTCACCGGCCAGCCGGGGGTCGCCAACGGCGCCTCCGACCTGTTCGGCGACGTCTTCGGCGATGCCGGCATCCACGCCCGCTCCGCGGTCGGCGTACCCGTGCTGCCGCTGGACTCGCCGGTCGAGGTCGAGGTCGTCGCCGAGATCATGGCGGCCCTGTGAGGATCCCCCTCCCGCCGATCCCGTTGCCGGCGCACGTCGCGGACCTCGCGGCGCAGTACGGCGACGGGCGGCGCGAGGCCGCGCAGCCGCGCGATGCTGCGACCGTCGTCCTGCAGCGCCCGGACGCGCAGGGGCGCCCGGAGGTCTACCTGCTGCGCCGGCAGACCACGATGGACTTCGCCGGCGGCATGTGCGTGTTCCCCGGCGGCGGGGTGGACCCGCGCGACTACGACCACACGGTCGCCTGGGCCGGACCCCAGCCCGCCGAGTGGGCGGCCCGGCTCGGCACGAGCGAGGACGTCGCCCGCGCGCTCGTCTGCGCCGCGGTCCGCGAGACCTTCGAGGAGTCCGGTGTCCTGCTGGCCGGCGCGTCCGCCGGCTCCGTCGTCGCCGACACCACCGGCGAGGACTGGGAGGCTGATCGGGTCGCGCTGGAGTCGCGCGAGCTGGCGATGACCGACTTCCTGGACCGCCGCGGACTGGTGCTGCGCACCGACCTGCTCGGCATCTGGAGCGGGTGGCTCACGCCGGTCTTCGAGCCGAAGCGCTACCGCACGTGGTTCTTCGTCGCCCAGCTGCCCGAGGGGCAGGTCACCCGCGACGTCTCCTCCGAGTCCTCCGAGGTCGTCTGGCTGGCTGCCGACGAGGCGGTCGCGCAGACCGAGGCCGGCGAGATGGCGATGCTGCCGCCGACGTACCTCACCTGCATGGAGATCGGGGCCATGGGCACCGTCGACGCCGTGATCGCGGCCAGCGCCGAGCGCAGCGTGGAGATGTTCATGCCCGAGGTGGAGCCGCTCGGCGACGGGTTCACGCTGTCGATCCCCGAGCTGCTGCGGCCCCTGCTGGCGGCGCGCCGGAGCTGAGTCGATGACGGTGGAAGCCCAGTCCTGGACCGGCGGCGAGCACGGCGACCGAGGCCGCTGCGTGCTGGCCCCCAACCCCGGCATCATGACCCTCGACGGCACCAACACGTGGGTGCTGCGCGAGCCCGGCTCCGCCCGCTCGATCGTCGTCGACCCGGGCCCGCTGCACGACGAGCACCTCGACGCCGTCGCGGAGGTCGCCGGCGAGGTCGAGGCGGTCGTGGTCACCCACCACCACCTCGACCACACCGAGGCCGCCCGCGCGTTCGCCGAGCGGATGGGCTGCGGCGTGCGCGGGCTCGATCCGGCGCAGTGCTGGCGTTCGGAGCCCCTGGCCGACGGCGAGGTGCTCTCGGTCGGGGGCCTCGACGTCGAGGTCATCACGACCCCCGGCCACACCACCGACTCGATCTCACTGGTCGTCGACGCCGACGGTGCGCTGCTGACCGGCGACATGGTGCTCGGTCGTGGCACGACGGTGATCGTCCACCCCGACGGCGACCTCGGCTCGTACTTCGACTCGATCGCCCGGATGCGCTCCCTCGTCACGTCCGGTCGGGTGCGGTCGCTGTGGCCCGCCCACGGCCCGGTGCTCCCGGACGCCGCCGGGGTCCTCGACCACTACGTCGTGCACCGCCGCGAGCGCCTCGCCCAGGTCGAGCAGGCGCTCCAGCGCCTCTGCCTGTCGCCGGCGCAGCTCCCCGCGGACGTCGCCGAGGACCCGACGCTGCCACGACAGGTCGTCGAGGTCGTGTACGCCGACGTCGACGAGTCGCTCTGGGGCGCGGCGGAGTGGTCCGTGCGCGCCCAGCTGGCATACCTCGCGCGGCGCTGAACGACGACGCCCCTCCACGCCGGTGGCGTGGAGGGGCGTCGGTGCGTCGAGGCGTCAGCGCGCGCGGCGCGACATCCGCTCCATGTCGAGGATGACGACCGAACGGGGCTCCAGGCGCAGCCAGCCGCGCGACGCGAAGTCGGCGAGCGCCTTGTTGACCGTCTCGCGGGAGGCGCCGACCAGCTGGGCGAGCTCCTCCTGGGTGAGGTCGTGGTGCACGTGGACGCCGTCGTCCGCGGTGCGGCCGAAGCGGTCGGCGAGATCGAGCAGCGCCTTGGCGACGCGGCCGGGCACGTCGGAGAACACGAGGTCCGCGACGACGTCGTTGGCCTTGCGCAGCCGGGCGGCCAGCTGGGCGAGCAGCCCGCGGGCCACGGTGGGGCGACCCTCGAGCCAGCGCAGCAGGTCCTCGTGCGACAGCGACGCGAACTCCGCGTCGGTCACGCAGGTGACGGTCGCCGAGCGCGGACCCGGGTCGAAGAGCGACAGCTCGCCGAACATCTGGCCGGGGCCCATGATCGCGAGCAGGTTCTCGCGCCCGTCGGAGGAGGTGCGGCCGAGCTTCACCTTGCCCTCGAGGACGACGTACAGCTTGTCGCCGCTGTCGCCCTCGTGGAACAGCACCTCACCACGGCGCAGCCGGGTCGTGGCCAGCGACGTGCGCAGCCCTGCCATCGCCTCGTCGTCGAGGGCACTGAACAGTGGCGCCTGACGGAGTACGTCGTTGTCCACGCTTCCTCCAAAGAACGTAAAACCCGGTCGGCGGCATCCTAGCCAGTGCGGCATGTCACACCTAACACGACGCGCAGGACGGGACTGTCGTACCCACACCGTAGGGTGGCGTCCGTGCGGCCGATCGACACCACCGAGGAGACGTCGACCCAGCTCGTGAGGCGGGCGCGGAAGATCGACCGGGTGCTGGGGGAGACCTACCCGGACGCGAAGGCCGAGCTCGACTTCGACAACCCCTTCGAGTGCCTCGTGGTCACCGTGCTGTCCGCCCAGACCACCGACAAGCGCGTCAACGCGGTGCGCCCCACGCTGTTCGCCGCCTACCCCGACCCGGCGTCGATGGCCGCGGCCGACCGGGCCCACCTCGAGCAGATCGTCGGACCGCTGGGCTTCTTCCGGGCCAAGACCGAGTCGCTGCTCAAGCTGAGCGCCGCCCTCGTGGAGAAGTACGACGGCCAGGTGCCGGCGAGGCTCGACGACCTCGTCACCCTGCCCGGTGTGGGCCGCAAGACCGCCAACGTGGTCCTCGGCAACGCCTTCGACGTCCCCGGCATCACCGTCGACACCCACTTCGGGCGGCTGGCCCGGCGCCTCGGCTTCACCGACGAAACCGACCCGGTGAAGGTCGAGCACGCCGTCGGCGCGCTGTTCCCCAAGCGGGACTGGACGATGCTGTCGCACCACCTGATCTGGCACGGGCGGCGCCGCTGCCACGCCAAGAAGCCCGCGTGCGGTGCCTGCCCCGTCGCGCGGTGGTGCCCGTCGTACGGCACCGGCCCGACGGACCCGGTCGAGGCCGAGAAGCTGGTCCGCACCGAGGGTCCCAACTGATGCGTCTGCGCGCCGCCGCGGTGGCCCTCCTGGCCGCCGGGGTCCTCCTCACCGGCTGCGACAGCGTCGCGCCCAGCTTCGCGTGCAAGGTCGACGTCGCCGCCAAGGACGTCGTCGGGGACCGGGAGGCCGCGGGCATCGCCAGCTGCCGGACGATCCCTGCGACGGGCACCGACGCCGGGCTGCCGTCGGTCGACCTCGACTGCCTCGGCGAGAAGGGCAGCGTGCGGCTGGACGCGATCAAGGGCCCGGCGATCCTCAACTTCTGGGCGTCCAACTGCGGTCCGTGCCGCAAGGAGATGCCTGCGCTGCAGGACTTCTACGCCGCGCACGGCGACCAGGTCCGGGTGATCGGCGTCAACTACCTCGACACCTACCCCGGCGCCGCGATCGACCTGGCCAGGCAGAGCGGTGTCACCTACCCGTCGCTGGCCGACGCGTGCGGCGACCTGCAGAAGACCGACGCCGAGCTCGGCAAGGGCCTGCCCTTCTTCCTGTTCGTGTCCGCCGACGGCACCGTCTCCCGCCCCCACGTCGGCGGGGTCACCACCGCCGACGAGGTGGTCGCCCTGGTCCGCGAGGAGCTCGGCATCGACGTCACGAAGGCGGCGAAGTGAGCGACCTGCCCGCCGACCTGCCCGACTGGCTGCACCCGGTCGCTGCCGGCGCACGCGCCATCCAGGGCAGCGACCTGACCGCGTTCCTGCCGCCGAAGGACAGGCCCGTACGCCGCGGCGCCGTGCTCATGCTGTTCGGCGACCACGACGTGCTGCTCACCGAGCGGGCCCACGACATGCGCTCCCACCCGGGCCAGGTCTCCTTCCCGGGCGGCAGCATCGACCCCGGCGAGAGCGTGGTCGAGGCCGCGTTGCGCGAGGCGGACGAGGAGATCGGGGTCGACCCGGCAGGGGTCGAGGTCTTCGGCACGCTGCCGGAGCTGTGGTTGCCGCCGTCCAACTTCGCGGTCACGCCGGTCCTCGGCTGGTGGCGCGACCCGGCTCCGATCCGGGTCGCCTCGCCGGAGGAGGTGCACGCGATCCACCGCGTGACGCTCGAGGAGCTCTTCGCCCCCGAGCACCGGATCCAGGTCCGCCACCCCGGCGGCTGGATGGGCCCCGGCTTCCTGATCGGTCCCGACAAGGACGTCATCCTGTGGGGGTTCACGGGCGGGATCCTGACCCGGTTCTTCGACTTCCTCGGGTGGCTCCCACCAGTGACGGACCCGCCGGTGCATGATCTCCCGGACTACATGCTCGCCGAGCACGTCCGCCGGACGGCCGCCGCGGCAGCTGCCGACGAGGACGCGGGGGACGGCATGGACATCTTGGAGCCCAACGAGTGAGCCGCCGAGTGAGCCCCGCGTGAACGTCCTCGACTGGCTGCTCGTCGTCCTCGTTGCGGCGTACGCCCTGTCCGGCTACTGGCAGGGCTTCATCACCGGCGCCTTCGCGACGATCGGCCTGCTCTCGGGCGGCCTCGGCGGGATCCTGCTCGCGCCCCTCGTCCTCAGCAGCCTCGAGCCGTCCCTGGCGGTCTCGCTCGGTGCGCTGTTCATCGTGATCCTGTGCGCCTCGCTGGGCCAGGCCGTGCTGCAGTACGCCGGTGCCCGGGTCCGGGAGCGGATCACCTGGCAGCCCGCGCGGGCGCTCGACGCCATCGGCGGCGCGCTGCTCAGCGGGCTCGCCGTCCTGCTCGTCGCCTGGGCGCTGGGCGTCGCGATCTCCGGCACCCGGATCGGCTCGGTCACCTCGATGGTGCGCAGCTCGGTCGTGCTCTCGAAGGTCAACGAGGTGCTGCCGGAGTCGGCGCCCAACGCGCTGCAGGCCTTCAACAACGTCGTCGGCACCGGCTTCTTCCCCCGCTACCTCGAGCCGTTCGCCCCCGAGCGGATCGTCGAGGTGGCGCCCGGGCCGGCCGACCTGCCGGGCACCGAGCAGGTCAAGGCGACCCGGTCCAGCGTGGTCAAGATCCGTGGCGCCAACGACTGCGGTCGCGGCGTCGAGGGCACCGGCTTCGTCTTCGCGCCCGACCGCGTGATGACCAACGCCCACGTCGTGGCCGGCGTCGACGACCCCGAGGTCAGCATCGGCGGCGGCACCGAGCTCGCCCGGGTCGTGCTCTACGACCGCGAGCTCGACATCGCCGTCCTGGCGCTGGAGACCGACGACGCACCGGTGCTCAGGTTCGACACCACCGTCGGCGCCGAGGATCCGGTCGCGATCGTCGGCTACCCGCAGGACGGCCCGTTCGACGTCCAGACCGGCCGCGTCCGGGCGATGCAGAACCTCCGCTCGCCCGACATCTACGGCAACGGCACCGTGGTCCGCGAGGTCTACTCCCTGCGTGGCCTGGTCCGCCCCGGCAACTCCGGCGGCCCGATCGTCACGCCGCAGGGCAAGGTCGCCGGCGTCGTCTTCGCCGCCTCGGTGACCGACCCGGAGACCGGCTACGCGCTGACCGCCCAGCAGGTGCAGTCCAGCGCCCGGGCCGGCACCGCCCCCGGCACCGACGACGGCGAGGTCGACACCGGCGACTGCGCCTCGTAGCCACTAGGCCATAGTTGGGCGCATGACCGAGACCTTCGTGCGCTACGAGTACGCCGACGGCGTCGCCCGGATCACCCTCGCCGACGGCGAGCGTGGCAACCCGATCCATCACGGCTCGGTCGCCCAGCTGCACGACGCGGTCCGGTCCGCGGCGCGCGACGGCGCGCGCGTCGTCGTGCTCGCTGCCGAGGGCCGGTTCTTCTCCGTCGGGGGAGACCTCGGCGCCTTCGCCGGCGCCGACGACGTGGCCGGATTCATCGACGACCTCGCCGAGGCGCTGCACCGCGTCGTCAGCGAGCTGGTCCGCTCCGACGCCATCGTCGTCAGCGCCGTCCAGGGCACGGCCGCGGGCGCCGGCTTCCCTCTCGCCGCCGCGGCCGACGTCGTGATCGCCGCCGACGGCGCGAAGTTCAGCCTCGCCTACACCAAGGTCGGTCTCTCGCCCGACGGCGGCAGCTCGCTGCTCGTCCACAGCCTCGGCCTGCACCGCGCGCTGCGCCTGGCCCTGCTCGGCGACCTGCTCACCGCCCAGGACGCGTACGACGCCGGCCTGGTCGCGCGCGTCGTACCCGCTGACGAGCTCGCCGCCACCGTCGACCAGGTCGTCGACGGCCTCGCCGCCGGCTCCGCCACCGCGAACGCCGCCGCCAAGCGGCTGCTGCGCGAGGTCGCCGCGCCGACGCCGGAGACCGCGCTGCGCAAGGAGTCCCTGTCGATCCGCACCCTCGCCGAGAGCCCCGACGGGCGTGAGGGTGTGGCCGCGTTCGTGGAGAAGCGGGCGCCCAAGTTCAACGGGTGACGCCCCGGCCGGGCCCGCGGGTCAGGCCGATGCGTCGTGCCGCACGGGGCACCCGCCGACGCCGGGCACCGGGAAGGTGCCGAGGTCGGAGAGCTGGAACCCGTCGGGGTAGCTCTTGATCCGCGGCAGGTCGGCCGTGTACGTCGGCACCCGGTTCGACGGCGTCCAGCGCAGCAGCCGGGCCCGGGCCCGCATCGCACCGACACTGAGCCGGCGGACCACCGGGCCGGGGTCGGTGTAGGCGAACGCGTCGAGCAGCGGCTGGTCCATCAGCGCGCGGCTGAACAGCTCGACCGGCTTGCGCAGCGGGCGCGGGTAGAAGGTCGTGAGCAGGTGCAGCGTGGAGTCGGCGACCCGTCGCCCGCCCGCGTCGAAGTCGAAGTGCGTGCGCTCGTAGTCGTCCATCAGGTGCATGAACGCGTCGTAGGTCTCCGGGATGTCCTTGATCCCCATGTGCCGCCCGAGCGCGCGGTAGTAGTTGACGCTCGCGCGCAGCTCGGTGTCGGTGAGCGCGCGCCAGCCGTAGTCGTCGAGCCAGCGCTTGGGGACCACGACGAAGGTCGACAGCACGTAGCGGAAGTCGTCGTTGGAGATGTCGTACATGCGGTGCATCTGGTTGATCCGCCGCATCGCGGTCCGGCCGGCCTCGGAGTCGAAGCCGTGGACGAACGGCGCCTCGAGGAGCAGCGCCGTGTCGTCGTACCGCTTCTGGACGGCGCCCGTGAACGCGCCGGTCTCGTCGAGGAGCCGGCCGATGCTCGGCACGGCGTAGGTCCGGAACAGCGCGAAGCTCAGTGCCTGGGTGAGGTCCCAGGTGAACTCGTAGAGCGCCAGGTTCTGGTAGATCTCGACGTAGTCCGTCTCCGGGTCGAGCGACTCGTTCCGGTCCCGCCACAGCGTCTTGGCCATGCTCCGGAGCCTAGGACGGTCGTCGGGCCCGCAATAGATGACGAGTTCTCACTTTTCTCTCGCTTTTCCGGTGCGCGACTTTCTAGAACGTGTTTCAGTTCGCGGCTAGAGTGCGCCGCGTGAGCATCCCCGACGTCTTCGCGCCCGTCGACCTGGGCCCGGTCCGGCTGCGCAACCGCACGGTCAAGGCGGCCACCTTCGAGGGGCGCACGCCGCACGGTGTCGTCACCGACGAGCTGATCGCCTACCATCGCGCCCCGGCTGCCGGAGGTGTCGGACTGACGACCGTCGCCTACCTGGCCGTCGCGCCCGACGGCCGCACCCACCGCGAGCAGATCGTCGTGGGGGAGCGCACCCTGCCGGGCCTGTCCCGGCTGGCCGACGAGATCCACGCCACCGGCGCCGCCATCGCGGGCCAGGTGGGCCACGCCGGCCCGGTCGCCAACGGTCGCTCCAACGGCGTGCCGGCGATCGCGGCCAGCCGGATGCCGAGCCCGCTGTCGATGCAGATGATCCGCTCGGCCTCCGAGAAGGACCTGACCCGCGTCACCCGCGCGTACGTCGACACGGCTCGCACCCTCGTCCGCGCCGGCTTCGACGTGCTCGAGCTGCACATGGCGCACTCGTACCTGATCTCGTCCTTCCTCGCTCCCGGCCTCAACCGTCGCCGCGACCGCTGGGGCGGCCCGCTCGAGCGACGGGCCCGGCTCGCGCGGCAGGTCGCGCGCGTCGTACGCGAGGAGGTCGGCGACGCCGTCGCGGTGAGCGCCAAGGTCTCCGTCTCCGACGGCTTCTCGGGCGGCGTGACGACCGCGATGAGCATCGAGCTCGCCCAGCTGCTCGAGGCGGACGGGCACCTCGACGCGCTGCAGCTGTCGGGCGGCTCGTCGCTGATGAACCCGATGTACCTCTTCCGCGGCGACGCCCCGGTCGCGGAGTTCGCCGAGACCATGCCGCCGCTCGTGAAGTGGGGGATGAAGACGCCGGTGGGCCGCGGGTTCATGAAGCGCTACGCCTTCGAGGAGGCGTACTTCCGCCCCAAGGCGCTGGAGATCCGCTCCGCCGTCGCGATGCCGCTCATGCTGCTCGGCGGCATCAACCGGCTCGAGACGATGCAGCAGGCGATGGCCGACGGCTTCGACTTCGTCGTGATGGGCCGGGCGCTGCTGCGCGAGCCGGACCTGGTCGACAGGCTCCGCGCGGGTACGGCGGCCGGCGGGACCTGCATCCACTGCAACCGCTGCATGCCGACCATCTACTCGGGCACCCGCTGCCCCGAGTGGGCGCCGGACGAGGTCATCCCCGTCCCGCGCTGAGCGTCGGTTGACGTAACTCGAGGTGGGACGAGAAAACTGGCGCTGGGACGAGGATGCTTCCTCGTCCCAGCGCCAGTTTCACCGGCCGGCCGGTGAAACTGACAGCGCACCCCTTCCGCAAAACTAGAACTCGTTCTAGATTGACCCGCATGTCACAGGTCATCCCGGAGAAGCCGCTGCGGGTCGTCGTCTGGTCCACGGGGACGATCGGGCGGCACGCGATCGTCGGCGTCGACGCCCATCCCGACCTCGAGCTGGTCGGGGTGTGGACCTCGACGCCCGAGAAGCACGGCCAGGACGCCGGTCTGCTCGCCGGGCTCGACCGCGAGCTCGGCATCAGGGCGACCACCGACCGCGACGAGCTGGTCGCGCTCCGGCCCGACTGCGTCGTGCACGGCGCGATGACCGACGACCGGGTGTTCGAGTCGATCGCCGACCTGACCGAGCTGGTCCGCGACGGTGTCAACGTCGTCTCGTCGGGGCCGGTCATCCTGCTGCACCGCACCGGCACGCTTCCCGACGAGATGATCGAGGCCATCGACGAGGCCGGCCGGCAGGGCAACGCCAGCCTGCACGTCAACGGCATCGACCCCGGCTTCGCCAACGACGTGCTGCCGCTGGTGCTGACCTCGCTGTCGCAGCGCATCGACCACGTCGTGGTCAGCGAGATCGCCGACTACTCGACGTACTACCAGCCTGTGGTGATGCGCGACCTGTTCGGCTTCGGACAGCCGCTCGACGGCGCGGACACCAAGCCGCTGCTGTGGGAGCCGGGGATCCTCACCACCGCCTGGGGTCCGGTGGTGCGCCTGATCGCGGAGGGACTGGGCGTGAGGCTCGACGAGCCGCTCGTCGAGGAGGTCGACCGGCGCCCGGCCGAGCGGGACACGAAGACCGTGTCGCTGGACGTGGCGGAAGGCACCATGGGGGCCGTCCGCTTCCGCGTCATCGGCACCGTCGACGGAGTCCCGCGGGTCACCCTCGAGCACGTCACGCGTACGGCGCCCGACCAGGTCCCCGAGTGGCCCACTCCCGCCGAGGGCGACGGCTGCTACCGGATCGAGATCACCGGCGAGCCCTGCATGAAGCTCGAGTTCACCCACCACGGCGAGCACGGCGACCACAACGTCTCCGGGATGATCGTCACCGCGCAGCGGCTGATCAACGCGATCCCCGCCGTCGTCGCCGCGAAGCCGGGGCTGGTCACCGCGCTCGACCTCCCGCTGGTCACCGGCCGTGGCCTGGTCGCCGGCACGGGCACCGAGGGGGAGCGATGAGCATCCTCGACCGGTTCCGCCTCACCGACCACGTCGCCGTCGTCACCGGCGCCGGCCGCGGCATCGGCGCGGCCACCGCGATCGCCCTCGCCGAGGCCGGCGCGGACGTCGTCATCTCCTCGCGCACCGAGGCCCAGCTCAAGGAGGTCGCGGTCCGGATCGAGGACGCCGGGCGCCGCGCGCTCGTCGTACCGGCCAACCTCGCGCACACCGACGAGGTCGCCGCGCTCGCCGATGCGGCCTTCGACGAGTTCGGTCGGCTCGACGTCGTCGTGAACAACGTCGGCGGCACCATCCCGAACGCCTTCCTCGACACCGACGTGGCCTACCTGGAGGAGGCCTTCCACTTCAACGTCGCCACCGCGCACGCGCTCAGCCGGGCCGCCGTACCGCTCATGCTGAGGTCGGCGGGCGAGGGCCGGCAGAAGTCGATCACCTCGATCTCCTCGGCGATGGGCCGGCTGGCCGGGCGCGGGTACCTCGCCTACGGCACCGCCAAGGCGGCGCTCGCGCACTGGTCACGGCTGGCCGCCACCGACCTCAACCCGGAGATCCGGGTCAACGGCGTCTTCGTCGGCTCGGTGATGACCAGCGCGCTGGAGTTCGTGGCCGGGGTGCCGGAGATGAAGACCCAGCTCGAGGAGGCGACGCCGCTCGGCAGGATCGGCGAGGCCGAGGACATCGCCGCCGCGGTGGTCTACCTCGCCTCGCCCGCCGGGAAGTACGTCACCGGCAAGCTGCTGGAGGTCGACGGCGGCATCCAGGAGCCGAACCTCGACCTCCGGCTACCCGATCTGCGACCGGATGTGAACGCCACCTAGAGTGCGTTCATGAGCACTGGAGGGATCGCCACCGGACACGCCGTCTCGCCCGACTCGGGTCGGCACTGGGCCGACGAGGGCGCCTGGGAGGTCGCCGAGGGCATCCACCGGATCCCGCTGCCGCTGCCGATGGACGCGCTCAAGGCGATCAACGTGTACGTCGTCCAGGGCGACGACGGGCTCACCCTGATCGACGGCGGCTGGTCGATCCCGGTCGCCCGGGAGCTGCTCGACACCTCGCTGCGCTCGATCGGCTCGGGCTTCGGCGACATCAAGCGGTTCCTGGTCACCCACGTGCACCGCGACCACTTCACGCTGGCCACCGTCCTCGGGCACGAGTACGGCGCCGACGTGGCCCTCGGTCGCGAGGAGCAGCCGGCGCTCGAGCTCCTGCACCGGGCCGGGCGCGACGGGCTCGACGAGAGCCCCTTCCTCGCGGTGCTGCGCACCGCCGGCGCGGAGGAGATCGCCCAGCTGTGGGCGGCCGGTCCCGGGGAGCTGCCGAAGCCCGTCGACTGGGCGTTCCCCGACACCTGGCTCGAGGGCGACCGCAGCTTCGACGTCGGCCGTCGCCGTCTCGACGCCGTGCACACCCCCGGCCACACCCCTGGCCACTACGTCTTCGCCGACCAGGCCGAGGGAGTCCTCTTCTCCGGCGACCACGTGCTCCCCACGATCACCCCGTCGATCGGGTTCACCGTCCCGCCCGCGGACCAGCCCCTCGGCCAGTTCATGGCCTCCCTCGCCCGGGTGCGCGAGCTCCCCGACCTGCGCATCCTGCCTGCGCACGGCCCGGTCGCTCCGTCGTCGTACCAGCGCGTCGACGAGCTCCTCGCCCACCACGAGGACCGCCTCGACCTGTGCCTGGCGTCCCTGAAGGAGCGCGGCTCCGCCACCTCCCTCGTCGTGGCCAAGGACCTCGGCTGGACCCGGCACGAGCGGGCGTTCGGCGAGCTCGACGTGTTCAGCCAGGGCATGGCCGCGATGGAGACCAAGGCGCACCTCGACCTGCTCGTCGCCCGGGGCCAGGCCAGCGCGGTGGACCTGCCGGACGGCGTGGTCTACACGGCGTCCTAGAATCGGAGGCGTCCGACAGGGGAGCACCATCCGGGTGCTGAGAGTGCGGCGCGGGCCGCAGACCCTCCGAACCTGATCCGGTTAGCACCGGCGAAGGGAGTCATCCGATGCGTACGCGCATGCTCACCGGCCGCCTCAGCCTGGTGGCCCTCTCCACCACGGTCCTGCTCGCAAGCGGCTGCTCGCTGGTCAGCAGCGAGAGCGACCACGAGAAGGCGGACGACAAGACGGTCACGCTGGTGACCCACGAGTCGTTCGCGATCCCCGACGAGCTGGTCAAGGCGTTCGAGAAGGACACCGGCTACGACCTGAGGATCAGCAAGCTCGAGGACGCGGGCGCATTGACCAACGAGCTGGTGCTGACCAAGGACGAGCCGGTCGGCGACGTCGTCTTCGGCGTCGACAACACCTTCGCGACGCGTGCGGTCGACGAGGGCGTGTTCGCGTCGTACGCGCCGACCCTGCCGGAGGGCGCCGCCGCCCACGAGCTCGACGGCGACGACGACCACGCGCTCACGCCGATCGACACCGGCAACGTCTGCGTCAACGTCGACGACGCGTGGTTCCGGGCCAAGGGAATCCCGGCGCCGACCACCCTCGACGACCTGACGAAGCCCGCCTACAAGGATCTCTTCGTGATCCCGGGCGCCAGCACCAGCTCGCCCGGCCTGGCCTTCCTGCTGGCCACGATAGCCAGGTACGGCGACGGCTGGCCGTCGTACTGGACCGAGCTCGTCGACAACGGCGCCAAGGTCGTGAAGGGCTGGTCCGACGCGTACTTCACCGACTTCACCTTCTCCGGCGGAGACCGTCCGATCGTCGTGTCCTACGACTCCTCGCCGGCGTTCACGCTGACCAAGGCGGGCGACCGGACCACGACCAGCGCGCTGCTGGACGGCTGCTTCGAGCAGGTGGAGTACGCCGGCGTGCTGCACGGCGACACGACCAACACCGCCGGCGCGCACGCGGTGATCGACTGGCTGCTCTCGCCCGAGGTCCAGGCCGCGCTGCCCGAGTCGATGTACGTCTTCCCGGTCGACGCCTCCGTCGAGCTGCCCGCCGACTGGGCGAAGTTCGCGAAGCGGCCCGCGACCACCGAGCAGGTCGCGCCGGCCGAGATCACCGAGAAGCGCAAGGCGTGGCTGGAGCAGTGGACGGAGATCGTGTCGCGATAGGTGGTGCGACGGTGACCCGACGACTGGCGCTGGGACTGCTCGCCGCGGTCCCGGTCGCCGTCGTCGCCGTCTTCTTCGTGCTGCCGGTCGGGGCGATGCTCCACCGCGGGGTGTGGCCGGACGGCTCGTTCGACCCGGGCGCCGTGCTCGACGTGCTGCGCCGCCCGCGCACCGGCCGGGTGCTGTGGTTCACCGTGTGGACCAGCACGGTCGCGACCGCGTGCGCGGTGCTGCTCGGCCTGCCGGCGGCGTACGTCCTGCACCGGCTGCGCTTCCCCGGCCGTGCCCTGGTCCGCACGGCGCTCCTCGTCCCGTTCGTGCTGCCCACCGTGGTCGTCGGCCTCGCGGTGCGTGAGCTGATCTCGTCGTCGGGGCCGCTCGGCTTCCTCGACCTCGACGGCACCCCGGCCGCGATCCTGATCGGCCTGGTCTTCTTCAACGTGGCGGTCGTGATCCGCACCGTCGGCGTCGCCTGGGAGGGCCTCGACCGCCGGCCGGCCGAGGCTGCGGCCGCGCTCGGTGCCACGCCCCTCGCCGTGTTCCGCACCGTCACCCTGCCCGCGCTGCGCCCGGCGATCGTCTCCGCGGCCAGCGTGGTCTTCCTGTTCTGCGCGACCGCGTTCGGGGTGGTGCTGGTGCTCGGCGGCGTGCGGTACTCCTCGGTCGAGACCGAGATCTACCTGCTCACCGCCGACCTGCTCGACCTGCCGGCCGCTGCCGCGCTCTCGCTCGTGCAGATGCTGGCGGTCGTGGCGCTGCTCGTCGTGGTCGGCCGGCTGCGCGCCGTACCCGACCCCACCCTGCGCCGGGTCGCCGCCGCGCCCACCCGCCCCCGCCCGCACGACCTGCCGGCGCTCGTCGTCACGGCGCTCACCCTTGCGCTCGTGGCACTGCCGGTCGTGGCGCTGGTCATCGGTTCGGTACGACGTGAGGGCCGCTGGACCCTCGACTCCTACCGCGCGCTCGGCGGCTCCGCCGACGGCCTGCTGCAGGTGCCGGTCACCCACGCGCTGCTGGCGAGCCTGCGGATCGCGGTCGACGCGACCTGGATGTCGCTGTCCCTGGGGCTCGTCGTGGCGTTCGTGGTGACGCGGAAGGTCCGCAGCAGAGCGGGACGGCGGGCGCGGACGATCCTCGACGGCTTCTTCATGCTGCCGCTCGGCGTCTCGGCGGTCACGCTCGGCTTCGGCTTCCTGATCGCCCTCGACCAGCCGCCGCTCGACCTGCGCGCCAGCCCGCTGCTGGTGCCGATCGCCCAAGCGCTTGTTGCGCTGCCCCTCGTCGTACGGACGCTCGTGCCGGTGCTCGCCGGCATCGACGACCGCCAGCGCCAGGCCGCGGCCTCGCTCGGCGCCGGTCCGCTGCGGACCCTGCAGACGGTCGACCTGGCCGTCGTGTGGCGGCCCCTGCTGGCCGCGGCGGGCTTCGCCTTCGCGGTGTCGCTGGGGGAGTTCGGCGCGACCTCGTTCATCGTGCGCCCCGCGGAGCCGACCCTGCCGGTCGTGATCTACCGCTTGCTCGGGCACCCGGGCGCCCTGAACTACGGCACCGCCATGGCCGCGTCGGTGGTGCTCGCCGCCGTGACCGCCGGTGTCATCCTCGTCGTCGAGCGGCTGCGTGTGCCGGGAGTGGGATCGTGGTGAGTCCGTGGTGAGCCTGGAGCTGCAGGGAGTGAGTGTCGCCTTCGACGCGACCGTGGCGGTCGACGCCGTGGACCTGGGCGTCGAGGACGGCCACGTGCTCGCGGTCCTCGGGCCGTCCGGCTGTGGGAAGTCGACGCTGCTGCGCGCGGTCGCCGGCCTCGAGCCGCTGTCGTCGGGCCGGATCGCCTGGGACGGCGCCGACCTCACCGGCGTACCGACGCACCGGCGCGGGTTCGCGCTGATGTTCCAGGACGGCCAGCTCTTCGACCACCTCACCGTCGCCCGCAACGTCGGCTACGCCCGCCGCCTGCAGGGCGCCTCCCGCGCCGCCGTGCGCGCCGAGGTCGACGACCTGCTCGAGCTGGTCGGCCTCGGTGGGTACGCCGACCGACTGCCGCGCACGCTGTCCGGCGGCGAGCGGCAACGCGTCGCCCTGGCCCGCTCCCTGGCCGCGAGACCCCGGCTGCTGCTGCTCGACGAGCCGCTGAGCGCCCTCGACGCCGGCCTGCGCGGTCGGCTCGCGGCGGACCTCCGGCAGATCCTCACCCAGGCCGGTACGACGGCCCTGCTCGTCACGCACGACCAGGACGAGGCCTTCGCGATCGCCGACCGGCTGGCGGTGATGCGGGAGGGCCGCATCGTCCAGGAGGGCGCCACCGGTGACGTCTGGGCGCGCCCGGCCGACGCCGCCACGGCCCTCTTCCTCGGGTATGCCCGCGTCCTCACCCCCGAGGCCGCCACGATCCTCCTCGGCCGCCCCTCGGGCCAGGTCGCCCTCCGCCCGTCCGCCCTGCTGGCCGGCCCCGACCTCGTCGACGGCCTCCCCGCCACGGTCGTCAGCTTCCGCCCGACGCCCGACGCCGGTCGGCTCGTGGTGGCCCTCGACGGGCTCGGCGAGCTGGACGCGGTCGGGGTGCCCGGGTGGATCGCGCAACCCGGCCAGCCGGTCGTCGTACGTGTCGCAGAGCACGCAATCGCCGTCCTGCCCAGCACTGCGGCCGAACCCGCTGGGAGTGCACCGTAGGATCCCTCGGGTGTACCGCCGCGCCTACACCCTTCTCATCGGCACGGCCGCGCTCATGCTGGGTATCGCGGTCCTCACCGCGTGGAAGCTCGATCGCCGGCTCCTCGACCCCGAGGGGAGCTTCCTCGGGCCGTCGTACATCCGGCTGCCGCTGCTCCTGTTCGGCGCCCTCCTCCTCGACCTGCTGCCGCTGGCGTTGTGGAAGGCCCACGGCCGGCCCAGCCGCGTCGTCCCCGTCGTCCGGGAGCGGCTGCGCACGCACTGGACCAAGGAGCGCGCGACGCTGGTCGCGATCGGCGTCATCAGCTTCTACCTGACCTACGTCAGCTACCGGAACCTCAAGTCGTTCCTGCCCTTCGTGCGCTCCGACCCGAACGCCGCGCCCGGCGAGGTCCGCGCGTTGTCGTACGACCGTGAGCTGCACATCCTGGACCGGGTCATCTTCTTCGGCCACGACCCCAGTGACGTGCTGCACGGCCTGCTCGGCAAGACGGTCACCGCCGAGATCCTCTCGCCGATCTACCTGATGTTCCTGCCGCTGGTGCCCCTCGCCGTCACCGCCTGGCTGGTGTGGTCGCGCAACCACTCCTTCGGCTACTGGTTCGTGACCTCGCAGTGCCTGGCCTGGTCGCTCGGCACGCTCTCCTACTACCTGCTGCCCACGCTCGGCCCCGGCATCGCCTACACCTCCGAGTACTACGGCGCCGGCGGTCTCGCCCACACCGGCACCACCGACCTGATGAACTCGATCGTCAGGGCACGCGGCAACGTGCTGTACGGCGGTGCCACCGAGTCGGTGAACTCCATCGCCGGCTTCGCCAGCCTGCACTGCGCGATCACCCTGCTCTTCGCGCTGATGGTCCAGTACACGCTGCGCTCGAAGATCCTCAAGATCGTCTTCTGGGTGAACTTCGGCCTCACGGTCGTCGCGACCCTGTACTTCGGCTGGCACTACGTCGCCGACGACCTTGCCGGCATCGCGATCGCGGTCGTCTCCTTCTACGTCGGCGGCATCGCCAGCGGCCAGAAGTTCGACAAACGCGGCCACTCGCACCCGACCACCACCACCTCCAAGGTGCCCGTCAACGTCGACTGAGCTGCGGTGCGGCGGTCGAGTCAGTTTCACCGGCCGGCCGGTGAAACTCGCGCTTGGCCGAGGAAGCATCGTCGTCCAAGCGCCAGTTTTGTCGTCCCAGTGCCAGTTTCACCGGCCGACCGGTGAAACTGGCACCGGCGGCAGCGCGAATTACATCGATGTAGTTCGTCAACCCGACACGCCGGTGCCACATGAGATTTCTGAGATTTTTGTTTCGCATGTGACAAAAGAGCACTACGGTGACGCGAGTGCGTTCCCCGAGCATCGGTACCGGCCTGGCCGCCCTCGTCCTGACGGCGGTGGTCTGCGTCCCCGGCGCGCAGGCGGACCCGACCCCGCCGACGCCGGTCGTGCCGGGTGCACCGAGTGCGGCGGACGTGCAGGCAGCGCAGGACCGCGCCGGCGCAGCCGAGGATGACGTCGCGGCCATCCAGCAGCGGCTCGCCGACGCGGCTGCCGAGCTGGACGGCGCGACCATCCGGGCGGCGCAGGCGAGCGAGGCGTGGAACGGCGCCCGCTGGGCCGCGCACACCGCCCGGGCTGCCGAGCGGCGCGCGATCGCCGACTCGACGGCCGCCGCGCAGGCCCTGGCCGAGCACGAGGACGCCTTCCGCGACGCCGTGATCACCGCCCAGGGGATGGGCCTCGAGCTGTCCCTGGTCGAGGCGATCGTCGACGCCGACGGCGTGGACGCCCTGCTCGAGCAGACCTCGGCCAACGAGCACGTCCAGGCGCTCTTCGACCAGCGGCGCGACGAGTACCTCGCCGCCTCGACCGCCGCCACCGAGGCCGCCGACGCGGCCGCCGCGGCGTCGGCCGAGGCCGACCGGGCGCTCGCCGACGCGAGGACGGCCCGCGACCGGGCCCGGGCCGCGGCCCGGGAGGCCGAGACGGTCACCGCGCGGATCGAGAGTCGTCGTTCGCGACTCGTGAAGCGGCTCGCCCGCCTCCAGGGCGTCAGCATCGCGGTCGCCCGCGCCCACCAGGCCGCCGTCGACGCCGAGGCGGCGGCGAAGGCTGCCGCCGACGCCAAGGCGGCGAAGGAGGCCAAGGAGGCCAAGGAGGCCGAGGCCGCGAAGGGAGGCAAGGGCGACGCGCCCACCCCGGCGACCGACCCGGCGCCCGCCGACGGCGCCCAGGCCGCCATCGCGTTCGCCCGCGCCCAGCTCGGTGAGCCCTACCGCTGGGGCGCGGCCGGGCCCGCAGCCTGGGACTGCTCCGGGCTGGTCGAGAAGGCATGGGCGGCCGGCGGGAAGTCGCTGCCGCACTACTCGGTGGCGCAGTACGAGCAGTCGACGCCGATCACCCGCGACCAGCTCCGGCCCGGCGACCTCGTGTTCTGGTCCGACGGCGGCCCGGGCGCGATCTTCCACGTCGCCCTGTACGTCGGCGGTGGGCAGATCATCCACGCCCCGCGCACCGGCCGCCCGGTCAGCCTGGAGTCGATCGACTACTGGCGCACGCCGGACCTCTACGCGCGACCCTGACCGGGACGCTAGGTTCGCCCCATGGCCGAGGAGTCCACTGCGACCGCGCCCCCCGAGCTGGCGGTCGACGTCGCCGCGCTGACCGAGCTGCTCGACGGCAGGTACGCCGACGTCCGCCGCACGGTGCGCGAGCTGCTGCCGTCGTACGCCTGCGTGCTGGAGGACGCCGAGACGATGCCGCGCGCGGAGTTCCGCGAGCGGGTCAAGGACGTCGTGCTCGAGATCGCGGGCACCGGCGCGGCGGGGATGGGCTTCCCGAAGGAGTACGGCGGAGGTGGCGACATCGGCGCCTCGATCGCGGCCTTCGAGTCCCTCGCGTACGGCGACCTGTCGGTCCTGGTCAAGGTGGGCGTGCAGTTCGGCCTGTTCGGCGGCGCGATCCTGCAGCTGGGCACGAAGCGTCACCACGACGCGTACCTCGCCGACGTCGTGAGCGGCCGGCTGCTCGGCTGCTTCGCGATGACCGAGACCGGGCACGGCAGCAACGTCCAGGCGCTCGGCACGGTCGCGACCTACGACCCGGCGACCTCGGAGTTCGTGGTCACCACCACGACGCACAGCGCCGGCAAGGACTACATCGGCAACGCGGCGAGGCACGCGCGCGTGGCGGTGGTGTTCGCCCAGCTGGAGGTTGGGGGTGAGGGGCACGGCGTGCACGCGCTCGTCGTACCGCTGCGCGACGAGGACGGCGCGACGCTGCCCGGCGTCCGGATCGAGGACGACGGCGCCAAGATGGGCCTCAACGGCGTCGACAACGGCCGGATCTGGTTCGACGGTGTCCGGGTGCCGCGCGAGGCGTTGCTGAACCGGTTCGCCGACGTCACCGAGGACGGCAGCTACGTCAGCGAGATCGAGAGCGCGGGGCGACGGTTCTTCACGATGCTCGGCACCCTCGTGCAGGGCCGGGTCTCGGTCGGCGCGGCCGGGGTGAGCGCGTCGAAGTCGGCGCTGACGATCGCCGTCCGCTACGGCCTCCAGCGCCGGCAGTTCGAGACCGGCACCGAGGAGGGCGGCGCCGAGCAGCTGCTGCTCGACTACGGCCTGCACCAGCGGCGGCTGTTCCCCCGGCTGGCGCGGACCTACGCCCTGCACTTCGCCCAGGAGGTGCTCGCCGGCGAGCTGCACGACGTCTTCTCCGGCATCCGCGACGACGAGGAGACCCGGCGGCTGCTGGAGTCCCGCGCCGCGGGCACCAAGGCGCTGGCGACCTGGCACGCGACCGACACCATCCAGGAGTGCCGTGAGGCCTGCGGCGGCGCGGGCTACCTGGCCGTCAACCGGTTCGCCGCGCTCAAGGCCGACACCGACGTCTTCACGACCTTCGAGGGCGACAACCACGTCCTGCTGCAGCTGGTCGGCAAGGGCCTGCTGACCGACTACGCCAGCGACTTCTCCGACCTCGACCAGCTCGGGATGGTCCGCTTCGTCGCGGGCCTCGCCGTCGACACCGTGCTCGAGCGGACCCGCGTGCACCGGCTGTTCGAGCAGATCCGCGACGCGCTGCCCGGCGGCAAGGACGACTGGCACACCGACAGCGGCCTGCGCGACCCCAACTACCACCTGGCGATGTACCGCTTCCGCGAGGAGCACCTCATCGGCGGCGTCGCCCGGCGGCTCAAGCGTGGCGTCGACTCCGGGATGGTCCCCGGCGAGGTGTTCTCCCGGGTGCAGGACCACGTCATCCAGGCGGCCCGTGCCCACGTCGAGCGGCTGGTGCTGGAGGCGTTCACCGCCAAGGTCGCCGCGATGGAGGACGGCGACCTGAGGCTCACCCTCAACCTGCTCTGCGACCTGCACGCGCTGTCGGGCATCGAGGCCGACCGTGCGTGGTTCATCGAGCACGGCCGCCTCAACACCCAGCGCTCGAAGGCGATCACCCGCGAGGTGGCCGAGCTGTGCCGCCGGGTGCGGCCCGTCGCGCGCGAGCTGGTCGACGCGTTCGCCGTACCGGAGGCGCTGCTGCGCGCCCAGGCCCTCATCGGAGGAGAGGCATGATCCGTTCCGCCCTGTCCCACGTCCCCGGGCTGGGCGGCTGGTCGGACGACCCGCTGTGGGCATCCTTCTACGACTGGACGGTCGAGCACCCGACCGCCGGCGGTGCGCTGTGGCGCCTGGGCATCAACAGCGACCTGCGCCGGCTCTACCGCGCCGCCGACGAGATCGGCCGCCAGCCCGCCGGCAGCCGGGTCCTCGACATCCCCTGCGGTGGTGGGGTCGCGCTGCGCGGCCTGCGGTCCGGGCAGGGCGTGGAGTACGTCGCCGGCGACATCGCGCAGACCATGCTGGACCGCACGATGCGGGTCGCCGAGCGCCGCGGTGTCGCCGACCAGGTCGTGCCGCGGATCGCCGACGTCGGCGACCTGCCGTTCGAGGACGGTTCCTTCGACCTCGTCGTCACGTTCACGGGCCTGCACTGCTTCCCCGACCCCGAGCGGGCCGTCGTCGAGATGGCCCGGGTGCTCCGCCCCGGCGGGGTGCTCACCGGCAGCGCGCTCCTCAACGACACCGGGATCCGGTTCGAGCCGCTGCGCCGGGTCGGCCGGGTCGCCGGGCTCCTCGGACCGGGATGCACCAGCGACGACCTCGAGGACTGGCTCGCCCGCGAGGGCGTCGCCGACGTGGTCCTCGAGCGCAGCGGCGCGATCGCGTACTTCCGTGGGGTCAAGCGCGGAGACGCGCGCACGTGAGTGCCGCCGCGGAACGTCGCACCGCTGTCTTCGCGGCCCTGCGCGCCCTCCTGCTCGAACGCCCCTGGGGCGACGTCACGCTCGAGGCCGTCGCCCGCGATGCCGGGGTCAGCCGGCAGACGCTCTACAACGCCTTCGGCTCGCGCTACGGCCTCGCGCAGGCCTACACCGTCCACCTCGCCGATGCCCTGTGCGCGCTGATCGCCGAGACCCTCGCCGCCCACGCCGACGACCCGCGCCGGGGGCTCGAGGAGGGCCTCCGGCTGTTCCTCGAGACCGCCGCCGAGGACCCGCTGATCGACCGGGTCCGCGCCGGCGACGCTCACCACGACCTGGTTCGGATCGTGACCACCGACGCCGGCCCGCTGCTGGTCCGGGTCGCCGAGCAGCTCGAGGCCGCGGCCGGCGCGGCCTGGCCGGGCACCGACCCGGCCGTCGTACGCGAGCTCGCCCGTACGCTCGCCCGGCTGGCCCTCAGCTTCGTGACGATGCCGCCCGAGTACGACGACAGCCCCGCGGCGATCGCCGCAGGGCTGGCTCTGCTGCTGGGGCCTCGTTAGGGCTCGACGAAGGGATGCTTCCGGGGGATGCGTCTCGTGAGTGACTCGCGGTGTTGGTTTGGCTCGCTTCGCTCGCATGTCGGCGCCCTTGGCGCCCGACGAAAAGCCGCTCAGCCGCACCTCATGCAAGGAGCATGAGATGCGGCTGAATGTCGTCGAGCGCGCCGCGTTGCCTGGACGGAGCGGAGCGAGGAACGAGCGGAGCGGAGGAAGGCGACGCGCCAAAGCGCGCTCGACATGCGCGAGCGCAGCGAGCGCCCAATGACTCAGTGAGTCTTGAAACGCTCGAACGAGGCGACGATCTCGGCCTCGGCCTCGGTGCGGCCGACCCAGTCGGCGCCCTCGACGGACTTGCCGGGCTCGAGGTCCTTGTAGACCTCGAAGAAGTGCTGGATCTCGAGCCGGTCGAAGTTCGGCACGTGGTTGATGTCGCGCAGGTGCTCCATGCGCGGGTCGCCCGCGGGGACGCAGAGGACCTTGTCGTCGCCGCCGGCCTCGTCGGTCATCCGGAACATGCCGATCGCACGGCACTTGATCAGGCAGCCCGGGAAGGTCGGCTCCTGGAGCAGGACCAGCGCGTCGAGCGGGTCGCCGTCCTGGCCGAGGGTGTCCTCGATGTAGCCGTAGTCGGCGGGGTACATGGTCGAGGTGAAGAGGAACCGGTCGAGGCGCATGCGCCCGGTCTCGTGGTCGACCTCGTACTTGTTGCGGCTCCCCTTGGGGATCTCCACGAGGACGTCGAACTCCAGCACAGTCTTCCTCCACACTCTCGGCCCGGTCGGGGCTGACGATCGGGTCTGGCGCGGACGTGCTCGCGGGAGCTGTGAACCTGCCCGGCGCCGTTGTTCGCAGCATTGTCCCGCACAATGTCCCGGAACGCGCAGTCGGGGAGCACTCCCGGAAGGAGAACCGTGGCCAAGAAGGACCGCGAGCCGGGCACCCGGCGGGGGCGTCGCGTGCTCTCCGGGGTGCTGGTGGTGGCACTGCTCGCGGGGGGCGGGGTCGCCTGGCAGACCGGGGCCGCCGAGCGCTGGTGGCACGACCTGCGGGCCGACGCCGGCACGCCGGCCGACCCGGCCGCGGTCGCGCCGCCGCCGGAGGTCGACGTGCCTCCGGTCGTCGTGCCCGACGCACTGGCGCCGACCGCCGACGGCACCGCCGCGCTCGACGCGGGCGCGGTGGAGCAGGCGCTGTCCCCGCTGAGGTCGGCCGCCCTGGGACGCCACGTGATCGCCGCGGTGGGCCCGCTCGAGGGCACCGGCTACGCGTACGAGGCGGCCGAGGGCGCCGGCGTCGCCATCCCGGCCTCGACGACGAAGCTGGTCACCTCGACCGCAGCTCTGTTCCTGCTCGGCCCCGAGCACACCTTCGCGACCACCACCGTCCTCGACGCCAGCGGTACGACGCCCCGCCTGGTCCTCGTCGGCGGCGGCGACCCGCTCCTGGCGCGCGAGCCCAACGCCGCGCCCACGGGGGCGACGTACGACCCCCACCGGGCCGACGTCCGCACCCTCGCCAAGCGGACCGCCCGCAGCCTGAAGGCATCCGGCGTGACGAGCGTCGAGCTCGGCTTCGACGACTCGCTGTTCACCGGCCCGCAGGTCCACCCGACGTGGAAGCCGGACTACATCCCCGAGGAGATCAACCCGGTCAGCGCGTTGTGGGTCGACGAGGGCCGGGCGCTCCCCGGGCAGGGGCCCGTCGCCGACCCCGCACTGGAGGCCACCACCGCGTTCGCGCAGGCACTGGCCCGGCGCGGGATCGCGGTGACGGGCAACCCGACCCGGACCACCGCCCCGGCCGGCGCGACCGAGGTCGGTCGGGTCACCAGCCCCACGGTCGCCCAGATCGTGCAGCGCCTGGTCGAGGTCAGCGACAACGCCGCCGCCGAGGTGCTGCTGCGCCAGGCCGGCATCGCCGACAGCGGCGACGGGTCGTTCACCGGCGGCCAGGCGGCCGTCGAGCGGGTGCTGACCGCCAACGGCATCGACCTGCGCGGCTCGGTCCTCCACGACGGCAGCGGCCTCTCCCGTGCCAACCGGCTGGCACCGGGCGTCCTCGTCGACGTGCTGCGCCTCGCCGCCTCGGCAGACCATCCCCAGCTGCGTCCGCTCCTGGCCGCGCTCCCGGTCGCCGGCTACACCGGCTCGCTCACCGACCGGATGGACCTCGGGCCCGCCGCCGGCCGCGGGCGCGTGCGCGCCAAGACCGGCACCCTCACCGGTGTCACCTCGCTCGCCGGCATCGCCATCGACGCCCAGGGGCACCTGCTCGCCTTCGCGCTCATGGCCGACAAGGTCAAGAAGGACAAGGCCCTGCTCGCCCGCACCACGATGGACTCCGCGGCCGCCGGCCTCGGTGCCTGCCGGTGCTGACGCACGGCGTTCCCGGCGGCGTTCGACCCCACGGCCTAGGCTTCCGGGCATGACCGCACCCGCCGCGCCGCTGCCCCCGATGATCGACTGGGGCCTCGCCGTCGCGCTCGGGTCCAGGCTGGCCGGGGACGGGCCGGTGGTGAGCCGGGCCGAGGCGGACGAGGCGGTCGCCGAGCTCCGGGCGGGCGCCCACCGCTCGACCGGACTGGTGCGGGAGTTCACCGGGCTGGACGCGCCGGACGGCACCGCGCCGATCCTGGTCGTCGACCGGCCGGGCTGGGTGCAGGCCAACGCCGAGGGCTTCGCGGTCGCGACCCGGCCGATGATCGAGAAGATCGCCGCGAGCAAGCCGCCGAGCGGGATCGGGCTGAAGGTCGGCGCGAAGGTCACCGGTGCCGAGGTCGGCGGGCTGCTCGGGTTCCTCGCCGGCAAGGTGCTCGGCCAGTTCGACCCGTTCCACGAGCCCCACGGGCGGCTGCTGCTGGTCGCGCCCAACATCGTCCACGTCGAGCGCGAGCTCGACGTCGACCCCCACGACTTCCGGCTCTGGGTCTGCCTGCACGAGGAGACCCACCGGGTCCAGTTCACCGCCGTGCCCTGGATGCGAGAGCACCTGTTCTCGGAGATCCGTGCCATCAGCGACACGGTCGAGCCGGCCAGCTTCCTCGAGGGCGGCCTCGAGCGGATCACCGAGGCGATCAAGGCCGGCCGCAACGGCGGCAGCATCGTCGAGATGTTCAGCACCCCCGAGCAGCTCGAGGTCATCGACCGCGTCACCGGGATGATGTCGCTGCTCGAGGGTCACGCCGACGTCGTGATGGACGACGTCGGCCCGACCGTGATCCCGAGCGTCGCCCAGATCCGCAAGAAGTTCACCAAGCGCCGCCAGGGCGTCGGAGCGCTCGACCGCGTGCTGCGCCGACTGCTCGGCCTGGAGGCCAAGATGGCGCAGTACCGCGACGGCGCCCACTTCGTCCGCTCCGTCGTCGACCGGGTCGGCATGGACGAGTTCAACGCCGTCTGGGCCGGCCCCGAGAACCTCCCCAGCAAGGCCGACCTGAGCGACCCCGACGGCTGGGTCAAGCGCGTCCTGGCCTGACATGGGCCTGCACCCGGCGATCGCCGCCGTCCGCCAGGGCGTACGACGCACGCTGGTCGACCTCGACCCCGGCGCCACCGTGGTGGTGGCCTGCTCCGGCGGCGCCGACTCGCTCGCCCTGCTCGCGGCCACGGTCTTCGAGGCCCACAAGGCCGGGCTCCGGGTGGTCGGCGCGACGGTCGACCACGGCCTGCAGGAGGGTTCGGGCGAGCACGCGGCGCGTGTCGTCGCGCAGATGGCGGGCCTGGGCGCCGACGAGACCGCGACCGCCCGGGTCCAGGTCGACCCGGCCGGGCTCGGGATCGAGGCGGCTGCCCGCCGGGCCCGCTACGCCGTCCTCGACCAGCTCCGCGAGCACTTCGCCGCCCAGGCCGTGCTGCTCGGCCACACCCGCGACGACCAGGCCGAGACCGTCCTGCTCGGGCTGGCCCGCGGCTCCGGTGGCCGCAGCCTGGCCGGGATGCGCCGGACGTTCGACCACTACCGGCGTCCCCTCCTCGACGTCGCCCGCGCCGACACCGTCGCCGCCTGCCTGGCCGACGGCATCGAGTTCTGGGACGACCCCCACAACGCCGACCCGGGCTTCGCGCGGGTCCGCGTCCGGCAGCGCGTGCTGCCCGTGCTCGAGGACGAGCTCGGCCCCGGCATCGCCGCCACCCTGGCCCGCACCGCGGACCAGGTCCGCGCCGACGTCGAGGCGCTCGACGCCCTCGCCGCGACGGCGTACGACGACCTGGCCGGTCCCGACGGGCTCGACCTCGCCGGCGTCCAGGACCTGCTGCCCGCCCTCGGCGGCCGGGTGCTCCGCCTCGCGG
Organism: Nocardioides kongjuensis; assembly: GCF_013409625.1. NCBI lineage: Bacteria > Bacillati > Actinomycetota > Actinomycetes > Propionibacteriales > Nocardioidaceae > Nocardioides > Nocardioides kongjuensis. Next base: position 4,692,322 of record NZ_JACCBF010000001.1, read on the forward strand.
CCCTCACCGCCGGGGCGGTCGACGCCGAGCTGTTCCACGTCCACGTCGCGGCGCTCCAGCGCCTCGCCAGCGGAGAGAGCGGCGGTGAGGTGCAGCTGCCGGGTCACGTCACGGCGTACCGCGACCGCTCCCACCTCCTCTTCCGCCGAACTGCTGTGGCAGGCTGACGCCATGCATGCGAGCGACGTCGCGGACGACCTGGTCGAGGTGCTCTTCACCGAGGCGCAGATCCAGGCCCGGGTGGCCGAGATGGCAGCCGAGATCGAGCGCGACTACGAGGGCAAGGACCTCGTCCTCGTGGGCGTCCTGCGCGGCGCGGTGATGATCATGGCCGACCTCGCCCGTGCCCTGAACAAGCACGTCGAGATGGACTGGATGGCCGTGTCGTCCTACGGCTCCGGCACCAAGTCCTCGGGCGTCGTGCGGATCCTCAAGGACCTCGACGCCGACATCGCGGGGCGCCACGTCCTGATCGTCGACGAGATCATCGACACCGGCCTGACCCTGTCGTGGCTGACCTCCAACCTCGGCTCCCGCGGCCCGGCGAGCGTCGAGATCGCCACCCTGCTGCGCAAGCCCGAGGCGCTCCAGATGCCCGTCAAGCCCCGGTACGTCGGCTGGGACATCCCCAACGAGTTCGTGGTCGGCTACGGCCTCGACTACCGCGAGAGCTACCGCAACATGCGCGACATCGGCACGCTCTCGCCCAGCGTCTACTCCTGAACATCGTCCTGATCGCGGCTTCCTCGCGCCGCCCAACCAGGGACCAGACAGAATGGGACCCGTCGGCGGCGTGTACCGTCGTCAGATCCTTGTCGACGGAGTTGGGGAGCGAGTAAGTCTGTGAAGCGCGTTTTCAGGGGGCCCTGGCTCTGGATCGTGGTGGCGGTCCTCGCCGTCGTCCTCGCTCTCGAGTTCCTCGCACCCGGAGGCGGGTACGACGAGATCCCCACCTCGCAGATGTCGACGTACATCGCCAAGGGCCAGGTGGACGAGATCACCTTCGTCGACGGCGACCAGTCGATCGAGGCCACGCTCAACGAGGGCACCCGCAAGCAGGGTGACAAGGTCCTGTCCTACTACGTCGACGGCGCGCAGCAGGGCCTGATCGAGCAGGTCGAGCAGCAGAAGGCCGACGGCAAGATCAACAAGTACGACTTCAAGAACCCCAAGCCCAGCCTGCTGGGCTCGATCCTCGCGACGCTGCTGCCGTTCGCGCTGATCATCTTGCTGTTCATCTTCTTGATGAACAACGTCCAGGGCGGTGGCCGGGGCGTCATGCAGTTCGGCAAGTCCAAGGCCAAGATGATCAGCAAGGACATGCCGAAGACCACCTTCGCCGACGTCGCCGGGTGCGACGAGGCGATCGAGGAGCTCGGCGAGATCAAGGAGTTCCTCCAGGAGCCGGCGAAGTTCCAGGCCGTCGGCGCCAAGATCCCCAAGGGCGTGCTGCTCTACGGCCCGCCGGGCACCGGCAAGACCCTGCTCGCGCGCGCCGTCGCCGGCGAGGCGGGGGTCCCGTTCTACTCGATCTCCGGCTCGGACTTCGTCGAGATGTTCGTTGGTGTCGGTGCCTCCCGCGTCCGCGACCTGTTCGAGCAGGCCAAGGAGAACGCGCCCGCGATCGTCTTCATCGACGAGATCGACGCCGTCGGGCGCCACCGCGGCGCCGGCATGGGCGGCGGCCACGACGAGCGCGAGCAGACCCTCAACCAGCTCCTCGTCGAGATGGACGGCTTCGACGTGCGAGGCGGCGTGATCCTGATCGCGGCCACCAACCGTCCCGACGTCCTCGACCCCGCGCTGCTGCGCCCGGGACGGTTCGACCGCCAGATCCAGGTCGACGCGCCCGACCTGGCCGGCCGCAAGCGGATCCTCGAGGTCCACTCGCGCGGCAAGCCGCTCGGTCCCGACGTCGACCTGATGTCGGTCGCGCGTCGTACCCCCGGCTTCTCCGGTGCCGACCTCGCCAACGTGCTCAACGAGGCCGCGCTGCTCACCGCGCGCAGCAACCAGAAGGTCATCACCGCGCCGCTCCTCGACGAGGCGATCGACCGCGTGATCGCGGGTCCGCAGCGTCGTACCCGTCTGATGACGGAGAAGGAGAAGCTGATCACCGCCTACCACGAGGGCGGCCACGCCCTCGTCGCGGCAGCGCTGCCGGGCACCGACCCGGTCCACAAGATCACGATCCTGCCGCGCGGCCGGGCGCTGGGCTACACGATGGTGCTGCCCGACGAGGACAAGTACTCCCAGACCCGCTCGGAGATGCTCGACAAGCTCGCCTACATGCTGGGCGGCCGGGCCGCGGAGGAGCTCATCTTCCACGACCCGACGACCGGTGCCGGCAACGACATCGAGAAGGCCACCTCGCTGGCCCGCGCGATGGTCACCCAGTACGGCATGACCGAGCGACTCGGCGCGATCAAGCTCGGCGAGTCCAACTCCGAGCCGTTCCTGGGCCGCGACCTCGGCCACTCGCGCAACTACTCCGAGGACGTCGCCGCGATCGTCGACGAGGAGACCAAGAACTTCCTCGCCGCCGCTCACCAGGAGGCCTTCGACATCCTCGTCGAGAACCGCGACGTGCTCGACGCCCTCGTCCTCGCGCTGCTCGACAAGGAGACGCTCGACAAGGAGCAGGTCGCGGAGATCTTCACCGCGCTGCGCCTGCGTCCCGAGCGGCCCGCCTGGACCGGCTCCCCGACCCGGATCCCCTCGACCATCCCGCCGGTCGAGATCCCCGAGGAGATCCGGCGCCGTGCCGAGCAGAACGGCTCGGTCCCCGAGCCCGCCGCCGGTGACAGCGGCCAGATCCTGACCCCGCCCGGACCCGGTGGCGACGTCTACGGCGGGACGCCGTCCGCGCCGCCGACCGACCCGCAGCCGCCGGCGCCCTCGGCATGAGCGAGGGCACGGGCGCGTTCGACCACGAGCGCGCCGAGGCGGCCGTCCGCGAGCTCCTGGCCGCCATCGGCGAGGACCCGGACCGTGAGGGTCTCAAGGACACCCCGGCCCGCGTGGCCCGGGCGTACGCCGAGCTCACCGCCGGCCTGCGGATGTCGGCGGAGGAGGTGCTGACCACCACCTTCGACCTCGGCCACGACGAGATGGTGCTGGTCCGCGACATCGAGCTGTGGTCGATGTGCGAGCACCACCTGGTGCCGTTCACGGGTGTCGCCCACGTCGGCTACATCCCGGCCGAGACCGGCAAGATCACCGGCCTGTCCAAGCTGGCCCGCCTGGTCGACGTCTACGCCAAGCGCCCGCAGGTCCAGGAGCGGCTGACCACCCAGGTCGCCGACTCGCTGATGGAGCTCCTCGGCGCCCGCGGGGTGATCGTCGTGATCGAGGCCGAGCACCTGTGCATGACCATGCGCGGCGTCCGCAAGGCCGGCGCCCGCACCATCACCTCGGCCGTCCGCGGCACGATGCTCAAGGATGCAGCCACCCGTGCCGAGGCGATGGCGCTGATCCACAGCCCGCGCGGCTGACCTTGACGCCCTGAATGGATCCCCCGGACATCCGGGGATCCATTCAGCGCGCCCGCTCAGGCCAGGTACGCCGCCAGCGCCTCGTCGGCGTCGGTGCTCACGAACCCGGTGGAGGCGAGCTTGTCGAGCGCGAGGGTGCTGTAGAGCGGCCGCGGGGACAGGTCCTTGCCGGCGCCGTACTCCTCGGTGGTCACCGTGCTGACCCGGGCAGGGTCGTGGCCGGTGAGCTCGAAGACCTTGCGGGCGTAGTCGGCCCACGAGCGCTCGGTGCCGCTGTTGGTGACGTTGTAGGTGCCGTACGGCGCGCCGGTGGCCACCAGGTGCGCGGTCGCGCGGGCCAGCTCGGAGGTGAACGTCAGCCGTCCGACCTGGTCGGAGACGACCGCCGGGTCGACCCCGTCCGCGGCGAGACGGGCCATGGTGCGCACGAAGTTGTGGCCCTCGCCGATCACCCACGAGGTGCGCAGGACGTAGTGACGCGGGGCGCCCGCGACGGCGAGGTCGCCGGCGGCCTTGGTCTGGCCGTAGACGCCGAGAGGGGCGAAGGCCTCCTCCTCGGTGTGACCGCCGGGGACCTCCGAGCCGTCGAAGACGTAGTCGGTCGAGTAGTGCACGAGGGTGATCCCCCGGGCAGCGGCGATCCGGGCGAGCGCGGCAGGAGCCGACGCGTTGGCGGCCCAGGCGACAGGGCGGCCCTCGGGCGTCTCGGCCTTGTCGACCGCGGTGTAGGCGGCGGCGTTGAGGATCAGGCCGTACTCCTCCCACGGCCACGCGGCCAGGGCGGCGTCGTCGGTCAGGTCGAGCTCGTCGAGGTCGACCAGCGTCGCGCCCGGGTACAGCGGCGCGAGCGCCTGGCCGAGCTGACCGCGGCACCCGGTGATGAGCGTCTTCCTCGGCGCCATCGGCTCGACGTCGCCCAGCACGGGGTTGGCCAGGTCCTTGGCCGAGATCTCGACGTCCTCGGAGTCGAGGGGGATCGGCCACGGGATGGCTGCGGTCGCGTCCTTGAGGTTCAGCGCGGGGTAGACCCGGCCCGCGACGTAGTGGTCGTTGACCAGGTACGAGTAGACGGTGCCGTCCTCGAGCGCCTGGTAGGAGTTGCCGACGCCGCGCGGCACGAAGATCGCCTTGCTCTCGTCGACCTCGGTCCAGTACGTCGCCCCGAACGTCTCGCCCTCGCGCATGTCCACCCACGCGGCGAACACCTTGCCGGTCGCGACGGACACGAACTTGTCCCAGGGCTCGGTGTGGATGCCGCGGGTCGCGCCGCGCGCGGCGTTGTAGCTCATGTTGTTCTGCACCGGGCCGAAGTCGGGCAGGCCGAGCGCGACCATCTTCTCGCGCTGCCAGTTCTCCTTGAACCAGCCACGGTCGTCGCCGTGCACCGGCAGGTGGACGACGAGCAGCCCCGGGATCGACGTCGTCTCGACGCGCAGCTCGCCCACGCTCACTGGCCCTTCGCGGCGTAGGCCGCCTCGGTGGCGTCCTTCTTCGGACGCCACCAGGCCTCGTTCTGCTGGTACCACTCGACGGTCTGCGCGAGGCCGGCCTCGAAGTCGCCGTACTGCGGCGTCCAGCCGAGCTCGGTGCGCAGCTTGCCGGAGTCGATCGCGTAGCGCAGGTCGTGGCCGGCGCGGTCGGTGACGTGCTCGAAGTCGTCGGCGTCGCGACCCATCAGGGTCAGGATCATCCGGACCACCTCGAGGTTCGACTTCTCGCCGTCGGCGCCGATCAGGTAGGTCTCGCCGATCCGGCCCTGCTCGAGGATCCGGAGCACGGCGGAGGAGTGGTCCTCGGTGTGGATCCAGTCGCGCACGTTCTCGCCCGAGCCGTAGAGCTTCGGGCGGCGGCCGTCGACCACCTCGGTGATCTGGCGCGGGATGAACTTCTCGATGTGCTGCCAGGGGCCGTAGTTGTTGGAGCAGTTCGAGATCGTGGCCTGCACGCCGAAGCTGCGGACCCACGCGCGCACGAGGTGGTCGGAGCCGGCCTTCGAGGCGGAGTACGGCGACGACGGGGTGTAGGGCGTGTCCTCGGTGAACCGCTTCGGGTCGTCGAGCTCCAGGTCGCCGTAGACCTCGTCGGTGGAGACGTGGTGGAACCGGACGCCGGCCTTGCGGACCGCCTCCAGCAGCGTGAACGTGCCGATCAGGTTGGTCTGGATGAACGGCGACGGGTCGTTGAGCGAGTTGTCGTTGTGCGACTCGGCGGCGTAGTGGACGACCGCGTCGTGCTGGTTGACCAGCGGCTCGACGAGGGCGGCGTCGACGATGTCGCCGACGACCAGCTGCACGCGGTCCTCGGGCAGCCCGGCCAGCGACTCGCGGCTCGCCGCGTAGGTCAGCTTGTCGAGCACCGTCACCGTGGCGTCGGTGTGGCGGACGAGGTGGTGGACGAAGTTGGAGCCGATGAACCCGGCTCCGCCGGTCACGAGGATGCGCACGTCCGACAGTGTATGAAGGACAATGCCCTGTCGAGACATCGAGACGGAGCCAGCGAGGCGCCGAGGAGTGGGAGACGAGATGCGCGGGATCATCCTGGCGGGCGGTACGGGGAGTCGGTTGCACCCGATCACCCACGCCATCAGCAAGCAGCTGATGCCGATCTACGACAAGCCGATGATCTACTACCCGCTCTCGACGCTGATGCTCTCCGGCATCCGCGAGGTCCTGGTCATCACGACCCCCCACGAGGCCGACCAGTTCCGCCGCCTGCTCGGCGACGGCAGCCAGTTCGGCATCGAGATCACCTACGCCGTCCAGCCCTCGCCCGACGGCCTCGCGCAGGCCTTCCTCATCGGCGAGGAGCACCTCGACGGCGGCGGTGCCGGCCTGGTGCTCGGTGACAACATCTTCTACGGCGCCGGCCTCGGCACCCGCCTGCGGCGCTTCGAGGACCTCGACGGCGCCGCGGTGTTCGGCTACCGCGTGGCCGACCCGAAGGCGTACGGCGTCGTCGAGTTCGACGCCGAGGGCAAGGCGCTCTCGCTGGAGGAGAAGCCCGAGAAGCCGCGCAGCCACTACGCCGTGCCGGGCCTCTACTTCTACGGCTCCGACGTGGTCGAGAAGGCCAAGTCGCTCGAGCCCTCGGCTCGCGGCGAGCTGGAGATCACCGACCTCAACCGGATGTACCTCGACGAGGGCCGGCTCCAGGTCGAGGTGCTCCCGCGCGGCTCCGCGTGGCTCGACACCGGCACGTTCGACGACCTCAACGACGCCAGCAACTTCGTGCGCGCGCTGGAGGCCCGGCAGGGCACCAAGGTCGGCGCGCCGGAGGAGATCGCCTGGCGGCTGGGGATCATCGACGACGCCAGGCTCGAGGAGCTCGCGAAGCCGCTGCTCAAGAGCGGCTACGGCCGCTACCTGCTCGACCTGCTCGCCGAGGCCGCAGACGCGGGGCCGAACCACCTGCTCTAGGCCCAGACGCCGGTGAGGCGCGTCTCGGCACGCCGCTCGCTGGCGCTCGACGACCTACGAGCGGCGCAGGCGGCTGAGCAGCCCCTTGCGGGCGGGCCTCTCCTCGGCGGGCAGCCGCAGCAGCAGTCCGTCCTGGGCGGAGTGGTCGAGCACGACCGGACCCACGCGGGTGCCGGCCGGGAGGTCGCTGAACGCCCGCTTGATGCCGGTGCGTCCGTCGAGCTCGCACATGCCCAGCACGAGGTGCGCGCCCGTCGGCAGCGCGCCTCCCATCGCGGCGGTGGTGGGGTCGAAGCGGGCCGAGAAGGTGCCGGCCGGCTCGAGGGTGCCGTCCTCCTGCTCGACCAGCCGGACCTGCGAGGTCGACGGGAGCAGCCAGCTGACGCGGGTCGGTGCGTGCCGGACCGCCACGTCCACGAAGGCGTCCGAGACGTCGGCGGTCGGGGTGAGGCCGTGCTCGGCGAGCAGCCCGGCCAGCGGCTCGGGCAGGTCGCGGACGACCTCGCCGGTCGGCGTACGCCGGGCGAAGGGCTGCCCCGGCACCCGGCTCCAGGCGACCGTGCCCCTCACCGTGACGCTGCCGTCACCGGCGTCGTCGACCGCAGTGACGGTGAAGTCGGGCTTGCGGTCGATGCCGTCGCGCAGGAAGTCGGCCGCCGCGTCCGCGTGGCCGGCGCGGAAGAGGGTGATCGCGACCCGGCTGCGCTCGGGGAGCAGCAGGTCGAGCTCGGCCGGGACGTACGCCTCGAGCATCCGGGCGACCTCGGCCCGCGCTTGCGTGACGCCCGCGTCGTCGGTGCCGGAGGCTCGCTGGCCCAGCTGCGACACCAGGCGGACGTGGACGTTCTGGGCGAGCAGCTCGTTGCGGATCGCGGGCTCCGCGACGCCGACGACGAGCTGGAACAGCTTGTCGAGGTAGGGCCAGTACTCGGGGTCGCCGCTGTAGTCGAGCCTGGTTCCGTCGGTGGAGCTTGAGTTGTTCTCGGCGGTCTTGCGCCAGTGGTAGAAGGGCGTGGAGCTCAGCAGCGCGACCCTCGGCTCGTGCCGGATCACGTCCACGTGGAAGAACAGGTCCTCCCACAGGTGCCGCGGAGCCTCGGGGAAGCGGACGTCGTGCTCGAGCAGGAACGCTCGCCGGTAGAGCTTGTGCGGCGTCATCGGCAGCAGCCCGCGCAGCGGTTCGCCGCTCGCGTCGTGCGTGTCGTGGGTGTAGTTGGTGAGCCCCCAGCGGGCGATCTGGGTCCGCACCTCCTTGCCGTTGACCACGTCGGCCCCGGCCGCGTCGCCCAGCACGACCGCGGCCCGCAACGCATCGGGGTAGAGCTCGTCGTCGTGGTCGAGGAAGAGCACGTAGCGGCCGCGGGCCTCGCGGACGCCGATGTTGCGCGGACGGCTCGGCCACCCGGACGCCTCGAGCGCGAACGCGCGGTAGTTCGCCCGGCCGGCCGCGATCTGCTCGATCCGGGCCGCGGTCCCGTCCGGGGAGCCGTCGTCGAGCAGCAGGACCTCGAGATCGTCCTGGGGCAGCGTCTGGGCGTCGAGCGACGCGATCGCGCGGTCCAGCCCCGGACCGGAGCGGTAGGTCGGGATCACCACGGACACGGAGGGGTCGTGAGGAACCTCGGCCATGGCGGGAGTCTAGGGTTTCGGGCATGACCGGACCGTCGACGCCCCTGGTGATGGGGGTCGTCAACGTCACGCCCGACTCGTTCTCCGACGGTGGGCGGTACGACGACCCCGAACGCGCCATCGCGCACGGCCGCGAGCTGCTCGCCGAGGGCGCCGACATCCTCGACGTCGGCGGTGAGTCGACCCGGCCCGGGGCGACCCGGCCGTTGCTCGCGGAGGAGCTCGACCGCGTCGTGCCGGTCATCGAGGCGCTGGCCGCGCAGGGGGCGACCGTCTCGGTCGACACCATGCGCGCCGAGGTCGCGGACCGGGCCGTCGCGGCCGGGGCGCGGATCGTCAACGACGTCTCCGGCGGGCTCGCCGACCCGGCGATCCTCGACGTGGTCGCCCGCACCGGCGTCACCTACGTCGCGATGCACTGGCGTGCCCACAGCGACCGGATGCAGCAGTTCGCGCAGTACGACGACGGGGTCGTCGCGGCGGTGCGCGCCGAGCTGGCGGAGCGGGTCGCCGCGATCCGGGCCGCCGGCGTACGGGACGACCGGATCGTGCTCGACCCGGGCCTGGGCTTCGCGAAGCTGCCCGAGCACAACTGGGAGCTGGTGCGCCACCTCGACGAGCTGGCGGACCTCGGGTTCCCGCTGCTGGTCGGGGGCAGCCGCAAGACCTTCCTCGGGCGCCTGCTCGAGGACGCGGCCGGTCAGCCGCGCCCGGTGGGGGAGCGGGAGGCGGCCGGCGTGGCGCTGAGCGCCCTGCTCGCGGCCGGCCTGGGTGGCGCGCCCGTGTGGTGCCTGCGGGTCCACGATGTGCGTGCCCACCGCGACGCCTTGGCGGTTGCGGCACAGTGGGGGTCAGCCGCGGATCGGGCCGTGGCGCCGGAGAGGGATCGAGAATGACTGACGAGCTGAGCATCCTCGGCATCGAGTGCTTCGCCCACCACGGCGTCTTCGACCACGAACGACGCGACGGCCAGGTCTTCAGGATCGACCTGACCCTCGCGGTCGACACCGCCCCCGCGGCGGCCTCGGACGACTTGCGCGACACCGTGGACTACGGAAGCCTCGTCGATCAGGTCGTGGCTGCCGTGACGAGGGACCCGGTCGACCTGATCGAGACCCTCGCGCAGCGGATCGCGGACACCTGCCTGTTGGACCCTCGTGTTGAATGGGTGCGTGTGACCGTCCACAAGCCGGATGCGCCGATCAAGGCGACGTTCGCCGACGTACAGCTCACCATCACCCGCCGCCGTGAGGCGGCAGTGGTGGGAGACCGAACCGGGAAGGCAGAGGGCCCAGCATGACCGAGACCCCCAATCCGAACATCGTCGACGCGGACACGTTGACCGGCGAGATGCGACCGATCCGTCGGGTGGTGATCGCACTCGGGTCCAACCTGGGCGAGCGGTTCGCGACGCTGCAGGGAGCTCTCGGTGTGCTCGCGGACACCCCGGAGGTCTGGATCACCGGTGTGTCGCCGGTCTACGAGAGCGCCCCGGTCGACAGCCCGCCGGACGCACCGGACTTCCTCAACGCCGTCGTTCTTGCCGACACGACCCTGTCGGCGCACCGGCTGCTCGACCGTGCCCTGGCCATCGAGGACGCCTTCGAGCGCGAGCGCAGCGACGTCAGGAACGCCCCGCGCACCCTCGACGTCGACCTGATCGTCGTCGGCGACCGCCGCAGCGACACCGACGAGCTGCGCCTGCCGCACCCCCGCGCCCACGAGCGTGCCTTCGTGCTCAAGCCGTGGCACGACCTCGAGGCCGACGCGCAGCTGCTCGACCACGGCCCGGTTGCCGAGCTGCTCGAGAAGGTCGGCACCGACGGCCTCAAGCTGCGCGACGACCTGGTGCTCGAGACGGAGTGACGAGGGACCCGGTCCAGGAGCCCGAGCAGGAGCCCTCGGGCCCCTCCGACCCGTCACCGGACGGACTTCGCCCCACCGGCCTGCCCACCGTCCTGGGCTGGGCGGTGGTCGGCGTGGTCGTCGGCTGGGCGGTGCACCCGCTGTGCAACCGCCTCGACGTCGTGCCCCCGCTCGTGTCGCCGGCGCAGCCGCTCGCCCTGCTGCTGCTCGCCGCGATCCTCGGGTACGTCGCGTGGGTGACCCACCGCGCCGTCCACGTGCGCCGTGAGCGGCTCGAGGCCCACCAGGCCGTGAACCGGCTGGTCCTCGCCCGGGCCAGCGCCCTCGTCGCGGCGCTGGTCACCGGCGGGTACGTCGGCTACGCGTTGTCGTGGATCGGCGACTCCGCCGAGCTGGCCGACGAGAGGCTGGTGCGCTCGCTGGTGGCCGCCGGGTGCGCACTCGCCGCGGTCGTCGCCGGATTGCTGCTCGAGAGGGCGTGTCGGGTCCGCGACGACGGGTAGGAGTCTGCTCGTGCGCCTCCTGATCGCTCTCGTCTCCTCGCTCGCGCTCACCATCGTCGCCGTCCCCGCCGACGCGCACGCCACGGCCGCGGCGCCCGATCCCGTGGCCGTCGCGACGCTGCAGGCGGCTGCCCGGGCGTCGTACCTGACGGTGTGGCGCAAGGTCGGCGGCACCTACGAACAGCACTGCACCGACTCGGTCACCGGTGGGTACGGCTCGGTCGTCGAGCTCGACGCGAAGACCCACACGCAGCGGCGGCGGACCGACGGATCCGGTGCCCTGCAGGCGACGGTCTTCAAGGGGCGCTACCGCTACCTCAAGGTCTCGGGAGCGGTCCGCAGGTCCTTGCGAGTCCACGGCGCGCCGATGAGGGCGGCCTGGACGCGGGACCGCGCGGTCTGGGACGACGACCTGTGGGGCGGGGAGGACGGCCCCCTCCTCGCCGACGCCGGTGCTCCGTGGACCGAGCTCGCCACGACGCCGCTGGCAGGTGGTGGAACGTCCTTCGTCGGGACGATGGCGTTGGGCGCCGGCAGCGACGCGGAGTGGCGAGACGCGATCACCGCGCAGACCGATGCCCAGGGCCGGCTGACCAGGGTCGAGTCGGTGAACACCACGCTCAGCAGTGCCGGTGTGGTCCGCCGGTCGACCACCTGCGTCGAGACCTGGGCATGGAGCCGTCCCCACCTGTCGGCTCCCCGGAGGTCGCAGCCCTACCGGATGGCCCGCCTGTTCTGGGAGGTGTCCGCGATGACCGAGGCGGCCGGGCTCGTGAGCCAGGCCAACCAGATGCTTGCCGCCGGAGGCGCGGAGGCCGACGTGGTGGCCTGGTTGCAGCAGCAGGTGGGTCCGGGTCAGCGCCTGCCCGCCGGGATCCGCCTGGTGGTGCGACCGCACCGGAAGTCCGGCGCGCGCCCGCCGGTCGCCTTCCGGATCCTCGTCCGCGACGGGACGGCGTCCCTCCGGCCCGTCCGCTGACCGCCAGCCCGGCTGTGACAGCTGGCCGGCTGTGACAGTTGGGACGAGTGTGACAAGCGTGTCTGCGGCGTCTCGCAGGTGCGGAGGCATACCGTGCAAGGCATGACTTCCCCTGTCATGTCCGGCAACCGCCGCCGTCAGCGTTCCACTCGGGTCCTGGTCGCTGTGCTCCTCCTCGTGCTCGCGACGCTCGCCGTCGCCGGCACGGCCGTGACCGGCTCCTGGGTCCTCGTCACGATCGCCGCGGGCGCCGCCCTCGTCCTGGGCGCGGCCGCCACCAAGATCACCCACACCGAGCTCCTGGACTCCCGTCAGGAGGCCGCCCGGGACCGGGCCGCCCAGGCGCGTGCGTACGCCGACCTGACCGAGGTCCGCACGGCGGAGAACGTCGAGTTCGCCGCCGACATGACGGGCAAGGTCGCCAAGCGCGACGCCACCATCGCCCGTCTCGAGAAGCGCCTCGGCGACGCCGCCGCGGAGCTGGCCGACGCCCGCCGCGAGCTGGTGGAGGCCGGTGAGCGTGCCGAGGAGGCCCAGCGCACCGCCGACCGGCTCACCAAGAGCCTCGCCGACGCCGAGGAGCGCGCCGGCCAGGCCGTCGTCCGGGTCGCCGAGCTCGAGGCCGAGCTCGACGTCCTCACCTCCCAGATCCACGCCCTCGAGGCCCGGGCCCGCGCCCAGGCCCGCCGCCCCGCCTGACACCTCGCGGCGCCAGACGGGGCACTTCGGCGGCTCGGTAGCATCGGGCGACCCACCCATCGACCCGGAAGGACGCTGCCGCCGTGGCACTCGACCGCGCCCGCGCCCAGCAGGGCCTGATCAGGCTCGCCAAGGCAGGTCCCGGACGACTGCGCGGCCCCGTCGGCCGCGCCACCCGCCGCTTCCGTGGTGAGTTCTCCGGCCCGCTGGTCACCGTCGTGCTGCCCGTCAGCGACGACGACACGACCCGGATCGGCACCTGCCTGGACTCGCTGAAGGTGCAGACCCACCGCAACCTCGAGATCCTCGTCGTGCGCTTCGGGCGCCACCAGCGGGTCACCGCGACCGTCCGCGAGCACGCCGCCCAGGACTGGCGGATCAAGACCCGGATCAAGGTCGAGAAGTCCCTCGCAGCAGCCCGCAACGCCGGCGTCGCCGCCGCGTCGGGGGAGCTGGTCGTGGTGGTGACCAACGCCGGCGACGACTTCGTCCACACCGGCATCGAGCGCTTGGTCGAAGCCCACGCCCGCTCCGGCTCTCCGGTCGTGGTCGGCGCGATGCGCGAGCCCGACATCGCCGGCTGGATCCCCGACTCGGCGTACGACGCCGCCCACCACACCCCCGTCCGGGGTACGACGCTCGCCGCCACCCCGGTCGCCGTCACCGACCTCGGCCTGGGCAACAAGCTCTTCACGACGGCGACCTGGCGACAGCTCGGACTGCGCTTCTCCGACGAGTTCCCCGACGGCGCCGACGTCGCGCTCGGCCTGCTCGAGCGGGCGAGCGCCTTCGACCTGCTCGCCGACTTCACCTACATCCCCACCGACCGCCGCGACGGCGTCCAGGTCGGCACCGTCCCCGACGTGCTCAGCGGCCTGGCCGGCTGGATCGACCGCAACGACCACACCTGGCACCGGGTCGAGGCGCTCGGCCTGCCCGAGGTGAGCGAGTGGTTCCTGTGGGGCGTGCTCGACACGGCCGTGCAGCCGCTGATCGCCGACGTCGAGCGAGCCGACGAGCACCAGTGGCAGACCCTGCGCGACCACGTCACGATGCTGCTCGACGCCGCCGACGAGCACGTCTGGGCGCGGCTCAACGCCGAGGCCCGGGTCAAGCTCTGGCTGCTGCGCAACGACCACCGCAAGGCGCTCGAGGAGTTCCTCGGGGCGCGCCTGTTCACCCGCGGCAACCGGCCCACCGAGGTGCGCGACGGCAAGGTGTGGGCGCTGCTGCCGCACCACGACGACGCCGAGCTCGGCATCCCGCCGGAGCTGTTCGAGATGACCGCCGACGAGACCAGGTTCCGCGCGATGCTGCGCGAGGTCCGCTGGGTCGATGCCACCACCCTCGAGCTGACCGTGTTCGCGGCGGTCGACTTCGTGCACATGACCGCGACACCTGCGATCGCCTGCGCACTCGTCGACAGCACCACCGGGCAGCGGTTCCCGCTCGAGGTCCGCCAGTTCCGCGACGCCCGCGCCAACCAGGCGCTGCGCCGCCACCAGGACTTCTCCTGGGGCGCCTTCGACGCCGTCGTCCCCGTCGCCGACGTGGTCGCGGCCACCCACGGCGCCGACGGCACCGCGACCTGGATCCTCGAGGTCGACATCGACGTCGACGGCGTACGACGCTCCGGTGCCGTCCCCCTCATCGACGAGCAGGCCTCGGCCGGCTTCATCGGCCGTGACCACCTCGCCCCGCGCCCGGTCGCCGGCTCGGTGGTCGCGTTCAACCCCCGCTCCGACGTGGTGGGCCTGCGGGTCCGCCCCGACCACGGCCCGCGGCTGCGCACCCTCACCGTCTCCGGGCGCGCCGTCGAGGGCACCCTCGACCCCGCCACCACGAAGGTCACCGGCCTGCGTGTCGCGCAGGGCACGCAGCAGGTGCGTGCCGAGCTCGCCGCCGGCCCCGACGGCACCGCGACGTTCCGCCTCCAGCTCCCCGCGGCCTGGACCGGTCAGCGTCGCTGGCAGGTCCAGGTGCTGACCGCCGACGGCCGCGAGGTGCCGCTCGGCTGGGCTGCCGGCGCACCCCAGTGGCTCGGCGTCGGCGAGGGCGAGCTGGTCGGCTCCCGCACGCCGTCGGGCGACACCGAGCTGTACGAGACCGCCGGCACGCTCGTCGTCGACGACCTCGCCGTCGAGGGCCTCCGGCTCGACGTCACCGCCCGCTGGCTCGGCGCCGCGCCCGAGGCCAGCGCCCGGCTGGCCCTGCTCACCCAGGTCGGCGGCACCGAGGTCCTCGCCACCGACCTGCCGGCGGCCGACGACGGCAGCGTCCGCGCGAGCCTCACCCTCACGACCGACCGTTGGGGCCTCGGGGAGCGCCCGCTCGCGCCTGCGTGGTTCTGGCTCGCCGTCACCAGCGGCACCACCACCACCCGGGCCCTCCTCAGCGAGAGCGGCATCGACCGGCTCCACCACTTCATGGTCGGCTCCGACTACTCCGCACGCGTCGTGCAGGAGGGGCGGGTCGCGGGCGTCGAGCTGCTCCCCGCGGTCCCTGTCGAGGAGCGCGTGCCCTACGGCCAGACCCAGCTCCAGGAGTGGTACGCCGAGGGCGACATCCCGCTCGAGCCGGACTCGGTCTACTTCCAGTCCTACGTCGGTGCCTCCGCCACCGACAGCCAGCTCGCGCTGCACCACGAGCTGCGGCGCACCCGCCCCGACCTCACGCTGTACTGGGGTGTCGCGTCGGCCGCCTCCTGGGTGCCGGAGGGCGCCGTACCC
The DNA here is from genome assembly GCF_013409625.1 of Nocardioides kongjuensis. Taxonomy (NCBI): domain Bacteria; kingdom Bacillati; phylum Actinomycetota; class Actinomycetes; order Propionibacteriales; family Nocardioidaceae; genus Nocardioides; species Nocardioides kongjuensis. The sequence goes on from NZ_JACCBF010000001.1 coordinate 4,707,637, forward strand.
GTGGTGATGACCACCCGGGAGTGGTACCGGGTGATGGCAGCCGCCGGGCAGCTGTGCATGAACATCGACCCCGAGCGCTGGTTCCGCAAGCGCCCGGGCCAGCGCCTGCTGCAGACCTTCCACGGCTACCCGTCGAAGTCGATGGGCATCCGGATGTGGGACGCCAAGCACTACCCGCCGCGACGCATCGAGCTCGAGCTCGCCCGCACCTCGCAGCAGTGGGACCTGATCCTCACCCCGGACCCCGACATGGACCAGTACTACCGCCGCGAGTACGCCTACGACGGCCCGATCCACAGCGCGGGCTACCCCCGCGACGACGTGCTCGTCGGCGAGCGGGCCGCGTCCGTCCGCGACGACGTACGCCGTCGGCTCGGCATCCAGCCCCACCAGAAGGCGATCCTCTACGCGCCCACCTGGCGCGACGACCAGGCGACCAACTGGCGGGCGGCCGACGCCGTGCACCACCTCGACGTGGCCTCCGCGGCCCGCGAGCTGGGCCCCGACTACGTCCTGCTGCTGCGCGGCCACCGGTTCCACAACCCCGCCGGCGACGGCGCGGGCGCGACCCGCTTCCTCGACGTCACCGAGTACCCCGAGATCAACGACCTGATCCTGGCGGCCGACGCCGCGGTGCTCGACTACTCGTCGCTGCGCTTCGACTTCGCGCTCACGAACCGGCCGATGGTGTTCCTGGTGCCCGACCTCGACACCTACGTCGGCGGTGTGCGGGGCTTCCTCTACGACTACGGCCCCACCGCGCCGGGGCCGCACGTCGACACCGCCGAGCAGGTCGTCGACCTGCTGCGCGACCTCGACGGCCTGCAGCGGCGCTACGCCGACGAGGTGGCCGCCTTCCACGCGCGGTTCAGCCGGTTCATGGACGGCCGTGCCGCCGAGCGGGTGGCGGCGGCCTTCTTCGGCACCGAGTCCTAGGATCACCCGATGCGCTCAGTCGACCTGCCCGACGCCCTCCCGGACGGCTCGCGGTTCATCCACATCGGCCTTCCGAAGACCGGGACGACGGCGCTGCAGGGCGCGCTCGACCGCGCCCGCCCCGAGCTCGAGGCGCTCGGCGCCCACAACGTCAACCACGGCCGGCACGAGATGCGGGTCGGCCAGGTCGCCGCGGGCGGCCTCGCCGACTTCTGGCAGGGCACCTGGGAGAGGCGCTGGGAGGAGCTGGCCAAGGAGTTCCGCGAGTCCGAGGCCCGGTGCACCTTCTGGTCGAGCGAGTCGCTGAGCCACGCCAGGGGGGAGCGGATCTCCTACCTCGCCGAGCAACTCGGCGCCGACACCCACGTCGTCGTCACGCTGCGGCCGCTGGCGCCGCTGATGGTGTCGCAGTGGCAGCAGTGGCTGCGCCGGCGCGGCACCCAGTCCCTGGAGGAGTGGGCGCAGAACCAGTTCGCCGCGGTGAGCGTCGCGGGCGAGGTGAGCCTCGACTACGTGAAGTTCATGCCGTCGCTGCACCGGTTCAGCCTGCGTCGGATCGTCGAGGAGTGGGGGCCGGTCTTCGGCGAGGACCGGATCGTCCTCGTCGTCCCCGACCCGGTCGACCGGCTGCACAACCTGCGGGTCTTCGAGCGCCTGATGGGCGTCCCCGAGGTGCTCCGGCTGGTGCCCGAGGGCAACGCCTCCCTGCCCTACCCCGAGGCCGAGATGCTGCGGTACTTCAACCGCGCCTGGACCGACCACGGCGGCGACCACCCCACCTGGATGGAGGTGATCGGTGTGCTGGCCCGGATCCCGCTGCGCGACTACACGAACACCACCACGCCCCACCCGATCCGCGCACCCCGCTGGGTCGCCGAGAAGGCCAACGAGTACGCCGTCGCGTGGAACGCCGCCGTCGAGGCCTCCGGCGTCACCGTCGTCGGCGACCTGGCCGACCTGGTCGTCGATCCCGCCGACTACCCCGAGGAGGTGGAGGTGCCCACCACGGTCGACGTCGAGAGCGCCGGCCGGCTGATGGACGTCGCGTTCACGGCTGCGCTCCAGCACGCGGGCAAGGCGGCCGCCGCCGCGCCTGCTCGGCCCGACCTCTCGACGTACGGCGGCCGCGAGCTGCTCGGCGAGCTCGGCCGTCGTGCCCGTCGGCGGGTGACGCGCAGGTGAGCCTGCTCCACGTCCCCGACGCGCACGCCGGGATGAACACCTTCGCCGTCCCCACCTGGTGGGCCTCGCTCGAGGACGAGCGGGTCAGCCGCGACGACGACGAGCTGCCCGACGTCACGGTGGTCGAGGTCGACCTCCCGACCGACCGCTCCCTGCTGGTGGTGGGTGCCGTCACCGAGCTGCTGCCCGAGCCGACGTCCGCGGGCCTCGCCGCCTGGGTGGACCAGGTGCGGGCGGTCCACTCCGGCGTTGCGCCGGTGCACGTCGCGGTCTCCCTCGACGAGGTCACCTCGCTCGACGAGCTCCTCACCCTCGCCTCCGGTCGCCGCTGGCCGCGCTTCGACGTCGCTGCCGCGGCCACCCACACCGACGCCGACCCGGTCCCGCCCCAGAGCGTGCCCGGCGGCCAGGACATCGCGCGGGCGTACGCCGACGCGATCGTCGCGCAGGTCGAGGTGCTGCTGCCACCCACCTGGCAGACCGCCGTCGACGGGGTCACCGACGCCACCGCCTGCATCAGCCGGGCCCTGGACACCGACCCCGACCTGGGCCCGGCCCAGGCGCGTGCGCTGCGCGAGGCCTGCCGTGCCGCCCTCGCCGAGCTGGAGGCCGACGGGGTGACCATCAGCGGGCCCCGCGACGCGCTGCTCTGGCCGGTCCCGGCCGAGCGCGGCATGGTTCCGATCGACGTCGCCGCCGACGCCGCGATCGAGGTGATGCTGGGCCAGCTCGAGCGTCCGGCCGACCTCGCGCCGGACCGGCCGGTCGTCGTACCGGTGGAGGAGCTGCCTGCCCGCGCCCTCGTGGCCCGGTTGAGGGGGGCGCGATGAACGACGTCGAGCCGCTGCCCGACGGCACCACGCTGGTGCACATCGGTCCCTACAAGACGGGCACCACCGCGATGCAGGGGGCGCTGTGGGACGCCCGCCCTGCGCTGGCCGCGCACGGCGTCGCCTACCCCGGTGAGCTCGCCCACGAGATGAACGCCGCGATGGCGGTCGCCCTGGGCCGGGTCGACCCGGGCAAGGACATCGACGCCTTCCGTGAGCGCTGGTACGCCCTCGTCGCCGAGCTGCGGGCCCGCCGGCCCCGGATCGGCGTGCTCAGCAGCGAGGTCTACTGCGAGGCCACCGACGAGGGCGCCCGCACCGTCCTCGACGTCCTGGGGCCGCGGACCCACGTCGTGATCACCGTGCGCCCGATCGTGCGGCTGCTCGGGTCGCAGTGGCAGCAGTACGGGCAGAACGTCCCCGTGCCGCCGTACGACGAGTGGCTGCGGCAGGTCCTCGAGCAGGCCGACGCACCCGAGGGCGGGGCGACCACGCCCTCCTTCTGGCTGCGGCACCGGCACGACCGCCTGGTCGAGCGCTGGGTCGGGCTCGTCGGCGCCGACCGGGTCACGGTGATCGTCGTCGACGACCGCGACCACCGCGGGCTCCCGGCGGCCTTCGAGGGCCTGCTCGGGCTCCCCGACGGCCTGCTCCGGCCGCCGGCCGACAAGACGAACCGGTCGCTGACCTTCGCCGAGGCGACCCTGATGCAGGCGCTCGTCGACCGGACCGCCCGGGCGCCGTGGACCAGCGCCGACCACGGCAGGTTCATCCGCTTCGGCGCCGCGCGCGGGCTGCAGGCCGCGCCCCCCGACCCTGCCGCCGAGCGGCTGCTCACCCCCGGCTGGGCGATCGACCGGGCCCTCGAGATCGGAGCCGGGATGGCCGAGCGGATCGGCGCGTCCGGGGCGCGGGTGATCGGCGACCTCGGCCTGCTCTCCGACCGGGCGCTGGCGCCGGCCGAGGGCGAGAACACCCCGGTCACCGCGGTCGATCCCGGCGCCGCGGCGGCCCTGGCCGTCGGCATCATCAGCAAGCTCACCGGGGTCCACCCCCGCCCCGAGCACCGCGAGCTCGCCGGCCCGGTCGAGCGCGCGGTCTGGTCCCGGCACCGCGCGGTCGCCGAGCACTGGGACGCCGAGCGTGACCAGGACGGCGCCCGTCGTACGGCGGCTCGCGAGCTGGCCCGCCGCGCCCGCCGGCGACTCGGCGGTTGAACGACCAGCGTGGGAGACTGCCTGCCATGACGAGGAATGTCGCCGTCCTGCTCGCCGGTGGTGTCGGGAGCCGGGTCGGACTCGACATCCCGAAGCAGCTGATCAAGGTCGCGGGCAAGACCCTGCTCGAGCACACCCTGCTCGCGCTCCACGACCACGCCGACGTCGACGAGGTCGTCGTGATGATGACTCCCGGGCACACCGACGCGGTCCGCGACATCACCCGCGGCGGCGGCTACCCCAAGGTCACCGCGATCCTCGAGGGCGGCGAGACGCGCAACGACACCACGCAGCGCGCGATCGACCACCTCATCGCGTCCGGCGACGCCGCGCAGACCCGGATCCTGCTCCACGACGCGGTCCGCCCGCTGGTCACGCCGCGGATCATCGGCGAGTGCTTCACCGCGCTCGAGCGCTACCCGGCCGTCGACGTCGCGATCCCGTCTGCCGACACGATCATCGAGGTCGCCGCCGACGACACCATCCGCAGCATCCCGCCGCGCGCCTCGCTGCGCCGGGGCCAGACCCCGCAGGCGTTCCGCCTCGACGTCCTCGCCCGTGCCTACGAGATCGCCGCCGGCGACCCGGACTTCACCGCCACCGACGACTGCAGCGTGGTGCTGAAGTACCTGCCCGACGAGCCGATCATCGTGGTCCACGGCGACGACCGGAACATGAAGGTCACCGAGCCGATCGACGTCTTCATCGCCGACAAGCTGTTCCAGCTCACCGGCATCGACCTGCCGCGCGCGAAGGACGACGCGGGCTACCGCGCCGCCCTCGAGGGCAAGACGATGGTCGTGTTCGGCGGCAGCTACGGCATCGGCGCCGACATCGCCGAGCTCGCGCAGTCGTACGGCGCCACGGTGCTCACCTTCAGCCGCTCGACCACCAACACCGACGTGGGCCGCCGCGCCGACGTCGCCGCCGCGGCGAAGGAGGCGATCGCCAAGGCCGGCACCATCGACTTCGTCGTCAACACGGCTGGGGTGCTGCCGCGCGGTGAGCTCCTCGAGACGACCGAGGAGACGGTCTATGCCGCCACCGAGATCAACTACCTCGGCCCGATCTTCATCGCCCAGGAGTTCTACCCGCACCTGGCCGCCAGCAAGGGCGCGCTGCTGCTGTTCACCTCGAGCTCCTACACCCGCGGCCGCAGCGGCTACAGCCTCTACTCCTCGGCCAAGGCCGCCACGGTCAACCTGACCCAGGCGCTCGCCGACGAGTGGGCCGACGCGGGCGTGCGGGTCAACTGCATCAACCCCGAGCGGACCGCCACCCCGATGCGCACCAAGGCCTTCGGCCAGGAGGCGCCCGGCACCCTGCTCGACTCCCAGACCGTCGCGCACACCTCGGTCGACGTGCTCATCTCCGACCAGTCGGGGCACGTCTACGACGTCCGCAAGGACGATCCCTTCAGCCTCGGCGACTGAGCCTGCCCCGCAGCCCCTTCGGGGGTACGCCGGCCGCGGGCCCGGGCGCGGCGTCGCCGGGAGTCGCCAGCCGCTGGGCCGCGAGGGCCAGGCCGGCGCCGAACCACGCGGCCACGCCGGCGTCCACGGTCGTCGGGGGCTCGGGCGTCGCGGAGACGCCGCTGGTCGGCGTCGCGGAGATCGAGTCGAGGTCGCCGTACACCTGGACGCCGAGGTCGCGGATCGTCGAGGCCATCGCGGCCCCGATCGCGTTCGCGCGGTCGACTGCCCAGTCCGGCGTGACGAGCGACGCCTCGTCGGGTCCGGGCTCGCGCTCCTTGAGGTGGTCCTTGAGGTGGCGGAACAACCGGACGTAGTGGTCGGGCTGCAGGCCGAGGCCGGCGTAGCTGGCGTTGAAGCGGCGCAGCAGCTCTGCCTCGTCGGCGCTCAGCGACCGGTTCTCCCGGGCGTCCTGGCCGGCGAGCGTCTCGGGGCGCAGGCCGAGGAGCCGCTCGAAGGCGTGGGGGAGGAAGGCGTGGTCGCGCGGGTCGAGGACGATGACGACCACCCGCTCGGGGCCGACGTGCCCGGCCCACCGGCGCGCGAGCGCGTCGTGGCGGTGCCGGTTCCAGAACTCGCGGGGCTCCGGGGCGGAGACGTCCTCGGCGAGGACCATCCGCAGCCAGGCGTCGTAGGTGTGGGGACTCTGTCGCTGCAGGCCCTGCTGGTACTGCGACGACAGGATCCGGGCGAGCGGGCGCAGGGTGATCGCCACCCACAGGTCCTCGCTGCCGAGCTCTCCGATGATCCGCGCGACCTGCTCGTCGGTGGCGTCCGACAAGAACTCGCTGCTGAACACGCGACGCTCGGGCCCGGGAGCCGTGAACCCCTCGACCACCGCCCGCCAGGCCTTCGCGGCGCGGGCCGGGTCGCGGCCGGCGACCATCCGGTCCGTGACGTAGCGCGCCGCCCGCGCATCGTGCTGGCTGCGCGAGAGGTAGCGGACACCTTGCTGTGCCGCGTCGCTGCGAGCCTGGTGGAACGCGCTCTGCAGGGCCGTCGTGCCGGTCTTGTGCGGGCCGACGTGCAGCAGGCGCGCCCCGGTGGGCAGGGCGGACGGCGTCGACATGGGTCCGAGCCTAGGAGACCGCTGCCGCGTGTGACGCAGCCCACCGGGCCGACCCGTTCCCGGGCTCCGCGGGCAGGCGTACCGTTGAGGCGTCCCGGAACCCCGGGACGACACCACTGAGCACAACGTCCGGTACCCACACCGGCTCGCGCCGCACGGCGCGAGTGGTCGGAGGGACGGGAACGAAAGGTTCACGATGTCCCCCAAGCTCTCCGTGGGTGTGATCGGCGCGGGTCGCGTCGGCGCCGTCCTCGCTGCGGGTCTCCGCACGGCAGGCCACCCCGTCGTCGCCGCTGCCGGTGAGTCCGACGCCTCGCGCCGTCGCGCCGCCGACCTCCTGCCGGGCGTCGCGATGCGCAAGCCGAGCGACGTCGCCCGCGAGGCCGACCTGCTGCTGCTCACCGTGCCCGACGACATGCTCCCCAACGTGGTCGAGGTGCTGGCCGACAGCGGCGCGCTGCACGCCGGCCAGGTCGTCGCCCACACCTCCGGGCGCCACGGCCTGGCCGTGCTCGCCCCCGCCGCAGCCGTCGGCGCCCGGGTGATCGCGCTGCACCCCGCGATGACCTTCACCGGCACCGCCGTCGACCTCGAGCGCCTCCACGGCTGCGTCTTCGGCCTGACCGCCGGCGCGGCCGAGCGTGAGCTCGCCGAGTCCCTCGTCGCCGACCTCGGCGGCCGCCCGACGTGGGTGCCCGAGGAGATGCGCACGCTCTACCACGCGGGCCTCGCCCACGGCGCCAACCACTTGGTCACCCTCGTCAGCGAGGCCATGGGCCTGCTCAGCGCCGCCGGTGTCGACGACCCGGCCGGCACGCTGCGCCCGCTGCTCGACGCCGCCCTCGACAACGCCCTCGCCCACGGCGACGCTGCGCTGACCGGCCCGATCGTCCGCGGCGACGTCCAGACCGTGGCGGCCCACCTCAAGGACATCTCGGCCAACGCCCCCGACACCGTGCCGTCGTACGTCGCGATGGCGTGGGCCACCCTCGACCGTGCGGTCACCGACGGCCGCCTGCTGCCGATCCGCGCCCGCGCGATCGGCACCGTGCTCAGCGCGTACGGCGAGCGCCGGGTGCTCCCGACCCACCGGGTGGACAGCCTGTGACCACCGCGACCGTCCCGGCGCTCGCGCGCAGCCGGTCCGAGCTGCGCGACCTGCGCGGCACCGGCCGGGTCGTGTTCGTGCCCACCATGGGTGCGCTCCACGAGGGCCACGCCTCCTTGCTGCGGATCGCGCGCGAGCGCGCCGGCGCCGACGGCACCGTCGTGCTGTCGATCTTCGTCAACCCGCTGCAGTTCGGGCCCGGCGAGGACCTCGACCGCTACCCGCGCACCTTCGACGCGGACCTCGCCGTCGCGGCGGCCGAGGGCGTCGACGTCGTGTTCGCCCCCACCGTGGCGCAGATGTACCCCGACGGCGTGCCCCACGAGGGCCCGGACAGTGCGGCCACCGAGGCGGTCACCGTCCAGCCCGGCCCGCTGGGCGACCTGTTGGAGGGCGCCAGCCGCCCCGGCCACTTCCGCGGCGTGCTGACCGTGGTCGCCAAGCTGTTCGGCCTGGTCCGCCCCGACGTCGCGGTCTTCGGCGAGAAGGACTACCAGCAGCTGGCGCTGATCCGCCGGATGACCTCGGACCTGTGCCTCGGGATCGAGATCGTCGGCGCCGAGACCGACCGCGAGCCCGACGGGCTGGCCCGGTCGAGCCGCAACCGCTACCTCGACGACGAGGAGCGCCGGCAGGCCGCCACGCTGAGCCGGGCCCTGCGCGCGGCGCAGGAGCGCGCGTCGTACGGCGTCCCCGCGGCCCGGTGGGCCGCGATGGGCGTCATCAAGGCGGAGCCGGGCGTGGAGCTCGACTACCTCGCGCTGACCACCACCGACCTCGGCGAGCTGCCCGACTACCCCGAGCCCGGCACCGAGGGCCGGATCCTCGTCGCCGCCCGGGTCGGCACCACCCGGCTCATCGACAACCTGCCGCTGCAGTTCTGACACCCAGGGGGAGTTCCCATGCTGCGCACCATGATGAAGAGCAAGATCCACCGCGCGACCGTGACGCAGGCCGACCTGCACTACGTCGGCTCGGTCACCGTCGACGAGGACCTGCTCGAGGCCGCCGACCTGCTGGCCGGTGAGCTGGTCCACATCGTCGACATCACCAACGGCGCCCGGCTCGAGACGTACACGATCGCCGGCGAGCGGGGCAGCGGCGTGATCGGCATCAACGGTGCCGCCGCCCGCCTCGTCCACCCGGGTGACCTGGTCATCCTGATCGGCTACGGCCAGATGACGACCGAGGAGGCGAAGGCCCACCAGCCGCACGTCGTCTTCGTCGACGCCGACAACAAGATCATGGCGACCGGGTTCGACCCCGCCGAGACCTTCGGCGACCCGGGCCTGTCCCGGGGCGACGTCACCGCCGCTCGCTGAGTAGCCTGCGGGGATGCCACTGGAGACGCTGCGCCTGCCCGGGTGCCTGACCGCCCCGAGCCCCGGCTGGACGACGCGCGCCGACGTCGTCATCGTCGGCTCCGGCATCGCCGGCCTCACCGCCGCCCTGCGGCTGCGCGGCCAGGTCGACAAGATCCTGGTCGTCACCAAGGACGTCCTCAACGCCGGCTCGACCCAGTGGGCGCAGGGCGGCATCGCGGCCGCCCTCGGTCCCGGCGACACCCCCGAGCAGCACGAGGCCGACACGCTCGTCGCCGGGGCGGGCGCCTGCGACCGCGACGCCGTCCGGGTGCTCGTCAACGAGGGTCCCGAGGCGGTCCGCGAGCTGATCGCGCTCGGCACCAACTTCGACCACACCGCCGACGGCGAGCTGTCGCTGACCCGCGAGGGCGGCCACCACCGCGACCGCATCGCGCACGCCGGAGGCGACGCCACGGGCGCGGAGATCCAGCGGGCGCTGATCGCCGCGATCCAGGCCGCCCCCGACATCGAGGTGATCCAGCACGCCCTGGCCGTCGACCTGCTGCTCGGGCCCGACGACTCCGGGAAGCCGGGCGTGGCGGGCCTGACCCTCCACGTCATCGGCGAGGGCGAGCGTGACGGCGTCGGCGCCGTCCACTGCCGAGCGGTGGTGCTCGCCAGCGGTGGCCTCGGCCAGGTCTTCACGCAGACCACCAACCCGGTCGTGTCCACCGGCGACGGGATGGCGCTGGCGCTGCGCGCCGGCGCGACCCTGCGCGACCTGGAGTTCGTGCAGTTCCACCCGACGGTGATGTACCTCGGCCCCGACTCCCGCGGGCAGCAGCCGCTGATCTCCGAGGCGGTCCGCGGCGAGGGCGCCTTCCTCGTCGACGACGAGGGCGACCGGATCATGCAGGGCGTCCACGAGCTGGCCGACCTGGCGCCACGCGACGTCGTCGCCAAGGCGATCATGAAGCGGATGCTCGAGACCGGCCGCCCGCACATGTGGCTCGACGCCCGGCACCTGGGGGCGCAGTTCTGGGAGCGGCGGTTCCCGACGATCCTCGCCACCGCCCGCTCCTACGGGATCGACCCGGTCACCCAGCTGATCCCGGTCGCCCCGGCGTGCCACTACGCGTCGGGCGGCGTGCGCACCGACCTCCACGGCCGCACCGACGTCCCCGGGCTGTACGCCACGGGCGAGGTCGCCTGCTCCGGCGTCCACGGCGCCAACCGGCTCGCGTCCAACTCGCTGCTCGAGGGCCTGGTCTTCTCGCGACGCATCGCCGAGGTGCTGCCCGCGGAGCTGGCCGCATGGCGCGAGCCTGTCGCCGAACGCCGCACCGCCGGCCTGGTGGCCGGCGACGTCCGCCGCGAGCTGCAGGAGACGATGAGCTCACGAGTCGGCGTGCTGCGCACCGCCCCCGGCCTGGCCGAGGCGGCGGTCGTGCTCGACAAGCTGGCGAGTCGCGCCGCCGAGACCGTCGACCAGGCCTCCTGGGAGGCCACCAACCTGGTCACCCTCAGCGCGGCCCTCGCCGACGCCGCCGCGCTGCGCGAGGAGACCCGCGGCTCCCACTGGCGCGAGGACTTCCCCGAGCGCGACGACGCCGACTGGGCCGGCCACTTCGACGTGACCATGGCCGACGGCGCCACCACCGTGACCTTCGCACCCTCGCCCGCCACCGACGGAGGACTGGCTTGATCACCCGGACGCCGTACGACGAGCTCCCGGCCAGCCTGGTCGCCGAGATCCGCGCGGCCGGGCTCGACCCGCAGGCGGTCTACGACCACGTCGTGGTCGCCTTCGAGGAGGACCTGCCCGGCGGCGTCGACGATGCCACCAGCGACGCGATGCCCGACATGGGCCGTGCGGTGGCCGACTTCGCCGCCCGCGAGCCGGGTGTCGTCGCCGGTCTCGCGATCGCCGAGCTCGCCTTCGTCTACGCCCTCGGCGACACCGTGACCATCACCGACCGCGCCCCCGACGGCACCCGCGTGAAGCCCGGCGACGTCGTGCTCACCGTCGAGGGTCCGGTCCGCGGCGTGCTCACCGCCGAGCGCACCGCCCTCAACTTCGCCTCGCACCTGTCCGGGATCGCCACCGCGACCTCGCGCTGGGTCGACGCGCTCGCCGGCACCCGCGCCCGCGTGCTCGACACCCGCAAGACCCTGCCCGGCTGGCGCGCGCTGCAGAAGTACGCCGTCCGGTGCGGTGGCGGCGTCAACCACCGGTTCAGCCTGGTCGACCGGGCCATGGTCAAGGACAACCACGCCGTCGCCGCGGGTGGCGTCGTGGCGGCCTACGACGCCGTGGTCGCCAAGCACCCCGGCCTGCGGGTCGAGGTCGAGGTGATGGACCTCGACGAGCTGCGCTCGATCCTGGCGGCCGGCTGCACCGAGGTGCTGCTCGACAACATGAGCACGGCCGACATGGCCGAGGCGGTCCGGATCAACCAGGACGCCGGTGGCAAGGCCACCCTCGAGGCCTCGGGCGGGCTCACCCTGGAGCGTGCCCGGGAGGTCGCCGAGACCGGCGTCGACTTCATCTCCGTCGGCGCGCTCACCCACTCGGTCGACGTCTTCGACCTCGGCCTGGACTTCCGGACGAGCTGACCGTGCCGCTGCTCGCCGCCGACATCGGCAACGCCCACACCGTCCTCGGGCTCGTGTCCGACGGCGCGGTGCATGCCGACTGGCGGGTCTCGACGGCCGAGCACCGCACCGCCGACGAGTGGGGCGTGCTGCTGCGCGGCCTGCTCGGCACGCGGGAGGACGAGGTCACCGGGATCGCGGTGTGCGCGACGGTCCCGGCGGTCCTCAACGCGTGGCGCGAGATGCTGCCCGCGCACTTCCCCGACCTCCCGTGCGTCATCGTCGAGCCCGGTATCCGCACCGGCGTCCCCATCCTCGTCGACAACCCGCGCGAGGTGGGCACGGACCGCATCGTCAACGCGCTCGCTGCGGCCGCCGACTTCGAGTGCCCGGCGATCGTCGTCGACTTCGGTGGCACCGCCACGACGTACGACGTCGTCGACGAGCAGGGCCGCTACGTCGGCGGCGCGATCACGCCCGGCATCGAGATCTCCCTGGACGCGCTGAGCCGGGGTGGCGCCCAGCTGCGGATGGTCGAGCTGGTCCGCCCGCGCGGGGTGATCGGCAAGAACACCGTCGAGGCGCTCCAGTCCGGCATGGTCTTCGGCGTCGCCAGCCAGGTCGAGGGCATGGTCGAGCGGCTGACCTCTGCCCTCGGCGCGAGCGCCGGCGAGGTGTCGGTCATCTCCACCGGGTACCTCGCCCCGCTCGTCACCGACGAGTGCCGCTGCTTCACCCACCGGGCCCCCTGGCTGACCCTGCGCGGCCTGGAGAAGGTGTTCAGGCGCAACCAGCGCTGAACGTGATCACGCAAAGGCGGTCTTCCCGTCGAACGGGTCGCTGCCGGTGGGACTCCAGCTCTCCGTGCGGCTGTTCGCCGGTTTGGCTGCGTGGACCCGAATAGCCGACTGGACGTCACTGGTGTGCGTTGTCGACGTGCAGCTGCTGGTGATATTCGCTCGGATCGCCGTCACAGTGGTCGGAAGCAATTGCGCGCCACTCGTGATCTCGACTCCGAGGACATAGTCGTGGGGCCGCTGCGTCGTGATAAGTGTCGTCGAGGCTGCGCGCACCTGAGTGCCGGTGAATCCCGACGTGCTCGACCGTCGTCGTCCCGGATCGTGACGGTGGCCGACGCGGTCCTGTCGTGCGCCGGCTCGAACCGCGAATGGCGGCATGGGGGTTCCACCGTGGTCTTTCCGCCTTCGACAGCCGGTTTCGGCGCCGCGTCGTCGGCCTCGGCGAAAGGCCCGGAATAACTGCTAGTGTGAATTCGCCGGGCGATATCGGTGAATGTCGGTGTTCGCTCGAATATCCCTACTTCTCCCAGCGAGGAATTCATGGCTCAGAAGGTCAACATCGTGCTCGTCGACGACATCGACGGCACCGATGCCACCCAGACCGTCAGCTTCGGGCTCGACGGTGCCAATTACGAGATCGACCTCAATGACGAGAATGCCTCCGCGCTGCGCGAGGCGCTCGCGGCGTACGTCGGCCACGGCCGCAAGGTCGGCCGCGCCGGCGGCGGTGCGAAGCGGGGCGGCGGTCGAGCAGCGGCCACCGGCGGCACCTCCGCCAAGGAGATCCGCGAGTGGGCCCGCGACAACGGGTTCACGGTGCCCGAGCGGGGCCGGATCCCGGCCGACGTGCGCGAGGCCTACGAGTCCGCGCACTGACGGCGGCGGCGGAATCGCCGCTGAAGAGGTGATTCCGCCGCTTCTCGCCCTTTGCAACGGTCCAGAAGCAACAGGACCGGTCAGGAAGTCGTCGTACGCCGCCGCGGCGAGGCCGCCTGAGCCGTGGCCTGTTCGCTTTCAGCGCACAGGAATCGGGGGCTCCCATGGAACGCGTAGGGTGTGAGCGGGGTTGTAGACCCTGAGAACAACCCCGTGCGACGTGTGAGGAGCGTGCAATGTTCGAGCGGTTCACAGACCGTGCCCGCCGGGTGGTCGTGCTGGCCCAGGAGGAGGCCCGCATGCTCTCCCACAACTACATCGGGACCGAGCACATCCTGCTCGGGCTCATCCACGAGGGTGAGGGCGTCGCCGCCAAGGCGCTCGAGTCGCTGGACATCTCCCTGGAGGCCGTGCGCGCCCAGGTCGAGGAGATCATCGGCCAGGGCCAGCAGGCGCCGTCGGGGCACATCCCCTTCACCCCTCGTGCCAAGAAGGTCCTCGAGCTGTCGCTGCGCGAGGCGCTGCAGCTCGGCCACTCCTACATCGGGACCGAGCACATCCTGCTCGGCCTGATCCGCGAGGGCGAGGGCGTCGCCGCCCAGGTCCTGCAGAAGCTCGGCGCCGACCTCAACCGGGTGCGCCAGCAGGTCATCCAGCTGCTCTCGGGCTTCCAGGGCAAGGAGGGCACCGCGGCCGCGGCCAGCACCGGCAGCTCCAGCAGCGGCGACGCGCCGTCGTCCTCGCTGGTGCTCGACCAGTTCGGTCGCAACCTGACCCAGGACGCCCGCGAGGGCAAGCTCGACCCGATCATCGGTCGTGCTCAACAGATCGAGCGCGTGATGCAGGTGCTCTCGCGGCGCACCAAGAACAACCCGGTGCTCATCGGTGAGCCCGGCGTCGGCAAGACCTCGATCGTCGAGGGCCTGGCCCAGGACATCGTCAAGGGCAACGTCCCCGAGACGCTCAAGGACAAGCAGATCTACACCCTCGACCTGGGTGCGCTGGTCGCCGGCTCCCGCTACCGCGGTGACTTCGAGGAGCGCCTCAAGAAGGTGCTCAAGGAGATCCGCACCCGCGGTGACATCGTGCTGTTCATCGACGAGATCCACACCCTCGTCGGAGCGGGCGCGGCCGAGGGTGCCATCGACGCGGCCTCGATCCTCAAGCCGATGCTGGCCCGGGGCGAGCTGCAGACGATCGGTGCGACCACCCTCGACGAGTACCGCAAGTACCTCGAGAAGGACGCCGCCCTCGAGCGGCGCTTCCAGCCGATCCAGGTCCCCGAGCCGTCGATCGCCGACACGATCGAGATGCTCAAGGGCATCCGCGACCGCTACGAGGCCCACCACCGGGTGACCATCACCGACGAGGCGCTGGTCTCCGCGGCCACGCTCGCCGACCGCTACATCTCCGACCGCTTCCTGCCCGACAAGGCGATCGACCTGATCGACGAGGCCGGCTCGCGCCTGCGGATCCGCCGGATGACGGCACCCGCCGACCTGCGTGAGTACGACGAGCAGATCGCCGAGGTCCGCCAGCGCAAGGAGGCCGCGATCGACGGCCAGGACTTCGAGGCCGCCGCGCGGCTGCGCGACGAGGAGAAGCAGCTCATCCTCAAGAAGTCCGAGCGCGAGAAGCAGTGGCGCGCCGGTGACATGGACGAGGTCGCCGAGGTCGACGAGGAGCTGATCGCCGAGGTGCTCGCCGTGGCGACCGGCATCCCGATCGTGAAGCTCTCCGAGGAGGAGTCGACCCGACTGCTCAAGATGGAGGACGAGCTCCACAAGCGGGTCATCGGCCAGGAGGAGGCCGTCAAGGCGCTCTCCCGGGCGATCCGTCGTACCCGTGCCGGCCTGAAGGACCCGAAGCGTCCCGGCGGCTCGTTCATCTTCGCCGGCCCGTCCGGTGTCGGAAAGACGTGGCTGTCCAAGACGCTCGCCGAGTTCCTGTTCGGTGACGAGGACGCGCTGATCCAGCTCGACATGTCGGAGTTCGGCGAGAAGCACACCGTCTCGCGGCTCTTCGGCTCGCCCCCGGGCTACGTCGGCTACGAGGAGGGCGGCCAGCTCACCGAGAAGGTGCGCCGCAAGCCGTTCTCCGTCGTCCTCTTCGACGAGGTCGAGAAGGCCCACCCCGACATCTTCAACAGCCTGCTGCAGATCCTCGAGGAAGGTCGCCTGACCGACTCGCAGGGCCGGGTCGTGGACTTCAAGAACTGCGTCATCATCATGACCACCAACCTCGGCACGCGCGACATCGCCAAGGG
The DNA here is from genome assembly GCF_013409625.1 of Nocardioides kongjuensis. Classification (NCBI taxonomy): domain Bacteria; kingdom Bacillati; phylum Actinomycetota; class Actinomycetes; order Propionibacteriales; family Nocardioidaceae; genus Nocardioides; species Nocardioides kongjuensis. Next base: position 4,723,292 of record NZ_JACCBF010000001.1, read on the forward strand.
CATCAACCTGGGCTTCAACCAGGCCGGTGACGCGGCGGGCTCGTACGAGCGGATGAAGGGCAAGGTCTCCGAGGAGCTCAAGCAGCACTTCCGGCCCGAGTTCCTCAACCGTGTCGACGAGATCATCGTGTTCCCGCCGCTGTCGCAGGAGCAGATCGTCGCGATGGTCGACAACATGATCGCCTCGGTCGAGGTGCGGATGCGCGACCGCGACATGCGGCTCGAGCTCACCGCGAAGGCGAAGAACCTGCTCGCCGAGCGGGGCTTCGACCCGGTCCTGGGCGCGCGGCCGCTGCGTCGCACGATCCAGCGTGAGATCGAGGACGTGCTGGCGGAGAAGATGCTCTACGGCGAGGTCGGCCCCGGTCAGATCGTGCTCGTGGACGTCGACGGCGAGGGCGCCAACGCGACCTTCACCTTCGAGGGCCAGAAGGTCGGCACCCTGCCCGACATGCCCCCGCTCGAGACGGTCGCGGAGACCATCGAGCCCGGAGACCTCGGTGACTTCGGTGACGGCGACCTCCCGGCCGCCGGCAACGACTGACCCGGCAGGAACTGGCGTCTGAATCACCTCGACCCGGCAGGAAGTAGCGCTACTTCCTGCCGGGTCGGCGTGTTTTTCGAGCCGGTTCGCGCCGGGTCGGCGGTCAGTGGGCTCCGGCGAGGTTGAGCAGCACCACGCCGAGCACGATCAGCGCGAGGGCGGCCGCCTTCATCAGGTCGAGCCGCTCGTCGAGGAAGAGGACGCCGACCACGGCCATGCCGGCGGTGCCGAGACCCGCCCACACGGCGTACGCGATCGAGACGGGCAGCTGCTTCACCACGAGGGCGAGCAGCCAGATCGACGTGGCGTACCCGGCCAGCACGACCGCGGTCCACATCGGGTCGCGGAAGCTGTGGGTGCGGGGGAGCGCGGCGCTCGCCGCGACCTCGACCCCGATGGCGGCCATCAGGAGCGCCCAGGCGATCGCCATGGCGCACCTTCCTCTCTGCCCGTCCTCACGGGCTGTCTGTAGCAACTGCTACATACTGTAGCACCTGCTACATTCGTGGTGTGGAAACGGGGACGGCCCGGGAGGGCGACCGGCGACGGCAGCTGGCCGAGGCGGCGACCGACCACGTCCTCGAGCACGGCCTGATCGGCCTCAGCCTGCGGCCGCTCGCGGCCGCGCTGGGGACCAGCGACCGGATGCTGCTGTACCACTTCTCCGGCAAGGACGACCTCGTCGCGACGGTCCTGCACACCTCGAACGAGCGGTCGATCGGACTGCTTCGCACGCTGCCGCCCACGTCCTCGGTGCGCGAGGCCGTCGTGGCGCTGTGGGAGGCGTCGACGCAGGGTCAGCTCGAGAGGTGCCAGCGGCTCTACGTCGAGGCCGCCGCGCTCGGGCTGCTCGGCAAGGAGCCGTACGCCAGCGTGGTCGGTCAGTCCAACCAGGCCTGGCTGCGGGCGCTGGCCGACCTGCTGGTCGGGGCGGGGTGCAGCCCCGGGCTCGCTCCCCGGGCGGCGAACCTGCTCGACGCGGCGATGATGGGTCTTCAGCTCGACCTGCCCCTGGACCGCGGGACCGCGGCCCTCGACCAGTCGGTGTCCGATCTCGCGGACGCCGTGGCGGCGATCGCCGCGTCGGGTGACTGAGCGTCGTCAGGGGAGCCGGTAGCGCCCGTCCGCGTCGAGCGTCGCCAGCCCGTCCTCGACGAGGGAGGCGAGGGCGCGTTCGCGCTGCTCGGCGTTCTCCCAGACCGTGTCGAGGCGGGCCTTCGGCACGGCGCCGGGCGCGTCGCGGAGCACCGCGAGCAGCCGGCCCCGGCACTGGCGGTCGGTGCCGGCGTAGGTCTGCACCTGGCGCGGCGGTCCGTCGTACGCCGGAGCGCCGGACTGCTGCCACGCGCACCGCGCGACGACCGGACAGCCGCCGCAGCGCGGCCGGTCGGCGGTGCAGACGAGGGCGCCGAGCTCCATCACCGCGACCGACCAGGTCGCGGCGGTCGGCGCATCCTGCGGCAGCAGCGATGCCCCGAGGTCGCGCTCGGCGCGGGTCACCGAGCGCGGCGGGAACTCGGTCCCGGTCATCGTGCGCGCCAGGACCCGCCGGACGTTGGTGTCGAGGACGACCTGGCGCTGGCCGAACGCGAAGGCCGCGACCGCGGCCGCCGTGTAGTCGCCGACGCCGGGCAGGGCGAGCAGGTCGTCGTACGACGCCGGCACCTCCCCACCGTGCTGCTCGGTGATCGCGACCGCGGCCCCGTGCAGCCGCAGTGCCCGGCGCGGGTACCCCAGCCGGCCCCAGGCCCGCACCGCCTCGCCCGACGACTCGGCCGCCAGCGCCGCCGGCGTCGGCCAACGTGCCAGCCACGCCTCGTGCACCGGCAGCACCCGCACCACCGGCGTCTGCTGCAGCATGAACTCGCTGACCAGCACCGACCACGGGCTCGCCTCCGGTCGGCGCCAGGGCAGGTCGCGGGCGTTCTCGTCGTACCAGTGCAGGACCGTCTCGACCAAGGGGTCCGCGGTGGTGCTCGGGGTGGCGCGCGTCGTCATCGTGGCCCATTGTGACGTGGCCCCCGATCGCGGGTGACGTCGGCGGGTCAGCCGGGTTCGCGGGACAGGGCTGACTACCGTCGTCCCATGCCCTCCTCCCGCCAGCTCCCGCCCGGGGTGTACTGGCGACGCCGGGCGTTCGTGCTCGGCATCGCCTTCGCGCTGGTGTTCGTCATCGCGCGCCTGCTGACCGCGGGAAGTGACGGCAGCTCGGACGAGAGGCCCGCCGCTGAGCAGGCCGGCGGTGAGGTCAAGGAGACCGCGGCCGGCGACGAGGGTGCCGACGCGACTGCAGGCGCGACCGGCGCCGCGACCGGCCCGGCCACGGTGCCGACGACCCCGACGCTCGCTGTGCCGGACGGGGAGTGCGCGGCTGCCGACGTGGTCGTCACGCCGTCCATCGCCCCCGGTGCCACCGCCGGCCGTGACGTGACGATCTCGCTGTCGCTGCAGACCCGGGAGTCGGAGGCCTGCACCTGGCAGGTCAGCGCCGACTCGCTCGTCGTGAAGGTCGCCCAGGGCGCCGAGGACGTGTGGACGACCCGCCAGTGCCAGCAGGCGATCCCGGCCCAGTCGGTCGTCGTACGCCGCGCGGTGCCCGCCACCATCCAGCTCACGTGGGCCGAGGCCCGCGAGTCCACCGACGGCTGCACCCGCCGTGCCGGCTGGGCTGACCCCGGCGACTTCACCGTCGCCGCCGCAGCGCTCGGCGGTGAGCCCGCAGAGGCGGACTTCACGCTCAGCGCCCCTGTCGCCGCCACCATCCAGGTCACGCCGAAGGCCGAGCACACCAAGAAGGCGAAGAAGTCGAGGACGCCGGTCAACTGATCCGCGTCCCGATGACCGGGCCCCACCTCGAGCAGCACACGGGCTGCTGCTGGCATCGCGCCATGCGTCAGCGCCCTCGGCTCCTCCTGGTCTCCGCTCTTGCCCTCGCGACCCTCTCCGTGCCGCTCGGCCCGGCCGTCCCACCCGGCAGCGCCGAGGTGACGACGACGGCGACAGCTGCGCCACGCCTGCTCGGCGTCACCACCATCGCGTCGGGACTGCGCTACGCCGGGACGACCGTGGGGGGCCTGTCGGGCATCGACCGCGATCCCCGCACCGGCGCCTACTACCTGATCTCCGACGACCGCTCCGAGGTCGGACCGGCGCGGTTCTACTCGGCGACCATCGACCTCTCGGCAGGTGCCCCCGACGTGCGGCTGACCGGCGCCAGCGTCCTGCTGCGGGACGACGGTGCCGCCTACCCGTCGCTGAGCGCCTGGACGGCCTCGGGCTGCCAGCAGGGCGCGCCCGTGTGCGACCGCCGGGCCACGGTCGATCCGGAGGACGTCCGCGTCGATCCACGCTCGGGCGACCTGTGGTGGAGCCAGGAGGGCGACCGGCAGACCGGGACGCCGCGGTTCCTCTCCGACCCGTCGATCCGGCGGGCGCTCCCGGACGGGACCTTCGCCGGCCAGCTCCGCCTGCCCGAGGCGCTGCACGTCGCCGCCGGCCCGTACGGCCCGCGGGCCAACCTCGGCCTGGAGGCCTTCACCTTCGCCGACTGCGGCCGCGAGGTGACCTCGGTCCTCGAGGGCCCGCTGCTGCAGGACGGTCCCGAGCCGACGGCGACGAACGGCGCTCTCGTGCGCCTGTCCGTCCAGAACCGCGGAGGAGCGCTGCAGGCGCAGTACGCCTACCCGCTCGACCCGGTCGGCGGAGCACCCGGTGCGAACGGTGTCGCGGCGGTGCTCGCCGATCCCGCGCGGCCGGGCCGCTACCTGGTGCTGGAACGCACCGTGGTGGTCGGGCAGGGGACCCGGATCCGGATCTACGGAGTCGACCTCCCGGCCCCGGGCAGCGCCGGATCCGGAGCCGCCACCGACGTCGCGGGGGTCGAGTCGCTGGCGAGCGGGCTGCCTGTCCGGCCCCTGTCCAAGGAGCTGCTGCTCGACCTCGCCGACCTCGGCGTCCAGCCGGGCATCGTCGAGGGGATCACCTGGGGACCGGCTCTTCCGACCGGCGAGCGAAGCCTGGTGATGGTCGCCGACGACAACTTCGCCGCGCGTGCGATCCCCGGCGTCGCTCAGGTCAGCCAGGTCCATCGCCGTCGCCGTCGCCGGGGGTCCGGCGGTCGCGCAGGGCGGGTGCTGAGCGGCCTCAGACGTAGCGCTCGAGGATGGTTGACTCTGCGAGCCGGCTGAGTCCCTCGCGGACGCTGCGGGCACGCAGCTCGCCCACCCCCTCGACGGCCTGCAGGTCGTCGATGCCGGCGGACAGCAGCTTCTGCAGCGTGCCGAAGTGGTCGACCAGGCCCTCGATGACGTTGGCGGGCAGCCGCGGCACCTTGGTGAGCAGGCGGTAGCCGCGCGGGGCGACCGCGCCGTCGAGGTGCTCGCCGGTGCCGATGCCGAGGACCTTCGCCACCGCCGACGGGTCGACGAGGTCGGTCGAGGACAGCTGCTCGAGCTTGCCGAGGAGGTCGCCCGGCTCGCGGCTGCGTCGCCGGGTCGGCGCGTAGTCGCGGATCACCAGCTCGCGCTCGGTGTCGACGCCGGTCACCAGCTCCTCGAGCTGCAGGGCCAGCAGGCGTCCGTCGGTGCCGAGCTCGAGCACGTAGTCCTCGATCTCGCGGGCGATCCGGCTGACCATCTCCAGGCGCTGGGCCACGACCGCGACGTCGCGCACCGTCACCAGGTCCTCGATCTCCAGCGCGGACAGCGTGCTGGAGACCTCGTCGAGGCGCAGCTTGTAGCGCTCCAGGGTCGCGAGCGCCTGGTTGGCGCGGGACAGGATCTGGCCGGAGTCCTCCAGGACGTGGCGGGTCTCCCCGACGTAGGCCGCGATGATCTGCATCGACTGCGACACGGAGATCACCGGGTGCCCGGTCTGCTTGGCGACCCGGTCGGCCGTCCGGTGGCGGGTGCCGGTCTCCTCCGAGGGGATGCTCTGGTCGGGCATCAGGTGCACCGCGGCACGGATGATCCGGTTCACGGCGCCGTCGACGATGATCGCGCCGTCCATCTTGGCCAGCTCGCGCAGGCCCGTGGCGGTGAACGGGACGTCGAGCTCGAAGCCACCCGTGCACAGGCTGTCGACCAGTCGGTCCTGGCCGAGCACGATCAGCGCTCCGGTCCGGCCGCGGAGGATCCGCTCGAGACCGTCGCGCAACGGCGTGCCGGGGGCGATGGACGCGAGGGCCTCGCGGAGTCGGGGATCGGCCGACGTGACCACTGGTGCTCCCTGCTGATGTGCTGCTCGGACAGGTCTCACCCTATCCGCGCGGGGTGTCCCTCATGCCTGGATATTCGTCAGGCGGTGTCCTCGGATGTGAGTGTCGGCGCCGAGTCCGCGTCTATTCGACCACCTCCAGCGCGTGCTTGGTTCGCCGGTCGAGGTGCAGCGCGACCAGGGCGGAGGCGACGTCGGGGACCTCGATCACCCGCATGCCGTCGACCTTGCGCTCCCGGCCGCCGCTGCGGCGGGCGCCCTGGGCGGTGCCGGGGTCGGCGGGGACGACGGCCATGGCGAAGCCGAGCCGGGCGGCCTCGGCGAGCCGCTGCGGCAGGTCGCGGACCCGGCGCAGCTCGCCGGAGAGGCCGATCTCGCCGAGAGCCACGACGCCGGCGGGCGGAGCGCTGACGAAGTGGGCGGAGGCGATCGCGACCGCCAGGGCGAGATCGGCACCGGGGTCGCTGAGCCGGGCGCCGCCGACCGTCGAGGCGAACACGTCGTGCTGGTGGAGCCGGATGCCGCAGTGCTGCTGCAGCACGGCGAGGATCATCGCCAGCCGGGAGCTGTCGATGCCGGAGGTGGTCCGTCGCGGTCGCTCGGCGGGGGAGAGGGTCACCAGACCCTGCACCTCGGCCAGCAGGGGGCGGCGACCTTCCATCGAGACGGCGACGCAGGTGCCGGGGACCCGTCCGTGGTGCCGCTCGACGAAGATGCCGGTGGGGTCCTCGACGGTGCGGATCCCGTCGGGGCCGAGGTCGAAGCAGCCGACCTCGTCGACAGGACCGAACCGGTTCTTGACCGCGCGGAGCATCCGGAACCGGGAGTTGCGGTCGCCCTCGAAGTGGAGCACGACGTCGACGAGGTGCTCCAGCACGCGCGGGCCGGCGATGGCGCCGTCCTTGGTGACGTGGCCGATCATCACCACGGTGATGTCGCGGCTCTTGGCCATCCGCACCAGCGCCTGCGCGACCTCCTTGACCTGGGTCACGCCACCGGGCACGCCGTCGACGCCCGAGGCGCTGATCGTCTGCACCGAGTCGATGACGACGGTGCTCGGCCGCACCTGCTCGATGTGGGTGAGGACCGCGCCCAGGTCCGTCTCGGCAGCGAGGTAGAGCTGGTCGTGGATGCCGCCGGTGCGGTCGGCGCGCAGCCGGACCTGGGCGGCCGACTCCTCGCCGGTCACGTAGAGCGTGCGCTGCCGGCCGGCGGCGGTGCGCGCGGCCACCTCGAGCAGCAGGGTCGACTTGCCGACGCCGGGCTCGCCGGCCAGCAGCACCGCGGCGCCGGGCACCAACCCGCCGCCGAGGACCCGGTCGAGCTCGGGCACGCCCGAGCGGTGGTGGACGGCCCGCTCGGCCGACACCTGGCCGATGGGGACGGCGGCACTCGTGACCGGGGCGGCCGCCGTGCGGCTGGAGGGACCGGCGCTCGCGACCGCGACCTCGGACACCGAGCCCCAGGCCTGGCACTCGCCGCACCGGCCCACCCAGCGTGCCGTGGACCAGCCGCACTCGCTGCAGCGATAGGTCGAACGTGTTTTCGAACCAGCCATGGCACGACAGTAGAGCAGACCGCCGACGGAACGGTCCTGGCACGCGGCGGCTGTGGAGAACGACGTGGAAGAATCGCGAGGTGGACACTCCTCGCCCGCCGGCCACCCTCGCCGACGTCGCCGAGCGGGCCGGCGTCTCCCGGCAGACGGTGTCCAACGCGATCAACAACCCCGACCTGCTCCGGCCCGACACCCTGGCGCGGGTGCAGGACGCCATCGAGCACCTCGACTACACGCCCAACCAGGCCGCCCGCCACCTGCGCACCCGTTCCTCGCACCTGGTCGGCCTGCGGCTGGGACCGGCGCAGGAGTTCACCGCCAACATGGCGATGGACCGGTTCGTGCACGCGTTGGTGGAGGCCTCGCGCGAGGCCGGCTACCACGTGCTGCTCTTCTCCGGCGGCCGCGTCGCGGAGGGCGAGCTGCCCGACCCTCTCGGTGGGTACGACGACCTGCTGCGCTCCACCGCGGTCGACGCGTTCGTCGTCACCGACACCTATCTCGGCAACCCGCAGACCATCGGTCTCGCCCAGCGCCGCGCGCCGTTCGTGGCCTTCGGGCGGCCCTGGGACGACCCGGGCGCGGCCCACCCGTGGGTCGACGTCGACGGCGCGGCCGGCATCGCCGCGGCCACCGAGCACCTGCGCGCGCAGGGCCACGAGCGGATCGCGTGGCTGGGCTGGCAGCCGGGCTCGCGCATCGGTGAGGACCGGCGGGCCGGCTGGCACCGCGCCATGACCGCGCTCGGTCTGCCGACCGCCGGCCTGGAGGCAGCCGTCGAGGACGGCGTCCTGGCCGGAGGACGTGCGGCCGCGTCACTGCTCGGGTCGAGTGCGCCGACGGCGTTCGTCTGCGCTTCCGACACGCTCGCGGTCGGCGTCCTGGGCGCATTGTCCGACCGCGGCCTCAAGCCCGGGCGCGACGTCGGCGTCGTCGGCTTCGACGACTCGCAGGTCGCCCAGGTGATGGGCCTGACCTCGGTCCGTCAGCCGCTCGAGGAGGTGGCGGTCCACCTGGTCGCCGCGCTCCGCGCCCTGCTCGCGCCCGGTCATGGGGCCGAGAGCGGCGTGCTGCTCCAGCCGACGCTGGAGGTCAGAAGCTCTTCGACCAGAGGTTGACCGCGTAGTCGACCTCGAGCCCCTGGTGCTCGCTGAGCACCTGGTCGGCGACCTCCCGGCTGAGCTCGATGCGCACGACGGCCTCCAGGTCCGCACGCGACGCGAACCGCCATCCCATGTCCACCCGGTCCAGCGTCCAGCCCCGCAGGCTCCAGAACCGCTCGGTCTCCTCGGGCGGGTCGAGGTGCGGGTAGCCGCGGCGGAACCAGCTCCCGAAGGTCGAGCGGGAGCCGTCGTTGTCGATGACGAGGGCGACCCCGCCCCGTCGTACGACGCGGTCGAGCTCGACCAGGCCGGGCTCGCAGCCGCGGCCGAAGAAGTAGGCCCAGCGCGCGTGCACGACGTCGACCGACGCGTCGGGGAGCGGGACCTGCTGCGCCGTGCCCTGCCGGACCTCGGCGTTGGCGACCTGACGCGTGCGCAGCCGGCGGGCCGCCAGCCGGGCGAGCCCGGCGTGCGGCTCGACGCCGACCACGTGCGCCGCCGTCGCCGCGAACGCCGGCAGGTGGAAGCCGGAGCCGCAGCCGAGGTCGAGCACGGTGCGGCCGCCCCAGTCGGCACGCGCCTGCATCGCTGCCCAGAGCCGGCCGTCGGGATCGGCGGCGCGGTTCTCGAGCTCGTACGTCGCGGTGTGGTGCCAGATGTTGGGGCTGGGCACGGTGCCGGGCGGCTGCTTCACGGCGAGGTGCTGCGGGATCGCCGCGGGTCGGGTGATGGTGCGCTGCGAGGCGCCCGAAGGGCGCCCGACCTGCGAGCGGAGCGAGCCAATCAGATGCGGACGATGCCGTTGGGCGTGAGCACCTGGGCGGCGAGGATGCCGGGCGTGCCGTGCGGGGCGACCCACTCGACCTTGACGTCCTCCAGCGGCGCCTCGACGGTCTCGCCGAGCCACTCGCTGACCCGCTGCGGGTCACCGGCGATCTCGATGCCCGCGAGGGACACGGTGCCGTCGGCGCCGGTCGAGGGGTGGAGGTCGGCGGGGACGTCCCACTGCAGGAAGAACGGCAGCTGCGGGTCGGCGATGAGGCCGTTGATGCCGATCTGCTTCCAGCGCAGCTCGGTGCCGTCGGGGCGGTGCCGCGAGCCGGGGACGGCCGAACGGCCGAGGCGCTCCTCGACGATGGTGATGTCGGGCACCGCGACGGCCCAGCCGAGCCAGCCGCCGCCGAGGGCGGAGCGGGCCTTGACGGCCTGACCGAAGGGCGCCTTGTCGGACGCCGGGTGGTCCAGCGCCTCGACGACCTCGAGGTAGGTGCGGTCGGTCAGCGGGAGGATCATGTTGCGCGTGCCGAAGCGGGGGTGGACGCCACCGTCGACGAACTCACGCCCGATCGCCGCACCCAGGCGGGCTGCCGTGCTCGCGAGTCCGTCGGGGCCGGCCGCGTAGGAGAGATGATCCAGGCGCATGCCAGACATTCTGAGCATGTCCTGAGAGGTCCGACGAATCGGGGTCCCTGTCTCTTGACGTCGAGACTGCTGGGTGAGGGCTCAGCGAGGGTCTGCCGGGTGCAGTGCGAGGGCCGATCGTGAGCGCAGGTGGGCCTCGCAGTGCCGCACCAGCTCGTCGTAGGCGTCCTGCCCCATCAGCGCCACGAGCTCGGCCGCGTTGGTGACGTAGACCGGCTCGACGCCGACGTGGGCCTCGGTGTTGCCGGAGCAGTACCAGTCCAGGTCGTGCCCGCCGGCGCCCCAGCCGCGGCGGTCGTACTCGGTGATGGTGACCTCGACGTACGACGTCCCGTCCATCCGCTCGACCTCGCGGAACGTACGCCGGATGGGCAGCTGCCAGCACACGTCCGGCTTGGTCTCCAGCGGGTTGAGCCCGAGCTCGAGCGCGAGGCCGTGCAGCGCGCAGCCGGCGCCGGCGCCGAAGCCGGGGCGGTTGGAGAAGACGCACGAACGCTGGCCGTCGACCTCGTGCATGCGGGTCTTCCGCTCGCCGTCCTCGTCCTTCTCGACCCAGTCCTTGCGCTTGACCGGGCGGCCCGGGTGGGACTGCCAGTGCGCCGGGGTCAGCTGGTCGACGTACGCCGCGACCCGCTTCTCGTCGGCCTTGTCGGCGAAGTGCGCGCCGAGGGTGCAGCAGCCGACGTCGGGGGAGTCGGCGTAGATGCCGGCGCAGCCGCTGCCGAAGATGCAGGTGAAGGACGACGTGAGCCAGGTGAGGTCGCACTTGAGGACCTCGGACTCGTCGGCCGGATTGGTGAACTCCACCCACGCACGGGGGAAGTCGAGCGGGACCTCGGGCACTCACCCCACAGTAGTGGTCGCGTGGTCGCGGGCGAGCCCGCGGCTAGTACCGTGGACACATGCGTCTGGGTGTGCTCGACATCGGCTCGAACACCGGCCACCTGCTGGTGGTCGACGCCCACGGAGGTGCGGCGCCGCTGCCGGCGTACTCCTACAAGGAGCCGCTGCGGCTGGCCGAGCACCTCGACGACAACGGCGACGTGTCGCCGACCGGCATCGCCGCGCTGACCGCGTTCACCGCGCAGGCGCTGGTGGTGGCCGAGGAGAAGGGCTGCGAGGAGATGCTGTCCTTCGCGACCTCCGCGGTCCGCGACGCCGGCAACTCCGAGCAGGTGCTGACCCACGTCGAGGCCGAGACCGGGGTGCGGATCGCCGTGCTGCCGGGCGAGGACGAGGCGCGGCTGACCTTCCTGGCCGTACGCCGCTGGTTCGGCTGGTCGGCCGGCCGCCTCGCGGTGTTCGACATCGGCGGCGGCTCGCTGGAGATCGCGGCCGGGTCCGACGAGCGGCCCGACGTCGCGTGGTCGCTGCCGCTGGGCGCGGCCCGGCTGGCCCGGTCCGAGTTCGCGGCCCAGCCCGACGAGGAGCAGCTGCGCCAGATCCGGCGCCGGATCCGGGCCGACATCGCCCGCGACGCCGGGCACCTCCTGCGCGCAGGTACGACGCACCGCGCGTCCGCGACCTCGAAGACCTTCCGCTCCCTGGCCCGGATCTGCGGCGCGGCGCCGTCCGCCGACGGCCCGCTGGTGCCGCGGACCCTGCCGCTCGCGGAGCTGCGCCAGTGGATCCCGAAGCTGGTCGCCATGACGCCCGAGGAGCTGGCTGCGCTGCCCGGCGTCTCCCCGAGCCGCACCCACCAGATCGTCCCCGGGGCGCTGGTTGCCGAGGCCTGCATGGACATCTTCGACCTGTCCGAGCTGGAGATCTGCCCGTGGGCCCTGCGCGAGGGTGTGATCCTCGAGCGGATCGACAAGCTCAGCGTCAACGACCCGTCATGAGTGCCCGGGCATGAACGACCCGGGCCGTCCCCGGATCGGGCTCTCCACGAGCTCGGTCTACCCGGAGTCGACGGCCCATGCGTTCGCCTACGCCGCGTCGGTCGGCTACGAGGCGGTCGAGGTGATGGTCGGCATCGACGCGCTGTCCCAGCAGGTCGACGCCGTGCGCCAGCTCTCCGAGCACCACGGGCTCCCGATCAGCGCGATCCACGCGCCCTGCCTGCTGTTCACGCAACGGGTCTGGGGCGTCGAGCCGTGGGGCAAGCTCGAGCGGTCCGCGGCCATGGCGAGGGAGGTCGGCGCCGAGGTCGTCGTCGTGCACCCGCCGTTCCGCTGGCAGAGGGAGTACGCGCGCGACTTCGTCAACGGCATCGCCGCGCTCGAGGAGTCCTCGGGCATCGCGTTCGCCGTGGAGAACATGTACCCGTGGCGGGCCTCGCGCCGTCGCCTCGAGATGTACCTGCCCGGCTGGGATCCCTCGGACGAGCCCTACGCCAACACGACGATCGACCTGTCCCACGCGGCGATCGCGCAGTCCGACCCGGTCGCGATGGCCGAACGGCTCGGTTCGCGGCTGCGGCACGTCCACCTGACCGACGGCACCGACTCCGCGAAGGACGAGCACCTCGTCCCGGGGCGCGGCGACATGGGGGCCGACGTCTTCCTGCGCCACCTCGCAGCGACCGGGTTCGCCGGTGAGGTGGTGCTCGAGATCAACACCCGGCGCTGCACGACGCGCGAGGAGCGGGAGGCCGACCTGCGCGAGTCGCTGGAGTTCGCGATCGAGCACCTGGGCGCCGTTCGGGCCGAGGGCGGCTCGTGACCGCCGCGACCCGCGGCCGGCGCCGTGGCAGCCCGGACACGCGCGCGGCCATCCTCGCTGCGGCCCGCGCCCGGTTCGCCGAGTCGGGCTTCGCCGGTACGACGATCCGCGGGGTCGCCGGCGACGCCGGCGTGGACCCGGCGCTGGTGCACCACTACTTCGGCTCGAAGGACGACCTGTTCGTGGCCGCCCTCGAGCTGCCGGTCGACCCGCGGGCCGTGCTCGCCGAGCAGGTCGTCGGCCCGGTCGAGGGCGCCGGCGAGCGGCTGCTGCGGGCGCTCATCGGCGTCTGGGACGACCCGGCGCTCCGGCCGGCGCTGCTCGCGATGGTGCGCCGGCTGATCGAGCCCGGCGGCGACGCGCTGTTCCGCGGCGGCTTCCTCCCCGTCGTGCTGGTGCCGCTGGGAGCGGCGCTCGGGGTCGACCGGCCCGAGCGGCGCATGCAGCTGGTCGCGAGCCAGGTGATCGGGGTGATCGTGCTGCGCTACGTCGTGCGTGCCGACGCGATCGTGGCGATGGACGTCGACACCCTGGTGGCGACGTACGCCCCCGTGCTCGACGGCTTCCTCGCCGGCCCCCTTCCCTGACCCTTGCGCGTGCCGACCGGGAGGCGCATTGTTCAACACATGATGAATTCCGTCGTCGAGGTCGCCGGGCTCCGTGTCGTGCGCGGCGGCACGACGGTGATCGACGGCCTCGACCTGGTCGTCGGCGCGGGGGTGACCGGCCTGCTCGGCCCGTCCGGTTGCGGGAAGTCCACGCTGCTGCGCTCGATCGTCGGGGTGCAGCGCGTCGCCGCCGGCTCGGTGACGGTGCTCGGCGAGCCGGCCGGCAGCGCGCCGCTGCGCGACCGCGTCGGCTACCAGACCCAGTCCTCCAGCGTGTACGACGACCTGACGGTCCTCGAGAACCTCCGGTTCTTCGCGCGGGTGCTGGGCCTGTCGCCCGCCGCGGCCGAGGACTCCCTGTCGGCGGTCGACCTGGGCGGTCGGCGCGATGCCGTCGTCGGCCGGCTCAGCGGCGGCCAGCGCTCCCGGGTCGGGCTGGCCGTGGCCCTGCTCGGCAACCCCAGGCTGCTGGTGCTCGACGAGCCGACCGTCGGCCTCGACCCCGTGCTGCGCCGCGACCTGTGGGCGCTGTTCCACCGCATCGCCGCGGCGGGTACGGCGGTCCTCGTGTCCAGCCACGTGATGGACGAGGCGGAGCGCTGCGACACACTGCTGCTGATGCGCGAGGGCCGGATCATCGCCCACGGCCCCCCGGCCGCGATCAAGGCGGCGCAGGGCGTCTCCGACATCGAGTCGGCGTTCCTGGCCCTCGTGGAGGGGAGGGAGACGGCATGACGCCCCGGGTGACCCTGGCGATCGCCGTACGCGTGCTGACCCAGCTGCGCCGCGACCACCGCACGTTGGCGATGCTGCTCGTGCTCCCGTGCCTGCTGCAGGTGCTGCTGTGGTGGATCTTCCAGGACCAGTCCTTCGTCTTCGACCGGATCGGGCCGGCCCTGCTCGCGATCTTCCCGTTCTTCGTGATGTTCCTCGTCACCAGCATCACCACGCTGCGCGAACGCTCCGGCGGCACCCTGGAGCGGCTGTTCACGATGCCGATGGGCCGCCTCGACTTCCTGGTCGGCTACGCGCTGGCCTTCGGTGCGATCGCCGCCGTGCAGGCCGCCCTCGCCGCGAGCGTCGCGATCGGGCTGCTCGACCTCGACCTGCGCGGCCCCGACGTGCTGCTCCTGCTCGTGGGTGTCGTCGACGCCGTCCTCGGCACGGCGCTCGGCCTGTTCGTCTCCGCCTTCGCCCGCACCGAGTTCCAGGCCGTGCAGTTCCTGCCGGCGATCGTGGTCCCGCAGATCCTGCTCTGCGGGCTGATCGTCCCGCGCGACCGCCTGCCCCAGGTGCTCGAGAAGGTCGCCGACGTGATGCCCCTGACCTGGGCGGTCGACGCGATGGAGCACCTCGCGACCACGACCCGCACCGGCGCGGTGTGGCGCGACGTCGGCATCGTCGTGGCGTTCGCCGTGGCGGCGCTCGCCCTCGGCGCGGCGACCCTCCGGCGTCGTACCGACTGATCGGCGTCACCGCAAGCCCCCGAAGGGCCGGTGGATGACCAGACACCCCCTACTTTTGGGGCATGCGACCGCTGCGGGACACCCTGACGCTGCTGTCCCGCAGCGCGCCGATGCGCCGGGTCCTGCGCCAGCTGGTGGCCGGTGAGCGGGTCGACGACGTGGTCCGGGCCGCCGCGGGGCTGGCCGCGCACGGGTTCCCGGTCGGCATCGACCTGCTGGCGGCGCCGGCGCGGACCGAGGCGGAGGCGTTCGCTGCCGTGGCGGCGTACCGGACCCTCCTCGACCGGCTCGCCGATGCCGGCCTGGCCGCCGGCACCGACGTGGCCGTCCGGCCGGAGGTGCTCGGCGAGCCGCTGCTCGGCGGCGCCCGCAAGGTCTGCCGCACCGCGGCCCGGGTCGGCGCCACCGTGACCGTGGAGCAGCCCGCGTCGGGCGATGTCGACGCGACCCTCGCCCTGGTCGCTGCGCTGCGAGCCGAGTTCCCCGACGTCGGGGTGGCCCTGCGTGCGGGAGAGCCCCGGACGGAGGACGACTGCCGGGCGCTGAGCGCCACCGGCAGCCGGGTGCGGCTCGAGCGCGGCGGCGCGACCGACGTGGCCGAGGTCGACAAGTCCTACGTGCGCTGCCTCAAGGTGCTGCTCGCAGGCGACGGCTACCCGATGATCGCCACCCACGACCCCCGGCTGGTCGAGATCGCGGCCGCCCTCGCGAGCAGGTACGGTCGCGCCCCCTCGACGTACGAGATCCAGATGCGCGACGGCATCCGGGTGCCCGAGCAGCGGCGACTGGCAGCGAGGGGCGAGCAGGTACGGGTCCGCCTGGCCTACGGCGCCGCGTGGCACGGCTACCTGGTGGGACGAGTGGCGGAGCGTCCCGCCGACCTGAGACTCTTCCTCACGTCGTTGGTCTCCAGAAGGTGAGTGAGCAGGGCGTGGGCGAGAAGCGGACCGCAGTCATCGGTGCCGGTGTGATGGGGGAGACCCTCCTGTCCGGCCTGATCCGGGCCGGCCGGAGCGCTGAGGCGCTCGTGGTCGTCGAGAAGCGGACCGAGCGCGCTGCCGAGCTCGCCGGGAGGTACGGCGTCCGCGTCGTCAACGACGTCACCGAGGCCGCGGTGGCCGAGACCGTCCTGCTCGTCGTCAAGCCGCAGGACATGGCCGACGTGCTCACCGAGCTCGGCCCGGCGCTGCGGCCCGGCCAGCTCCTGGTCTCCCTCGCCGCCGGCATCACCACCGGCTTCGTGGAGGCCCGTGTGCCCGACGGCGTCGCCGTCGTCCGGGTCATGCCCAACACGCCCGCCCTCGTCGACCAGGGCATGGCGGCGATCTCGCCCGGCACGCACTGCGACGAGAGCCACCTCGCCGAGGCCGAGGAGCTGATGGCGTCGGTCGGCCGCGTGGTGCGGGTGCCCGAGAAGCAGCAGGACGCCGTCACGGCGATCAGCGGCTCCGGTCCGGCCTACGTCTTCTTCGTGGTCGAGTCGATGATCGAGGCCGGCGTCCACCTCGGCCTGCCGCGCACCATCGCCCAGGAGCTCGTCATCCAGACCCTGGTCGGCTCGGCGACCATGCTGCGCGAGACCGGGGAGCACCCGGCGGTGCTGCGCGAGCAGGTCACCTCGCCCGGCGGTACGACGGCGGCGGCCCTGCGCGAGCTCGAGGTGCACCGCGTGCGTGCCGCCTTCCTCGCCGCCCTCGAGGCCGCCCGGGACCGCTCGCGCGAGCTCGGCTCCTGAGCGGTCCGGGTCAGGCCACCTCCGCCAGGCTGCGCACCGTCCGCACCCGCATGCCCGACCGCCGGGCGTCGTGGCGGCCGTGACGGTCGAGCAGGCGCGCCTGCAGCCCGGCCCGCTGCGCGCCGACGACGTCGTGGCGCAGGGAGTCGCCGACCATCAGCGTCGCGGCGGGATCGGCTCCGAGTGACGCGCACGCGGTCAGGTAGGACCGCGGGTCGGGCTTCGCGGCCGGGAGCGCGGAGGACGCGAACACCGGGACGTCGGAGCGGAGCAGGCCGGTGCGGCGCAGCTTCTCGGTCTGGATCGGGAGCTCGCCGTTGGTGAGGATGCCGACCGGCAGCCCCGCCGCGCGGGCCCGCGAGATCGCCGCAGCCGCGTCGTCGAAGGCCCGCCACGCGGCCCGGTAGCAGCCGAGGAAGCCCGCGTAGACGTCGTCGGCGAGGGTGTCGTCGGCCAGGTCCCAGCCCGGCAGGAAGTCGCGGATCCGCGCCCGTCGGTGCTCGAGGTAGCTGACCTCGCCCCGCTGGGCGCGCTCGTAGTGGCGCGCCTCGAGCACGAACCAGCGCTCCACGTGGGTCTCGAGCTCGGCCGGCGAGTCCGCGAGGCCGAGCCCGGACAGCCACGCCCGCACGCCGCGCTCGGAGGCGCCGCGGTGGTCCACCAGGGTGTCGTCCAGGTCGAGGAGCAGGGCCTGGAACGTCATGCGGAGCAGTCTGCCAGCGGCCACCGACACCGTTCGCGCCCCCTCACAACCCCATCGCCGTCCGCGCGGCTGCCAGCACCGGCGCGGTCACCTCGCGGCAGCGCTCGGCCCCGCTGCGGTAGGTCTCGCTCACGTGCACCGGGTCCGCGGCCAGCTCCCGGTACCTCGCCTGCAGCGGCGCCAGCTCGGCGACGACAGCGTCGGTGACGGCTGCCTTGAGCGCGCCGTAGGTCGTGATCCCCTCCGGCGACCCGCCACAGGCGGTGAGGATCTCGAGCAGGTTCGTGACGCCCGGCTTGGTCTCGCGATCGGACCGGACCGCTGCCGGCCCGGTGTCGGAGTCGGTGACGGCGCGGGCGACCTTGCGGCGTACGACGTCCGGCGGGTCGAGCAGCGCGATCGCCCCGGCGTCGGGTCCGGACTTGCTCATCTTGCTGGTCGGGTCGGCCAGGTCCATCACCCGTGCACCGGCCGTGGGCACGGTGATCTCGGGGACCGTGAACACCTCGCCGTAGGTGGTGTTGAAGCGCAGCGCGAGGTCGCGGGTGAGCTCCATGTGCTGGCGCTGGTCGTCGCCGACCGGCACGTGGGTCGGCCGGTAGAGCAGGATGTCGGCGGCCATCAGCACCGGGTAGGTGAGCAGCGAGGTCCGTACCGACTGCTGGCGGCGCGACTTCTCCTTGAACTGGATCATCCGGCCGAGCTCGCCCGTCGTGGCGACGCACTCGAGCAGGTAGGACAGCTCCGCGTGCGCCGGGACCTGGCTCTGCCGGAACAGGGTGCTGGCGTCGAGGCCGGCCGCCAGCAGCAGGGTCGACTGCTCGGTGATCGCGGCTCGCAGCACGTCGGGGGAGCGGGGCGTGGTCAGGGCGTGCAGGTCGGAGATGCCGTAGAAGCACTCGGCGCCGGCCTGGGCGGCCCGCATCGGTCGCAGCGCGCCGAGCAGGTTGCCGAGGGTCAGCCGACCGCTCGGGGTGAGCAGGGAGAGACGTCGAGACGGGGTGCTGGACATGGTGCTGGCTCCTGGGAGACGAGGCCCACGGGCGCCGGAACCGGTCCGGAGAAGCACGACGGCCGCCCGTGGGCGGCCGGTGGTGAAGGGTGTGTCGAGGAGGCGGCCGCCGTCAGGCGGGCCACCAGGAGAAGGTCATCGAGGTCGACACCCCACGATCATCGCACGCTCAGCCAGCGGCGCGCAGCGCGTCGAGGTCCGGCACCACCTCGCCCGGCGGCGTCAGCAGCCCGAGCATCGTGGCCGCGATCGCCCGCGCCCCCTGGTCGGCGGCCAGCTCACCGGCGTACACCGAGGTCGCAGCGGCATGGGTCACCGTGTGCATCGTCGTGACCAGCCAGGAGACGGGGAGGTCCGCGCGGAACCTGCCGGCGTCCCGGCCACGGCCGAGCAGCCGCTCGACGCGCTCGCGCGGCTCGTCGTGCGCCGCGGCCAGGTCGGCGGCCGGCAGGCTCTTCTCCGCGGCGACCACGAGGGCGCCGTAGCGCAGGGTCACCTGCCAGGTCGCCTCGATCAGCCGGACCAGCGCGGCCGCGGGATCCCCGGAGAGGTCGACGCCGCGCAGCGACACCTCCGAGTCCTGCATCGCCCGCGCGACCACCGCCGCCACGAGCACGCCCCGGTTCTCGAAGTGGCCGTAGAGGGTCACCCGGCCGACCCCCGCCGCCTTCGCGATGTCGTTGACGCTGGCGTCCGGGTCGCGGGCCAGGGTCGCGGTGGCCGCATCGAGGATGGCCTCCACGTTGCGGCGGGCGTCGGCTCGCTGCGGACGGTCGGTACGCGTGGTCACGACGCCATCATCGTCCGGTGGCACCCGGCGTACTCCTCCCACCGCCACGCCATCGCCGCCAGCATCAGCACGAACATCGCGACGTGACCGACCAGCATCAGGCCACCGGCGTCGAGCACGCCGGTCCAGTACAGGGGCAGGGCGACCGCGAACCCGGCGTACATGACGGCGCACATCTCGGCGACCGGGGCCCAGCGGTGGCCGCGCACGCGCATCCAGCCGGCCATCGGCAGCGCCATCGTGGTGGCCATGACGAGCGTCTCGACGCTCTCCGAGCGCAGCCACGAGGTGTCGCCGGCGGCGGTCGTCGTGAGCAGCCACAGCGGCCAGAGCACGGCCATGCCGATCAGCATGGCGGCGACCATCTCGCCGTAGTGGAGCGCGAACCTGCGGATCTGTCGGCTGGCCACCTGACACCTCCTGGAACGAAGTTGAACAACGATGTTCAAGATCGTAAGTCGAACACGCGTGTACGACAAGAGCCGCGGGACAACGTCCTCGTTCCAGGGGCGGTCAAGTCGACACGCCGGAGCGGGAAAGTTTCAATGGTGCATCTCTTCCCCACGAGTCACATCTGGCCCTATTCTCACGCCAGTGGCGTCCGGCGGATCACAGCTGGGGAAGGCGGTGACCTCGGACGCGGAAAGTTGGTGTGTCATGACTCCTTCGTCGCGCGAGCGCGCCGAGTCCCTGCCCGACCCGAAGTTCCTCACCATCGCCGAGGTCGCCTCGGTGATGCGGGTCTCCAAGATGACCGTCTACCGCCTGGTCCACGGCGGAGAGCTCCCGGCCGTCCGGGTGGGTCGCTCGTTCCGGGTCACCGAGGACGACGTCAACGAGTACCTGCGCAAGTCCTTCTACTCCGCCGGCTGAGGCCGATCCGGCACATGGCAGTCGCCGATGCAGGAATCGCCTCTTCAGAGGTGGTTCCTGCGCCGCCGTGCTCCTCGGTGGCGGTGCGATCTTCATCCCATCTCCTGCGCTGATTCACCGCGCTCACGAGGCTCCGGATAGGCTGACCCGGTGCTCCGGGGTCCCCGGGGCGTCGTACGTCACGCCGAGCGCGCCCGCGCCCGGCGCTCTGGAGAGGTTCCACGTGGGTTCTGTCATCAAGAAGCGCCGCAAGCGCATGGCGAAGAAGAAGCACCGCAAGCTGCTGAAGAAGACGCGCGTTCAGCGTCGCAAGCTCGGTAAGTGACCCGAGCAAGCCAGTAGCTTCCTGATTCTGAGGAGTCGGTGGAGATGGGCGCCGGACGCACGGTCCTGGTCACGGGGGTCTCGCGAGACCTCGGCCGAACCCTTGCGCGCACCCTGGCCACCGACCCCGGGATCGACCGGGTCGTCGGTGTCGACGTCGTCCCCCCGCGGGGCGACCTCGGCGACGTCACGTTCGTGCGCGCCGACATCCGCAACCCGGTCATCGCGAAGGTCATCGCCAAGGAGGACGTCGACACCGTCGTCCACATGAGCGTCATCGCGACCCCCGGCTCCGCCGGTGCCCGCGGCACCATGAAGGAGCTCAACGTCATCGGGACGATGCAGCTCCTCGCCGCCTGCCAGAAGGCGGAGGGGCTGCGCACCCTGGTCGTGAAGTCCTCGACGACGGCGTACGGCGCCAGCAGCCGCGACCCCGCCATGTTCACCGAGGACATGGAGCCGCGGCGGCCCGCGCGCACCGGGTACGCCAAGGACGTGGTCGAGGTCGAGCAGTACGTCCGCGGCTTCGCCCGTCGGCGTCCCGACGTCACGACCACGCTGCTGCGCTGCGCCAACGTCATCGGTCCGCGGGTCGTGAGCCCGCTGGCGTCCTATTTCCGGCTGCCGGTGATCCCGACCGTGCTCGGGTTCGACCCGCGCCTGCAGTTCCTGCACGAGACCGACCTCAACCGCGTCCTGCGCCACGCCGTGCGCGAGGACGTCGGCGGCACCTTCAACGTGGCCGGTGACGGCCTGCTCATGCTGTCGCAGGCACTGCGCCGCTCCGGGCGGCCCAACGTCGCCGTCCCGGGCATGGCCTTCGGCGGCCTCGGCTCGGTGCTGAAGTCGGTGCGCCGCGCCGACCTGTCGCCCGAGCTGGTCGCGTTCTTGACCTACGGCCGCGGTGTGGACACCACGCGGATGCGCAGCGAGCTCGGCTTCGAGCCGCACTACACGACGGCCTCGGCGTTCGCCGAGTTCGCCGCCTCGCTCCCGCCCGGCTCGCGCCGCACCGACCAGGTGCTCGGCGCGCTCGCCGAGCGCCTCCCTGCGGTCGACGACGACCGTCCCGCCCAGCTCACCCTCGCTGGAGGCACGGATGGCTGACGCCGAGATCATCCCGATCGGAACCCGCGGCCAGCCCGGCCGTGGCACCGGAAAGCGCCCGTCGGCCGCGGCCCGCGGGCTCGCGCCCAAGAGCGGTACGCCGCGCAAGGCGCCCGCGAAGAAGCCGGCCGCCAAGGCGCTGGCGAAGGACGCCCCGGTCGAGGAGCGGCCGCTCGTCGACGAGACCCCCGTGATCGATACGCCGTCGCTGCTCGACGCGCCGGCCGAGGTCCCTGCTGCGCCGCTGGTGGCGCCGGCCCGCACCGAGGAGCGTGGCACCAGCCCGCTCGCCGGCATCCCGGTCGGGGACTGGCTGGCGGGCTTCCAGCACGCCAGCAAGGAGCTGTTCGGCGACCAGTGGGAGCCCCAGCTGGCGCGCTTCCTGGCCTTCCTGCGGCGCCGGGTGACCGGCGACTACACCGTCGACGAGTACGGCTTCGACGCCGAGGTCACCGAGCGCTTCTTCATGGCCGCGCTGCGGCCGGTGGCGCAGAAGTGGTTCCGCATCGAGGTCCGCGGCGTCGAGAACATCCCGGCCGACGGTGGTGCACTGGTCGTGTCCAACCACTCGGGCACCGTCCCGGTCGACGGCCTGATGACGATGGTGTCGATCCACGACCACACCGGCCGCTTCCTGCGCCCGCTCGGCGCCGACCTGGTGTTCCGGCTGCCCGTGGTGGGCTCGGTGGCCCGCAAGGGCGGCGCCACCTTGGCGTGCAACGAGGACGCCGAGCGGATGCTGCGCGGCGGCGAGCTGGTCGGCGTGTGGCCCGAGGGCTTCAAGGGCATCGGCAAGCCGTTCTCCGAGCGCTACAAGCTCCAGCGGTTCGGCCGTGGCGGCTTCGTGTCCGCCGCGCTGCGCACCGGCGTGCCGATCGTGCCGCTGTCGGTGGTCGGCGCCGAGGAGATCTACCCGCTCGTCGGCAACATCCCGTCGCTGGCCCGCCTGCTCGGCGTGCCGTACATCCCGATCACGCCGTTCTTCCCGCTGCTCGGGCCGCTCGGCCTGGTGCCGCTGCCGTCGAAGTGGCTGCTCGAGTTCGGCGAGCCGATCCGCACCGACGAGTACGACGACGGCGCGGCCGAGGACCCGATGCTGGTGTTCAACGTGACCGACCAGGTCCGCGAGACCATCCAGCAGACGCTCTACAGCCTGCTCATGCAGCGGGAGTCCGTCTTCCGCTGACCCGTCGCACCGCGGCAGGGTTTCGAGACGCGTCGCTCGCTCGTCGCAGGCTCGAAGCGATGGAGCCGACGCTCCTCAGGCGTCGCGCAGGTGCGCGCTCACTTGCCGCCGAGCAGTCCGCCGACGATGCCGGTCAGGCCGTCGACCAGGCCGGGCACGAGACCGGGGTCGGTGGCGGTGCCGTCGGTCGTCTGGGAGCCGCCGTTGATGCCGAGGGTGTCGGTGAGGCCCTTGGTGACGCCCTCGACGGTCTCGCCCAGCGGCTTCTTCAGGTCCTTCGTCGGGTTCGGCACCGTCGGCAGGTCGACCGGCGGCAGCACCGGCGGGACGATCGGGGCGGTCGCGTCCGGCGTGGACGTCGCCTGCGGCGCCTGGTGCGGCTTCTTCGTCGGCAGCGGCGCCGCGTCGTCGACCGGGACCGTGACGTCGCCGGCGAGGACCGCGGCGAGTGGCAGGGCGGCGAAGTCGGGCAGCTCGGCGACAGCGCCGTCGGCGCAGCTCGGGCAGGCCTCCCACGCGGCGGCGTCGATCTGGCGGATCGTCTGGGTCGCGGTGATCAGCGGCGAGCGGCTGTCGGACGGGATGACCGGGGCGAGGCCGGCCAGCACGTCCATGCTCTCGCCGGCGAACGCGCGCAGGTCGGCGATCCGGTCGGACTTGCCGGTGGCCGCGTAGTCGTCGAGCGCGAACTCGGACGCCTGACGGGCCTGGTCGGTGAAGTCCTGCAGGGTCGCGTTGACCTCGTCGGCGCTGCGGTCGCGGGCGACCAGCGACTGGAGCTCGTCGAGGCGGGCCTCGGCGTGCGAGATGAGGGTGTCGGCCTTGGCGGCGCCGTCGGACTGGAGGTTGGTCTGGGCGTTCTCGAGGGCGCGCTTGACCGGGTAGAGCACGTCACCCGGCAGGGCGTCCTGCGAGGCCATCGCCATCGATCCGGTGGCGGAGACCACGGCGAAGCCACCGATGACCGCGGCCAGGCGGCGCTCGCGGGAGCCGCGGCGCTGGCGCGGGGTGAGGCGGACGGCCAGGGCCTCCTCGGCGCGAGCGGGCTCCCGCTCGGCGGCGGCGACCAGCTGGGTGCGCAGGGAGGACACGAACTCGGGGCGGGCGCTGACCGGCGGGACGGCGCGCAGCGCGGCGACCAGCTCGAGCAGCTCGGCGTGAGCCTCCGTGTCACCGGCGCGGCCGGAGACCAGAGCGTCGAACTCCTCGGCGCCGCGCGACCAGGCGTTCCCGCGCATCACAACGACCATCCTCGTGTCGGGAGGGTCCGCACTCCCGTGGAGCACGCCCTCGTGTTCTCTCGAACATCCAACGACAGGGATCGGTGGCTGGTTACGGTCCGTGCGGTCACACCGGAGTAGTCCGAAAGGATCATCGGATCCCCTCCGGCATCAGCTTCGCCAGGTTGCGCACGCCGCGGAGCTGGAGCTGCTTGATCGCGCCGTCGCTGCGCCCCAGGGCCGCAGCGGTCTCGGCGATGCTCATGCCCTGCAGGAAGCGCATGATGAGGCAGTCGCGCTGCTCGTTGGGGAGCTTGGTGAGCGACTCGAGCAGGATCTCGTTGGTGAGGCTGGCGAGCACGGCGTTCTCGGGACCCTCGGTCGCGTCGTCGTGCTGTCCCATGTCCTCGGTGGTCAGCTCGAGGCGGGTCCGGCCGGCCTTGAAGTGGTCGGTGGCCAGGTTGCGGGCGATGGTCATCAGCCAGGCGCCGAAGTCCTTGCCCTGCCAGCGGAACGACGACATGTTGCGCAGCGCGCGGAAGAAGGTCTCCGAGCACAGGTCCTCGGCGACGACGACCGAGCGGGTGCGGTAGTAGAGGAAGCGGTAGACCGACGGCTGGTAGTGGTCGTAGAGCTGGCCGAACGCCTCGGCGTCGCCGCCGCGGGCCAGCTCGACCAGCGCGATCAGGCGCTCGCGCGCCTCGGGCGAGTCCTCGGAGGAGGTGGCGAGGGTGGAGTCGCCGAAGCCGGCCGACGCCTCGCGGTCGTAGCCCTCGGTCTCGGCGTGGGCCTCGCTCAGCAGCCAGTGGTCGGCGCCACGACGACCGCCGGCGGGGCCGGCGGCACCAGCGCCACCGGCGAGGGCGGGCTCGGGGGACAGGGCAGCGAGCACGGCCGCGCGCAGGGCGTCCAGCCCTCGCGACAGGTCAGTGCGCTGCCAGGTCATGCGGGTCCCCTCCCTACTGCCCCCGGAGGGGATCCTACGGTGGATCCTTGCGCAGTGGTACTGGAACGCGACAACCGGTCGCCCGGATCCCGGACCACCCGAAAGGACCAGGTTACCGTCCGGTAGGGGGACCTTCAGGAGACGTGGCGACGCACCTGTCGCCGTACGACCGCACCGGCGATCGCCGCTCCGGTGGCGGCCGAGCCGGCGATCAGGCCCGCCCGGGCAGCCTTGCGGCCGGTCCGGTAGTCACGGATCCGCCAGCCGTTGGCGCGGGCGTGGGCGCGCAGCTTGGCGTCGGGGTTGATGGCGCACGGGTCGCCGACCAGGCTGAGCATCGGCAGGTCGTTGGAGGAGTCGCTGTAGGCCGAGCACAGGGACAGGTCCAGCCCCTCGCGCTCGGCGAGTGCGGTGACCGCGACGGCCTTCGCGGGCCCGTGCAGCATGTCGCCGACCAGCCTGCCGGTGTAGACGCCGTCGACGTGTTCGGCGACGGTGCCCAGCGCGCCGGTGAGGCCGAGGCGCCGGGCGATCAGGCTCGCGATCTCGATCGGCGCGGCCGTGACCAGCCAGACCCGCTGGCCCTGGTCGAGGTGCATCTGCGCGAGCGCCCGGGTGCCGGGCCAGATCCGGTGGGCCATGGCCTCGTCGAAGATCTCCTCGCCGATCTCCTCGAGCTCCTGCACGGTGTGCCCGGCGATGAACGCGAGCGCGGAGTTGCGGGCCTCGGCCACGTGCTCGGGGTCCTCGACGCCGGCGATGCGGAAGTACGCCTGCTTGTACGCCGCCCCGACCAGGTCGCGGGTCGTGAAGAACTTGCGCCGGTACAGCCCCTTGGCCAGGTGGAAGATGCTCGCGCCCTGCATCACCGTGTTGTCGACGTCGAAGAACGCCGCCGCCTTCGGGTCGACCGGGTGCGCGAGCGCGGTCTCGACCTCGGCTGCGGCCGCCGCTGCCTCGCCGGCCAGGCGCGAGCGCTGCTGCAGGTTGAGCCGACGGGGGCGGTCAGCGGGCGGCACCATGTGCCCCAGCCTAGAAGAGAGAAGGCACGTAGGATCCCTCCATGTCGTTGCCGGACGCCGCCGCTGCTGCTGTCCCCGACGTGGCCGCCCTCGTCGCGTCCGCCGCCGCCGAGCATCCCGAGCGGCTCGCCGTCGTCGAGGCGGGTGGTCGGGGACTGACCTGGGCCGAGCTCGAGGACGAGGTCGGCCGGGTCGCCACCGGGCTGGGACGCGCCGGCGTCCTCGCCGGGCACCGGGTGCTGCTCGCCCTTGGCAACCGGCTGGAGTTCGTGACCGGCTACCTCGGGGTGCTGCGGGCCCAGGCGGTCGCCGTACCCGTCAACCCGGGGTCGGTGCCCGCCGAGCTGGCGGCGATGCTCGTCGACAGCGGTGCCCGGCTGGTCCTCGCCGACGGGCAGACCGCGCCCGCGGTTCGTGACGCGGTGGCGCGCACCGAGGTGGTCGCCGCCGCGCAGGACGAGAACCGCCCGGCTCCGCGGGTGGTGCTGGTCGGCGTCGACGCGGACGAGCTCGGTCCCTCCGAGACCAGGTACGACGACCTGCGGGCCGAGGCCGCCGTTCCCGTTCCTCCGCTGCAGGACCCCGAGAAGCTCGCCGTGCTGCTCTACACGAGCGGCACGTCCGGTCGGCCGCGAGCCGCGATGCTCACCCACCGCGCGCTGCTGGCCAACGTCGACCAGGTCGCCTCGGTCGAGCCGCCGATGATCCACTCCGACGACGTCGTGCTCGGCGTGCTGCCGCTGTTCCACGTCTACGGCCTCGGTGCCGTGCTCGGCGGCGTGATCCGGCACCGCGCCAAGCTGGTGCTGGCCGAGCGCTTCGACCCCGAGGGCACCCTCGATCTGGTCGAGGACGAGGCGTGCAGTGTCGTTCCCGTCGCGCCGCCGGTGTTCGCGGCCTGGCAGCGCGTGGACGCGCTGGCCGAGCGGCTGGGGCCGGTGCGGATGATCCTGTCCGGCTCCGCCCCGCTCGCCGCCGAGACGGTCGAGGAGTTCGGCGCGCTGGCGCAGGTGCCGATCCACCAGGGCTACGGCCTGACCGAGGCCTCGCCGGTCGTGACCAGCACGCTGCGCTCGGCCGAGGTGAAGCCCGGCTCCGTGGGCGCCGCGCTCGACGGCATCGACATCCGGCTCGTCGACGACGAGGGCGCGCCCCTCGACGAGGCAGCCGTCGACGACCCCGGCGAGATCCAGATCCGTGGTCGCAACCTGTTCAGCGGCTACTGGCCCGACGGCCAGGACGGCCCCGCCGAGGACGGCTGGTGGTCCACCGGCGACGTCGGCTTCCTCGACGCCGACGGCGACCTCTTCCTCGTCGACCGGGTCAAGGAGCTGGTCATCGTGTCCGGCTTCAACGTCTACCCGAGCGAGGTCGAGGCGGTGCTGGAGGGAGTCGCGGGCGTGCGCCAGGCCGCCGTGCTCGGCGTACCCGACGAGCAGACCGGCGAGGCCGTCGTCGCCTACGTCGTCCCCGAGGCAGGCGAGTCCGGCGGCCCCGACGCCGAGGCCCTGGTGAGCGCGGTGCGGTCGGCGGCGGCCGAGCAGCTGGCGCCGTACAAGCGGCCGGTGCGGGTCGAGGTCGTCACCGCGCTGCCGCGCACCGTCACCGGCAAGATCCGCAAGGGCGTGCTGCGCGGCGCCGAGCGGCGCAAGGCGCTGGGGATCTTGGAGTGAGCGGCGTGAGCGCCCGGGTCACCCTCTACAGCCGGCCCGGCTGTCACCTGTGCGACGACGCCCGGGCGGTCATCGAGGCGGTCTGCGCGGAGCTCGGCGAGAGCTACGAGGAGCTGTCCATCGACGACGACCCGGTGCTCGCCGACCGGTTCGCCAACGAGATCCCGGTGACCTTCGTCGACGGGCGCCAGCACGACTTCTGGCGGGTCAGCCCCGACCGCCTGCGTGCCGCGTTGCGCTGAGCCGTGGGCCGGGCCGCCGCCGGACGTGGTGACGCTTACCACGTCCGGTCGCCGTACCTGATCCGGGGGCCTCTCGTCCATTTTGTTCCCACGTTCACAAACTCCTACAGTGATCGAGCCGCGTGATTGACGCCTGATCGGGCGGCTGGAAAGTGGAGCTGTGACCACACGGAGTTCGACGGATGCCGCCCGGGTCATCCCGGAGGCCACGGTCGCCCGCCTGCCCGTCTACCTGCGGGCGTTGACGGCGCTGGCCGACAGCGGGATCCGCACGTGCTCGAGCGAGGACCTCGCGTCCGCGGCCGGCGTCAACAGCGCCAAGCTCCGCAAGGACCTGTCCTACCTCGGCAGCTACGGCACCCGCGGTGTCGGGTACGACGTCGACTACCTCCGCTACCAGATCGCCCGCGAGATCGGGGTGACCCAGGACTGGCCGGTCGTCATCGTCGGCATCGGCAACCTGGGCCACGCGCTGGCCAACTACTCCGGCTTCCGCAGCCGCGGCTTCCGGGTCGTCGCACTGCTCGACGCCGACCCCGGGATCGTCGGGCGCGAGGTCGCGGGGGTCGTCGTACGCCCCTTCGACGACCTCGAGGAGATCGTCCGCGAGCACGACGTCGCGATCGGCGTCATCGCCACGCCCGCCGTCGCCGCGCAGGACGTCGCCGACCGCATGGTCGCCATCGGCATCACCAGCATCCTCAACTTCGCGCCGGCCGTGGTCGCGGTGCCCGAGGGCGTCGACGTGCGCAAGGTCGACCTGTCGATCGAGCTGCAGATCCTCGCCTACCACGAGCAGCGCAAGGCCAACGGCGCCGACGCGTCCACCGAAGCAGACGGAGGTGCGGCATGAGCGTCCTGGTCGTGGGCATCTCCCACAACTCCGCGCCGGTGTCGCTGCTCGAGCGGGTCGCGCTCGACCGCGACGGCGTGCACAAGCTGATCACCGACGCCGCGTCCTGCGAGCACGTCAGCGAGGCCACGGTGATCGCGACGTGCAACCGCCTCGAGATCTACACCGAGGTCGAGCGCTTCCACGGCAGCATCGAGCAGATCTCCCGCCTCCTGGTCGACCGGGCGGGCGAGACGACCGAGGCGATGCTCCCGCACCTCTACGTCCACTACGACGACGGTGCGATCTCCCACCTGTTCCAGGTCGCCGCGGGCCTGGACTCGATGGCGGTCGGCGAGGGCCAGATCCTCGGCCAGACCCGCGAGGCCCTGCGCCGCGGGCAGGAGCTCGGCACCGTCGGCTCGGCGCTCAACAACCTGTTCCAGCAGGCACTGCGGGTCGGCAAGCGCACCCGTGCGGAGACGGAGATCGACCAGGTCGCCCCGACCCTGGTCAGCGCCGCTCTCGACGAGACGACCAAGGTCGTCGGCGCGGTCGAGGGCAAGCACGTCGTCGTGGTCGGCGCCGGCGCGATGGCCGGTCTGGCGACCGCGACCGCCAGCCGTCTCGGCGCCGGGCGCCTCTCCATCGTCAACCGGTCGGTGGACCGCGCGGTCCGCCTGGCCGTGCAGTACTCCGGCGAGGCCGTCCGGCTGGCCGACCTCGGCGACGAGCTGGCCACGGCCGACATCGTGATCAGCTGCACCGGCTCGTCCGGCACGATCATCGACCGCGCGCTCCTGTCCCGCGTCCGCGGGGACGTCGAGCGGCCGCTGGCGCTGATCGACCTCGCGCTGCCCCACGACATCGCGCCCGACGTGGCCGACCTGGCCGGAGTGCGACGCGTCGGGCTGGCCGAGCTCGCCGACCTGCTCCACGGCGGCGTCACCGGCCGCGAGGTCCAGGAGGTGCGCCGGATCCTGGGCGAGGAGGTCACCGCCTTCCTCGCCGCCCGCCGCCAGGCCAGCGTCACGCCCACCGTCGTCGCGCTCCGCTCGATGGCCACCAACGTCGTCGACGCCGAGATGACCCGGCTCGAGGGCCGGCTGCCCGACCTCGACGACACGGTGCGCGAGGAGATCCGGCAGACCGTGCGCCGGGTCGCCGACAAGCTGCTCCACGAGCCGACCGTCCGGGTCAAGGAGCTCGCCAACGAGCAGGGCGCCGTCTCCTACGCCGCGGCGCTCGCGGAGCTGTTCGCGCTCGACCCGGACGCGGTCGACGCCGTCACCCGGCCCGTCGTGACCGAGGAGGGCCTGTCGTGACCAACCTGCGCATCGGCACCCGCCGCAGCCTGCTGGCGACCACCCAGTCCGGCCACGTCGCCGACGCCCTCGAGGCGCTCGGCACGCCGACCGAGCTGGTCGAGATCACCACCGACGGCGACCGCAGCCAGGCCAGCGGGGTCTCGCTGGTGGGCGCGCCCTCGACCGGGGTCTTCGTCAGCGCGCTGCGCGACGCGCTGCTCGCCGGTGAGGTCGACGTCGCCGTCCACTCGCTCAAGGACCTCCCGACCTATGCGACCGAGGGCATCGCGCTGGCCGCCGTACCTCCGCGTGAGGACCCGCGCGACGTCGTCGTCGCCCGCGACGGCCTCACCCTCGGCGAGCTGCCGCAGGGCAGCAAGGTCGCCACCGGCTCCCCGCGCCGGGTCGCGCAGATCGAGGCGCTCGGTCTCGGTGTCGAGCTGGTCGGGGTCCGCGGCAACGTCGACACCCGGATCGGCCGGATCGCCGAGGGCACCTACGACGCCGTCGTGCTCGCCCGCGCCGGCCTGGCCCGGCTCGGCCGGCTCGACGAGGTCACCGAGGTCCTCGACCCGCTCCAGGTGCTGCCGGCCCCCGGTCAGGGCGCCCTCGCCGTCGAGTGCCGCGCCGACGACACCGAGACCCTCGCGCTGCTCGCCCGGCTCGACGACCCCGGCACCCACGCCGCCGTCACCGCCGAGCGCACCTTGATGGCCACGCTCGAGGGCGGCTGCGCCGCACCGATCGGTGCCCTCGCCGAGGTCGCCGAGGGCGACGACGGGCCCGAGCTGTGGCTGCGGGCCGTGGTGCTCTCCGAGGACGGCGCGCTCGCCGTACGCCGCTCGGCGTCGGCCGCGCTCGGCACCGACCCCACGACCTGGCCGGCCGAGGCCGCCAAGCTCGGCGGCGACCTCGGCGCCGAGATGCTGGCCGACGGTGGCGACGAGCTGATGACCCAGCTGCGCGATGCGCAGTCGTCCACCCCCGAACCGAACGACCCCCCGTCCGCACGATCTGCAGAGGTGCACAACCCATGACGCGAGCCACGACAGCCAAGAAGGCTGCTTCGACTCCCGCCGCCGCCCAGGTCCACCCCGGAGGCCCCGGCTTCACGGCCTTCGTCGGCACCGGCCCCGGCGACCCCGACCTGCTCACCGTGCGTGCCGTCAGGTTGATCGAGGACGCCGACGTCGTGATCACCGAGGACCCGGGTCACGCCGACCTGGTCGCCGTGGTGCGCGCGCGTGCCGCGCAGGTCGGCGACGAGACGGCCGCGGAGCCCGAGATCGTCGACGGCGGGTTCGGTGAGGACGGCCAGCCGCTGACCCACGCCGCTCGGGCGAAGGTCGTCGTCAAGCAGGCCAAGCGCGGCCTGCGCGTCGTCCGCCTGCTCGGTGGGGACCCGTTCCTGTACGCGTCCGGGCCGGAGGAGGCCCAGGCGGTCGCCAAGGCCGGCCTCGCGTTCGAGGTCGTCCCGGGCGTCTCCTCGGTCGGCGCCGTCCCGGCCTACGCCGGCATCCCGCTGACCACCAAGGACCACCGCGAGGTGGCCGTGGTGACCTGCGGTGACAAGGTCGACTGGAGCCGGTACGCCGACACCCCGACCCTGGTGCTGCTCTCGGCCGTCGGCCAGATCGCCGACATCGCCAAGCAGCTCATCGCCATCGGCCGCTCGCCGCAGACCCCGGTCGCGATGACCCGGGTCGGCACGACCACCGAGCAGGAGACGATCACCTCCACGCTCGAGCACATCGCCGCCGACGTCCGTGCCGCGCGGATCGCCCCGCCCGCGATCACCGTCATCGGTGCCGTCGTCGACCTGCGCGAGAAGCTGTCCTGGTTCGAGACCAAGCCGCTGTTCGGCTGGCGGGTGCTGGTGCCGCGCACCAAGGAGCAGTCGGCGTCGCTGTCCAACCGGATCCGCGAGTTCGGTGGCGTCCCGGAGGAGGTCCCCACGATCTCCGTCGAGCCGCCGCGCAACCCGCAGCAGATGGACAAGGCCGTCCGCGGTCTCGTCGAGGGTCGCTACGAGTGGATCGCGTTCACCTCGGTGAACGCCGTCAAGGCGGTCCGCGAGAAGTTCGAGGAGTACGGCCTCGACGCCCGTGCCTTCTCCGGCCTCAAGATCGCCGCCGTCGGCGAGAAGACCGCCCAGGCGATCGCCGACTGGGGCCTGCGCGCCGACCTCGTCCCCTCGGGCGAGCAGTCCGCCGCCGGTCTCCTCGAGGACTGGCCCGAGTACGACGAGCAGCTGGACCCGATCAACCGGGTGTTCCTGCCGCGTGCCGACATCGCGACCGAGAACCTCGTCGCGGGCCTGATCGACCTCGGCTGGGAGTGCGACGACGTCACCGCGTACCGCACCGTCCGGGCCGCCCCGCCGCCGGCGCCGACCCGCGACGCGATCAAGACCGGCAAGTTCGACGCCGTCGTGTTCACGTCGTCCTCGACCGTGCGCAACCTGGTCGGCATCGCCGGCAAGCCGCACCCGTCGACGATCATCGCGGTGATCGGGCCGGCCACGGCCAAGACGGCCGAGGAGCACGGCCTGCGGGTCGACGTGCTGGCCCCCAAGCCGGACGTCGAGCTGCTCGTCGAGGCCCTCGCCGGCTTCGGTGCCAGCCGCCGTGCCGCGATGCTCGAGGCCGGCGAGCCGGTCACGAAGCCGAGCGACCGCAAGCCCTCGGCTCGGCGTCGCAAGGCCTGACCCGGCCCGAACTGGCTCGTTTCTCCCGCCGACCCGGCAGAAAGTGGCTCCTGCACAGGCCACTTCCTGCCGGGTCAGTGCATTTCGGGAGCCAGTTCGTGCCGGGTCGGTGCAACCTGAGGGCGTGGTCACCACGTTGGGTGCGTCATGGAGCGGATGACCGATGCGTGACGAGGACGAGTTCGTCGCCTTCGCCCAGGGGGCGCGCGACCGGCTGCGCCGCACGGCGTACCTGTTGTGCGGGGACTGGGACCGGGCGGCCGACCACGTCCAGGACGCGCTGATCCGGGTGTATGTCGCGTGGCCACGGCTGACCCGGGCCGGGCGCGAGTACGCCTATGCCCGCAAGGCGCTGGTCAGCGTCGTGCTCGACCACGCCCGGCGCCGGTCGAGCACCGAGCTGGTCGTCGAGGCCGACCACCAGCGGCCCGACGGGATCGACGTCGCCGAGCTGGTCAGTGCCCGGGAGGCCCTGCTGCAGATGATGGCCGAGCTGCCACCGCGGCAGCGGGCCTGCGTGGTGCTGCGGTACTTCGACGACCTCAGCGTCGCCGACACCGCGAAGGCACTCGGGTGCAGCGAGGGCACCGTCAAGAGCCAGACCGCGCGTGCGCTGGACCGGCTCCGCTCCGTGTTCGAGGACTCGTCGCTCGGCGAGCTGACCCTGGGAGGAGCGCAGACATGGTGAACGAGATGCGGACCCTGCTGCACGAGGCGGCGGCGACCCCGCCCGCCGACGACATCGACCTGGCGGCCGTGCTCGCCGGCGGCCGTCGGCGGGTACGACGGCGCCGGGCGCGCGTCGCCGGGGGCCTGGCCGTCGCGGTGGTCGGCGTGGTCGCCGTGAGCACGCTCGTCGGCCGCGGGTCCGACGGCCGGGACACGCCGGCGGCGAGCGTCGTACCGCGCCCGGACGGGCCGGTCGTCCGGCTGTCCGACGCCCACCGGGCCAAGGCGGGCGTCGACTACGACCTGCTGTCGTCGTACACGAACAAGGACCTCGACGCCGCCAACGGGCAGTACTACGACGGCGTCACCGACGACGGGAAGATCCTGTTCCGCGACGGCCCGCACGGGCCGCAGAACAAGATCCGCTACGCCCTGCTCGACCCCGCCACGGGCGCGAAGGACTGGCTGCCGCCGATCGACACGGGAGACCAGGTCTGGCCGACCGAGCTCGGTGCCGACCGGTTGGTGCTGGCCTACGCGCCACCCGACGACGGCGCCGACCTGGTGGGACGGCTCCGGGCCTACGTCTACGACCGGGCGGCCCGGTCCTGGTCGAGCGTCACCTGGCCCACGCTGCCCCGGGTGTCGGGTCTTCGCAGCCCGGTGATGGGGCCCGACGACCGGTTGTACGTCGGTGTCCCGGCGACGGTCGGCTCGCCGCCCCCCGGCGGCTGGCCGACAGGACCCGACGGGGAGGCCGACGACGCGGACGCCGAGGGTGACACCTACGACCTGTGGTCGGTCTCGCTGACGGATCCCTCCGACGTGCGCGACGAGGGCTTGCGTGTCGGTGCCGTCGCGTTCACCGGCGACACCATGGTCTGGAGCGCCCGCGCCAACGGGAAGAACGACCGGATCCACGTCCGCGACCTCGCCACCGGCGCCGAGCACGACTTCGACCCGCACTCCGGCAAGCGGTGCAACCTGCTCGGATTCGGGGCGGTGGGAGACCGGATCGTGCTCAGCCAGTACTGCGGCACCTACGACGACGGCCGCGACGACCGGGTCCAGGTCCTCACCACCGACGGCGACCTGGTCACCACGATCCAGGGCAGCGGCATCGACGGCTGGGCGACCGGCGGGCTCCTGCGGGTGACGTCCTACGCGCGCAACCGGGCCGGGACCTACGTCTACGAGCTCGACAGCGGCCGCTTCGTGCGCGTGTCCGACGCCAACTCGTCGTACGGGCTCGGTGGGCCGGTGCCCGACGGCTACCTGCTGTGGGACACGCCCGTCGGTAGGTCGAGCGGCCCGCAGGAGCCGATCCCCGGCGCCACCCAGTGGCTGGCGAGGTGGCGCTGAGGCCCGGCTGGGGAGCGGCTGGGGAGTGGCTGGGAGGCGGCGGGGGCCCTGCGGGACAATGGCGGGGTGAATCACCCCACGAAGCTCTGCGCCTTCCCCGCTGCGCTCTCCCGACGCACAACGTCGTGGGGACCCCGATGAACGAGATCCTGCGACCGATCGTCCGTCCCCGTCGCCTGCGGAC
Organism: Nocardioides kongjuensis; assembly: GCF_013409625.1. NCBI lineage: Bacteria > Bacillati > Actinomycetota > Actinomycetes > Propionibacteriales > Nocardioidaceae > Nocardioides > Nocardioides kongjuensis. Next base: position 4,757,765 of record NZ_JACCBF010000001.1, read on the forward strand.
CTCGGCGGCGATGCGCGACCTCGTCGCCGAGACCACCCTGCGTCCCGAGCAGCTGGTGCTGCCCGCGTTCGTGCGCGAGGGTGCCAGCGAGCCGACGCCGATCAGCTCGATGCCGGGCGTCGTCCAGCACACGCGGGACTCGCTGCGCAAGGCGGCGGTCGAGGCGGCGGAGGCGGGGCTGCGCGGGATCATGCTGTTCGGCGTGCCGCAGGCCAAGGACGCCACCGGGACCGGCGCCACCGACCCCGACGGGATCCTCAACGTCGCGATCGCCGACGTCGTCAGCGAGGTCGGCGACGCACTGGTCGTGATGGGCGACCTGTGCCTCGACGAGTTCACCGACCACGGCCACTGCGGCGTCCTCGACGCGGCCGGTCGGGTCGACAACGACGCCACCCTGGAGCGCTACGCCGACATGGCCGTCGTCCAGGCGCAGGCCGGCGCCGGCATGGTCGGGCCCAGCGGCATGATGGACGGCCAGGTCGCGGTGATCCGCGCGGCCCTCGACGGCGCCGGGCTCACCGACACCGGGATCCTCGCCTACTCGGCGAAGTACGCCTCGGCCTTCTTCGGCCCCTTCCGCGAGGCCGTCGACAGCTCCCTGCAGGGCGACCGCCGGACCTACCAGCAGGACGGGCGGCGCAACGCCAACGAGGGCGTCCGCGAGGCCCTGCTCGACATCGAGGAAGGCGCCGACGTCGTCATGGTGAAGCCGGCGCTGGCCTACCTGGACGTATTGCGCCGTGTGGCCGATGCGGCCAGCGAGCTCGGCGTGCCGACGGCGGCGTACAACATCTCAGGGGAGTACGCCATGCTCGAGGCCGCCGCGGCGCACGGCTGGATCGACCGCGAGCCCGCGATCCTCGAGACGCTCACCTCGATCCGGCGGGCCGGCGCGGACATCATCCTCACCTACTGGGCCACCGAAGCCGCCGGCCTGCTGCGCTGACCCGGAGCGCCGCGAGCTCCTCGGCGAGCGACTGGTTGCGGGCCCGCAGCCGCCGGATGGCCTTCCGCTTCCTCTCGAGCGCGGCGGACGCGGCCTCGAACGCCCCGCGGGTCCCCTCGAGGTGGGTCCAGAGGTCGGCGATCTCGGCGATGGCACCCTGGTGGGCCGTCGCGACGTCCTGGGCGTACGCCGTCGTGGCGATCAGGGCGGTCCCCAGCTCGGCGAAGGCGCGGGCGCGGAAGTCGCGCTGGGCGAGGTCGGCGCCGAGCAGCTCGGCGCTGATCCGCCGGTTCTCGGCCGCGCGCCGGGCCAGGTCGACGTCGGAGCGCTCCGCAGCCGGCAGGCTCACGCCCTCGACGGCGTGCCGGGTGGCCAGCCGCAGGCCCGGGGTGTCGAGGAACGCACGCCACATGTGCAGGTCGCTCCACACGTCGGTGGGCGCGGGCTGCCACCCGTGCACCAGGCTCCGGTACGCCGCGAGCCGGTAGCCCGCCACGCTGGGGCCGAAGAAGTTGAACCGCTCGGTGCGCATCCGCTCACGGGTGTGCGGGTCGGCGAGGTCGCCGAGGTGCACGGCGAGCCCGCCGTCGGTCAGCAGCCGGACCTGGAGCAGGTTGCCGAAGTCCGCTTCGGCGAGCAGCTGCTGCAGCTCGGTGAGGTGGCCGGGGAACCAGAGGTCGTCGTCGGCGACCTGCGCCACGAGCGGGCGCTCGAACTCGTCGACCTCCTCGAGCACACGGTGGCGGTGCGCCTCGCCGTGCCGCTCGCCCTTGGGCAGGTCGAGGACGCGGACCCGCGGGTCGCGATCGGCGTACTCCTGCGCGCAGGCGGCTGTCTCCGGCGGTGCGCCGTCGCAGATCACCACCAGGTCGAAGTCGGTGACCGTCTGCGCCAGCACCGACTCGATGGCGAGTGGCAGCATCGCTGGTGGGCGGTGCACGGGCAGCAGGATCGTGAACCCGGTCACCTGGTCACCCGGTCGCTCCCGGGAGCCCGGCCATCGTCCGCAGGGTGGCGATGGCCCCGACCACCGCGAGGGCGTCGCCCGCGCTGGACCGGGGCGGCGGGCCGCCCGCCAGGTGGTCGAGGAAGGCCCGCAGCTCCGCCTCGAGCGGGAGGTCCGCGCCGACGGGTCGCTCCCGGGTCTCGGGGGTGATCTCGACCCCGTCGACGGTGCCGGCCAGGACGATCCGGTCGTCCCACGAGTCGGCCAGCTGGCCGGAACCGTGCTCACCGACCACGACGACCGTGCGACGGTTCACCGGGTGGTCGGCGGACACCTCGCAGGTGACCAGCGGTCCGTCGTCGTCGCGCAGGACCGCGAGCAGGCCGGTGCCCGAGGCATCGGGCGCGACCGCGAACCGCGGCTGGGGTACGCGGCCGAGGATCTCGACCGCGATCGACAGGTCGTGGGGCAGCAGGATCCACACCGCGTCGACGTCGCGGTGCGGGTTGCCCCAGCCGAGCCGGTGGCTGGTGATGCTGCGGATCGGTCCGAAGGCTCCGTTGCGGGCCAGTCGGGCGAGCTCGACGACGCCCGGGTGGTAGCGCCACTTGTCCATCACGAAGATCCGCTCGCCGGCGGCCGCGACCAGCTCTGCGGCGGAGGTCGGGTCCGCGGTGAGCGGCTTCTCGACGAACATCGGGCGGTCGCGGGGGAGCAGTGCGCGCACGCACTCGGCATGGCGCACCGTGACCGGCGCGACGACGTACCCGTCGGCGTCGGGGAGCTCCCCGGCCGAGGGCACCACCGAGGCGGCCCCGCTCGCGAGGGCGGCCTTCCGTGAGGCCTCCGACGGCACGGCGACGTGCACCTCGGCGCCGAGCGCCCGCAGGTCCCGGAAGATCAACCGTCCCCAGCGGCCGAAGCCGACGAGGCCGACGACGGGCGCGCTCACCGCTCGGCTCCGGAGAGGTACGCCGAGCGCATGGTCGCGAAGTCCGGTGCCTCGCGGTCTCGCCGGGACAGCAGCGGAGCAGAGTCCAGCCGCCAGTCGAGGCCGAGTGCGGGGTCGTCGTACCTGCAGCCGAGCTCGTCGGCGACGTTCCAGTACCGGTCGACGCCGTACAGGTGGACGCTCGGCACCGGGAACCAGAAGCCGTGGCACACGCCGGGCGGGATCGCGACGGCCGTCGGCTGGTCGGCGTCGATGGTCAGCTGCGTGGACCGCCCCGAGGTCGGGCTGTCGGGGCGCAGGTCGTGCAGACCAAGGACCAGGGTGCCGGCGAGGACGGTGAGGTAGTCGTGGTGGGTGACGTGCACGTGCACCCCGCGCAGCACGCCCGCACGGGAACGGACCGCGTTCCACTGGACAGGGCGGACGTCGAGCGGCCACTCGTCGCGGAACACCTCCACGAACTGACCTCGCTCGTCCGCGTGGGCGGTGAGGTCCACGACCTGCACGCCGGCCGGCACGGTGTCCTCGGTCGTGACCACCACGTCTCCTCCTCCGGCCTCGGTCGACGCCGCGGGCCACGGTAGCCGGTGGGCGAGGTGCCCGGGCGGCTTTCGAGACGGCCGGTGAGGCCGGTGGAAAGACGAGAGCCCCGGGCTGGGGGGCAGTTCCGGGGCTCTCGCGGGTCGTGCGTGGGGCTACGGCTTGAGGCCGTAGCTGAGCAGGCAGTTCAGCAGCTGGACCGACTGGGTCAGCTTCGGGAACTCGTCGCGGCACTGGGTCGCGGCCTGCTGGCTGGTCAGCAGGCCCAGGACGCCGCTGATCAGGTTGGAGGTCACCGCGCCGACGCCGTCGTCGACGGTGTCGAGCGGGGCGGGGAGCGGCGGGAGGGCCGGGGCCGACGGGGTCTTGCCGCCACCGGTGCCGCCACCCGTGCCGCCGCCGTTGCCGCCACCGGTGCCGCCGTTGCCGCCGTTGTCCACGGGCGGAGCCGGGACGGTCGGGTCGGCGGACGGGGTGCCGGTGGAGGTGCCCTTGGCGCCCTTGCCGCTCTTGAACTTGCCGGGGCCGCGGACGTCGAAGCTCGGCGGCTCGGGGACGACGTAGCCTGCGGCGGTCGAGTTGTTCGGCACCGAGGTGAAGTCGCCGGCGAGGTAGGCGTTCATGATCTTGAGGACCAGGTCGACGTAGGCCTGGCTGTGGTTGTAGCGGTAGACCGCGGCGCGCTGGCCGACGACCGTGGAGAGGTCGCCGTCGCCCGAGCAGAGGTAGACGGCGGCGGCCAGGGCCGCGTCGTCGATGTCCTGCGGGTTGCGGGCGGCGTCGTCGTCGGCGTCCACGCCGACGACCTGCCAGGTCGACGGGATGAACTGCATCGGGCCGACCGCGCGGTCCCACTGGGTGTCGTTGTCGTAGACGCCCGCGTCGGTGTCGGAGATGGCCTTGGTGCTGGCCTGGCCGTCGAGCGCCGGGCCGTAGATGCCCGGGGTGGCCACGCCGTCGTTGTCGAGGACGTTGCCGCCGTGGCGGCCGTGGTTGGACTCCACGCGACCGATCGCGGCGATGAGCTGCCAGGTGATGTTGCAGGACTCGTCGGCGGAGTTGATGACCGTCTCGGCGCGCTGGTAGGCGGCCAGGGCGGCGGCAGGAATGGCGTTGGTGGACGCGGCGGAGACGATGCCCGCCTCGTTGCCGTCCTCGAGTCCCTCGATCGAGGCCGGGTCGGAGAGGCTCGCGGGGTCCTCGATGGACTCCTCGGGGACGCTGGTGCCGTCGGTCACCTGACCGGGCGTCTCGGCGGCCTGGACCGGCGAGCCGATCCCGCCGATGCCGGCGACGGACGCGGTCCACGCTGCGGACAGCAAGGCGAGCGGAATGATGGTGGCGACGCGCTGCAGCCGCCCCAGACGCTTCCTCGACATGTGTAACTCTCTCCCCTGGCCACGAGTGGCCCCGTTCGCGCGGGCTCTCCCTCAGTGCCCACCTGTGCACCGAGTCAACGAATCGTGACACACCCGCGTTACGGGTGTCACATGATCCCGCACACAAGTTGGTGAACGTGCTATGGGCGTGGCGCACAAGACAGGTGGCCGGGATGAGGGCCATTGGGACCCATCGGCGACAATGGCGCGGTGTCCGCACCCCTGACCTCGACCTCCGAGGCCCTCTTCGCCCGGGCCCGTGCCGTGACCCCCGGTGGCGTCAACTCGCCGGTCCGTGCGTTCAACGCCGTCGGCGGTACGCCGCGCTTCATCCGCTCGGCCTCCGGGCCGTGGCTGACCGACGTCGACGGCAACGAGTACGTCGACCTGATCTGCTCCTGGGGGCCGATGCTCCTCGGCCACGGACACCCCGCCGTGCTCGACGCCGTCCAGGCCGCCGTGGGCCGCGGGACGTCGTACGGCACCCCGACGGAGGGTGAGGTGGCGCTGGTCGAGGCGATCGTCGCGCGCACCCCGGTCGAGCGGCTGCGCCTGGTCACCTCGGGCACCGAGGCGACGATGTCGGCGATCCGGCTCGCGCGCGGCTTCACCGGCCGCGACGTGGTCGTGAAGTTCGCCGGCTGCTACCACGGTCACGTCGACTCGCTGCTCGCCGCGGCGGGCTCGGGCCTGACCACCTTCTCCATCCCCGGCACCCCGGGGGTGCCCGCGAGCTCCACCGAGCTGACCCTGGTGCTGCCCTACAACGACCGCGAGGCGGTCGCGGCGGTCTTCGCCGAGCACGGCGACCGGATCGCCTGCCTGATCACCGAGGCCGCGCCGGGCAACATGGGCGTCGTCCCGCCTGCTCCGGGCTTCAACAAGTTCCTCGCCGAGACCTGCCGCGCCCACGGCGCGCTGTTCATCAGCGACGAGGTGATGACCGGCTTCCGGGTCTCGAAGGCCGGCCAGTGGGGCACCGACGGCGCGGTCGAGGGCTGGGTCCCCGACCTGATGACCTTCGGCAAGGTGATGGGCGGCGGCTTCCCCGCCGCGGCGTTCGGCGGTCGCGCCGACGTGATGGCCCACCTCGCACCCGAGGGTCCCGTCTACCAGGCCGGCACCCTCGCCGGCAATCCCGTCGCGACCGCCGCCGGCCTCGCCACGCTCACCGCCGCGACCGACGAGGTCTACGCGCGCCTCGACGTCGTCGCCGGCGCGCTGCGCGCCGGGATCGCCGAGACGTTCACCGCCGCCGGGCTCCCGCACGTCATCCAGTCGACCGGCTCGATGTTCTCGGTGTTCCTCACCGACGCCCCGGTGACCAACTTCGCGCAGGCGCAGGCCACCAGCGTGCCGGCGTACGCCGCCCTCTTCCACTCGATGCTCGACCAGGGCGTGCACCTTCCTCCGTCGGCCTTCGAGGCGTGGTTCGTCTCGTCGTCGCACGACGACCGCGCCGTCCAGCGGGTCCTCGACGCCCTCCCGGTGGCCGCCCGCGCCGCCGCTGCAACCTACGGAGCAGCACTGTGAGCACCCCCGACACGATCGTCCACCTGGTCCGCCACGGCGAGGTCCACAACCCCGAGGGCGTGCTCTACGGCCGCCGCGACGGCTTCCACCTCTCCACCCGCGGCCGCGCGATGGCCGACCGGGTCGCCGAGGCCCTCAAGGGCAACGACATCACCGTCATCCGCTCCTCGCCGCTCGAGCGCGCGCAGGAGACCGCCGCGCCGCTCGCCTCCGCGCTCGGCCTCGAGGTCGGCCGCGAGGCGCGGGTCATCGAGTCGGCCAACCGGTTCGAGGGCCTGACCTTCGGCAAGGGCAACAACGCGCTGCGCAACCCGCTGCTGTGGCGCCACCTCTACAACCCGTTCAAGCCGTCGTGGGGTGAGCCCTACAGGGAGATCGTCGCGCGGATGATGGCGGCGGTCCACGACGCCCGCCGCGACGCCGCCGGCCACGAGGCCGTGCTGGTCTCCCACCAGCTGCCGATCTGGACCACCCGGCTGGCCGCGGAGAAGCGCTCCTTCCTCCACGACCCGCGCAAGCGCCAGTGCACGCTGTGCTCGATCACGTCGTTCGGGTTCGCCGGCGAGGAGCTGGTCGAGATCTCCTACGCCGAGCCCGCCATCGACCTGATCCCGACCGGCGACATCGCCGCGCCGTTCTCCGCCGGTGACGCTCCGGAGGAGAACCGGCCCGAGGGGACGCCCTCGGCATGAGACGCACCGCTGTCGCCGTCCTGCTCGGCGTGGTCCTCCTCGCGTCCGGGTGCTCCCGGGTCGGGGGGACCGGCGACCTCGAGTACATCAACGGCGACCAGCAGGTCGTCCTCGTCAAGGACGGCGAGCGGCAGCCGCCGCTCGACATCAGCGGCAAGACGATCCAGGGCGACCCGCTCGACATCGCCGACCTGCGCGGCAAGGTCGTGGTGCTCAACGTGTGGTGGTCCGGCTGCGGCCCCTGCCGCAGCGAGATGCCGATGCTGGTGGAGGCCGAGGACGAGCTGGGCAAGGACCAGCCCGACCAGGTCGCCTTCGTCGGCATCAACATCCGCGACCTCGCCCCCGAGACCGCCGCCGCGTTCGAGAAGGACCGCGGCGTCGACTACCCCTCGCTCTACGACCCCGGCAGCGAGACCCTGCTCGACATGGGCAAGTACGCGCCGTACGCGCCCCCGGCCACACTGGTCCTCGACCGCGAGGGCCGGGTCGCCGCGCTGATCAACGGGCCGATCCCGTCGAGGACCACGCTGACCAGCGTCGTCGAGGACACCCTGGCGGAGTCCGATGGGTGAGTGGTTCCGCGAGCAGGCCATGGTCGGCGGGCTCGGCATCGCCATCCCGGTCGCGATGATCGCCGGTCTGGTCTCCTTCTTCTCCCCGTGCGTGCTCCCGCTGCTGCCGGGCTACCTGTCGTACGCCACCGGCCTGTCCGGTGCCGACCTGGCGGCCGGTGAGGCGAGCCGGCGCCGTGGCCGGATGCTGCTCGGGTCGGTGCTCTTCGTGCTCGGCTTCGCGGTCGTCTTCGTCTTCGCCGGTACGGCCTTCGGCGGACTCGCCTCGCAGCTGCAGCGCTGGCAGGACGTGGTCACCATCGTCCTCGGCGCGGTGCTGATCGTGCTGGGCCTGGTCTTCGCCGGCCTCGTCCCGTGGCTGCAGCGCGACGTACGCATCCACAGGCTGCCCGGCGTCGGGCTCGGCGCCGCGCCGCTGATCGGCGCGCTGTTCGCGATCGGCTGGACGCCCTGCGTGGGGCCGACCTTCGGTGTCATCCTCAACCTCACCTACGCCGACGGCGGCACCGCTGCCCGCGGCGCGCTGCTCGCTCTGTGCTACGCGCTGGGCCTCGGCATCCCGTTCGTCGTCGTCGCGCTGGCCTACAACCGCACGGTCGGCGCACTGAAGTGGGTACGCCGCCACCAGGCGGTCGTGATGCGGGTCGGCGGCCTGTTCCTGGTCGCCATCGGCCTGCTGATGGTCACCGGCTGGTGGGACCACCTCGTCCAGTGGGCGCAGCTGCGCACCGTCGCCTTCGGGGAGACCGCCGTATGAGCGGCACCGAGCGCCGTACGCCCGAGCGCCGTACCGACGAGCGCAGGCCCGGCGAGCTGACCGCGCGCGAGCTGGGCCGGTGGACGTGGCGGCAGATCACCTCGATGCGGACCGCCCTGCTGCTGCTCCTGCTGCTCGCGCTGGCTGCCATCCCCGGATCGGTGATCCCGCAGGCCGACGTCGACTCGCTCGCCGTCACCCGCTGGAAGGACGAGCACCCGAAGCTGACGCCGGTCTACGAGAAGCTCGACCTCTTCTCGGTCTACAGCTCGCCGTGGTTCTCGGCGGTCTACCTGCTGCTCGTGCTCTCGCTGGTCGGCTGCATCATCCCGCGCCTGTTCGTCTACTACCGCGCGCTGCGCGCCCAGCCGCCCGCGGCGCCGCGGCACCTGAGCCGGATGCCGGTGCAGGCGTCGTACACGACCGAGCGGACGCCGGCCGAGGTGCTCGAGGAGGCCCGGCGCGTGCTCGGCCGCCGCCACCGGCTCCGCAGGACCGGCGCTGACGACGACTTCGTCTCCGCCGAGCGCGGGTACGTCCGCGAGGCCGGCAACCTGGTCTTCCACCTGTCCCTGCTGATCGTGCTCGCCGGTGTCGCGATGGGCAGCCTGTGGGGCTACCAGGGCGGCGTGATCCTGGTGCAGGGCACGACGTTCAGCAACAACCTCACGCAGTACGACGACTTCAAGCCCGGTGGCCTGTTCCGCCAGGACCAGATGAAGAACTTCCGGTTCACGGTCGACAAGTTCTCCGTCGACTGGCTCAAGAAGGGACCGCGCTTCGGCCAGGCCCGCAAGTTCGAGGCCGGGCTGACCTACCGGGTCGGCGACGGGAAGCCGCAGGACTACGACCTCAAGGTCAACCACCCGCTCGAGGTCGACGGCACCGACGTCTTCCTCATCGGCCACGGCTACGCGCCGGTGATCACCATCCGCGACGGCTCCGGCGAGGTCGTCTGCACCGGTCCGACCGTCTTCCTGCCGCGCGACGCCAGCTTCTTGTCGTACGGCGTCGTGAAGTGCCCGACCGCGAAGCCCGGCCAGATCGGGCTCGACGGCCTGTTCTTCCCGAGCTTCGAGATGCAGAACGGGAACCCGGTCACCGTCTTCGGCGACGACCTCAACCCGACCCTGTCGATGCTCGCCTACACCGGCGACCTCGGGCTCGACGACGGTCGCTCGCAGTCGGTCTACGTCCTCGACAAGGCGAAGGCGACGCAGATCAAGAAGGCCGACGGCAAGCCGCTGCGCGTCGACCTGCAGCCCGGCGACACCCTGCAGCTGCCCGACGGGCTCGGCTCGGTGACCTTCGACCGGGTCGACCCGTGGATCCGGGTCCAGATCAGCCAGACCCCCGGCAAGGGGATCGCGCTGACCGGCGTGATCCTCGCGCTCATCGGCCTGTGCTGCTCGCTCTTCATCCGGCCCCGCCGGGTGTGGGTCCGGGCAGTGCCGGCCGGTACCGACGGGGACGGCAGTGGCACCCTGGTCGAGGTCGCCGTGCTCGACCGTTCCGGCAATGGTGAGATGGACGAGGTCCTCGCCGCCGTGCTCGACCAGCTCCAGGAGGAACCCGAGATCGTGAGGCAGTCATGAGCAACACCGCGTGGGAGACGCTGAGCAACCAGGCCGTCGCGACGGCCGGCATTGTCTACTTCCTGGCCCTGGTGGTCTACCTGGCCGAGTGGGCCTCGCTGCGCCAGCCGGCGGCCGACCGCGAGCTGGTGGGCGCCGGAGCCGCGACCGACGCACCGAGGGCGGCGGAGCCCGAGCCCGAGGCCGCGCGGACGGCGTTCCTCGGCCGCCTCGGCATCCTGCTCACCTCGATCGCCGTCGCCGCCCACTTCGTGGCGCTGGTCGGGCGCGGCATGGCCGCGGACCCGAACCGGGTGCCCTGGGGCAACATGTACGAGTTCACGCTGTCGGGCACCTTCGTGGTCGCCCTGCTGTACGTCGTGCTCTACAGGAGGTTCGGCCTCGGCTGGATGGGCCCGCTCGTCGTCGGCTTCGTGGTCGCGACCCTCATGGTCGCCGTGATCTGGCTCTACGACGCGGTCGCACCGCTGACCGAGGCGCTCAACTCGCCGTGGCTGGTCATCCACGTGATGTCCGCGATCACCGCCACCGGTGCCTTCACCCTCGGCGGCATCGCCTCGGCCATGTACCTCGTCCGGATGCGTGCCGAGCGCCGCGCGGCCGCCGCGCAGCGCCCGCTGAGCCGCTGGCTCGAGCGGGTCCCGCAGCTCGACGCCCTCGACCGCCTCGCCTACCGCGTCCACGCGTTCGCGTTCCCGGTGTGGACCTTCGCCGTCCTCATCACCGGGCCGATCTGGGCGCACGAGGCCTGGTCGCGCTACTGGAACTGGGACCCCAAGGAGGTGTGGGCGTTCATCACCTGGGTCGTCTACGCCGGGTACCTCCACGCCCGCGCCACCGCCGGCTGGAAGGGCCGCAAGGCCGCCCTGCTCGCGCTCGTCGGCGTCGCCACGCTGTGGTTCAACTTCATCGGCATCAACTACTTCTCGACCACGAGCCAGCACTCCTACGCGGCCGAGCGCATCGTCCCCTGACGGGGCCGGGCCTCAGACGTCGGGGGAGTCCGGCGGCTGCGGCCGGTCGCGGTGCCGCTCCTGCTGGCGGCGGCGCCACTCGAGGTCGCGCAGGAAGCCCTCGTCGTCGTCCGGGGCCACGGGACGCGTCGGCGGGTGCGGCTTCGGCGTACGACGCCGCGCCGGCTGGTCGCCGTTCCCGTGGTCCTGCAGCCAGCGGACCGCGAGGTAGGTCACGGCCGCGAAGACGAGGACGACGAGCAACAGCTTCACGTCTCCAGAGTAGGACGTGGGCGGTGAGATCGTGCCCCGTCCCGATGACCTTCTCCCGTCTCCTGCGGCCTAGGCTGGACGCGTGAAGGAGTTCTGGATCTACACGGCCCTGCGGGCCGGCCTGTTCGTCGGTGCGTTCTGCGTGGTGGGCGGTGTCTGGCTGCTCCTCGCCGACACCGTCAACGTGCTGTGGGTCATCGTGATCGCCTTCCTGGTCAGCGGTGTCGCGTCCTACGTCCTGCTCGAGCGGCAGCGCTCGGCGTTCGCGGCGAAGGTCGAGAACCGCGCGGGCCGGATCACCGAGAAGTACGAGGAGATGCGGTCCAAGGAGGACGGCGAGGACTGAGCCGGGTGGCGCGGAGAGCCTCGGCTCCTCCGCTCCGCTCGCTCCTCCTCAGCCCACGACCAGGCCGACGCCGGCCAGCACGGCCCAGACCAGCTCGGCCACACCGGTCTTCTGCAGCACCGGGATCAGCGCGGGGCCGCGGGCTCCGCCGAGGACGATCCGCGCGCCCGCGACGGCGGGCAGCAGGAAGCCCAGGCCGAGCAGGGCCCACCAGGTGGTGACGGCCGCGAGCACGACGACCGCTGCGGCGGACAGGCCCACGAGGACGGCGTAGAAGCCACGCGTGCGACGCTCGCCGAGCCGCACGGCCAGCGTCATCTTCCCGGCGACCTCGTCGGTGGGGATGTCGCGCAGGTTGTTGGCGACCAGGATCGCGCAGGCCAGCGCCCCGACACCGGTGCCGGCGGCGAGGGCTGCCCAGCCGCTGGTCCCCCACCGCTCGGTCTGCACCCAGGTGGTGCCGACGACGGCGACCAGGCCGAAGAACACGAAGACCATGACCTCGCCCAGGCCGAGGTAGCCGTAGGGCTTCTTGCCGCCGGTGTAGTACCAGGCGGCGAGCACGCTGAGCGCGCCCACGAGCAGGAGCCACCACGACGTGGTGGCGGCGAGGACCAGGCCGGCGACGCCGGCGACCCCGAAGGACAGGAAGGCCGCGCGCTTGACCGCGCCCGGGCTGGCGAGGCCGGAGCCCACCAGGCGCAGCGGGCCGACCCGCTCGTCGTCGGTGCCGCGGATGCCGTCGGAGTAGTCGTTGGCGTAGTTGACCCCGACCTGGAGGGCCAGGCTCACCACGGCGGCGAGCAGCGCCTTCCACCAGACGCCGCGGTCGTCGTACACGGCGACGGCGGTGCCGACGACGACCGGCGCGACCGCGGCCGGGAGGGTGCGGATGCGGGCGCCCGCGATCCAGTGCGCTGCAGTGGCCATAGCGGTCGATTCAAGCAGGCTGGGTCGCGGTGGCGTCCAGCCGGGTCAGGTGCCGCTCGGCGGCGCGGGCGGCCGGGTGGATGAGCACGGCCGCGACCAGGACGATCCCGGCGATCACGAGCCAGCCCGGGGTGCCCCACTCCATGGCCAGGAAGGTGTACGCCGCAGGGGCCCAGACCGTGCCGAGCGTGTAGCCGAGCTGCGAGACGCCCTGGTACTCGCCGCGCCGCGCGGGATCGGACAGCTCGGCCTGCAGGCCCCACTCGCCGGCCGACTGGAACAGCTCGGCGCCGGTCACCGTGACGTGGCCGATCCAGACCAGCGCGATCGTCACCCAGCCGACGGTGTCGTGGGTGACCAGCACGATCCCGCAGGACAGCACGAAGAAGAACGCCCCGCGGCGCTGGGCGCGCAGCGAGTCGGCCACCGTCGTGACGCCGCGGGCGGCGGCGACCTGCAGCAGCACCGCCATCACCGTGTTGGTGCCGAACAGCCACGCCAGCAGCACGTGCGGTGCGTCGGTCTCCTCGACGAGCCACAGCGGGATCACGACGTTGAGCAGCACCTGGTGGGTGCCGAGGACGCCGCCGCAGACCGCCATGGCGACGTAGCCCTTGTTGCGCAGTGCGCTGCGCCGGTCGCCGCGCACGCCGTCCACGGCCGTGTCGAGGACCTCCTCCAGCGGTGCCTCCTCGGCGTGGTGTGCGACGGAGGGCAGCCGGGAGACCAGGGTGGCGTTGAGGATGAGCAGTGCGGCGGTCGCCACCGGCACGGCGCGGATCACGTGGTCGTCGTTGGTCGCCAGGGCGATGCCGGCGAGCAGTGCGCCGAGCGTGTAGCCGACGTTGCGGGCCGCGCGGAAGTAGGCGTTGGAGGAGACGCGCTCCTCGCGCGGGAAGACGTCGAAGCGGTAGGCGTTGCGGGCCGACCGGCTCGCCGACGTCACGTTCTCCAGCACGATCATCATCGCGATGAACGTGAGCAGACCGCCGACGGTCAGCCAGGCCAGGTAGAGCAGTGCCTCGACCAGCGAGGCGATCGCCCAGACCCGCTTGGCGCCGTACCTGTCGGAGAGCTTGCCCAGTGGTACGGCGAGCAGGAAGGTCACCAGGCCCGCGACGGACAGGCCCAGGCCGACCCGGGCCGCGGAGAGCCCGACGATCTGCGTGAAGAACACCGCGCTTCCGGTGAGGAAGACCCCGTCGCCGAAGGCGGAGAGGACGGACTGGCCGGACAGGCGGCGGACGAGCGGGGTGGGTCCGGCGAGGCGGGCGACCCGGTCCGAGAGAAGGGTGGGCATCGAGAGGAGAACCTATGCCCCGCGCCCGCCGGGTGTCGAAGGACTTCCGGGGGATCCGGGTCACATCGCGACGAGTGCCGTCACGCCGAGCGCGACGCCGGACAGGTAGGTCAGCATCGCGCCGGAGTCGCGGACCGGGCCGTGCGCGGCGAGCGTCCAGGTCAGCATGCCGAAGGCGTGCACGAACCGGGCCGTGGTGGCGGCGACGGCCAGCGCGTCGAGCCACCATCCGTCGGTCAGTGTCGAGCAGACGACGAGGAGAACGACGAGCGTCGGGACGTACTCGGCGGCGTTGCCGTGCGCCCGCTGCGCGATGAGCAGGCGGTCGGCCGGGTCGGTCGGCATCTGCGGCCCCTCCGCGCCCCGGATCGCCCGGTGCCGGGTGACGTTGGCGCCGAGGACGAACAGCAGGATGCCCATCAGGGCGATGCAGGTGATCACGATGGTGCTCATGCGATGGCCTCTTCTCTCGGGAGGACGTGCGGGAGGACGTGGGGGAGGAGCCGGCGCAGGGTCGCGCCGGACAGGTCGGTGCCCAGCAGGGCGTCGGTCTTGCTCGTGCCGCCGGGGCAGGTCACGTTGACCTCGATCAGCCGGCCGTCGATCACGTCGAGGCCGGCGACGGCGATGCCGTGGCGGGCGAGCAGCGGGGCGACCGCGGCGACGATGCGCCGGTCGGCGGCGTCGACGCTCGCGGGCGCGGACGGCGGACCGATCCGGAAGTCACCGGGCTCGAGGTGCCGCAGCACCGCTCCGATCAGCTCGCCGTCGACGAGGAACAGCCGCTTGTTGCCGCGGGACACGGCACCGAGGTGGGCCTGGGCGATCACGTGCCGCCGGCCGCCGGAGGTCGCCGACTCGGCCAGCGCCCGGGCGGCCGCGTCGTCGTGGAGCAGCCACACGTCGAGACCGCCGAAGCCGTCGACCGGCTTCACCACCACCGCGCCGTGCTCGGCCACGAACCGCCGTACCTGCTCGGGATCCGGGCTCACCAGGGTCGGTGGGCACAGCTCCGGGAAGCGCAGTGCGACCAGCTTCTCGTGCAGCGCCCGCACGCCCGCCGGTCGGTTGACGACGCGGGTGCCGGCGGACTCGACCAGGTCGAGGAGGTAGGTCGTGTGCAGGTACCGCGCGTCGACCGGCGGGTCGATCCGCAGCAGCACGAGCTGGGCGGTGGCGGCGACGTCGACCGTGCCCGGTGACCCGACGTGGCACCAGGGGCTGCTGACCCGCCACCGGTGGTCGCCCCCGCGGCTGCGCGGCCCGATCGTCACCGGGGCGGCCCGGGCGACCACGCGCCCGGCGCGCACCTCGAGGTCCTCGGGCGTGCAGACCCGGACGGCGATGCCGAGGTCCTGGGCCGCGGCGACCAGGCCGACGGTCGCGTCGACCGCCGGGTCCAGGCCGGCCCACGGGTCGGCGACGACCAGGATGCTCACCGGGGTCCCCGCGACGTCGTGTGCCGGGGGAGCGCAGCGGGCCAGGCGCAGGACTTCGTGGGGTGGTTCACGCCGCTGCCCTCCGCGTGGAGCCGGCCAGCAGGGCCAGCCCGCGCCCGGCGTCGCAGGTGCCCGCGGCGGCGTCGGCCCAGTGCTCGGCGAGCCGGTCGCGCTCGCCGGAGAGCGAGGCGAGGGCGGCGCGACGGTGCTCGTCGTCGTACAGGAGGCGGGCGAGGCCGTGCAGCAGGTCGGCGACCTCGCGGGCCGGACGGGCGTCGGGGAAGCGGACCTCCAGGTAGCGCCCGCGGGGGCGCACCGGCGGGAACAGGGTGCTCAGGTGCGCCTCGACGCCCGCGCCGAGGAAGTCGGTGGCCCCGGCCGCGAACGAGGCGTACGCCGTGACCGGGTCCTCGCCGTGCAGCAGCCGGTCGTCGAAGGCGGTGCGCCCCGGGTCGACCGACAGCCAGGTGGTGAGCCGGCCATCGGGGCCGGTGCTGCGCGCGGTCGCGGCGGCGAGGAACGGGCCGGCGAGCAGCAGCACGCGCCACTGCTCGACGCCGGCGGAACCCGGCCACCAGTCCAGGCAGGCCTGGGTGGAGGCGGTGGACCGCATCATCCGGCGTCCGGCCGGGCCGACCGCGTCGAGGTGGCGCTCCATGGCGTCGTACCGCGGGGTGCGCAGGCGTCGCGGCGTGGCCGGCTCGCAGCGACGGACCGGCCGGGCGTCGAGGACGATCGAGTGCGGCTGGAGGTCGCGCCCGAGCGCGTCGGTGACCTCGGCGAGGTGCCGGGCGGCGGCGTCGGGTGACGGGGCGGACGGCAGGCTGAGCTCCACCTGGCCGCCGGGCTCGAAGCTCAACCACGGCGCGTACCAGCGGCCTGCGGTCGCCTCGCGGACCCGCGCCGGCGCGACGCTGCCACCGCTGAACAGGCCCATCGCGAAGAGCTCCTGCTCGACGGCGACCCGCACCGTCCGGGTGCTGCCGGGCAGCTGCGGGCGGAACAGCCGGGCCACTGCGGACCGGATCGATCGTGCATCCATGGCATCTCCTGATAATGTAAGGCTGCCTGTCGATAATGGAAGGTAACCTGTCGATATGTCAAGAGAACTGATCCGGCCGGACCGGGAGCCGCTGATCGCGCTCGTCGACAAGACCGCTCGGGTGATGCGAGCGGACATGGTCGCCGGTGCGCACCGCGCCGGGTTCGCCGAGGTCGCGCCGTCGCACAACGCGGTGTTCGCGACCCTGCCGCCCGAGGGCGCTCGCGCCGCCGACATGGCCGCCCGGGCCGGGATCACCCGCCAGTCGATGGGCGAGGTGGTCCGCGACATGGTGCGGCTGGGGATGCTCGAGATGGTCCCGGACCCGACGGACGGCCGGGCGAAGCTGGTGACCTACACCGACTACGGCAGGCAGGTCGCCCAGGCCGGCATGGACCACATCAACGCCCTCGACCGGATGTTCCGCGACGAGCTCGGCGAGGCGGAGTACGAGGCCGCACGCCGCGTCCTCGCGCGCGTCCGGGAGCTGCTCACGCCGTGACCGTGGGCGCGTGCTCCCCGTCGTCGACCGAGCGGAAGTTCCGCTCGGCGAAGCGGCGTGCCGCCCGCACCGAGGGCCCCAGCCCGATCGAGGCGGCGAGGATGATCGCGGCGATCACCAGCCACCCCTCGGCGCCCCAGGTCAGGGCGAGGAAGGTGTAGACCGCCGGCGACCACTGGAAGCCCAGGGCGCCGGCGACCTCCTGGACGCCCTGGTACTCCCCGCGCCGGTCGGGGTCGGAGAGCTCGGCCTCGAACGACCAGCTGGCCGCCGAGATGGCGAGCTCGGCGCCGGTCACGGTCACGTGCCCGAGCCAGACGAGCAGCATGGTGATCAGGCCGACCGTCGAGTGGGTGATCATCGTGATGACGCACGAGGTCACGAAGAAGGCCGAGGAGATCCACACGTAGCGCAGGGCGTCGTCGAGGGTCCGCACGCCCTTGGAGGTGTAGGCGGGCAGGAAGATGCACAGCACCGTGTTGGTGCCGAACAGCCAGGCGAGCAGGACCTGCGGCGCGTCGGTGGCCTCGACCAGCCACAGCGGGATCACGACGTTGAGCAGGATCTGGTTGGTCCACATCACGCCGAGGAAGAAGGTCGTGAGGATCCAGCCGACGTTGCGCAGTGGTCCGGGGCCGGAGGGCCGGACGCGGGCCTCGCCGCTGGAGACCCGCAGGTCGTGCGGCGCGGCGGGCAGTCGGGTGATGCCCACGGCGTTGAGCACCATCAGCACCGCCGTGACCACCGGGGTCCACCGGATCACCTCGAGGCTGCCCGTGGCGAGCGCGAGGCCACCGACCAGGGCGCCGAAGGTGTGGCCGATGTTGAGCCAGGAGTACATGTAGGACTGTGTCTGGACCCGGGTCTCGGGCGGCAGCACGTCGTAGACGTAGGCCTGGTGGCTCGACCGGCCGAAGGCGGTGAAGGCGCCCATCAGCGCGGCCGCGACGACGTACTGCCCGAAGCCGTCGACGAACGGCAGCGCGAGGAACACCAGCGCGCGGGCCACCGCCTGCGCCGCCCAGATCCGCTTGGGCCCGACGCGGTCGATGATCCGGCCCGCCGGGTAGGAGAACGCGAACTGCGCGATGCCCATGATCGTCAGCGCCAGGCCGGCGCGACCCGCGGACATGCCCACGACCTTCGTGAGGAACACCGCGCTGCCTGTCATGAACGCGCTCTCGCCGAGCGCGAAGACCATGCCCTGGGTCGCGAGTCGTCGCGGGAGACCGGCAGGTGGCATCAGGCGGGCGAAGAACCCGCGCGGATCGCCCGAGAGAGGAGTGCTCATCACGGACATGATCTCGCCGGGGACTAGCGTCTGTCGCGTGGATTTCTGGTCGCCCGACGCAACGCCTGTCAGCGTGGTGGCGCAGGCGCGTGCCTGGCTCGACGGTCCCGACGACGTCGACCTGGTCGTCGCCACGTCCGGGTCGACCGGGCAGCCCAAGCGGGTGCGGGTCCCGCGGGCCGCGGTGCTGGCGTCCGTCCGGGCCTCGGCCGCGCGGCTGGGCGCGAGCGGGCCGTGGGTGCTGGCCCTGCCGCCGTCGTACGTCGCGGGGGTGCAGGTCGTCGTCCGCTCGCTGGTCGCGGGCCACGAGCCGACGCTGCTCGAGCGCGACGGGTGGCCGACCGGGGACGGGTGGTTCGTCTCGCTCGTGCCGACGCAGCTGACCCGGATGCTCTCCTCGGAGCCCGACCTGGAGGCGTTGCGGCGGGCGCACACGGTGCTGCTCGGCGGCGGCCCGATCGGCGCCTCACTGCGCGCGCGGGCCGCGGACGCCGGCGTGCACGTCGTCGCGACCTACGGCTCGGCGGAGACCGCCGGCGGCTGCGTGTACGACGGGATGCCGCTCGACGGGGTCGCCGTGGCGCTGGGGGAGGGCGGCCGGATCCGGATCGCCGGGCCCACCCTCTTCACCGGGTACGACGGCCGCCCGGACCTGACCGCTGAGGTGCTCGTCGGCGGCTGGTTCCTGACCTCCGACGCCGGCCGACTCGACGAGGACGGACGGCTGGTCGTCATCGGGCGGGTCGACGACGTGATCGTCACGGGTGGGCTCAACGTGCCCGGGCCGGCGGTGGCCGAGAGGCTCCGCGGGCATGCTGGGGTCAGCGCGGCCGAGGTGCTCGGCGTACCGGATCCGGAGTGGGGCAACCGGGTCGTCGCCTTCGTCGTGGGCACGGCCGACCTGGAGGAGCTGCGGGACTGGGTGGGCGCCGCGCACCCGCGTGCCTGGGCGCCGCGTCAGCTGGTCCGGCTGGACGCGATCCCGCTGCTGGCCAACGGGAAGACCGACCGGCAGGCGCTGCTGGCGCTGGTGCAGGTGGGGCGATGAGGGTCGTCTCGATCGCGATGCGGACCCGGTTCCGCGGGATCACGCTCCGCGAGGCGGCGCTGCTGCCCGGCGTGGCGGGGTGGGGGGAGTGGAGCCCGTTCCTGGAGTACCCGCCCGAGGTGGCCGAGCCGTGGCTGCGCTGCGCCGAGGAGGCGGCAGCGGGGTTGTGGCCGGCACCCCTGCGTGACCGGGTCCCGGTCAACGTGACCGTGCCGGCGGTCGGGCCCGAGCGGGCGCACGAGATCGTGCTCGCCGGCGGCTGCCGGACCGCCAAGGTCAAGGTCGCCGAGCCCGGACAGGTCCTCGCCGAGGAGGAGGCCCGGCTGGAGGCGGTCAGGGACGCGCTCGACACCCTCGGCCCCGGCGGCCGGATCCGCGTCGACGCCAACGGCGGCTGGTCCGTCGACGAGGCGGTCGCCGCGATCGGCCGGCTGGACCGGGCTGCCGGCGGCCTGGAGTACGCCGAGCAGCCGGTCGCGTCCGTCGAGGACCTCGCGCTCGTGCGGCGCCGGGTGTCCGTGCCGGTCGCGGCCGACGAGTCGATCCGCCGCGCCGAGGACCCCTACCGGGTGCGCGAGCTCGACGCGGCCGACATCGCGGTGCTCAAGGTGCAGCCGCTGGGCGGGGTCCGCGCGTGCCTGGAGATCGCCGAGCGGATCGGCCTGCCCGTCGTGGTCTCCAGCGCGCTGGAGACCTCCGTCGGGATCGCGGCCGGCGTCGCGCTCGCGGCCGCCCTGCCCGAGCTGCCGTACGCCTGCGGTCTCGCCACGGTGCAGCTGCTCACCGGCGACGTCGTGGACGACTCGCTGCTGCCGGTCGGCGGTGCCCTGCCCGTCGTACGACCTGCGGTCGAGGCGGCGCGGCTCGACGCCCTCGCGGCCGCGCCGGAGCGGGTGGCGCACTGGGAGGCCCGGCTCGCGCAGGTGCGGGCGGTGCGGAAGGATCAGCGTCCATGACGGACAGCTCGTTCGCGCTCGCGGACGCCCTCGTCGACCGGCTCCGGCGAGCCGGCGTGAGCGAGGTCGTGGTGGCGCCCGGGTCGCGCAACGCCCCGCTGGCGATGGCGCTGTGGGCAGCCGCGCAGGCCGGAGGGCTCCGGCTGCACACGCGGATCGACGAGCGCACGGCCGGCTTCCTCGCGCTCGGCCTGACGAAGTCGGGCGCCCGGGCCGCCGTGCTGACCACCTCCGGCACCGCCGTCGCCAACCTGCACCCGGCCGTCCTCGAGGCCGTGCACGCCGGCGTCGGCCTGGTCGTCGTCTCGGCCGACCGCCCTGCCCGCCTGCGCGGCACCGGCGCCAACCAGACCACCGACCAGGTCGGCATCTTCGGCGGCTTCGTGTCGACGTACGACATCGCCGCGGTCGCCGACCTCGCGGCCGTGCCCGTCCCGTGGGACAGCGTCGTCCACCTCAACCTCCAGCTCGACACCCCGCTCGTGCCGCCCGCGGCGCGCACCCCGTGCGAGCTGGCCGCGATCGAGCCGGAGTCGCGACCGGAGCGCACGAGGCGCGGTCCCAGTCCGCTGCAGCCCGGCCCGCGGACGGTCGTGGTGGCGGGGGACGACGCGAGCCAGCGGGCGCGGCAGCTGGCCGAGACGGCCGGGTGGCCGCTGCTCGCCGAGCCGTCCAGCGGCTCGCGCACCGGCGACAACGCGCTGCGCACCTACCGCCTGCTGCTCGGCACCGACCTCGGGGCCCGCATCGAGCGGGTCGTGGTGTTCGGCCGGCCGACGCTGTCCCGGCCGGTGACCCGGCTCCTCGAGCGCGCGGACGTCGAGGTGCTCGTCGTGCCCGGCCCCGGTGTGTGGCCGGTGCGTCCCGACGGGTCCCGCACGATCGACGGGCCGACCTGGGCCGGCGACCAGCCGGACGACCCGGCCTGGCTCGACGCCTGGCGCACGGCGGACCGCGAGCTCGGCAGGCGCATCGACCAGCTGCTGGCCGAGCAGCCCGCACTGACGCCGTACGACGTCGCTGCGGTCACCCACGCCGCCCTCCCCGCCGGGGGCCTGCTCGTCGTCGGCGCCTCGAGCCCGATCCGCGACCTCGACATCATGGCCCGCCCGCCCTCGGTCGGCACCCACCGCAAGGTGATCGCGAACCGTGGTCTGGCCGGCATCGACGGCACCATCAGCACCGCGATCGGCGCCGCGCTGGGTCGGCCCGACGGCACGCGCAACCTTGCCCTGATGGGCGACCTGACCTTCCTGCACGACCAGACCGCGCTCGTGCTCGGACCCGACGAACCCCGCCCGGACCTGACGATCGTCGTACCGAACGACGACGGGGGCGCGATCTTCTCGATGCTCGAGCAGGGCGCCCCCGAGCACGCGGCGTCCTTCGAGCGGCTCTTCGGCACGCCGCACGGCCACGACCTCGCCAGCCTCTGCGCGGCCGCCCGGATCCCGCACCTGCGGGTCACCTCGCGCCCGGAGCTGGAGCAGGCGCTGGCCAGCCCCAACGGCGGCATCGAGGTCGTCGAGGCCGTCGTGTCCCGCGCAGGACGTCGTGACCTGGACCTGCGGATCCGGTGCCTCTAGGCGATCCAGATCTCGCCGGTGTCCGGACCGCTCAGGGCGGGGCACCGGACGTCGGGCAGCACCTGGACGTCGAAGATCTCCTCGACGGCGGTGGTGAACTCGAAGGTCGCGACGGTCGTCCCGGTCGCCAGGTCGATGACGCCGAGGCCGCACTTGAGCTGGTCGTGGTACTCCGCGAGGGGGACCTCGCCGAAGATGGCGGTCTCCCGGATCCGCGAGAGCCCGACGAACGCGAGGCCGTCGTGGATCGCGAGCCCGCGGGCGTAGCCGGGCAGGGCCGCGACGACGTCGCGGCGCCCGGAGGCGAGGTCGACGCGCTGCAGGTGACCCATCCCCGAGTTGAGGACGTAGAGGTGCCCGTCGTGCCACCGCGGCGAGTGCGGCATGACGATCCCAGTGGTCACCGGCTGGCCCGAGGCGACGTCGAGGACCATGCCGCTGGCCTTCGGCAACCGGCGCCACCCGGTCGGCTCGTCGGTGGCGGCCATCAGGCTGACGTACGCCGGCCGGCCGTCGCGCAGCGCGAGCCCGTTGAGGTGGCACCGGTCCTCGGCGGCCAGCGAGGTGATGAACGGCGGGCGCCAGCGCGGTACGAAGTTGTGCTCCGCGCGCTCGGGAGCCGTGAGCCCGACGAGGCAGGAGAAGGCGGTGTTCACCATCCAGAGCTCGGGTGCGCCGTCCGCGTCGCGTCCCCAGACCATCTCGTGTCCCTGCACGGGGCCGGTGAAGGTCGAGCTGCGCGGCAGGTAGCAGCCGTCGTACCGCGCACCGGGGAGCCGGCGGGCGATGTCGGGGAAGGAGCGCAACGACCACACCTGGTTCTTCGAGCCCACCGTGAGGCCCGGGCCGGTGCGCCCGGCTGCACTGGGCGCGTCGGCCGGGTCCACCGCGACTCCCATCGCCCGGTCGAAGTGCCGGAAGGACAGGTTGACCCGCCCGTCGTCCACTCCGACCGCGACCAGCTGGCCGGCCTGGTAGGTGGAGACCAGCAGCGAGCACCCGGCCTTCGTCAGGATCTCCGGCAAGGACGCGCTGTGGGTCCAGGACACCGGCGTACCGATGTCCTTCCCCGCGGGCCTGTCGCTCGCCGTGGCGTCCTCGATGTCCGCACTCGTGGGCATGGCAGAGTGTTGCACCGGTCCCGTCAGCTGCAGGACGCGGCCTGGTTGGCGGCGGCGGCCGCGGCGGCCGCCTTGGCCTTCTTGAGCTTGGCCTTGGCCTTCTTGATCTTGGCCGCGTTGTGCGACTTCTTGGCCTTCTTGAGCTTGGCCTTGGCCTTGGTCACCTTTGCGGCGGCATCGGCGGACGCGGTGGTCGCCGGTGCGCAGGCCGGGTTCACGGCTGGGGCACCGCCGGTCCCGCCCGTGCCGCCGGTCCCGCCGGTCCCGCCGGTCCCGCCCGTGCCGGGGTCGGCGATCCCGCGCACCCACAGCTCGCGTCCGTGCGCGGCGTCGGATCCGGTGAAGAACAACGCCGTGCCGACCGCGGCGAACCCGTTGGGCGAGGAGGAGTTCGGGTAGGTCTCGGTGTGACCGTCGTAGGTGTAGGTGTACGTGCCGGGGTAGAGGTCCTGGACCAGTGCCGTGCCGCCGGCAGTGCCGTCGGACGACCACAGCTCGCCACCGTGGTCCGGGTCGTAGCCCCGGAAGAAGAGCGTGCTGCCGATCATCGCGCCGGCGCCGGAGGAGTGGGAGTACGAGTACGTGCCGCTCCCCGCTCCCGGGTTGATGTCCTTGACCAGGACGGTGCCGGCCGCGGTGCCGTTGGACCTCCACAGCTCGCGGCCGTGGGCGTCGTCGCGTGCGGAGAAGTAGAAGGTCGCACCCGCGGAGGCCAGACCGTGCGGGTCGGACTGGTTCGTGTACGTGTCGGTGTGCTCGACGCCCTCGTCGTCGGTGTAGGTGTAGGTGGTGGTCCCGGGGTAGATGTCCTTGACCAGCGTGGTGCCCACCGCGGTGCCGTCGGACTTCCACAGCTCACGGCCGTTGGTCCCGTTGTCGGCCGAGAAGAACAGCGTGTTGCCGATGGCGGACACTGGCCGTGGGCCGGCGCTGTTGGGGTAGGTGAAGGTCTCGGTGTGCTCGACGCCCTCGTCGTCGGTCCAGGTCTCCGTGTAGCTGTAGGTCCCGGGATAGATGTCCTTCACGAACGCGGTGCCGCCGGCCGTGCCGTCGGACTTCCACAGCTCGCGACCGGTCGTCTCGTCCCAGCTCGAGAAGAAGAGCGTGGTGCCTGCGGCGGAG
The DNA here is from genome assembly GCF_013409625.1 of Nocardioides kongjuensis. Lineage (NCBI taxonomy): Bacteria > Bacillati > Actinomycetota > Actinomycetes > Propionibacteriales > Nocardioidaceae > Nocardioides > Nocardioides kongjuensis. Next base: position 4,781,592 of record NZ_JACCBF010000001.1, read on the forward strand.
AAGTCGGCCAGGCTGGAGCCGTTGGGCCAGGTGTAGGTGTGCTCGACGCCCTCGTCGTCGGTGTAGGTGGAGGTGCTGGTCCCAGGGGTGATGTCCTTGAGCAGCACGGTCCCGGCGGTCGTGCCGTCGGACCTCCACAGCTCCTGGCCGTGGTCGGCGTCGTTCGCGGCGAAGTAGAGGGTCCCGCTGGCAACCGCGAATTCGTTGCCGTACGAGCCGTAGTACTCGCCATAGCCGTAGGACGAGCCAGCCGGCCCCGGGTTGATGTCCTTGACCAGCACCGTGCCTGCCGGGGTGCCGTCCGTCTTCCAGACCTCGCGGCCGTGGTCCGGGTCGTAGGCGGAGAAGAAGACGCTGCCGCCGAGCGCCACGAAACCGCTGGGCCCGGAGCTGTTGGGCTCGGTGTAGGTGTGCACGACACCGCCGTCGTCGGTGTAGGTGTCGGTGTAGGAACCCGGGTAGATGTCCTTGACCAGCACCGTGCCGGCGGACGTGCCGTCCGACTTCCACAGCTCGGTCCCGCCGCCGTCGGTGGAGGCGGCGAAGAAGACGGTGTTGCCGAGGACGGCCTTGTCGCCCGGGTAGCTGCTGTCGGTGCCGGGCCGGATGTCGGCGACGACGTGGGGGTCGGTCGAGGCGGCGAGGGCGGGCGCCATGCCGAGCCCGGACAGGCCGAGAGCGGTCACCGCGACAGCAGCGCCTGACCGGGCGCTGGCCTGGCGGAGGCGGCGGCGGCGCTGCTTGCGCTCGGCCTTCTGCGCTGCCCGGCGCTGGATCGACTTCTCGCGTGCCTGACGCTGCCCCATGCTCATGCGGGCGAAGGTAGTGATGCCGCGCACGGGCAGGACGAAAGTCCCGGAAATCTTTACCTGTGGCGGCGTTCCGGTCTAGTCAGGATCCGCATCGGTGGCTCAGGAAGTCCACGAGGGCCGGCGCGAACCGCGCGTAGACGTCCTCCGTGAGCTGCTCGATCCGGTCCTTGTCCTCGGCTTCGAGGGGGCCCTCCCGGCCGTCCGTGCCGACGACCTGACCGACGCGGCGGTAGTAGCTGCGCAGGCCCTCGACGTCCTGCGCAAGCGCCGGTGGGGGTGAGATCTCGCGCAGCAGCTGCAGGTTGGCACCGACCTGGTGCCGGACCTCCGTCGTGGTCGCGTCATCCGTGACCGGCGACAGCGGAGCGCGCTGTGAGCCACCCCAGCACGCCACGCCACTCGGTTCGGCCGCTCCTGGGGCCCTGCCACCCTGGCCGGATCGGCCGCCGTTGCCCCGGGCCTTTCCGGGGCCGCGGCCGTCGGCCGGTCCGCCCGCGCTGTTGGTCGGGGTGCCAGTCGGCGTGCCGGTCGGGGTGCCGGCGGGGGCATCGGTCCCGGACGCCTGCGGGCCGGGTGTCGTGCCCGACAGCCCTTCGCTCGGCCCCGCCGTCGGCGTGGACGTGACGTCCGAGGTCGACCGAGCGGTCGACGTCGCGTCGGTGTCGTCACGCTGGAGCACCCAGGCCAGCGCGCCCACGGCGACCAGGACGACGATCGCGGCGGCGATCCAGCGGCGGTTCGGTCGGAGCGTGGGCATGCCCGGGATCGTAGGTGCGGCGTGCCGGACGCGAACTCGAATCCGCGAATCCGCCATGTTCCTGGTGACGGGAATCCGCGCGTGGCCCCCTAGGTTGGGCGTGCAAGCCGTGCGACCAGCCACCCAGACAAGGACGGACCCGTGGAGATCGCCTTCCTGCTCGTCGCCATCGCGGCCACGGTGCTCGCCGTGACCGCGATCTCGGAGCACGTCGAGGTCCCGGCACCGCTCACGCTGGTCGTGGTCGGCGTCGCGGCGTCGTACGTCCCGGGTGTGCCGGAGCTGCGCCTCGAGCCCGAGGTGGTGCTGCTCGGCCTGCTCCCGCCGCTGCTCTACTCCGCCGCGGTCAACACCTCGCTCGTCGACTTCAACGCCAACCGACGCCCCATCCTGCTGCTGTCCGTGGGCCTGGTCGCCTTCACGACCTTCGGTGTCGCGGCGGTCATCCGCATGGTCATCCCGGAGGTGGAGTGGCCGCTGGCGCTCGCCATCGGCGCGGTCGTCGCGCCGCCCGACGCCGTCGCCGCGACCGCGATCGGCCGTCGGATCGGCCTGCCGCGGCGGATCGTCACGATCCTCGAGGGTGAGTCGCTGTTCAACGACGCCAGCGCGCTGGTGGCGTTGCGGGCGGCCGTCACCGCCATCGGTACGACGGTCACCGCCTGGCAGGTCGGCCGCGACTTCGTCATCGCGGCCGGGGGCGGCGTGGCCGTCGGCGCGCTGACCTTCGTGGCCGTGGGCTTCCTGCGCAAGAAGGTCACCGACCCCCTGATGGACACCGCCATCTCGCTGGTGATCCCGTTCGCGGCGTACATCGTGGCCGAGAAGATCCACGCCTCCGGCGTGGTCGCGGTCGTGGTGGCCGGCCTGGCGCTCGGGCACGTCGCGCCGGTCCTGCAGACCGCGCAGTCGCGGATCGCGGAGCGGATGAACTGGCGCACGATCGCCTACGTCCTGGAGAACACCGTCTTCCTCCTCATCGGCCTGCAGGCCGACTGGCTGCTCAACGAGGTCGGCAAGAGCGAGTTCGGGGTCGGGACCGTCGCGGCTGCCTGCGCCGCCGCCTTCGTCGCCGTCGTCGTGCTGCGGATGGTGTGGGTCTTCGCCGGTCAGGCGCTGCTCTTCCGCCACGGCCCCGACCCGGTGACCGGGGAGCAGCGCTCGTGGCGCTACTCGTTCCTCATCGGCTGGGCCGGCATGCGCGGCGTGGTCACCCTGGCCGCGGCGTTCACGGTCCCCGAGCACACGGCCCACCGGGAGGTGCTGCTCATCGTGGCCTTCACCGTCGTGGCCGGCACCCTGCTGGGCCAGGGGCTGACGCTGCCGATGATCGCCCGCAGGCTGCACGTGCCCTCGCCCGACCCGCACGACGACGCCCTCGCCCGGGCGACCCTGCTGCAGCAGGCCGCGAAGGCCGGCATCCACCGGCTCGACGAGCTGGCCGCCGACTGCGACGACCCCCACCAGGTCCGAGCCCTGATCGTCCAGCGGATCGAGCAGCGCAACTTCGCCGCCTGGGAGCGGCTCGGCACCACCGCGGGCGAGGAGAGCCCGAGCGACCTCTACTCCCGCTGGCGCGGCGAGATGATCGAGGCCGAGCGCCGCCGGGTCCTCGAGATCCGGTCCACCGGGTCGGTGCCCTCGGAGATCGTCAGCGAGGTGCTCGCGATGCTCGACGTCGAGGAGTCGATGCTCGACGCGGCCGAGGCCGCCCGTGCCGACCTGCGCGACACCAGCCGCGTCCAGCGCTACGACGGGTGCGAGCACCTCGCGCACGCCCCGCTCCTCGACCCGCCCGACGAGCCGGCCTGTGCCGCGTGCCTCGCCGAGGGCACCCGCTGGGTCGCGCTGCGGATGTGCCTGTCCTGCGGCCAGGTCGGCTGCTGCGACTCCTCCCCGAGCCGGCACGCGACCGCCCACTTCCGCTCCACCCAGCACCCCGTCATGCGCTCGGTCGAGCCGGACGAGGACTGGCGCTGGTGCTACGTCCACCACCAGACCGGCTGAGCCGCAGGACTACCGTGGCGCCATGCGCCTCACCAAGTTCGGCCACTCCGCGGTCCGGCTCGAGCACGCCGGCACGACGCTCGTCCTCGACCCCGGTTCCTGGAGCCAGCGCGAGTGCGTCGAAGGCGTCGACGCGGTGCTCATCACCCACGAGCACCCCGACCACTACGCCCCCGAGCACCTGCGTGCGACGGATGCGCCGATCTTCACCATCGACGCGGTCGCGGCCCAGATCCGTGAGCACGCGCCCGACCTGCTCGAGCGGGTCACCGTGGTCGCGCCCGACGAGACCTGGACCATCGGCGACATCGCGGTTCGTGCCGTGGGGGAGCTGCACGCGGTGATCCACCCCGAGCTGCCGCGCTTCCACAACAGCGGCTACCTGCTGACCGCGGGGGAGAGCACCGTCTTCCACCCGGGCGACGCGCTGACCCCGCCGGGCGTGCCGGTCGACGTGCTCCTGGCGCCCGTGTGCGCGCCCTGGATGCGGGTGTCCGAGGGGGTCGACTTCGCGCGCGAGGTCGGCGCGGCCCGTAACGTCGCGATCCACGACCGGGTGTTCTCCGCCGAAGGGCTCGGCGTCGCCGACGCGCAGTTCGGCCGCTTCCTGGAGGCCGCCGGCCAGGAGTACGCGCGACTGGCCGACGGCACCGACCTCTGATCCGGGCCAGGACCCGATCTCTCTGAGCGGCCCGGTCAGCAGACGCTCAGGTCGACCCGGCATGATGGCCTGATGCCGATCGCTCGATCCACCGTCGTGGGCGCCACCACCGGCGTCCTCCTCCTCGCCGGAGCCGTGGGCTTCGGTGTCGGCCTGCCGAAGGTCGTCGACGACCCGGCTGCGGTGCCCACGCTGCCGACCAAGCTCGACAACCGCTTCGTCGCGCTCCAGGCGATCACGCCGGAGCAGGCGGGCGCGACCTCGCCCGACCAGGCCGCGCAGATCAAGACCTTCACCGACCGCGCCGCCAAGTCGGAGGCGGAGACCCGCAAGATCCTGGTCAAGCAGTACGACGCCGCCGCCGTCCGTGCCTACATCGACGTGCCCGCGGCGTCCGCCTCCTCGCAGTCCATCCCGGCGCAGATCGCGGTGACGGTCATCCCGGGCGACGCCGGCCTGGTCAACCCGAGCGGTCCGTTCGTCGTCGACGAGTCGGGCTCGCACTACACGCTCGAGGTCATCCACGGCAGCCACTGCGCCGTCGCCTGGAACGAGCCGGTCGACCAGACCGCCGGCACGCCCACCGGCCAGAAGCCGACGGGCGCCGACTACCGCGTCCAGTGCCGCAAGGAGGTCGACGGGCTCACCTACGACCTCTACACCAACGGCCTGACGCCCAACGAGGTCGCGTCGTACGTCGACAAGGTGCTCGAGCTCACCGGGAAGGCCTGACCGGCGTGGCCCGTGCAGCCCTCGACAAGCAGCCGGCCGACGTCCGCCGGATGTTCGACACGGTCGCGCGACGCTACGACCTGACCAACGACATCCTGTCCTTCGGCCAGGACCGTCGCTGGCGACGCGACGTGCTCGCCGCGGTCGACCCGTCGTACGGCGACCGGGTGCTCGACCTGGCCGCCGGCACCGGCACCTCCAGCCAGCCGTTCCTGGACGCCGGCGCGGAGGTCGTGCCGTGCGACTTCTCGATCGGGATGCTCCAGGTCGGCAAGAAGCAGCTGCCCCACCTGCCCTTCACCGCCGGTGACGGCACCAGGCTCCCGTTCCGCGACGCCACCTTCGACGCGGTCACGATCTCGTTCGGCCTGCGCAACATCGTCGACCCGCTGGCGGGCCTCGCGGAGATGCGCCGGGTCACCAAGCCCGGCGGCCGGCTGGTGGTGTGCGAGTTCAGCCACCCCACGTGGAGCCCGTGGCGCACGGTCTACATCGAGTACCTGATGAAGGCGCTCCCGGCCGTCGCGCGCACCGTCTCCTCGGCCCCCGACGCCTACGTCTACCTGGCCGAGTCGATCCGCGCCTGGCCCGACCAGCGCGGCCTGGCCGACCTGATCGCCGAGGCCGGCTGGACGAGGCCGGAGTGGCGCAACCTGTCGGGTGGCATCGTCGCCCTGCACCGCGCCACGGCCTGACGGGCGAGCGCGTGGACCCGCTCGCCGACCGCGTCGAGTGGACGGTCACCAGCGAGGAGCAGACCGCCCTCATCCGTACGTCGACGTGGCGCCTGTGGCGCAGGCTCGCGCTCTACCTCGTCGTCCTCTTCGCCTGCGGCATGGCGGTGCTCGGCTCGGCTCGCTGGGGCGTGCCCGGCCTGGCCCTCGGACCGGTGGCCGGCGTGGTGATGGGGGCCTGGTTCTGGCTGTCGGCCCGCTCGTCGGTGCGCCGGATGCTGCTCGCCGCCTACCCGGTCGGTGCCACGGTGGCCGCGGAGGCGACCGAGGACACCCTGCGGCTCGAGACGGCGGCCGGGGCCAGCGACCTGCCCTGGGACCGACTGGTCCTGGCGTCGCCGGGCCCCGTCGTCGTCCTGGCCCGCGACGCGGTCGACAGGCAGTGGATCACGCTCCCGCGCCAGCTGGTGCCGGACGCCTGGCTGCACCACCTCGCGGCCTGAGGTCGCGCGGAGGAATTACGCAACCCTCTCGTTGCTGAATCCGCAGGTCAGGGCGGGTTTCGGCCTGCGCGAGCGTGCCGGACGGCTTCGATGGCCACCCCCCTGTGACGAGGTCTGCGGGCAGTGGCAGGATGTGTGCCACACCACTAGTGATTCTGTTCACAAGATCACGAGAGGGAGGCTCATGGAGCTCTACACGCCGGTACTGGTGCTGGCGGCGCTGGCTGCGTTGTTCGCGGTCGGGTCGGTCGTCATGAGCACGATGGTGGGGCCGCGGCGCTACAACCGCGCCAAGTACGACTCCTACGAGTGCGGCATCGAGCCGACCCCCCAGGCGCTGACGGGCCGCTTCCCGGTGAAGTACTACATCACCGCGATGCTCTTCATCGTCTTCGACATCGAGATCGTCTTCCTCTACCCGTGGGCCGTGCGCTTCGACGCCATGGCCTGGTACGGGCTGATCGAGATGGTCCTGTTCATCGCCACGGTCTTCGTGGCCTACGCCTACGTGTGGCGCCGCGGCGGACTGGATTGGGATTGAGGACCACGGTGCACGTCAGCGGATCGCGGTCCTCAACGGGAGGTAGATGATGGGTGTCGAGGAGAAGCTCCCCAGCGGAGTCCTGCTGAGCACGGTCGAGGGCCTCGCCGGCTACATGCGCAAGGCCAGCTTCTGGCCCGCGACCTTCGGCCTGGCCTGCTGCGCGATCGAGATGATGACGAGCGGCGGCCCGAAGTACGACCTCGCGCGGTTCGGCATGGAGGTCTTCCGGGCCAGCCCGCGCCAGGCCGACCTGATGATCGTGGCCGGCCGGGTCAGCCAGAAGATGGCGCCGGTGCTGCGCCAGATCTACGACCAGATGGCCGAGCCCAAGTGGGTGCTCGCGATGGGCGTGTGCGCCAGCAGCGGCGGCATGTTCAACAACTACGCGATCGTCCAGGGCGTCGACCACGTCGTCCCCGTCGACATGTACCTCCCCGGCTGCCCGCCGCGCCCGGAGATGCTCATCGACGCGATCCTCAAGCTGCACGACAAGGTCCAGCACACCCCGCTCGGTGCCAACCGCCAGGCGCAGATCCGTGAGCTCGAGGCCGAGGGCCTGGTCGCCCTGCCGACCAGCGACATGAGGGGGATGCTGCGGTGAGCGACGAGAAGCCGGCCGAGAAGTCCGTCGAGCAGCGCGCCACCGACCAGTCGCCCGAGAACGCCCCCGAGGCCCTCGGCGAGCCCGGCCTCGAGGTCCGCGCCGTCGGCGAGCGCCACGGCATGTTCGGCGTGAAGGGCTCCGGCGACACCAGCGGGTACGGCGGCCTGGTGGCCCCCGTGGTCCTGCCCGGTGCCGCGCAGCGCCCCTACGGCGGCTGGTTCGACACCGTCGCCGACGTCTTGGACCCGCTGATCGAGCAGGTCGTGATCCACCGCGGCGAGATCACCTTTCACGTCCACCCCGACCACCTCGTCGAGGTGGCGAGGAAGCTCCGCGACGACCCGAGCCTGCGCTTCGAGCTGCTCTCGGGAGTCAGCGGCGTGCACTACCCGGGCGACACCGGGCGCGAGCTGCACGCGGTCTACCACCTGATGTCGTTCACCTGGAACCGCCGGGTCCGGGTCGAGGTCGCCGTACCCGACAGCGACCCGCACCTGCCGTCCCTCGTCCCGGTCTACCCGGCGGCCGACTGGCACGAGCGCGAGACCTGGGACATGTTCGGCCTGCAGTTCGACGGCCACCCGGCGCTGACCCGGATCCTGATGCCCGACGACTGGCCGGGCCACCCGCAGCGCAAGGACTACCCGCTCGGCGGCATCCCCGTCGAGTACAAGGGCGCCAGCGTGCCACCGCCGGACCAGCGGAGGAGCTACAACTGATGAGCACCGACTTCTACGCCGACGGCACCGACACCGCCGAGGGCAAGGTCTTCACCGTCACCGGCCAGGACTGGGACGAGATCGCCGCCGACATGGGCGAGGGTGACGCCGCCGAGCGCATCGTCGTCAACATGGGCCCGCAGCACCCGTCGACGCACGGCGTGCTCCGGTTGATCCTCGAGATCGAGGGCGAGACGGTCACCGAGGCCCGCTGCGGCATCGGCTACCTCCACACCGGCATCGAGAAGAACATGGAGTTCCGCTCCTGGACGCAGGGTGTCACGTTCTGCACCCGGATGGACTACCTCTCCCCGTTCTTCAACGAGATGACCTACGTGCTGGGCGTCGAGCGGTTGCTCGACATCGAGGACGACATCCCCGAGAAGGCCCAGATCATGCGGGTCCTGCTCATGGAGCTGAACCGGATCTCCTCCCACCTCGTGTGCATCGCCACCGGAGGCATGGAGATCGGCGCCCTGACGGTGATGACCATCGGGTTCCGCGAGCGTGAGCTGGTTCTCGACCTGTTCGAGCTGATCACCGGCCTGCGGATGAACCACGCGTTCATCCGTCCCGGCGGTGTCGCGCAGGACCTGCCGCCCGGTGCCCTCGACGAGATCCGATCCTTCGTCGCGCTGATGAAGAAGCGCCTCCCGGAGTACGCCGCGCTCTGCAACGCCAACCCGATCTTCAAGGCACGCCTGGAGAACGTCGGCCACCTCGACCTCGAGGGCTGCATGGCGCTCGGCCTCACCGGCCCGGTGCTGCGCAGCACCGGCTACGGGTTCGACCTGCGCAAGGCACAGCCCTACTGCGGCTACGAGACCTACGACTTCGACGTGCAGACCTGGGACACCGCCGACTCCTACGGCCGCTTCCGCGTGCGCCTCAACGAGATGCACGAGTCCCTCAGGATCATCGAGCAGGCCGCCGACCGGCTGGCGCGGCTCGAGGGGGCGCCGGTCATGGTCGCCGACAAGAAGGTCGCCTGGCCCAGCCAGCTGTCCATCGGCAGCGACGGCATGGGCAACAGCCTCGACCACATCCGCCACATCATGGGCGAGTCGATGGAGGCCCTGATCCACCACTTCAAGCTGGTGACCGAGGGCTTCCGGGTCCCCGCCGGGCAGGCCTACGTGCCGGTCGAGTCGCCGCGCGGCGAGCTCGGCGCCCACGTCGTCTCCGACGGCGGCACCCGTCCGTTCCGGGCGCACTTCCGCGACCCGTCGTTCAACAACCTCCAGGCGATGGGCGTGATGAGCGAGGGCGGCCAGATCGCCGACGTCATCGTCGCCATCGCGAGCATCGACCCGGTCATGGGAGGCGTCGACCGATGAGCACCCAGCCCCTCGACGACAAGACGATCGCCGAGCTGCGCGAGATCGCCGAGCGCTACCCCGAGGCGCGCTCGGGCCTGCTGCCGATGCTGCACCTGGTGCAGTCGGTGCAGGGCCGGATCACCCCCGAGGGCATCGAGGCCTGCGCCGCGATCCTCGAGATCAGCGCCGCCGAGGTCAACGGCGTCGCGACCTTCTACACGATGTACAAGCGCCACGGCGTCGGCGACTACCACGTCGGCGTCTGCACCAACACGCTGTGCGCGGTGATGGGCGGCGACGCGATCTTCGAGCGGCTCAAGGACCACCTCGACATCGGCAACGACGAGGTCGCGGTCCAGCGGCAGGGCGACTCCCGCACGGTCAGCCTCGAGCACATCGAGTGCAACGCCGCCTGCGACTACGCGCCGGTCGTGATGGTCAACTGGGAGTTCATGGACAACCAGACCCCCGAGTCGGCGGTCCAGATGGTCGAGGCGCTGCGGGCCGGCCACGAGGTCAGCTCGACCCGCGGCCCCAAGCTCTGCACCTGGCGGGAGGCCGAGCGGGTGCTCGCCGGCTTCCCCGACGGCCGCGTCGACGAGGGACCCTCTGCGGGCTCGGCCTCGCTCGCCGGTCTCGAGATCGCCCGCCAGCGCGGCTGGCACGCCCCGGACCCGGCGGCCGCGCCCGCCGTCGAGGCCGCACAGAAGTCGGAGACCGACGCATGACCGACGTGCTGACCCCCGTCCTCACCGACATCTGGGACGCCGAGCAGTCCTGGAAGCTCGCGACGTACGCCGGCAGGGGCGGCTACTCCGCCCTCGACGTCGCGTTCGCGATGAGCCCCGACGACGTGATCGCCACCGTCAAGGACAGCGGCCTGCGCGGCCGCGGCGGCGCCGGGTTCCCGACCGGCATGAAGTGGTCCTTCATCCCCCAGGACAACCCGAAGCCCAAGTACCTCGTCGTCAACGCCGACGAGTCCGAGCCGGGCACCTGCAAGGACATCCCGCTGATGATGGGCAACCCCCACGTCCTCGTCGAGGGCGTCATCATCAGCTCCTACGCCATCCGCGCCAACAAGGCGTTCATCTACATCCGCGGCGAGGTCGTCCACGTCATCCGCCGGGTGCAGGCCGCCGTCGCCGAGGCGTACGCCGCCGGCCACCTCGGCAAGGACATCCACGGCTCCGGCTACGACCTCGACGTCGTCGTCCACGCCGGTGCCGGCGCCTACATCTGCGGCGAGGAGACCGCCCTCCTCGAGGGCCTCGAGGGCCGGCGCGGACAACCGCGCCTGCGCCCGCCGTTCCCCGCCGTCGCCGGCCTCTACGCCAGCCCGACGGTCATCAACAACGTCGAGTCCATCGCCTCGGTCCCGGCGATCGTCAAGAACGGCGCTGCCTGGTTCGGCTCGATGGGCACCGAGAAGTCCAAGGGCCACGGCATCTTCTCGCTGTCCGGGCACGTGCAGAAGCCAGGACAGTACGAGGCGCCGCTCGGCATCACGCTGCGCGAGCTGCTCGACCTCGCCGGCGGCATCCGCGAGGGCCACCAGCTGAAGTTCTGGACTCCTGGCGGATCCAGCACGCCGTTGCTCACGGCCGAGCACCTCGACGTACCCCTCGACTTCGAGGGCGTCGGCGCGGTCGGCTCGATGCTCGGCACCCGCGCGCTGCAGATCTTCGACGAGACGGTCTGCGTCGTGCGCGCGGTGCTGCGCTGGACGGAGTTCTACAAGCACGAGTCCTGCGGCAAGTGCACGCCCTGTCGCGAGGGCACCTGGTGGCTGGTGCAGGCGCTCACCCGCCTGGAGAACGGCCAGGGCAGCGAGGCCGACCTCGACCAGCTGCTCGACCAGTGCGACAACATCCTGGGCCGCTCGTTCTGCGCGCTCGGCGACGGCGCGACCAGCCCGGTGTCGAGCTCGATCCAGCACTTCCGCGAGGAGTACCTCGCGCACCTCGCCCAGGGTGGCTGCCCGTTCGACCCCGCGCGGTCGACGGCCTGGTCCGGAACGGAGGTCTCGGCGTGAGCGCCCCGGAGATCGAGAAGACCGACCTGGTCACCGTCACCATCGACGGCGTCCAGGTCAGCGTCCCCAAGGACACCCTGGTGATCCGCGCCGCCGAGCAGGTCGGTGTGCAGATCCCGCGGTTCTGCGACCACCCGCTGCTGGCGCCGGTCGGCGCGTGCCGGCAGTGCCTGGTCGACGTGCCCGATGCCGGCAACGGCCGCGGGTTCCCCAAGCCGCAGGCCTCCTGCACGCTGCCGGTGGCCGAGGGCATGGTCGTCAGCACCCAGGTCACCAGCCCGGTCGCCGACAAGGCACAGCAGGGCGTGATGGAGCTGCTGCTCATCAACCACCCGCTCGACTGCCCGGTCTGCGACAAGGGCGGCGAGTGCCCGCTGCAGAACCAGGCGATGTCCAACGGCCGGGCCGAGTCGCGCTTCTCCGACGACCGCAACCGCGGCGTGAAGCGGACCTTCCCCAAGCCGATCAACCTCTCGCCGACGGTGCTGCTCGACCGCGAGCGCTGCATCGTGTGCCAGCGCTGCACCCGGTTCGCCGACGAGATCGCCGGCGACCCGTTCATCGCGCTGGTCGAGCGCGGCGCCCAGCAGCAGATCGGCATCGCCGAGGACGCGCCGTTCCTGTCGTACTTCTCCGGCAACGTCATCCAGATCTGCCCGGTCGGTGCGCTCACCTCCGAGCAGTACCGGTTCCGCTCGCGGCCCTTCGACCTGGTCTCGACGCCCGGCATCGCCGAGCACGACGCCTGCGGGTCCGCGATCCGCGTCGACCACCGCCGCGGCACCGTGCTGCGCCGCCAGGCGGGCAACGACCCCGACGTCAACGAGGAGTGGATCAGCGACAAGGACCGGTTCGCCTTCGCCTACGCCCACGGCGACGACCGGATCACCTACCCGCAGGTCCGCGACGAGGACGGCTCGCTGCGCGCGGCGTCGTGGCCCGAGGCGTTCGCCGTCGCCGCCCGCGGTCTCGCTGCCGCCAAGGAGGCCGGTGGCGTCGGCGTGCTGACCGGTGGCCGGCTCAGCGCCGAGGACGCCTACGCCTACGGGAAGCTCGCCCGGGTCGCGCTCGGCACCAACGACATCGACTTCCGGGCCCGCCCGCACTCCGCGGAGGAGGCGGCCTTCCTCGCCGCGTCCGTCGTGCTGACCGGCCCCGGCAACGGCGGTGTCACCTACGACGACCTCGAGTCGGCCGCGAAGGTCGTCCTGGTCGGCCTGGAGCCCGAGGACGAGGCCGCCGCGATCTTCCTGCGGCTGCGCAAGTCGGTCCGCGCCGGCGGGACCGAGGTCATCAGCCTCGCACCGTTCACGACCCGCGGCCTGGCGAAGCTGTCCGCCCGCGTCCTCCCGACCGTGCCCGGCGACGAGCCGGCTGCCCTGCGGGCCCTGGCCGGCGAGCTGGACGCCACCACCGTCGTGCTCGTGGGGGAGCGGCTCGCCACGGTGCCCGGCGCGCTCACGGCCGCCGGCGAGGTCGCCGCATCCACCGGAGCCCGGCTGGCCTGGGTGCCGCGCCGCGCCGGTGACCGCGGCGCGCTCGAGGCCGGCTGCCTGCCGACCCTGCTGCCCGGCGGACGCCCGGTCGAGGACCCCCGGGCCCGGGTCGACGTCGCCGCCGCCTGGGGCGTCGAGCACCTGCCGGAGGCCGAGGGCCGCAGCGGTGACGCGATCCTCGAGGCGTTGTCCAGCGGCGAGCTCGGCGGCCTGGTGATCGCCGGCGTCGACCCGCTCGACACCAGCAACCCGACCGCAGCGCTGGCCGCGATCGACGCGGCCGGCTTCGTGGTCGCGCTCGACCTGCGCCGCACCGAGGTCACCGACCGGGCCGACGTGGTCTTCCCGGTCGCGCCCACCACCGACAAGGCCGGCACCTTCGTCAACTGGGAGGGCCGGGTCCGCACCTGGGAGGCCGCCCTGCACAACCCGGCCTCGCTGCCCGACCTGCGTGCCCTGGCCGGCATCGCCGACGAGATGGGCGCCCCGCTGGGCTTCCGCACCGTCGACGAGGTCCGCGCCGAGATGGCGCAGCTCGGGCCGTGGGACGGTGAGCGGCCGCGTCTCGACTCCTCCACGCTCGTTCCTGACGAGGGCCACCCGACGGGCTCGGGCACGGTGCGGCTCGCCACCTGGAAGCAGCTCCTCGACAACGGCTCGCTCCAGGACGGCGACAAGTTCCTCAAGGCGACCGCCCGCACGCCGGTCGCCCTCGTCACGCCCGCGGACTTCGACCGCTACGGGCCGACGGTCACCCTCACCGGTGACCGCGGGTCGATGACGCTGCCGGCCGAGATCTGCGACGACCTCGTCGAGGGCGTGGTCTGGGTGCCGGCCAACTCGGTCGGCAACGGCGTCCTCGCCGACCTGGCGTCGCCGGGCGCCACGGTCACCATCACGGGAGCGGAAGGGGTGCACGGGTGAGCCAGTCGCTCGCACTGTTCGGCAAGGACCCCTGGTGGGTCGTCGGTCTGAAGACCCTCCTGATCTTCGTGATCCTGGTCCTGCTCACGCTGTTCAACATCTGGTGGGAGCGCCGGGTCGTGGCCCGGATGCAACACCGGATCGGCCCCAACGTGCACGGCCCCTTCGGCCTGCTGCAGTCGCTGGCCGACGGCGTGAAGCTGGCCTTCAAGGAGGACCTGATCCCCAAGGCCGCCGACAAGGTGGTGTTCGTGCTCGCCCCCGTGATCGTCGTGGTGCCGGCGTTCGTGACGTTCAGCGTCATCCCGTTCGGCCCGGACGTGAACTTCTTCGGGCACCGCACGCCACTGCAGCTCACCGACATGCCGGTGGCCGTGCTCTTCGTGATGGCGATCGCCTCGATCGGCATCTACGGCATCGTCCTCGGCGGCTGGTCCAGCGGCTCGACGTACTCGCTGCTCGGCGGCCTGCGCTCGAGCGCGCAGATGATCTCCTACGAGGTCGCCATGGGCCTCGCGCTGGTCGCGGTGTTCATGTACGCCGGCTCCATGTCGACCAGCGAGATCGTCGCCGCGCAGGGCGACTGGTGGTTCGGGCTGATCCTGCTGCCGTCGTTCGTCATCTACACGATCGCCATGGTCGGTGAGACCAACCGGGCGCCCTTCGACCTCCCCGAGGCCGAGGGCGAGCTGGTCGGCGGCTTCCACACCGAGTACTCCAGCCTGAAGTTCGCGCTGTTCTTCCTCGCCGAGTACATCAACATGGCGACCGTCTCCGCGCTCGCGACCACGCTCTTCCTGGGCGGCTGGCACGCGCCGTTCTGGATCGACCACGTCTGGGCCGGCGCCAACGAGGGCTACTGGCCGGTGCTGTGGTTCTTCGGCAAGGTGCTGTCCTTCATCTTCGTGTTCATCTGGCTGCGCGGCTCGCTGCCGCGACTGCGCTACGACCAGTTCATGGCGTTCGGCTGGAAGCGGCTGATCCCCGTCTCGCTGGTCTGGATCGTCGCGGTCGCCACCATGCGGGCCGCCCGCAACGAAGGCGTGTTCGGCGAGAGCTTCGGCACCAACCCGCAGTTCTGGCTGATCCTGGCCGGCGTGCTGCTGGTGGTCCTGCTGGTGACCTTCTTCGTCCCGGAGAAGGACGAGGAGGCCACCGTCGAGCCGGCCCGGCCGCGGGCCGGGGGCTTCCCGGTGCCGCCGATGCCCGCGGGCGGTGCCGTCCGCGGCGCCGCCGCTCCGCTGGTGTTCCGCACGTCCGACACTGAGACCGTCCGCGATTCAGGGGTGAGCAATGGCTGACCAGCCCAAGGGTCCGTCCCTCAAGGAGCAGTTCTGGGACCCGGTCGCCGGGTTCGGGGTCACCTTCCGGACGATGTTCCGCAAGGTCGTCACCGAGCAGTACCCCAAGGAGAAGTTCCCCACCGCGCCGCGCTTCCACGGCCGCCACCAGCTCAACCGCTGGCCCGACGGCCTCGAGAAGTGCGTCGGCTGCGAGCTGTGCGCCTGGGCGTGCCCGGCCGACGCGATCTACGTCGAGGGCGCCGAGAACATCGACCAGCCGGACAGCGACGGCATCTCGCAGCGCTACAGCGCCGGTGAGCGGTACGGCCGCGTCTACCAGATCAACTACCTGCGCTGCATCCTGTGCGGGCTGTGCATCGAGGCCTGCCCGACCCGGGCGCTGACGATGACCAACGAGTACGAGCTCGCCGACGACAGCCGCGCCAGCCTGATCTACGAGAAGTCCGACCTGCTGGCGCCGCTGCTGCCCGGCATGGAGCAGCCGCCCCACCCGATGCTGCTCGGCAACGACGACGACTACTACCGCGGAGACTTCAAGGGGGCCGAGCAGTGACCGCCTTCTGGGTCCTCGCGCCGATCATGGTGCTCGCCGCGCTCGGCATCCTGTTCGTGCGCAAGGCCGTCCACGCCGCGCTGCTGCTGGCGGTCGTGATGATCAGCCTCGCCGTGCTGTACGCCGTCCTGGAGGCGCCGTTCCTCTTCGCGGTGCAGATCATCGTCTACACCGGCGCGATCCTGATGCTGTTCCTCTTCGTGCTGATGCTGGTCGGCGTCGACGCCTCCGACTCCACGGTCGAGACGATCAAGGGCCAGCGTCCGCTGGCCTGGCTGGTCGGCCTCGCGTTCGTCGTGGTGATGGTGGTCGGCCTGACCCAGCTCACCTTCGGCACCGCGGTCGGCCTCGACGAGGCCAACTCCGGCGGCAACGTCCAGGCGCTCGCCGACCTGCTGTTCTCGCGCTACGTCTTCATCTTCGAGGCCACCAGCGCCCTGCTCATCACCGCCGCCGTCGGCGCGATGGTGCTGGCCCACCGCGAGCGCCTGACCCCGAAGCGCACCCAGGCGAGCATCGCCGCCGACAAGATCCGGGCGTACGCCGAGACGGGCGCCCACCTCGGCCCGCTGCCGCCACCGGGCGTCTACGCGCGTCACAACGCGGTCGACACCCCCGCCCTCCTGCCCGACGGCAGCCCGGCTCCCGCATCGGTCTCCCGGGTGCTCGCGGCTCGCGGCACCATGCAGAAGACCGGCTTGCGCGACATCGACGTGATCACCGACCAGCTCGGCGTCGATCCCGCCGAGATGCCCGAGGAAGCCGGCAAGGCCGGGGCCACGGCGTCGAGCGAGGAGGACGTGAAGTGACCGAGTACGTCGTCCTCAGCGCCATCCTGTTCACGATCGGCTCGATCGGGGTGCTCACCCGCCGCAACGCGATCGTCGTGTTCATGTGCGTCGAGCTGATGCTCAACTCCTGCAACCTGGCGTTCGTCGCCTTCGCGCACCAGCACGGCAACCTCGACGGCCAGATCGCCGCCTTCTTCGTGATGGTGGTGGCGGCGGCCGAGGTCGTCGTCGGCCTCGCGATCATCATGACCATCTTCCGGACCCGTCGCTCGGCCTCGGTCGACGACGCGAGCCTGCTGAAGTTCTAAAGGATCAGACGATGCACGCACTCACCGCGCTGACCCTCAAGGCCAGCGAGACGCACGTCCCCGTGGTCTCGCCGACCGACGCCGACGGGCCGTTCACGCTGCTGTGGCTGATCATCGCGCTGCCGCTGCTCGGCGCCGCCGTGCTGCTGCTCGGCGGCCGCTACACCGACAGGTGGGGCCACCTGCTCGGTACGGCGACCTCCGCGACCTCGTTCGTGATCAGCCTCGTGCTGTTCGTGAACCTGCTCGGTCGCGACGAGGGGGACCGTCAGGTCTCGCAGCACCTCTACGACTGGATCGACGCCGGCAGCCTGCACATCGGCATGGACCTGCTCTACGACCCGCTGTCGGCGCTCTTCCTGCTGCTGATCACCGGCGTCGGCTCGCTGATCCACGTCTACTCGATCGGCTACATGGCCCACGACCCCCGCCGGCGCCGGTTCTTCGCCTACCTGAACCTGTTCGTCGCGGCCATGCTCATGCTGGTCCTCTCGGAGAACTACGTGGGCCTGTTCCTGGGCTGGGAGGGTGTCGGCCTCGCGTCGTACCTCCTCATCGGGTTCTGGCAGCACAAGCCCTCGGCCGCCGCCGCGGCCAAGAAGGCGTTCGTCATCAACCGGGTCGGCGACATGGGCATGGGCCTGGCGATCTTCCTGATGATCGTCACCTTCGGCACCACCAGCTTCAGCGGCGTCAGCGCCCTGGCCGGCGGTGCGACCGAGACCACGCTCAACTGGATCGGCGTGCTGCTCCTCGTCGGCGCATGCGGCAAGTCGGCACAGGTCCCGCTCCAGGCCTGGCTCCTGGACGCGATGGAGGGCCCCACCCCGGTCTCCGCCCTCATCCACGCCGCAACCATGGTCACCGCCGGCGTCTACCTGATCACCCGGTCCAACTTCGTCTTCGAGCTCGCGCCCACCGCCCAGACCGCGGTGGTCATCGTGGCCACCGTGACCCTGCTGTGGGGCGCGATCATCGGGTGCGCGAAGGACGACATCAAGAAGGGCCTGGCCGGCTCCACGATGAGCCAGATCGGCTACATGATGCTCGGCGCCGGCCTCGGCGTCGCGGGCTACGCCTTCGCGATCTTCCACCTGCTGACGCACGGCTTCTTCAAGGCCAACATGTTCCTCGGCGCCGGCTCGGTGATGCACGCGATGGACGACGACGTCGACATGCGCCACTACGGCGCCCTGCAGAAGGCGCTGCCCATCACCTTCGCGACCTTCGCCCTCGGCTTCCTCGCGATCATCGGCATCCCGCCGTTCGCCGGCTTCTGGTCGAAGGACAAGATCATCGAGGTCGCGCTGACCGAGAACCCGGTCGTGGGCATCTGCGCGCTGCTGGGCGCGGGCATCACCGGCTTCTACATGACCCGGATGATGCTGATGACCTTCTTCACCGAGAAGCGCTGGGAGAAGGGCGTCCACCCGCACGAGAGCCCGCTGGTGATGACCATCCCGCTGATGGTCCTCGCCGCGCTGTCCGCCCTCGGTGGCCTGATGCTCGCCGGCAACTGGATCGTCGACTTCCTCGGCCCCGTCGTCGGCCATGCCGAGCACGAGGAGCCGCCGCTGCCGGTGATCGTGCTCACCCTGATCACGATCGCCGTGGTCGCCGCCGGAGTGGCACTGGCCTGGGTCCTGGTCGGCCAGCGCGACGTACCGCGCACCGCCCCGGCCGACGTCTCCTTCGCCACCAGGGCCGCCCGTGCGGACCTCTACGGCGACGCCATCAACGAGGGCCTGGTCGTCAACCCCGGTCGCGCCACGGTGCGCGCTCTCACCGACGGTGACCGCACCCTCGTCGACGGCCTCTTCACGGGCGGTACGACGGTCCTCGCCGGCACCGGCGAGCTGCTCCGGCGGCTCCAGAACGGCTACGTCCGGTCCTACGCCCTCGGCATCCTCGGTGGCGCACTGCTCGTCGTCCTGACCCTGGTGGTGGTGAACTGATGTTGAGCTTGCTCGTCTGGCTGCCGATCGCCGGTGCGGTCGCCGTCGCGCTTCTCCCGCGCACGGTCAGCAAGACCGCCGGTCTCGGCGTCGCGTTGGCGACCCTGGTCGTCGGCGTGGTCGTCGCCGCGTCGTACGACGCCGACGGCGGCCGCCAGCTCACGGAGGAGCACGAGTGGATCGAGGCGTTCGGCGTGCACTACGCCCTCGGCGTCGACGGTCTCGGCCTGCTGCTGGTCCTGCTGACGGTCCTGCTCGTCCCGCTGGTGCTCGGCGCGGAGTGGTTCAAGGCCGACGCCGAGGGCTCGGCCGGCGCCCGCGCGTTCGTGGCGTGGACCCTCGCGCTCGAGGGCCTCTCGCTCGCGGTGTTCTGCGCGACCGACGTGTTCTTGTTCTACGTCGTCTTCGAGGCGACGCTGATCCCGGCGTACTTCCTGGTCGGCGGCTTCGGTCGCGAGGGCCGGGGCGCCGCGGCCCTGAAGTTCCTGATGTTCCAGCTCGCGGGCGGCCTGATCCTGCTGGCCGCGGTGATCGGCCTCTACGTCGTCTCCGCCCAGCAGGGTGAGCCGTCCTACCTGCTGTCCGACCTCGAGAAGCTCGACATCGGCACCGAGGCCGGCCGCTGGCTGTTCTTCGGCTTCTTCATCGCCTTCGCGATCAAGGCCCCGCTGTTCCCGTTGCACACGTGGCTGGCCGACACGACCGAGAAGGCGACGCCCGGCACCGGCGTGCTGCTCGTCTGCATCCTCGACAAGATCGGCACCTTCGGGATGATGCGGTTCTGCCTCGGCATCTTCCCCGAGGCCTCGCAGTGGGCGACCCCGCTGGTGATCACCCTCGCGCTGATCTCCGTGGTCTACGGCGCCTTCATCGCGATCGGCCAGGACGACATCTTCCGCCTGATCGGTCTCACCTCGCTGAGCCACTTCGGTCTGATCACGCTGGGCGTCTTCACGATGACCAGCCAGGGCGGCACCGGCGCGATCCTCTACATGATCAACCACGGCCTGGGCACCGCCGCGCTCTTCCTGGTCGCCGGCTACCTCTACGACCGCAGCGGCACCTCCTCGATCCGCGAGATGCGCGGCGTCGAGAAGGTCGCGCCCGTCCTGGCCGGACTGCTGCTCGTCGCCGGTCTGGCCACGCTCGGCCTTCCCGGCCTCTCGCCGTTCGTCAGCGAGTTCCTGGTGTTCGTCGCCGCCTTCGACTACGGCTGGTACGTCGGCGCGATCGCCGTCACCGCGGTCGTCCTGTCCGCGATCTACGTGCTGTGGATGTACCAGCGCACCATGACCGGTCCCACGCCGCCGGAGGTCGAGGCGACGACCAGGGACCTCGGCGTCCGTGAGGTCGCCGCCGTCGCTCCGCTGGTGGCCGCGCTCGTGTTCTTCGGGTTCTACCCCGCACCGCTGCTCGACGTGAGCAACCCGATGGTGGGCGACCTGATGCACCAGATGGGGATCCAGGACGACGCACCGACCGTCGTCCACGCCGACCTTGATGCCGGCCACGAGGGCGAGGGGGCCAACTGATGGAGTTCGTGAAGCCCGAGCTCGAGTACGCCGAGCTGCTGCCGATCCTCATCGTCCTCGGCGGCGCCTGCGTCGGCGTCGCGCTGGAGGCCTTCCTGCCACGCGGCACCCGCCGGCTGCCCCAGGTCGGCCTCGCCGCCGTCACCGTCCTCGCCGCGCTCGTGTCGACCGTCCTCGTCGGCACGAACCTCGACGTGCACAAGGGCGCCGACGGCGCCGAGGGACGCGGCCTGGTCGGCGCGATGGGCAGCGTCGTCGTCGACGGCCCGACGGTCTACCTGTGGGGCCTGCTCCTCGTCTTCGCCCTCGGCGGCATCGCCCTCTTCGCCGAGCAGCGGCTCGAGGGTGGCGTCTCCGCCTTCACCGGCCAGGCAGCCGCGCTGCCGGGCACCGAGGGCGAGCGGGAGGCCTCGACCCGCGGTCTGGAGCACACCGAGGTCTACCCGCTCCTCCTGTTCGCCGTGAGCGGCATGCTGCTGTTCCCGGCGTCCGGTGACCTGCTCACCATGTTCGTCGCCCTGGAGATCCTCTCCCTGCCGCTCTACCTGCTCTGCGGCCTCGCGCGCCGGCGCCGCCTGCTGAGCCAGGAGGCGGCGATGAAGTACTTCCTCCTCGGCGCCTTCGCCTCCGGGTTCTTCCTCTACGGCGCCGCCCTCGTCTACGGCTACGCGGGCTCGGTCTCCTTCGCCGGGATCAACGAGGCGGTCCGTGCCGGCACGGCCAACCACGGCCTCCTGCTGGCCGGCATCGGCCTGCTCGCCGTCGGCCTGCTGTTCAAGATCGGCGCCGCGCCCTTCCAGGCGTGGACCCCCGACGTCTACCAGGGCGCGCCCACCGCGGTCACCGCGTTCATGGCCGCCGGCACCAAGGTCGCCGCCTTCGGTGCGCTGCTCCGGCTGCTGTACGTCGCCTTCGGCGGCGAGCGCTGGAGCTGGCAGCCGATGCTGTGGGTGATCGCGATCGCCTCGATGGTCCTCGGCGCGGTCCTGGCCATCGTCCAGAACGACGTCAAGCGGATGCTGGCCTACTCCTCGGTCGCCCACACCGGTTTCATCCTGGTCGGCGTCCTGGGCGTGCAGAGCGCCGGCGAGCTCGCGAAGGGGCAGTACACCTCGCTCGAGGGCGTGCTCTTCTACCTCACCACCTACGGCTTCGCCATGATCGGCGCCTTCGCGATCGTCACGCTGGTCCGCGACGCGGGCGGCGAGGCGACGGCGTACGAGCGCTGGGCCGGCCTGGGCCGGACCTCGCCGCTGGTGGCCGGCGCCTTCGCCTTCTTCCTGCTCTCCATGGCCGGGATCCCGCTCACCGCGGGCTTCATCGGCAAGTGGGCCGTGTTCACCTCGGCGCTGTCCGCGGGGGCGTGGCCGGTGGTCCTCGTGGCGATCGCGTGCAGCATCCTGGCGATCACGTTCTACGTGCGGCACATCCGGCTGATGTTCTTCACCGAGCCCAGCGCGGACGGTGCCGGCGTGGTCACCCGGTCCTCGCTGCTGACCTCCGCCACGATCGCGGTGTGCCTGGTCGCGACCCTGGTCATGGGCGTGGTGCCGGGCCCGGTTCTCGATCTCGTGACCCGTACGGGAGACTTCATCAGGTGAACACACCTGGGGCCGAGCTTGCGCTGCCGATCGACGACTCCGCTCTCGCCGACCGCCTGCGGGCACGGATGGCGACGGTCGAGGAGGCTCTCTACGGGCACGCGTCCAGCCGGGCGCCGTACGTCACCGAGGCGGCGCGCCACCTGCTGGCCGCCGGGGGCAAGCGGTTCCGGCCCTTGCTGGTGCTCCTGGCGGCCGAGGCCGGTCCCCGGCCCGACGCCGACGAGGTGCTCACCGCGGCCTGCGTCGTCGAGATCACCCACGTCGGCTCGCTCTACCACGACGACGTGATGGACGAGGCCGCGCTGCGCCGCGGCGAGGACTCGGCCAACGCCCGCTACGACAACCTGGTCGCGATCCTCACCGGCGACTGGCTGTTCGCGAAGTCCTCGGAGCTGACCGCCCAGCTGGGTCCCGAGGCCGTCCGCATCCAGGCGGAGACGTTCACCCGTCTCGTCGAGGGCCAGATCCTCGAGACCGTGAAGCCCGGCCCCGACGAGGACGCCCTGGCCCACTACCTCGAGGTCGTCGCCGGCAAGACCGGCTCCCTGATCGCCACCTCGGCCCGCTACGGCGCGCTGTTCTCCGGCGCCGCGCCCGAGGTCGTCACCGCGCTCACCGAGTACGGCGAGTTGGTCGGCACCGCGTTCCAGCTCTCCGACGACATCCTCGACATCGCCTCCGAGAGCGAGGAGTCCGGCAAGACGCCCGGCACCGACCTCAAGGAGGGCGTGCCCACCCTGCCGGTCCTCATGGCCCGGGCCTCGACCGACCCGGCCGACGCCCGCCTGCTCGAGCTCCTCGACCCGTCCCGGTCCGACCTGGCCGCCGATGCCCAGCTGCACGCCGAGGCCCTCGACCTGCTCCGCAAGCACCCCGCGATGGCCCAGGCGCAGGCGTACGTCGTCGCCCGCGCGCAGGAGGCCAAGCAGCGTCTCCAGGCCCTCCCCGAGGGCTCCGTCCGCACCGCCCTCGAGGCGTTCGCCGACGTCGTGGCGGTCCGCTCCGCCTGAGCCGGCTGCCGGATGAGCGGCCCCTCCGGCGTACGTCGCCCGATCCGGCAGTGATCGGCGAGACCTCTCACACGGTCGGCCGTTCCGTTGCAGCATCCGCTCGGCGAACACGAGTAAAAGGGCTAACTTTGTCATCATGACGTCGCTGGCCACGAACCAGGACCTCGAGCGCTCGTTCCGAGTGACCCCTTGAACGCCTCGCGCGGCGGCGACGTGCACCCCGTCCGCCGCCGCGCCTGGCTCAGACCGCGCAGGACTCCGCCGCGAGGGCGAGCTGGCGACGGTGGTGGCGCAGCGCCTCGGCGGTGAGGACGAGGAGCGCCAGCCAGACGAGCGCGAACCCGATCCAGCGGCCGGTGGGCATCTGCTCGCCGAGCAGGGTGACGCCGAGGGCGAACTGGATGGACGGCGTGAGGTACTGCAGCAGGCCCAGGGTGGTCATCGAGACCCGGGTGGCCGCGCCGCCGAAGCACAACAGGGGGACGGCGGTGACCACGCCGCTGGCGACCAGCAGGAAGACGTGGCCGGGGCCCTCGCCGGCGAAGTGGGCGCGGCCGGTGCTGCCGAGCCAGACCAGGTAGCCGAGGGCGAACGGCGCGATGACCGCGGTCTCGAAGGCGAGGCTCTCGATCGCGCCGACGCCGGCGGACTTCTTGGCCAGCCCGTACGTGCCGAAGGAGAGGGCCAGGACGAGCGCGATGACCGGGGGCCGGCCGTAGTCGACGGTGAGCACGACGACCGCGGCGAACCCGATGGCCAGCGCCGTCCACTGCACGGGCCGCAGGCGCTCGCCGAGGACGAGGACGCCGAGCAGCACGGTGACGAGGGGGTTGATGAAGTAGCCCAGCGACGTCTCGACCACGCGGTCGGTGTTGACGCCGTAGATGTAGGTGCCCCAGTTGGCGGTGATGGTGGCGGCCGCGACGACCAGCAGCAGTGCCGTACGACGGTCGCGGAGCACCGCCCGGAGCGCGTCCGCCCGGCGCAGCGCGACCACGAGCACGCCCATGACGACCAGGGACCAGACCATGCGGTGGGCGAGGATCTCGAGCGCGCCGCTGGGTTTGAGCAGCGGCCAGTACAGGGGAAACGCACCCCACATCAGGTAGGCGAGGAACCCGAGGGTGAATCCGCGGCGCTGGTCCGACACACTGGGACCCTAGCGACGTGGTGCTGCCTTGCATGGGGCGAGGTGGTTTCAGGTCCTGGCCAGGTGGGCACGAAGGCCGTGTCCACGAACGACCCGATCTCGAGGGGGAGTCCCCGATGCGATTCACTCGCACCATCACCGTCCTGGTGGCGGCACTGACCGCCGCCCTGCTGGGCCTGACGCTGGCGCCGACCAGCGCGCAGGCCGCCGATTCCATCCAGGTCCAGCCGGCCAAGGCCGTCGTCGCCGCGAAGGGTGTCACCCCGCGTACTGTCGGCATCGCCGACTGTGGTCCCCACCCGGCTGCCGGTTGCTACGGCAAGCGCCTGTGGGCGAAGTTCGCCACCAACCCGCTCGCGCCGGGCGTGAAGATCTCGCTCTACGTCAAGCGCAACGGCCACTGGGTCCGGATCGCCAAGGTCAAGACCAAGGCCGACGGCCTGACCAAGAAGATCTACGTGCGCGCCGAGCGTCGCAAGACCACCCGCTACAAGGTCGTCGCCAAGGGCGACGCCGTGTACGCGAAGGCGGTCGACAAGTTCAAGGTGACCCCGCGGTACTGACCGCCGTCGCCCTGCGCAACACGAAACGCGCCGCCGAGCTGGGCTCGGCGGCGCGTTTCGTCGTTCGCGGGGCGGACCGTCAGTCGATGGTCCAGGTGTCTCCGGCGTTGATGAGGGCGGTCAGCCGCTCCTCGGGCGTGCCTTGGGCGGCGGCGGCCTCGCTGGCGGTGGCGACCTGGGCACGCGCCTGGTCGTCGTACGTCGGCCGCTCGACCTGGCGGAAGATGCCGATCGGGCTGCGGTTGAGGTAGCCCGCGTCGGTGAGCCGCGAGATCGCGAACGCCGTGGACGGGTCCGGGTCCTGCGCGTCGTGGACGATGATCGCCTCGGCGGCCACGGACGCGGTGTCCGCGACCTCGACGCCGCCCCCGGCGCCGCGGACCAGGGCCTTGTCGCCCAGGCCGGTCGCCTCGTCGCGCACGCCGAACGTGATCGGCTCGCCGTGGGTGAGCGGGATCAGGGCGTGCGCGTTGTCGCGGTCCTTGATCGCGTCGAAGGCACCGTCGTTGAAGATCGGGCAGTTCTGGTAGATCTCGACCAGCGAGGTGCCGCGGTGCGCGGCCGCGGCAGCGAGCACCGCGGTGAGGTGCTTGCGGTCGGAGTCGATGGTCCGGGCCACGAAGGACGCCTCGGCGCCCAGCGCCAGCGAGACCGGGTTGAACGGGTGGTCGAGCGAGCCCACGGGGGTGGACTTGGTGACCTTGCCGACCTCGGAGGTGGGGGAGTACTGGCCCTTGGTGAGGCCGTAGATCCGGTTGTTGAACAGCAGGATCGTCATGTTCACGTTGCGGCGCAGCGCGTGGATCAGGTGGTTGCCACCGATCGAGAGCGCGTCGCCGTCACCGGTGACCACCCACACCGACAGGTCCTCGCGGGCCGTGGCGATGCCGGTCGCGATCGACGGCGCGCGGCCGTGGATCGAGTGCATGCCGTAGGTGTCGAGGTAGTAGGGGAACCGCGAGCTGCAGCCGATGCCGGAGACGAACACGATGTTCTCGCGGCGCAGGCCCAGGTCGGGCAGGAAGGACTGCACGGCCTTGAGGACGGCGTAGTCGCCGCAGCCGGGGCACCAGCGGACCTCCTGGTCGCTGGAGAAGTCCTTGGCCGTCTGGGTCTCGCCCTCGGCGAGGGTGGGGACCAGAGCGGTGCCCAGGGCGGGCATGGGGAGATCGATGGTGCTCATGCGTTCGGAGCCTCCTCGTGGTCGGCGGGAAGGTTGAGGCCGTGCTCGCCGAGGTCGACCTCGCGACCCTCGGCGTCGCCGACGAGCACGCCGATGGCCTCGGCCAGCTCGGCGGCCTTGAGCGGCAGGCCGTAGACGTGGTTGTAGCCCTGGGCGTCGACGAGGTACTCGGCGCGCAGCATCTTGGAGAGCTGGCCGAGGTTCATCTCGGGGACGAGGACCTTGTCGTAGCCCTTGAGGATCTCGCCGAGGTCCTTGGGGAACGGGTTGAGGTGGCGCAGGTGCACCTGCGCGACGTTGTAGCCGGCGCGGCGGACCCGGCGGCAGGCGGCGCCGATCGGGCCGTACGTCGAGCCCCAGCCGATCACCAGGACCTTGGCCTCGCCCGACGGGTCGTCGACCTCGAGCGGCGGGAGCGAGTCGGCGATGCGCTGGATCTTCTCCTGGCGCAGCCGGACCATCTGGTCGTGGTTGGCCGGGTCGTAGGAGATGTTGCCGTGGCCGGTCTGGAGGGTGCCGGCCTTCTCGAGGCCGCCGATGCGGTGCTCGAGGCCCGCGGTGCCCGGGATGGCCCACGGGCGGGCCAGGGTGTCGCGGTCGCGGGCGTAGGGCCAGAACTCCTCGACCTGCTCGCCCTTGGCGTTGGTGGAGGTGTGGTTGGGCCCGGTCGCGAAGCCCGGCTCGATCTTCGGCAGCTCGTCGATGGACGGGATCGCCCACGGCTCGGAGCCGTTGGCGAGGTAGCCGTCGGAGAGCAGGAAGACCGGGGTGCGGTAGGTGATCGCGATCCGGGCGGCCTCGACCGCGGCAGCGAAGCAGTCGCCGGGCGACTGCGGCGCGACGATCGGGACCGGCGCCTCGCCGTTGCGGCCGTACATCGCCTGCAGCAGGTCTGCCTGCTCGGTCTTGGTCGGCAGGCCGGTCGAGGGGCCGCCGCGCTGGACGTTGACGACGACGAGGGGGAGCTCGGTCATCACGGCCAGGCCGATCGCCTCGGACTTGAGCGCGATGCCGGGGCCCGAGGTGGTGGTGATCGCGAGCTGGCCGGCGAACGAGGCGCCGATCGCGGCGCCGATGCCGGCGATCTCGTCCTCGGCCTGCAGCGTGGTCACGCCGAACGCCTTGTGCTTGCTCAGCTCGTGGAGGATGTCGGAGGCCGGGGTGATCGGGTACGACCCGAGGAACACCGGCAGCTCGGAGCGCACGCCCGCGGCGACCAGGCCGTACGACAGGGCCAGGTTGCCGGTGATGTTGCGGTAGGTGCCGGCGTGCATCCGGGCCGGCTTGATCTCGTACTGGACGACGAAGGTCTCGGTGGTCTCGCCGTAGTTCCAGCCGGCCTTGAAGGCGGCGATGTTGGCGCCGAGGATGTCGGGGACCTTGGCGAACTTCTTCTCCAGGAACGCGATGGTCGGCTCGGTCGGGCGGCCGTACATCCACGACAGCAGGCCCAGCGCGAACATGTTCTTGGCCCGGGCGGCGTCCTTGCGGGACAGGCCGAACTCCTTGACCGCCTCGACGGTGATGCCGGTCAGGTCGACGGGCTGGACCTGGAAGCCGGCCAGGATGTCGTCGACCTCGCCCAGCTTGTCGAGCGGGTTGGAGGTGTAGCCGGCCTTGTCGAGGTTGCGCTTGGAGAAGTCGTGGGTGTCGACGATGATCGTCGCCCCGCGCGGCAGGTCGCCCAGGTTGGCCTTCAGGGCCGCCGGGTTCATCGCCACCAGCACGTCGGGTCGGTCGCCCGCGGTGAGGATGTCGTGGTCGGCGAAGTGGATCTGGAACGACGAGACGCCGGGGATGGTGCCCTGGGGCGCACGGATCTCGGCGGGGAAGTTGGGCAGCGTCACCAGGTCGTTGCCGAACACGGCCGACTCCTGGGTGAACCGGTCACCGGTCAGCTGCATGCCGTCACCGGAGTCACCGGCGAACCGGATGATGACCCGGTCCAGCTGCTTGACCTGCTTGGTCTGGCTCACACCTGCTCCACTTCTCTCGACATCGACGTCGGCCGTGGGGAAGCGGCGACGGCGTCAGGTGGGTCGATTCTAGAAGCAAACTAGAACACGTTCCACCTTCCGGTGAATGTCTTTCGTCGTCCCCCGTGGCCTGCGTGCGACGCGGCGCTCGAAAACTCCTCACCACGATAGACCGCCACGCCCGCGCACCCCGCCCCGTGCCGCCTGATGAGCCTCCCGGGGGCCCGTGGAGGCGTGTGACCTCCGTCATGTCGTCGATTTGTCTAGAACCGAGTCACTTAACTCTCTAATGTGTATTATTCCGATCTAGTTTGAAGGAACCGGCCACCCGAGAGGCCGGCCTGAGCAAGCAAGGAATGGGTGCAATGAAGCGAGTTCTCAAGGCTGCGGCCCTGGCGATGACCGGCGCTCTGGCGCTGACCGCCTGCGCCAGCGCCGACGGTGGCAGTGGCGACGACAAGGGCTCGACGGTCAACATCGTCGGGTTCGCCGTCCCGGAGGCCGGCAACAAGGCCGCCGCGGCGGAGTTCAACAAGACCGACGCCGGCAAGGACGTGAAGTTCTCCGGCTCCTACGGCCCCTCGGGTGACCAGAGCCGCAAGGTCGCCGACACCAAGGGCAAGGACGTCGACTACGTCGTCTTCTCGCTCGAGCCCGACATGACCCGCCTGGTCGACGCCGGTCTCGTGGCCGACGACTGGAACGCCGGCCCCAACAAGGGCATCGTCTCCAAGTCCGTCGCCGTGATCGCCACCCAGAAGGGCAACCCGCTCGGCATCAAGGACTGGGACGACCTGACCCGCGACGACGTCAAGATCGTCACCCCCGACCCGGCCAGCTCCGGCTCGGCGAAGTGGAACATCCTCGCGCTCTACACCTACGCCAAGCAGAACGGCGCCACCGAGGAGCAGGCGGACGCCTTCTTGAAGAAGGTCTTCAAGAACGTCACCACCTGGGCGGCCAGCGGCCGCGAGGCGACCGAGGCCTTCAAGAAGGGCGTCGGCAACGTGCTGCTCACCTACGAGAACGAGGCCATCCTGGCCCGGCAGAACGGCGAGGACCTGGACTACATCGTCCCGCCGCACACCTTCCTGATCGAGAACCCGGGTGCCGTGCTGAAGAAGTCCGACCCGGCCGCGAAGGACTGGCTGGACTTCGTCCTCAGCGACGCAGGCCAGACCGCGTTCGTGGAGAAGGGCTTCCGCCCCGTCGGTGACCTCGACATCTCCGGCATCGAGGTCCAGGGCGCCAACGACCCGGCCAACCCCTTCCCGACCCCGACCTCGCTGAGCACCGCGGCCGACCTCGGTGGCTGGAGCGCCATCAACGCGGAGTGGTTCGGCAAGGACGGCGAGAAGCTCCGCTTCGACAAGCTGTACGCCGAAGCGACCAAGCAGTGACGGACACACTCGTTGCACCCCCTGGGCCGGCTCGCACGACGAGCCGGCCCAGCGGGCTGTTCCGCCTCACTCCCGCCTCGGGGGTGGGGCTGGGCGTGGCCCTGGTCTGGTTCAGCGTCCTCGTGCTGCTGCCGCTCGCGGCGGTCGTCGGGGCCGCTGCCGCCGGCGGCTGGAGCGCGTTCTGGGGCACCCTGACCGACGCGCAGACCTTCGCCGCGCTGCGGCTGACCGTCGTCGAGGCCGCGGGCGTCACCGTCGTCAACGCCGTCATCGGCACCGTCGTCGCGTGGGTGCTGGTCCGTGACCAGTTCTTCGGCAAGCGGGTCCTCGACGTCGTCATCGACATCCCGTTCGCCCTGCCGACGATCGTCGCCGGCCTGGTCCTGCTCAGCCTGTGGGGCCCGGAGAGCCCGGTCGGCGTGAACATCGTGAACACCCGCCAGGGCATCTTCCTGGCGCTGCTGTTCGTGACGCTGCCCTTCGTCGTGCGCACGGTCCAGCCGGTGCTGCTCGAGCTGGACGCCGACGTCGAGGAGGCGGCGGCGTCACTGGGCGCCTCGCGGCTCACGACGTTTCGCCGGGTGATCCTGCCGAGCCTGGTGCCGGCGATCGCGGCCGGCTCCTCGCTGGGCTTCGCACGGGCGATCAGCGAGTTCGGCTCGCTGGTCCTCATCTCGGGCAACACGCCCTACGAGACCGAGGTCGCGTCGCTGAAGATCCTCAAGTTCCTCGAGGGCGACAACCAGGCCGGGGCGGCGGCCGTGGCCGTGCTCCTGCTGATCGTCGCGGTGCTGACGATCGTCGTGCTCGACGTCTTGTCCAGGAGGGTGGCGCGCCGTGGCTGACACCCGACAGATCCGGGCCCGTCGCGGGCTCGTGGCGTACCTCCTGCGCACGCTGGTGATCGTCTACCTGGCCGTGCTGGTCATCTGGCCGCTCTACGAGGTCGGCAAGCAGACCTTCGCCCCGAGCAAGGCGGGCGCGGAGGGTGGCTTCTCCGCCTTCCTCGACCGGCTCAGCGACCCGTCGGTCACCTACGCCTTCAACCTGACCGGGACCGTCGCGTTCTGGGCGGTCCTGATCAACACCCTGTTCGGGGTGGGCATCTCGCTGCTCATCGTGCGCTACCAGTTCCCGGGCCGGCGGATCCTCTCGGTGCTCGTCGACCTGCCGATGTCCGTCTCGCCGGTCGTCGTCGGTCTGGCGCTGGTGCTGGCCTACAGCACCGGCAAGGGCTGGTTCGGCGAGGCGCTGGCCTCGATGGGCTTCTACGTCATCGGCACCACGCCCGGCCTGATCATGGCGACCGCCTTCGTCAGCCTGCCGCTGGTGATCCGCGAGATCGTGCCCGTGCTCGAGGAGATCGGCACCGACGCCGAGATGGCCGCCAGCAGCCTCGGCGCCAACGGCTGGCAGACCTTCCGGCGGATCACGCTGCCCAGCATCAAGTGGGCGGTCGTGTACGGCGTCGTGCTCAGCATGGCCCGCTCGCTCGGCGAGTTCGGTGCGGTGAAGATCGTCAGCCCCGGCGCCGAGTTCCGTGGCGAGACCACCACCCTCCTCATCCAGAACCGTTACAACAACTACGAGGAGCCTACGGCGTACGCCGCCGCGTTCGTGCTCGTGCTGGCCTCCGTGCTGGCCCTCGTCGTCGTCTCCCTGATCCGCAAGGAGGATCACGCATGAGCATCGAAGTGAGGGGTGTCGGCAAGCGCTACGGCGACTTCGTCGCCCTCGACGACATCAACGTCTCCCTGCCGACCGGTCAGCTGACCGCCCTGCTCGGCCCCAGCGGTGGCGGCAAGTCCACCCTGCTGCGCATCATCGCCGGCCTCGAGACCGCCGACACCGGCACGGTCGACATCGAGGGCGTGGACGCCACGAAGCTGCCGCCGCAGAAGCGCAACGTCGGCTTCGTGTTCCAGCACTACGCCGTCTTCAAGCACATGACGGTGGCGAAGAACGTCGCGTTCGGCCTGGAGATCCGCAAGCGGCCCAAGGCCGAGGTGAAGGCGAAGGTCGCCGAGCTGCTCGAGCTCGTGCACCTCTCGCAGTTCGCCCACCGGCTGCCCTCGCAGCTGTCCGGCGGCCAGCGGCAGCGCCTCGCGCTCGCCCGCGCGCTCGCGGTGGAGCCCTCGGTGCTGCTGCTCGACGAGCCGTTCGGTGCGCTCGACGCGAAGGTCCGCAAGGAGCTGCGCGACTGGCTGCGCCGGCTGCACGACGAGGTGCACGTGACGACCGTGTTCGTGACCCACGACCAGGAGGAGGCCCTCGAGGTCGCCGACGAGATCGTGGTCATCAACGAGGGCCGGATCGAGCAGATCGGCAGCCCCGACCAGCTCTACGACGAGCCGGCCAATGACTTCGTGATGGGCTTCCTCGGTGCGGTGACCCGGCTCGGGCCGGTGGTGCTGCGGCCCCACGACATCGAGGTCGCGGTGCAGCCCGGCGTGCCCGGTGCGGCGGCGGGCGTCGTCCAGCGTGCGCTGCGGGTCGGCTTCGAGGTGCGTCTCACCGTCGACGTCGAGGGGCAGGAGGAGCCGGTCCTGGTGGTGCTCTCCCGCACCCACGCGCGGGCGCTCGACCTGGAGCTCGGCAGCAGGGTCTGGCTCAGTCCCACGACCGGCGCGACGACGGTCCCGGTGCTCGGGGTTCCGCGGGAGGCCGTGACCTCCGCCTAGTCTGGGGCGTGTGAGCTATCTGCGGGCGACGCGGGTCCTGTGCTGGCTGCTCGGGATCGCGGTACTGGTGTCGGTCGTCCACTACGTCGACAACTACGTCAACCACGACGACTTCCCGGTGCCGGGTCCCGACTCCGCCGTGCCCGCCCCGTCCGCGACGCTCGTCGCCGTCGGCTGGTTCGTGTTCACCGCCCTCGGGGCGGTGGGCCTGCTGCTGTGGTTCCGCCGTCACATCACCACGTCGGCGGTCTTCCTCACCGGCTACTCGGTCTCCGGGCTGATCGGCATCGCCCACTACACGGTCCCTGGCGCCACCGACATGGTCTGGTGGCGCCAGGCGCACGTGCTCGCCGACATCGTGTGCGGCGCGGCGGTCCTGGGCTTCGCGCTGTGGGCGGCGAAGAACTCCGACGACCTCATCCCGCCCGGCGCGAAGCCTCCTGCTCGGCCCGCTTCCTGAGGCCCTCGGCGTGACGGCGGAAGCCGTCGGCGACCCGGCCGGGGCCGGCGAGGCGGACGAGCGGGCCGCTGAACTCCTCGACGGTGGCGTACGTCGTCGGCCCGCCCGGGTGCTGTGTGAGCCGTTGGTGGCGCACGCCCCTGACCAGTCCGAGCCTCGAGGGCAGGCCCTCGTAGACGTAGGACATCAGCGCGGTCGTCGTACCGCTGGCGGGGTCGGTGGTCGGGCCGTCCAGTGCGGTGATCCGCTCGGGGGAGCGCGTGCGCCTGCCGTTGGCCCACACGACGTGGAGCACGATCGGGTTGCCGACGGCGGCGGGCTGCGCCGTCTCGGCGCGCTCGACGAAGGGGTTCCACTCGCCGTACCGCTCGGTGTCGGTCATCACGGCCCACACGACCTCGAGCGGGGCGTCGATGTCGATCTGCGCGGAGGGGTTCACGGGGTCATCATGGCGGAGTCGGACCGGCCCGCGATGATGGTTGCGTGAGTGCGGGCACGATCGGCATCGTCGGCGGCGGGATCGTCGGCCTGGCCGTGGGCCGGGAGCTCGCGCGCCGGCGCCCGGGCGTGCGGATCGTGGTCCTCGAGAAGGAGGACCGGCTGGCCGCGCACCAGACCGGCCACAATTCCGGCGTCGTGCACGCCGGCATCTACTACCGGCCGGGCAGCCTCAAGGCCGAGCTGTGCACCCGCGGCCGGGCGCTGATGCGCGACTACTGCGCCGAGCACGCGATCGCGTACGACGAGTGCGGCAAGCTCGTGGTCGCGGTCGATCCGGCCGAGCTCGCCCGGTTCGAGGCGCTCGCGCGCACGGCGCGGGAGAACGGCGTGCCCGGGCTGCGCCGGCTCGACGGCGCGGCGATCCGGGAGGTCGAGCCGCACGCCGCCGGCCTGGCCGCACTGCACTCGCCGCGGACCGCGATCACCGACTACGTCGCGGTCGCCGAGGCGATGGCTGCCGAGATCGCCGCCGCTGGGGGAGCCGTGCACCTGCGCGCCGAGGTCACGGTCGTGGCGCGGGTCGCCGGCGGCCTGTCGGTCCTCGCCGGGGGCGACGAGCACCGGGTCGATGAGCTGGTGGTCTGCGGCGGGCTGCAGTCCGACCGGCTGGGCCGGCTCGTGGGCGGACCCGCGACGCCGCGGATCGTGCCCTTCCGGGGCGAGTACATGAAGGTGGCCCCGGCCAAGGAGGACCTGGTGCGGGGCATGGTCTACCCGGTGCCCGACCCGGCGTACCCGTTCCTGGGGGTGCACTTCACCCGCCGCGTCGGCGGCGGGCTGGAGGTCGGGCCGAACGCCTTCCTCGCGTTCAGCCGCGACGGGTACGGGCGGGCGTCACTCTCGCCGCGCGACCTCGCGGACACCCTGGCGTACGGCGGGTTCTGGAGGTTCGCGCGCAGGCACTGGCGCACCGGCGTCGGCGAGCTGCGCGGGGTGCTCTCGCGCACGGCGTACATGCGCGGCGCGCAACGCTACGTCCCCGCCATCGGTCCCGACGACGTCACCCGTGCCGGTCTCGGGCTGCGCGCCCAGGCGGTCGGGGCCGACGGGTCGCTGGTCGACGACTTCGTCATCCAGCGCAGCAACGGGGTCAGCGTGGTCCGCAACGCGCCGTCACCGGCCGCGACGTCGAGCCTCGCGATCGCCGAGCACGTCGTCGATCAGCTGGACCGTGAGGCGTAGACGTTGGCCAGGTTCGCGATGTCGGCGACGTAGGCGTCGGAGTGGTTGAAGCTGAAGATCGCGCGGCGCCACGTGTCGGGGTCGGCGAGGTCGCCGGCGTGGCACAGGTAGCGCGCCGCCGCGAGCGCGGCGTCGTCGATCTGGTTGGGGTCGCTGAGCCCGTCGCCGTTGCCGTCGGCGCCCCAGGTCTCCCAGGTGGACGGGATGAACTGGAGCGGTCCGATCGCGCGGTCCCAGGCGGTGTCGCCGTCGAGCACCCCACCGTCGGTGTCGCGGACCGCGCCGAACGCGCCGCCGTCGAGGACCGGCCCGAGGATCTGCGGGCGCGGGACGCCGTCCTCGCCGAGCACCGAGCCGTGCACGCTGCCGTGGGTGGACTCGATGCCGCCGATCGCGGCCAGGCTGTTCCACGCGACCCGGCATCCGGGCTGCTCCGCGGCCACCCGCAGGTGTGCCCGCGCGTATGCCGCCAGGGCTCGCGGCGCGATCCCCGTCTGCGCCGCCACCCGGGCCAGCCAGGCGTCGTCGGGCCGGTAGGGGTCTGTCGCCGGCTGCGCGGGTGCGGCCGGCGCGACGGGCGCCGGGGCACCGGTGAGCGCGGGCGCCTGCGCCGCCGGGTCCGGGAACGGCGTACGACGCGAGCCCGCGTCGTACGCGAACGCCACGCCGACGCCGATCACCAGCGCGACCATGACCACCGCGAGGCCGATCGCACCGGCCAGGTAGCGGTCGGGACGGGGCATCAGGGCTGGATCAGCGGTAGTTGGTGAACTGGACCGCGAAGTCGTAGTCCTGCGCCTTGACCAGCGCCTGCACGGCCTGGAGGTCGTCGCGCTTCTTGGAGGAGATCCGCAGCTCGTCGCCCTGGATCTGTGCCTTGACGCCCTTGGGGCCCTCGTCGCGGATCAGCTTGGAGACCTTCTTGGCGTCCTCGGAGCTGATCCCCTCCTTGAGGGTGATCGAGATCTTGGAGACCTGGCCGGACTGGCGCGGCTCGGAGGCGTCGAGGATCTTGAGGGACTGGTTGCGCTTGATCAGCTTGTCCTGGAAGACGCTGAGCACGGCGTTGGCCCGGTCGTCGGCGGACGCGCTGATCTCGATCGCGTGCTCGCCCTTCCACTCGATCGTGGCGCCCGTGCCCTTGAAGTCGAAGCGGGTCGAGATCTCGCGCGCCGTCTGCCCGAGCGCGTTGTCGACCTCCTGGCGGTCGATCTTGGAGACGATGTCGAACGAGGAGTCGGCCATGGGTGTGTCACCTGCTGATTCGGAGGGGTCGGTCCTGCTGCGCTATTGTTCCGCGTAGTGGTCCGGTCGCCAAAAGCGGTCGGACGACACCGAGGCAGGTTGCCCGAGCGGCCAATGGGAGCGGACTGTAAATCCGTCGGCTTTGCCTTCGAAGGTTCGAATCCTTCACCTGCCACGGCACGAACCGCCCCTGGCCCGCGGAGACGCGGACCAGGGGCGGTTTGCTTTACTCACCGTCGTGACCGACGCCGACCGCCGCGAGATCCACGACACCGTGCTGCGCTACTGCCGCGCGGTCGACCGGCTCGACTACGACGGCATCCGGGCGGTGTACGCCGCGGGCGGTGTCGACCACCACACCGGATTCAGCGGGACGGCGGACGACTACGTGGCGTGGCTGCGAGAGGTGCTGCCGCGGCTCGACGGGACGATGCACGTCATCGGCAACCACCTGGCGGAGGTGGCCGGCGACGAGGCGGTGGCGGAGACCTACGGCACCGCCGTGCACTGGGGCACCCCGGCGGAGGACGCGCGCCGGAACTTCACCACCGGCTTCCGGTACGTCGACCACTTCGTCCGCACGCCGGCCGGCTGGCGGATCCGGGAGCGGTTCGCCGTGCGGGAGTGGACCCGCAGCGATGCGGGACGGCTGCTCGCGCCGGAGGGCGCCGGCCCCCGGGGCCGCCGCGACGGGAGCGATCCGCTCGTCGTCATGCGGCAGGCGGTGCTCGGGGAGCGCGCCGCCGGCTGACGCCACCTCAGGTGACGCGCAGCGTCGATCAGTCCGGCGGCTCCGCGAAGCGTGTCGCCGTCGCCGTGTCCGGGCCGGGGGCGGTGAGGCCCTCCACGTCCACCACCGCCGACTCGAGCTGCTCGACGATGCTGCGTGCCTGGTCGAAGGTGCACGGCACTGCCGCGGCCTGCGTGCTCACAGGCGGACGATCAGTCGGGCGGCCCGGTACCGGAGCCCCAGGCTGCGCAGGGATGCGCGGTGCGTCCTCCCGGAGCTCCCGCGGAGGAACTCGGCGAGCTCCTCGTCAGTGGGGGCACGACCGACGAGCCGGATGAAGTGGTGGACGGCCGCGCGGTCTTCCTCACGCGATCTCCTGATGTCCTGTGCCATGGCCGACTCTCCTGCTGCCGGGCGCCGGGAGCGGCGCTCGTGGGACACCGCCGCTTCCGGACGGTACCCACCGCGGGTACCCCGGGGCGGGGGACGCATACCTCGCCCCTCCGGTCCTAGGGTCCCTGGAAGGGGAACAACGCCCGCGACGCCCAGCCCGAGCCGGACGGGGCGATCGGGGTGGCGGTGCCCGCCACCGCGCCGGTGGGCGTCCAGTCGGCCCGGGTCAACGAGCCGTCGGTACCGGCGAACCACAGCTTCCCGTCCGCGACGAAGGCGCCCCGCATCCCGCTGTAGCCGACGCCGGTGACCGACGGGAACGAGTACAGCTGCTGGCCGACCACACCGGACTCGACCTCGAAGCCGCGGCGGAACAGCTGGGACGAGCCGGCCTTGGTGAAGTAGATCCAGCCGCGGTCGTAGAAGAGGCTGGTGAGGAGCGGGACGTCGCCGTTGTGCCAGTCGGACTGGAAGACGAGCTGGTCGGCGGCGTTGACCGTGCTCGGCGCGCCGTACGTCGTGCCGTCGAAGGTACGACGCGTCAGCGTGCCGTTGGCGTAGGCCGTGTAGAGGCTGCCGTTGACCATGAACGCGCCGACCGTCGTACCCCACCCGGTGCCGTTGGGTGCGTCGGTGGGAGCGGTGGCCGTCGTCCCGTCGAAACCGACGCTGACCAGCTGCGCGCCGCCGCTGGCCACCCGGTAGACGGTCGCGGGCAGGGTCCCGACCCGGCGGGCGGGGAGGGTCGCGCCCGAGGAGAGCGGCACGAAGGCGACCTTGCGGTGCGTCTCGTTCGCGAACACGTCGGTGTCGGAGCCGACGAACAGGCCCTCGGGTGTGGCGACCATGTCCTTCACGCCGACGCCGAGGGTGCGGGTCGGGTTCCAGGAGTAGGGCATCCCGTTGGCCACGTCCAGGGCACCGATGCCCGGCCGCGACACGGCGCCCTGGCCGGCGGCGTCGCCGCGGGTGGGGTTGTTCTGCCAGCGCATGTGGCCGCCGACGTACACGACGTCGGCCGTGACCTCGGTGTCCCAGGTGGTGTCGCCGCCGGTGTAGGCCACCCAGGTCGGGCGGACGTTCGTGCCCGTGGCGGCGGACTCGTAGCGGGCGACGCCGTCGCAGCCGCTGGTGCCGGCGACGGTGGCGCTGCCGCCGTACGCGCCGGTGGTGGAGACGACGAAGAAGCTGCCGTCGGGGGAGAACTCGACGTCGGTCATGTAGGTCTCGAACGAGGAGCTGCAGGCCGACTCGTACTGCGTCGTGTAGTAGTTGGCGAGCGCCATGGCGGCCCCGGAGATGTCGAGGACGGCGAACTGGTGACGGCGGGCGCCGTTGACGGTGTTGAAGTTGCCGACCAGTACCAGCTTGCCGTTGGCGGGGTCGGTCGCGATCTTCTGGACGTTGGTGATGCCGCCGTTGTGCACGCCCGCGATCACGCCGGTGTAGTAGGGGTCGCGGGCGCCGGTGGTGGCGTTGAGCGTGCCGAGCGCGGCGCTCGGCTGACCCTGCAGGTGGGTGAACTTGCCGGCCACCCACAGCCGGTTGCCGATGACCGACAGGTCGCGCACCTGACCGTTCAGGCTGCCCGGCTGGAAGGCCGCGATCCGGTTGCCGGTCGCGACGTCGGCCTTGTACAGGCGGCTGACCGCGACGCTCGTGCCACCGGAGGTCGCGCTGGTGAACGCGCCGCCGATGTAGACCGAGGTCCCGTCGGCAGCAGGCGCGAGCGTGTAGACACGGTTGTTGGGGTTGGGGACGAAGGTGGTGGACACCTGTCCCGTGAACGCGTTGAAGGCGAACAGGTTCACCCGCGGGATGTCGGTCGAGCTGTTCGCGTTGCGCACCCGCGTGAACGTGCCGCCGACGATGACCATGTCGCCGACCCGGGTCATCGCGTAGACGGCGCCGTCCATCACGTGCGGGGTGAAGCCGACCGGGTCGACGTCCACGATCCGCCCGTTCTGGGGCGCCGAGTTGCCGGTGTCGGCCGCACGGGCCGGCGGTGAGAGCGTCGCGGCCAGGAAGGTGGCGACGACGATCCCCACGAGGAGCACGAAGCCGGTGCTCCTGCGCGCGTTCACGGTTCCCATGCGAGGTGGTTCCTTTCAGTAGGCGCCGCGGCCGCTGAGGACGGCACCGGCAGTGCGGAGCAGGATCCGGGCATCGAGCAGCAGCGACCAGTTGTCGACGTACTGCTGGTCGAGGTGGACCGTGTCGTCCCAGGACAGGTCGGAACGGCCGGAGACCTGCCACAGACCGGTGATCCCGGGGCGGACGACCAGGCGGTGCCGGACGTCGGGCAGGTACGCCGCGACCTCGGACGGCAGCGCAGGGCGTGGACCGACGAGGGACATGTGGCCGAGGGCGACGTTGATCAGCTGCGGCAGCTCGTCGAGCGACGTACGGCGCAGCCAGCGCCCGACGCGGGTGATGCGCGGGTCCCGGTGGATCTTGAAGAGCGGGCCGCTGGCCTCGTTCAGCGCGACCAGGTCGGGCGCGACGGCCGCGGCGTCGCAGGTCATGGTGCGCAGCTTCCACATCGTGAACGGCGCGTCGTCCCGGCCGACCCGGGTCTGCCGGAAGAACGCGGGCCCCGGCGAGTCGAGCCGGATCGCCAGTGCCAGCAGCAGCAGGAGGGGCGACAGCACGAGGAGGGCGACCACGGCTACGGCGCGGTCGAGGAGGTGCTTGACCAGGTGGGACGGGCCGAACCGGCGGGGAGCGCCGAGGTGGAGGAGGGGCAGCTGCTCTGCCAGGTCGAGCCGGGTCCGTCCGACGGGTGAGCTCAGCAGCCCGGTCCAGACGAAGATCGCGACACCGGCCTCCTCCAGCTGCCAGCACAGGCGCTGGAGGTCGGGCGCAGGGAGGGTCGGGTCGGGGGCGAGGATCACCGCGTCGGCGTCGCCCTCGCGGGCTGCGTCGACGCAGGTGGAGATCGCCCCGGCGCCCACGACCTCGAACCGGTGGGACGGAGAGCTCTCGAGGCGCTCGAGCAGGCTGGGCAGCACGTCCGTGGTGCCCGCGACCACGACCCGGTGGCTCACCCCCCGCAGCCGGACGCCGCTGCGGGCGACGGCCGCCATCACCCCGCGCGCCATGCCGCTGAGGCCGGCACTCGCGAGGCACACCGCGGTGACGGTGCGTGCCGACAGGGGGTACCCGACCACGTCGGCCGCCAGCAGCGCACCGGTCGGCAGCACCAGGGCGGCCACCAGCAGGCGCCGGACGCGGGCGCCGAGGTGACCGGGCAGCTGGTAGTCGCCGGTGGCGCACACCGCGACCACCCACATCGGCACGAACAGGAACGCCGGCGCGAGGCGGGAGATCGCGTCGGGCACCAGGCCCGCGACGAGGACGACGAGGAGCGCGGCCACGGCGTCCGACACGGCGAGCATGCGGCCGGCGTGGTGCAACGGTGCCGCAGCCCGGGACTCCCCGTGCTCGGCCGTCATCACCGCCGTCGTGCGGGCACCCAGGACCGTCATCGGTGCACGAGGTCTTCGACGAGCGCCTCGAACCGGGCGAGCGTGGGGGAGACCCGATGCTCCGTGGGGGTGTGGTGACCGGTCAGCACGGCGAGCGAGAGCCGGGTCGCGAGCTCCTCCTCGTCGTACGCCGTCACGACGAGACCGGTCCGGGAGACGAACCGTGCGAACCGCTGCTGGTGGTCGTCGACGTGCTCGCCCAGGCGCGGGTCGCGCGGGACCACGATCGGCAGGTGGCCGTGCTCCCGGGCGTCCATGATCGAGCCGGGGCCGCCGTGCGTCACGACGGCGTCGGCGCGGTCGAGCAGGTCGCCCAGCGCGCCGGGCGCGAGCAGGGCGCTCCCGCCGACACCGTCGGGGAGTGGAGTGGAGCCGTGCTGCACGTGGAAGGAGAACAGGCCCTGCTCGGACAGGCTGACGACCCAGCGCACCAACCGGTCGAACCGGTGGTGGTCGGTGCCCAGGAAGACCGCGACGAGCGGTGGCTGCGCCCGCGTCACCACAGCTCACCGACCAGGACCGAGGAACGGTACAGGTGCTGCTGCTCGGGCCACTGCACGAGGAACAGGTCGGTGGCCGGTCGGCACAGCTTGCCGGTCAGGGTGCGGGTCTCGACCCGGTCGTAGACCTCGAGGTAGATCGACGAGGTCTGCCGGCGGTGACGCAGCCAGAAGTAGGGGACGGCGACAGCGGCGCCGGTCGAGACCACGACGTCCGGGGCGAACTCGTCGAGCACGTGGTGGGCCTGCACGGAGTTGCGCGCGAGGTTGACCAGGTTGCGGGTCGTCGGGTGGTGCGCCCAGGTCACGCTCTCGCCCTCGAGCTTGGCGACGGCGTCCGCGGTGTCGAAGGTGACCCAGTGCCGGTCGTGCTTCTCCCACCAGGGGCGCAGGCACATCAGCTGGGCGAGATGACCTCCCGAGGAGGAGACGAGAAGCACCCGCATGACGCGCTCCCGGAGCTTGGTGGCTGACGGTGATCCCCTGACCTTAGGGAGGCGTCGAAACGCTGACATGCCCCAAATACGGCATGTCTGAGCCGTTCCGCCGAGCGCCGGCGAAGGCCGTCAGGCGGCGTAGTCGCCGGCGAGCACGATCGCCTGTTCCTCGAGCAGGTGGTACTCGGCTCGGGTGATGGTGGTGGTGCCGCTGCCGGTGACGAGGCGGTGGAGGCCGTGGGGTGTGCCCCAGACCCACTTGTCGGGTCCGAGCTGCAGGACGGTGTAACCGAGGTGGGTCTTGGCTCGGTGGTGATGTCGCGACAACGGGGTGTCGTTGTGGTCGCCGGTCTGACCGGGTGGACCGTTCTTGTCGTAGGGCGTGGTGTGGTCGTGGTCGGGTGCCCGGCCGTGCTGGGTGAAGAGGCGGGTGGCGTGGGGGAAGACGTCGCCGATGGTGCGGAGCTCGGTGCGGTGTTTGACGTCGGTGGGGTGCTCGTAGCCGTTGACCGAGCGGCCGGTGTGGAGGTCGATGACCGGGGTGAGGGTGACGTGGGCGTGGCGGCGGAGCAGGTCGCGGACCTGGTCGAGCAGCCGTGGGCCGAGGCCTTCGACGCGGGCCAGCGGGCCGAGGGTGCCGTCGGCCTGTTGGGCGAGGTGGACGACGATCTCGGCCGTCGGGGCAGCCGGGGCAGGGGTGGGTTCGGGCTCGTCGCCTCCCTTCGCGTCTTCCTCCTCGATCTGGTGGAGGAACGCGAGGACGGCGGCGGGGTCGGCGAGCATCGCGAAGGCCTCGGCGCGCCAGTGGTCCATCCCCAGCGGCTCCTCGCCCTCAGCGGGCGGTGCTGCCTGCTCGGCCAGGGCGGTGGCGAGGTGCTCGACCATGGCGGCGTGCTCGAGGGCGTCGGCCTCGTCGAGACGGGCGAACACCGTTGCGACCCCGGCAGTGGTGCCGGTGCCGTCGGTGTCGTCGGTGTCGTTGATCTGGGAGCCGGGTCGGGGTGTGGGGTACCAGACGCCCTTGGTCTTCTGGTTGTCGGTGATCCGCTTCGCGTGGGCGACCGGGTCGGCCTCGATGATCTTGGCTTCGGCGATCGTGAGGATCCGTGCGGGTGCTTCGTCCAGTGCGGCGGCGACCGCGTCGTCGACGATCCGGGCCTGGTGGCGGTCGAGCTTGCGGGACCAGCGGGCGACCTTGCGGGCCACCCACACCTCGCAGCGTCCGGCCTTCACGCCGGCCCAGACCTTCGGGAGGCGGTGGCGCAGGTCGAACGCGTCCGCCAGGGCGTTACGGGTGGTCAGCACGCCCTCGTGGCGGGCGATCGCGATCTCGACCAACGCCAGGTCCTGGACCTCCGGCGTCCCGTCCCCACCGAGGGTGATCAACCGCGGACCGCCGAACCTCACGGGCACGGCGTCGGGCTCGGCTTGCGGGTCTCCGGAGTGGAGGTCGGCCCAGGCGAGCAGCAGCTCGAGCTTGTCGACCTCGACCTCGCGCGCCATCCGGACACGGTCTTCGGCCGCGTGGAGCAGCTGCTCCGGTGTGGCGTCCGAGAGGTCCGAGATCATGCTTGATTTTATCGCACACATGTTCGAACAGCCAGTGTCGTGCAGCGAGTTTCGCATTGTTTCTAGCGGGTTCTCGAGGTCGCGGCCGGTCGCGCGCTACCTCGTTGATCCCGGGGAGAACCGCAACCCGACAGCGGAACCCGACCCCCTACGGAGCTCTCTCGTCGCTGCGCCTTTTCAAGACTGTGCCCGCTACGCAACCGAGACTCATGGGCGAGCGGCCGGGCGGGCCTGGCAATGGAGGCTCGCCGACGTCCCTCACCCCTCGACCACCGGCAGACCTCACCCCTGGGGCGGGTGCCAGCCGACCTTGTAGGCCGCGCCGACGGCGGCGAGCTGGGAGCTCATCTCCATCTTCGCCAGGATCGACTTCACCTGCGTGCGCACGGTCGCCTCGGACACCACGCTGTCCCGGGCGATCTCGCGCACCGGTGCACCGCGCATCAGGGCGCCGAGGACCTCCATCTCGCGGCGGGTGAGGCGGTCGAGCCGGGTGCGGATGTCGCGGACCTCGTCGCGGTCGTGGAGAGCCAGCTCGATCAGCGAGCCGCGCTCCTGGGCGTTCATGAGCGGCAGCCCGTCGCGGGCCCGGCGGACGGTGGCGACGACCTCGTGCAGCGGGCAGGTCTTGACGAGCACGGCCTTCGCGCCGCGGCGCAGGCACTCGCCGCGGCGGGCGCTCTCGCCGCTTCCGGTGACCACGACCACGGCGATGCCGGCAGCGGCGAGGGGCGTGATCAGCCGCATGCCGTCGCCGACGCGGCCCAGGTCGAGGTCGAGCAGGATCACCCGGGGGGCGCTGCGCAGGGCGGTCGCGAGCACGGTCGCCAGGGTGGTGTGCTCGTCGGTCAGGTCGATGCGGCGTACGGCGTAGCCCTCGGCCTCGAGGGTCAGCGAGACCGACTCGGCGAACAGGGCGTGGTCGTCGATGATGGTGATCCGCATCGGGCGGGGGCGTCCGGTCGACATCGGCGTCAGCTCGCGGCCGCGGCCGTCGTGACCGACGGCTCCCGGGACTCCGACGACGACATGAGCAGTGCTGCGCCGGCGTCGACGTCGAGGCCGGCGTTGCGCAGCGTGACCACGAAGGTCGCTCCGCCGCCACGGCCGGAGGGGTCGTGGTGCAGCGAGCCACCGAGCTCGAGCATCAGCCGGTGGGCCCGTTGGAGTCCGATGCCCTGGCCGGTCGAGCCGGAGCCGCGGGCTCCCCACTGGAAGAGCCGGTCCTCGAGGCCGGGCTCGATGCCCGGTCCTCGGTCGGAGACCCGGATCTCGACGCAGTCCCCGGTCACCTGCGACACGACGGTGGTGGCGTGCCCGTGAGCATGCCGGTGGGCGTTGGTGAGGAGCACGTTGAGGACCTCCGCGAGGGCGTCGGGACGGGCGAGGACGCGGTGCCCGTCGGGGTGCCAGTGCACTCGGTGACCGAGCGCCTCCTGGGCGATGACGAGGGGCTCGACGACGTCGTCGACCGCGAGCTCGGCGAGCTGGTCGGGACCGTCGTCGGTGCAGGTGCGACCGAGGCGCGCCGCCTCTGCGTCGACCATGTGCTTGAGTGCCAGTCGGCGCGGTCCCGGCGGGACCTGGTCGCTGGCGAGGAGGTGGACGCCCGCGACGATCCCCGCGGTCGCGGCGCGCATCTCGTGGACCACCTCCCGGTCGTGCTGGACGGTCGCCTCCGCCTCGGCGGCCCGCAGCACGAGGCTCGCCTCGCGGGAGCTGTGCTCACGCAGCGAGGCGCCCAGCAGTCCGATCGCGGTCGTGGCCACCAGCGAGCTGCACAGCACCACCCCGACCATCACGACCGGCGGCGGCGACGACGCCTCGACGAGGGTCGCCCAGGCCCGGGCCGCGAAGATCACGAAGACGCCGCACGCGATCCGCTGGGCTGCCCAGTGAGG
The DNA here is from genome assembly GCF_013409625.1 of Nocardioides kongjuensis. Classification (NCBI taxonomy): domain Bacteria; kingdom Bacillati; phylum Actinomycetota; class Actinomycetes; order Propionibacteriales; family Nocardioidaceae; genus Nocardioides; species Nocardioides kongjuensis. The sequence goes on from NZ_JACCBF010000001.1 coordinate 4,825,795, forward strand.
CAGCGGGGAGCGCAGCAGGCGCACCGTCACGAGGACCGTGACGCCGGCGATCGCCGCCAGCACCAGCACGTCCTGCCACTGGCCGACCGTGAGGAACGGCGCCGGGTCGGTGAGGATCTGACCGAGCCGGACCGCCAGCACGCCGAGCCCCAGCAGCAACCCACCGAGCATCGGGTTGAAGCGCGGCGCGTGCTGGTCCCGGGTGCCGACGGAGAAGACGCCGTACAGCACCAGCACGGTCACCAGGTGCCCCGCGGTGAGCCGGTAGCTGTGCCCGCCGCTCGCCGGGTCCCCGAGCGACATCATCACGAGCGGCAGGTCCTGGACGGCGACCAGCGTCGCGGCGGTCGCCAGCCGGGCCTTGACCAGGCTCTGCTCGATGCTCACGTCGAAGCTCAGCGCGAGCGCACTGCCGAGCAGGACCAGGTCGGCCAGCACCATGCTCAGGTGCCCGGCCGCAGCCACGGACTGGGTCGACGGGTCCTCGAGGAGCAGGACGCCGTACGGGTGGAGCATCAGACACGCGAGGAGCACGGCCCACCACAGGGGCGCGCGATCAGCTGCTCTCGGCGAGGAGACTGACGGCCGCCCAGCCACCGCCCGAGAGAGCGCTCGGCGAGAGCGCCGGGACTGACGGCCCTGGTGCGGACCGGTCATGCTGGCGATTATGCGCGGGTGTCCGGCCCCACGTCGAGGAAGACCTCAACGTACCCAATTTTTGGGCCTGCTCGGCGTGTCGGTGCGGCGTCACCGTCCTCAGGGTGTGCTCACCGTGACCTGGCGGGTGGTCGTCGTGGCGACCCCCCAACCGTCGGTCACGGTCAGCTGGACGGTGTAGGTGCCGGCCGCCGGGAAGGTGTGGGACACCGAGCTCGTGGTCGCGTTCGCGGTGCCGTCGCCCCAGACCCAGCGGTAGGTGATCGTGTCGCCCGCATCCGGGTCGCTCGAGCCCACGGCCGAGAAGTTGCAGACCAGGCCCGAGCACGCCGGCGGGTTCAGCACGGCCACCGGCGCCCGGTTTCCGGGCGGTGTCGTGATCGTGACGGTCTGCGTCGCGGTGCCGGTGTCGCCCCACTCGTCCCGCGCGGTGAGCGTGACGGTGAAGGTGCCCGGCGTCGCGTAGGTGCGGGTCGGGAGCGGACCGGTGCCGGTGCCGTTGCCGAAGTTCCACGAGTAGGTCAGGGTCGCGGCGTTCTCGTCGGTCGAGCTGCGGGCGTCGTAGGTGCAGACGTTGTTGGTGCAGCTGACCGTGAAGCTCGCCACCGGCGGGTTGTTGGGCGGGTGGGTGACGGTCGCATGCCTCTCGGACACCGCGCTGACGAAGTTGTGCTGGTCGATCGCCCGCACCTGCACGGTGTAGGCCCCGGCCGGGATCACCGGAGTCGTGTAGGAGAAGTTCGAGCCGGGGGTGCCGGGACTGTTCAGGAACGCCGTGCGCCAGCTCGGCGTGGTGCTGGTGAAGGTCCCCGTCGAGCTCATGTACTGCCCGGCGGAGTTCACGATCCCGACCTGCACCTGCTGCATCGCCTGGTCGTCCTCGGCCCGGCCGCTCACGAAGATCTTGCCGTCGGGGAACTCGGCGCCCTCGGTCGGGCTCAGCAGCGCGTCGGTCAGCACCGGCGGCTGGTCGCCCGGGTAGATCGGGTAGCGCGACGTCGCCCCGGTCGTCGACGGGTCCTGCTGGCCTGCCGTGTCCCAGGCGTACGCCGTGACGTTCCAGTCACCCTGGGTCGGCAGCGCCCGGTTCAGCGTCCAGGTGGTGCTCGTCGCCCCGGGACTGGCCAAGGTGGCGTCCAGGTAGGCGAGCGAGGCGGACATGGTGCCGTCCGGCTGCAGGTAGCGGCTGGTGTCGGCGTCGCGGAGCGACACGGCGACGCGGGCGACGCCCTTGTCGTCCGTGGCTGCGCCCGAGAGGTTCAGCAGCAGCACCTGCTGGCCGGTGATCGTCCCGGTCGGCGTGATCGTCGCGTTGGGCGGGTTGTCGCCCGGGATGGTGGCGTTGAGGGTCAGCCGGCCCTGGTTGGCCGACGACGTCGACAGGCCGATGTTGTCGTCGGCGCTGACCGTGAACGTGTAGCTGCCGGGGCTGAGGTTGAACGGCGTCGTGTAGCTCCAGTTGTAGCTTCCCTGGTTGATGTTGACGGGCGAGATCCGGTAGGAGCCCGCGATCACGTTCGTGCCCCAGGAGCCGTCGGCCGCCAGCCGCTCACCCGTTGACGTGTTGCGCAGCGTCACCCACACCTGGTGCAGGGACTGGTCGTCGTTGGCCGAGCCCGCGAACGTGATCGGGCTGCCGGGTGTCACCGTCACCGGCTGGACCGCCGTCGGCGGCACCATCGACACCGGCTGGCTGATCGACACCGTCGGCGCCTGTCCGGTGGTCGTCACGATCCAGCGCCGGTCGGCGGTGTCGAGCGACGACTGGCCACCCGTGTCGGAGGAGCGTGCCTGCGCCCACCACTCGTCCTCGAAGGGCACGGTGACCTCGTAGGACCAAGTGGTCGACGTCGCGCCCACCACGTCGGGCGTGATCTGGAACGAGTTGTAGGTGAAGGACACGGTGCCGTCGTCCTGCAGGTAGCGGTTCTGCGTGTCGCGCAGGGTCAGGCTGACCCCGTTGACGCCGATGTCGTCGGCCGCGCTGCCGGTGATGGTGAAGGTCGTCTGGGCCTGCGGGCTCGGCGGGCCCGTGATGCTGGTCGTCGGCGGCGCGTCGGCGGTCCCGAAGGTCTCGAACTTCTTCGACGCCTTGGTGTTGTCACCGGTGCCGTTGCCCGCCACGGCGCGGGCACGGACCAGCAGCTCGCGGTTGGTGGCCATGGTGAGCGGCAGCCGCCAGGTGCGGGTCGGGCCGGTGCCCGGGTCCAGGGTCGCGTTGAAGGTGTTGAGCGTCGTCGTGCCCCACGTGGTGAGGTCGTCGTTGAGGTAGCGGTTGGTGTTGCGGTCCTGGATCTCGACCTCGACCCGGTTGATGCCCGAGGCCGCGGTCGCCGTGCCGGTGATCTCGTACTGCTCGTTCACCGGCTCGATCCGGCCCTCGATGGGCGCGGTGATCGTGGTCTGGGTGCCGTTCTGCGCCGGCACGCTGTTGAAGTCGAGGAAGGCGATCCGGCCGACGTTGTAGCCGCCCTTGGTGTTGCCGTCACCGCCCACGAACAGGCCGCGCGGCGTCGCCTCGAGGTGCTTGTCGCCCTCGTTGGAGTTCGACGACACGAACCACTCCAGGGCGTGCCCGTCGACCGGGTCGAGCGCCGCGAGGTGGGCGCGCTTGACCACCGCGTCGCCCAGGGCGTACGCCGACAGCCCCTGCCCGGTGCCGTAGCCGACGTCGTCGAGACCGGGCCACGGCAGCGGTGCGGTCGCCGACTCGGACCACTGGAAGTGGCCGCCGACGTAGATGCCGGCCTCGGTGATCACGACCGAGTACGTCGAGTCGAACTGCCGGGTGATCCACACCGGCTGGGCGTTCGGGTCGTCGTTCATGTTGAACCTGATCACCGTGTCGTTGATCGGTGGGCGGTCGCCGCCCGAGCCGCTGGTCACGATGAAGTAGGAGCCGTCCGGCGAGATGTCGCCGCCGTAGGCGCGCTGGATGCCGCCCACGAACTGCAGGTTGTCCTGCCACAGCGTGGTCTTCCACGGCGTCAGCTTGTTGGTGCGGGTGTTGATGATCGCGACGCCGTACCGGTCCTGGCCGTTGACCTGGCGACCGGTGTGGACCACCAGCAGCCGGCCCTCGTCGCGGCTCAGCCTCAGCCGCTGCACGGCGAGGTCGCCGTTGGTGCCGATGCCGCCGGTGATGTTGTTGACGAAGTCGCTGCGGACCGCGCCGGTGACACCGTCGAGAGCGGCGAGAGCGCCGCGCGGCACGTTGTTGATGGTGCTGAAGCGGCCGCCGGCGTACACCGTCGTGTTGGTGACGGCCAGCTCGTTGACCTTGCCGTTGGCGTTCGCGACGAAGCCGGCGATCGGCGCACCGGTCGCAGGGTTGATCTGGGCGATGGCCTTCCTGGTCTGGCCGTTCACGGTGCCGAAGGTGCCGGAGATGTAGAGCTTCGTGCCGTCGGGCGTCGCCTCGACCGCGTCCACGCCGCCGTTGGTGAAGGTCGGCCGGAAGGTCGTGTCGACCTGTCCCGTGCTCCAGTTGTACGCCGCCAGGCTGGGCTGGTTGATGATCGCGCCGTTGTTGGGCTGCCGGATCGAGGTGAACGTGCCGGCGATGTAGACCCGGTTGCCGACGACCTCGATGTCCCAGATCTCACCGTCGGTGATGGTCGGCTGGTCGGTGCGCGGCGTGTCCGGCACCAGCCCGGCGTGACCCGGCGCCGGGTCGAGCGGCACCGCCGTCGCGGTGCCCGTGGTCTGGTCGGTGTGGCCGTGGCCGTCGTTCACCGTCAAGGTGACGGTCCGGTTGCCGGTGGTCGCGTAGGTGTGTGACGGGTTGACGCCCGTCCCGGTCTGCCCGTCCCCGAACTGCCACGTGTAGGTCAGCGCGTCCTTGTCGAGGTCGTAGGAGTGCGACGCGTCGAACTCGCAGGTCATGCCGGCGCAGCCGGTCGAGAAGTCGGCGACCGGGGGCTCGTTGGTGGAGGTCGCGTCGACGCCGGGGTCGATGACGACCGAGAGGAGCATGTCGCGCGAGACGGACGTGCTGGTGGTGGCAGTGCGCCCGGGGAGGGGACCGACCGGCACGGCGCCGTCGGAGTCGCCGAGGATCGCGCTCACCTTGCCGGTCCCCGAGGCCGCGGCCTGGGTCCGCGTCTTCTCGCTGGCGGGCAGGGTCCACACGGTGTCGGTGGAGGACTTCTCGCTCCACACGTTGACCAGCCACGAGTTCGCGTTGGCCGCGGTGACCGCCGGTGCGGTGTGACTGGTGGCCGGGGCGTCCGCACCCCCCAGAGCAGACGCCCCGACCACGGCCGGTCCGGTGCTGCGGTAGGCAGCCACCGTCATCGCGGACTTCACGTACGTCGTGCCGCTCGACACGGTGACGTCGCGGCCGGCGTCGGCCGCGGTCGCACTGCGGGTCCAGGCCCGGCCGCGGATCCCGTTGCCGTCGCGGGTCTGGATCAGGGTCCAGCCGGCGGGGTCCTCGATCGGGACGGTCGTGGTGTTCGTGACGAGGAAGAGGACGAGCCGGTCGCCGGGCTCGACGGTGCTGGGGATGGTCACCGAGCGTCCGGGCGCGTTGCCGGCGGAGCTGGCCGCCGCGACGTACTGGATCTGCCCGGCGGTGACCGCCACGTCCGGGCTGACCTGCCGGGTGGTGACGTCCTGGTGGCTCCCGTCGCTGACGGTCAGGGTCACGGTGCGCTGCCCGGCGGAGGCGTAGGTGTGGCTGGGGGTGCGTCCGGTGCCGGTCTGGCCGTCGCCGAAGGCCCACGCGTAGGTGAGGGTGTCGCCGTCCGCGTCGGTCGAGCCGGACGCGTCGAAGGAGCAGGTGAGCCCGCTGCAGCTCGCCGTGAAGGAGGCCTGGGGCGCCGTGTCACTGAGGTCGCCGGGGTTGATCACGACCGAGAAGGTCGCGCTGCGCGAGGCCGCGGAGGTGAGGGTCGCGGTGCGGGCGGGCGCCGTACCGGTGGCGACCGGTGCGTTGGAGTCGCCCCACACGCCGCTGACCTTGCCGCTGCCGGTGGTGGCCGCGGTGGTGCGGCTGGTCGTGCCCGCGGGCACGGTCCAGGTGCTGTCGGTGGACGACTTCTCGGTCCACACGCCGACCAGCCAGGAGCCGGCGGCGGCCACGGGGATCGCGGGGGCGTCGACGCTGGTGCTCGACGTGTCCGAGCCACCGGCGAGCGCGGTGACCGACGGGGCGAGGCCCGTGCTGCGGTAGGCGCCGACCGACATGAACGACTTCGCAGCGGCGGTCGTCGTGACCGTCACGTTGACGTTGGCGTCGGCGGCGACGGCGGTCCGGGTCCACAGCCTGCTGCGGATGCCGTTGCCGTCGCGGCTGGCGAGCGGGTTCCAGCCGGCCAGGTCGGGGATCGCCTCCGTCGTGTTCGTGGTGAGCTCGAGAAGCAGCACGTCACCGGCCTGGACGGTGCTGGGGATCCGTACGACGTGCGCCGTCCGGTTCCCGGCGGTGCTCGCCGCGTCGACGAAGGAGACGGCGCCGGGGGCGGCCTGGGCCGGCGGCACGAGTGGGCTGAGTGGCGCGAGTGCGGGGACGACCACGAAGGCGGTGATGATGGGGACGACCGCCCGGGCGATGCGCCGCCATCGTCGGCTAGGGACCGGTTGACGCCGACTGGTGGTGGTTGTGCGCATCTGCCTCACCGTCCCCGCACTCGCATGATGCCCTCGGTCCTGAGGGCACGGCGATCGTGTCAACGGTCACACGGCAGGGGCATGACCGATATTGGGCAGGATTCGCCCGCACTTTCGGGGCTCTCGGCGGCCTGCAGCGCACCCATCCCACAAATTGGGGGTATCTGCCGACGCCCTGCTCACGGGCCCCTGGGGGCGCCCATGATGAACCGGTCATCGAGCGGACCGGCTCGGTCGACCAGACCGATCTGCCGGACCTGGACCGGGGAGGTGGACGTGGAGCAGCGCCGTGTGCTTCCACTGCGAGTCGTCGCGCTCGCGCTCCTGGCGGGTCTGCTCGCGGGCGCCGCGGCGTGGGGTTGGGGCCAGCGTCGCGCCGAGGAGCACGTCGGGACCGCCACGATCATGCTGCACCCGCTGGAGGGCAACGCCTACAGCCCCGGTGGCCGCGGCGACGACCTGGTCAACCTCGAGACCGAGGCGCAGGTGCTGCGCTCGGACACCGTGGCCCGCGCGGTCCTGGACAAGCTGCACGAGGCCGGCACGCCCTCCGACCTGCTCGCGGCGGTCACCGTCGTGGTCCCGCCCAACACCCAGCTGCTCCAGATCACCGCACGCGGCAAGGACGACGCCACGGCCGTCGCCCGGGCGTCCGCGTTCGGCGACGTCTACCTCGAGTTCCGCCGCTCGCGCACCGAGTCGGCCGTCTACGAGCAGACCTCACGCCTCGAGGAGCTGGTCAAGCAGCGCGAGGACGAGCGGGACGCGGCCGTCGCGCACCTCGACCAGCTCAAGAGCGATGCTCCCGAGCGGGCCCTGATCCAGCAGCAGGTGCAGGAGGAGGTCGTCCAGATCGGCTCCCTGCGCGCCCAGCTCGCCGCGGCCCAGGCCGTCGCGCTCGACCCCGGCCAGGTGGTCACGCCCGGCCAGGTCGTCGGGGCGGGCCTGTGGGCCTCGCCGACCCGTGTCGGCGCGATCGCGGGCGTCCTCGCGGCCCTGCTGGTGCTGGGGATCGCGGTCGTCCGCCGGACCGGTGCCGCACCCGGCGTGGTGCGTCACCTCGACGACCTCGCCGACGCGGGCCCCACGGTCCTCGGTGAGCTCCGGACCCCGGTCCGGGCCGACAGCGACGTGATCGCCCACGCGCGATCCGTGGTGCTCGCTGTCGGTTCGGACCGGCCACCCGTGGTCGCCGTGGGCGCGGTCGGAGCCGGGGCCTCCATCGCCTTCCCCGCGCTCGTCGACTCCTTCGTGCGGGCCCGCTACGAGGTCGTCGCCGTCGACCTGACCCGCCGCGCGGACCGCCAGGCGATGGCCGAGCTGGTCATGCAGCAGGCCGTCGTCGCCGACGTCCTCGTCGAGGACGGCCACTTCCGCAACCGGCTGCGGCCCCTCGAGCCGCTGCCGGGCGCCGTCGACGCAGCGCCGCCGACGGACGACCTCGACGACCTGGCCGCCTCCGCGGAGATGCGTCGCATCCTCGCCGAGCTCGCCAAGCGTGCCGACCTGGTCCTGCTGCGCTCGCCCGGACTGGGTACGACGGTCGGTCGCGCCGTGCTGGTCGCCGCCACCGCCGTCGTCGCCGAGGTCCCGCAGGGCTCGGCCACCGAGGCCGACCTCGCCGTTCTCACCGCCGAGGCCGAGCGGGTCGGGACCGTCGTGGCGGGGCTGGTCCTCACCCACGGGCGCGGGGACGAGTCGTGACGGATCGGACCGGAGAGCCCTCGGACCTCGAGGCCCACCACCTGCGCGCGGTCGCGCGCGGCAGCACGGCGACCCTGCTCGGCGCGGTGCTCAGCACGCTCGCCGGCTTCGGTCTGGTCCTGGTCGTGACCCGGGGCGTCGACCCGGACCCCGCCGGCCGGTTCTTCGCGGCGACGGCCGTCTTCCTCGTGGCGCTCGCGGCAGCCGGGCTCGGGACCGACACCGGGCTGGCGCGGTTCGTGCTGCGGACCGACCAGCCGGGTGCCGTGCGCAGGCTGGTGGGGATGGCTGCGATCCCGGTGCTGGTGGTGGCCGCAGCGCTGGCGCTGGCCCTGGCGGCCTGGTGGCCCGACACCCGGTGGCTGGTGTGGGCGTTGCCGCTCGCCGCCACCTCCGACCTGTGCCTGGCCGCGGTCCAGGCCCACGCGACCTTCCGCGCGGCCGTGCTGATCGACCGGATCGTGCGACCCGGGGCGCAGATCGTGCTGGTGAGCGCCGCCGTGGTCGCCGGGCTGCCCGGCGCCGTGCTGGCGCTCGCCTGGGGGGCGGCCTACCTGCTCAGTGCGGTGCTCGCCGTGCGCGCCCTGCACGGGGTGCTGCGCAGGGCCGGGCCCGACGCCCCGGCAGGGGAGCACGTCACTCCCCGCGAGTTCTGGGGCTTCACCTGGGCGAGGGCCGCGGCGCGGATCGCGCAGGTCGGCGTGCAGCGGCTCGACATCGTGCTGGTCGCCTGGCTGTTGACGCCCACGGACGCTGCCGTCTACACGGTCGCGACCCGGTTCGTGGTGTTCGGCCAGCTCGCCAACCAGGCGGTGTCCTCCGTGGTGCAGCCGAGGTTCACGCTGATCCTCGCCGACGAGGCCGGGGACGCCGGAGCCCGGCGGGCACTGCTCAGCCGGGTGTTCGCGGTGACCACCAGCTGGAGCGTGCTGCTGGCGTGGCCGGTCTACCTGTGCGTCGCCGCGGCCCCCCTGGCCTACCTGGGCTGGTTCGGCACGGCCTACACCACCGACGACGCCCGCACGGTCGCCCTCGTGATGGCCGGCGGGATGCTGGTCGCGGTCGCCTCCGGACCGGTCGACACCCTCCTGCTGATGACCGGGCGCAGCACCCGCAGCCTCGCCAACACCCTGGTCGCGCTGGTCGTCGACGTCGGTGGCTGCCTGCTGCTGGTCCCGCGGATGGGCATCGCCGGTGCCGCCCTCGCCTGGGCGGTCGCGGTCGTCGTACGGTGCGCGCTCGCGGTGGTCCAGGTCCGCCCGGACATCGGGCTGCTGCCCGGTCGCCGCACCCTGCTCGTCGCCGCAGCCGTTCCCCTCGGCTGCGTCGGCGTACCGCTCGCGCTCGCGCAGGCCCTCGGCGGCCTGACCCCTGCGACCTGGCTGCTGGCCTCGGCGCTCGTCGCCGTGGGCTACGTCGCGGTGGTGTGGCGGTTGCGCGCCCGGCTCGCCGTCGACCTGTTCCTGCCCCGGCGACGAGAGCTGGTGACGGCATGAGCGGGCTGCGCACGGTGGCGGGGAAGGCGCGGCGCCGGCTGCCCGAGCCGGTGGTCCGCGCGGCCCGGGCGCTCCTGCTCGGGTGGGGCTGGCTGACCGCCGACCTGCGCGAGGAGCCGGGTGTCATCGTCGTCGGCGCGCAGCGGGCGGGGACGACCACCCTGTTCCGGCTGCTCAGCGAGCACCCGCACCTGTGCCGGCCCACCGTCGACAAGGGGACCGGCTACTTCGACGACGGCTACCGGCACGGCCGGCGCTGGTACCGCGCCCACTTCCCGCTGCGCCGCCCCGGCCGCTGGCGCCGGACGAGCTTCGAGTGCAGCGGCTACTACCTCTTCCACCCGCTCGCCGCCGAGCGGATCGCCCGCGACCTGCCCGGCGTCCAGGTCGTCGCGATGGTCCGCGACCCGGTCGCGCGGGCCCACTCGGCGCACCGCCACGAGCTCGCCCGCGGCTTCGAGACGCTGCCGTTCGCCGAGGCCGTCGAGAGCGAGCCGGCACGCACCGCCGGCGTCGCCGCCCGGCTGGCGGCCGAGCCCGGCACGCTGAGCTTCGAGCACCGGCACCACGCCTACCTGCAGCGCGGCGAGTACGCCGTCCAGCTCCACCGCTTCGTCGAGCAGCTCGGCCCGGACCGGGTGCACGTCGTCGAGGCCGACGAGCTGTTCGCCGACCCGGTGCCGGTGTACGTCGACCTGCAGCGCCGCCTCGGCCTGCCGGTGCACCGCCCCGACGAGGTCGGCCGCTGGAACGAGCGCCCCGGCGACCCGCTGCCCCCCGACCTGGAGGCCCGGCTGCGCGGGCATTTCGACGACCACGACGCCGCCCTCGCCGAGCTCCTCGGCCGGGTGCCCAGCTGGCGAAAGGAATCACTGCGATGACTGCACTCCATCCTCCCCGCGGCCGCCACACCGTGCTCTCGGGCCCCGTCCGTCACCGGCTGGCACGGGGCACCCGCTGGCACCCCGGCACCCGCGAGGTGCGGCTGTCGCACCTGCTCCTCGGCGGCCAGAACGGGATGAGCGGGCACGAGTTCGCGACGGCGATGATGGACCCGCTGTGGCCCTCGCGCCGGGTGGTCGAGGGGCCGCACGCGGAGCTGCTGGAGCGCGGACCCGGCCAGTCCGACCACGACATCCTCCGGTCGAGCTATGCGCGCATGGCGCGGGCGTGCATCCGGCACACGGGCGTCTACTTCGACGCGACCGACGACGCCGGGATCGTGGCCCAGGCCCGGCAGGTCCTCGCCCGGGCGGCCGGTGAGCCCGCGGAGGTGCCGACGGGCGTGATGCACTCCCCGCCCGGCCAGCCGGTGCTCGTCGCACCCATCGCGGACTCGAGCTGCTTCCAGGTGATCGACGGCCACCACCGGATCGCGCTGGCGGCCGCGGCCGGGGCGACCACCATCCCCGTGCGGGTGCGCCGCGGCAAGGTCAGCACGCCGCTGCAGGACCTGCTCCACGAGATGTCGTGGCTCGAGGGCGGCCGGGAGCTCTACCAGCCCGTCGACTCGCCCGAGCTGGCGGCGCTGTGGCCGATCGTGCGTTGCTGCGTCGACCGGCTCGAGGCCATGGAGGGCTTCCTGCGCCCGCGCGGCCTGCTCGAGGGTCGCTACCTCGACGTCGCCAGCTGCTACGGCTGGTTCGTCGCTCAGATGGCGGAGCGGGGGATGGCGGCCGAGGGCATCGAGCGGGACCCGCTCGGCGCGACCCTGGGCCGGCTGGTCTACGGCGTCGACCCGGACCGGATCCGGATCGGGGACGTCGTCGAGGTCCTGCGCGGGACCCGGGAGCAGTGGGACGTCGTGTCGTGCTTCAGCCTGTTGCACCACTTCGTGCTCGGCCGCGGTTCCTGCGACGAGGTCGAGCTGATCCGGCTGCTCGACAAGTCGACGCGGCGGGTGCTCTTCTTCGACACGGGCCAGGAGCACGAGCGCTGGTTCCAGAAGTCACTGCGCGGCTGGAACCCCGAGCACATCCGCGACTTCCTGCTGACGAACACGACCTTCGACCAGGTGCTCGACCTGGGTCCCGACCGCGACGCCGTCGGCCCGTACGCCGAGAACTACGGGCGCCACCTGTTCGTCTGCGTCCGCGAGGACCGGTGAGCGCGGTGACCAGCGAGCTGCTCGAGACCGTGGCCGAGCTGTGGCCCGGCGCCGACGTCGTCCCCGCGGGGACGGCGGGCGACGGCCGGCCGGTACGCGCCCGCTACGCCCTGCTCAGCCGTGGCGACGACCCGACCGTGCTGGTGCCCGTCGAGTCGGCCACGGCCGCCGGGGCCTCGTTGCGCCGGTTCAGCACCGCCTCCTCCTGGTGGGAGACGACCTCGCGCGTGGCTGCGGGAGCCGCCGTGCGGGCGCTGCCCGGGCTGCTGCGCCAGCGCGTGGAGATCCGGGGCGGGCACGACGGGCTGGCCGTGCACCTCTCGGAGGTCCTCGGCACGCCGGTCAGCTTCAGCCTCAGCATCGGCACCGCTCGGGTGAACCGGAAGCCCGTGCTGCAGGTCTTCGACGAGGAGGGCCGGTGCCGGGCGTTCGCCAAGGTGGGCTGGTCGGAGAACACCTGCGCCGACGTGACGGCGGAGGGCCGGGCGCTGGCGACGGTGACCGCCCTGGAGTACCAGCACGTCGTACCGCCCCCGCTGCTGGCGCGGACGTCGTGGGCCGGGCGCCCGGTCCTCGTCATCGGGCCGTTGCAGCCCTCGCCGTGGCGTCGCCACCGGCGTGCCTGGACGCCCCCCGAGGAGGCGATGACCGAGCTGGCGTCGTCCTTCGCCTCGCCGGACGGCCGGCTGACCGACTCCGCGTGGTGGCAGCGCCAGTGGGAGGCCACCGGGGCGCTGGTCGACCCGGTGCTGCGCGGCCGCTTCGGGCGGGCGATGGAGCGGGTCGACGGGATCGTCGGACGGCGGGCGCTGAGCTGGGGTGCGTGGCACGGCGACTGGACGCCGTGGAACATGGCCGTGTCCGGCGACGCCGTCCTGCTGTGGGACTGGGAGCGCTTCGAGACCGGCGTACCGATGGGCCTGGACCCGCTGCACTACGTCGTGAACTCGTTCAACTCCGGGGTGCCGGCCTCGATCGAGGGGGTGCTGCGCGCGCTGTGCTTCGCGTCGTACCGCGACCGGAGCCTGGGTGGCGAGCCGCACGTGACGAGCCTGCTCTACCTGGTCGCGATCCTGACCCGGTACCTGCGGCTGGTCGACGTGCCCGGCGGGGAGCACATCTCGCCGCGCGCGATGCAGACCCTGGTGGCACTCGAGCGCCTGACCCAGGTGTGAGACCCGGGGCAGGCGCTCGAGAAGGTGCGTCGGGTGCCGTCAGCGCAGGTGCGGCGAGCCGGCGAGCACCTGGGCGAACTCGTTGAGCTTCTCCGGGGTGCCGAGCGTCCACGGAGCCGTGCTGTTGAGCTCGCTGTCGAAGTAGGAGTAGGCGATGCCGCCGAAGTCCTGCATGCTCTGCACGGTGTTCGCGATCTCGGTCGGCCGGTCGACGGCCGCCTTGTCGGTGATCCCGGTCTCGCCGAGCGCCCAGTCGACGCCGACGGTGCGGGCCCAGGCCGCGATCTTCTGGAAGTAGCCCGGCATGTCGACCCAGCGCAGGTCCATCTTGCCGTTCTTGACCGAGCCGTACTCCTGGTAGATGTCGAAGCCGGCGACGTCGATCTTGACGCCCCGCGGCCAGATGTTCGCCAGGCTGTACTGCGGGTCGCCGTAGAACTGGTGCCACCCGGTCACGATCACGGTGAACGCCACGTTGGGGGCGTTGTTGCGGATGATCGGCGCGAGGTGCTCCTGCATCCGGCGCCACTCCTGGATGTCGCCGTCGTTCTCCGGCTCGTGGTGGAAGGCCACCCAGACCGGGCCGGGCAGCGCCGCGAGGCGCTGGGCGAGGTCGGTCGCCCAGGCGTCACCCACGCCGTTGGCCATGTCGGTCCAGCTGTACGGCGGCTTGAAGCTGATCCACGGCAGCCGGCCGGCGGCCAGGTCGGCCGAGGCGTTCTTGACGGCGCTGGCGACACCGGTGCCGGTGTAGTAGGTACGGCGCACCGCGAGCTTGTTGCCGAGCTGCTGCTCGAGCGCGGTCGGGTCGGTGTTGCCGCCGTGGGCAGCGCCGATGTAGGTGCCGCACGCCGGGATGCCTCGTGCGTCACGGCTGCAGCCGTTGGACAGGCTGCCCGCCGAGCCCTTGCCGCCACCGGCCTTGACCCGCAGGTCGTCGACCAGCAGTCGCTGCGCGGAGGTGAGCGAGGGGGTGCGGAACCGGAGCTTGAACACCGAGTTCGCCGCCTTCGCGGTCATCTTGACCTTGACCCGGGTCCAGGCCCGGCCCTTGGCGTTGACCGTCCTGGTCTTGGTCTGCAGGGTCCTGCCCTTGACCTCGCGGACCTGCAGCGTCACGGCGCGCTTGCCCGTGGAGCGGACCCAGGCCCGCACGACGTACGTGGTGCCCTTGGAGTGGGCGCCACCGAACCGGTGCTTGCTGACGGCGGCGGCCGGCCCGTGGTTCTTCGTGCGCACGACCAGCGCGCGGCTGTGGTTGCGTCCCTCGCCGGTGCGCGAGAGCTTCACCCGGCTGCCGCCGACACCGGCGAACCCGTCCAGGTGCGACTCGAAGGTCCCGGTGGGGACCGACTCCTGCGCCGCACGGCTCGGCTGTGCCGAGGTCGGCACCGCCGCGACGGCGCTGGTCAGCAGCACGGCAGCCAGGACCGGCAGCCAGAGCCACCGCACGAGGCCGTTCTTGTTCTTCGTCTTCTCGGCGTCCTGCAAGACGCCACCTCCCCGGATCTCCGGGGCCGCGGGAGCGAAACTACGGCCCTCGTTCTCTCTTGTCTTCGGCTCGATTGGAACCGGAACGAGAGATCGTGGCCAATATCCTCCCCCATTTGAGGTACGACGAGTGGGCAGCGCCGGGAGGCGCAAGGGGGCCGGCGCGGTCAGGGCGAGGGTGGTCATCTCCGCGGGCCCCGGTCGACTAGATCCCGTGCCCCCGCCGGTGGGCCAGGTGCAGCAGCCGCTCGGCGCTCACAAGGTGCAGGGCGACGGCCGCAGCGAGGTACGCGCGCGGCTCGAGCGGGGAGCTCCAGGCCGTGCGGGCGGCCCACGGCAGGGCGTCGCGCCGGCCGAGGGCGGCGAGGGCGAACGCCTTGCGACCGGTCTCGCGCGCCAGCGCCCTCCGGTCGTCGAAGAAGACCGGGTGCTTGGCCAGGCCGTAGTCGATCGCGGCGGCGATGGTCGCCCACTGCTGCGAGAACTGGGAACCGCCCCAGCGCACCTGCACCAGGGGCGCCTCGACGAGGGCGAAGCCCCCCTCCTGGGAGGCGCGGATCATCCAGTCGAAGTCCTCGCCGTAGCTGCCCGGGATCTTCTCGTCGACCAGCCCGATCCGGTGCACGAGGTCGTGGCGTCGTACGACGACCGAGGAGGGGTGCGCCGCCATCGTCCGGTGCCGGACCAGCTGCCGCAGCTCGAGCTCGGCCGGCGTCGGAACCCGGCGCGTCGAGGTGCCCTCGTAGGTCACCTCGATCCCGGTGACGGAGGTGGGGGCGTCGCTGGTTGCGAGCGCCCGGACCTGGCGCTGCAGCTTGCCGGGGAGCCAGAGGTCGTCGTCGTCGCAGAACGCGACCAGCTCGCCCTGCCCGGCCAGGATCCCGGTGTTCCGGGCGCCCGCGAGTCCCGGGCTGCGGGTGTTGCGGACCACGTCGACCTGTCGCTCCACGCAGGTGCGCACCAGCAGCGGGTCGGGCTCGGAGCGGTCGAACACGACGATCACCCGGATCCGGCCGGGATACTCCTGCTCCAGGACCGCCGCGATCGCCTCGCGCACCATGACGGGACGGTCGTGGGTCGCGATGACGACGTCGACGTCGGGCCAGATGTCATCCAGCATGGACCAGCACCTCCTCGGCGGGCACGCGCGGTGCGGGTGCCGGCTCTTCCGTGTTGCGTGTCTTGTCCCGAGGTCCCCTGCGCCGGGGCAGGCGTACGACGATCAGTCCGGCGAGCAGGCCGAGCGCGATCCCGCTGGTCGCCGGGACGCCGCGGTCGGCGCCGACCGCGCGCACCGGCGTGAGCCGGATCAGCGACCCGGCCTCGGGCCGGTGCGTGGTGAGGTAGTCGATCGCGGCCCGCAGGTAGGTGCGGGTGGTGGCCCAGGCGGGGTCGGTCGCGTCGATCGCGGCCAGCCGTTCCTGGAGCCGGGCGACGAGCGTGGTGCGCCGGTCCTCCAGGTAGGTGCGCCGCGCGGTCAGGTACTCCTCGGCGACCGCCCGGGCGGCCGCCCGGGGATCGTGCGCCGCCGACGTGGTGAGGTTCAGCTCGAGCACGGTCGACAGCGGCGGCGCGGAGACGCTGATGTCGTCACGCAGCTCGCTCGGCGTCATCCCGACCTGCTCGCCGGCCCGGGTCAGCGCCCGTTGCGAGCGCACCAGGGCCGCCTCGGTGTCGATCGTCGCGGCGACCGGCTGGACGACCGGCTGGTCGACGAGTGCCCCGATGGTGACCTCGCGGGCGAACTCGCCCACGTCGAGGTAGGTGGGCGAGGGGGTGAGCGCGACCGTCACCGTGCTGGTGCGCTGCTGCGCGTGGCCGACGGTCGCGGCCGCGCCGAGCAGGCCGCCGAGGGCCGCCGTCCCGGCCACGACCGCGACCGACCGGGCACGGGGGGCACGCAGCCGGCTGCCGCCGCCCTGCTCGCGCCAGGCCAGCCCGATGCCGGTCATCACCAGCATCATCGGGAGCTCCATGGTGTCGTACACCGACAGCTGGAGCAGGAAGACGCCCATGACGAAGGTCGCGACGGTCTGGTTCACCGTGCGACATCGCCAGGTGCGCCGCAGCGCGAGCACGAAAAAGGTCAGGAAGAAGGCCGTCCCCACCCAGCCCTGCGAGAACAGCACCAGCCAGAGCTGGCCCTGGGTCCCCAGCGGGGGCACGCCGCAGGCCGGGCAGTCGGGCTTCGCCCCGCCGGCGATCGAGGTGAAGGTGCCCGCGACGTTGCGGGTGCTGCCGAAGCCGACCACGGGCGACCCGCGGGTCATCGAGTCGACGGTCGCGACGAGCAGCTGGGAGCGGCGCTCGTTGCTGTGGGGGTGGCTGAGACGATCGGAGATCGTCGTGCCGAGCGGGGTGCTGGTCAGGGCGAAACCGCCGATGACGACCACGACGACCAGGCCCGCGAGGGCGGTGTGGTTGCGCCGGGTCGCCAGCAGGACGAGCAGGCCGATGCAGCAGCTGCCGACCGCGAGCCACAGCCCGCGGTTGAGGCTCCACACGACCGGGATCGCGGCGAGCGCCAGCACCACGGGCGCCAGCAGCCGCCACCGGGACCGCGAGCGCGCGACGGTCGCGACGAAGTACACCAGGCCCAGCGACATGACGCTGCCCCACGTGTTCGTGTAGGGGAACGGCGCCTTGGGCCGCGGTTCCGGTACGCCGAGCACGGTCTGGACGTCGGAGGCCCGCGCCGACACGAGCGTGCTCACGAAGCCGTTGCTGCGCAGGCCGTGGGGGAGCACCCGCTCGGCGAGCGTCGTGATCGAGAAGTCCGGGGCGATGAGCCCGAGCAGCCCGCCGGCCACCGCGACGACGAACACCGCGGCCATCATCCGGTGCACGACGCGGTCGGGGAGCCGCTCCCTGGGCGTGTTCCCCAGCCAGACCAGCACGACGGTGGAGGCGGCGTACCAGCAGAACCGGTAGCCGAACACCATCAGCCGGCCCGTGCCACCGCCGGTCTCGGCTCCGGGAGCCGCGGCCCACAGGGTGCCGATCCCGAGCAGCACCCACGCCAGGAACAACAGCCACCACCCGAATCCCGGGGGGACGATCACCCGGCGGCGTCGCCACAGGTCCAGCGCCAGGACGACGGCGACCAGGAGCGGCACCACCGACGCCAGCCCCAGCACCCACCACACGGGCAGGCCGACGATGCCGACCACGAAGCAACGCTCGGTACGCCGTGTCGGTCCCCGTCCGGGCCGGTCCCCCGGTGACGTGGCGGACGTCATGGACCAAGCGAACCCGGCGCCCGCGCGTGGCGGCTCACCAATTTTGGGGGACTAACGGCGCACCCCGACCGGGGTGCGTTGGGCCGTCCTAGTGTCGCGTGTGGACCTCCGGGGAGGACCAGGCAACCCATTCATCGGACCGGTGGGGAGGGGAGGTCGCCATGAGACGGATCGCTGCCGTCGCGGTGTGCTGCCTCGCCCTCCTCGGCTCGTCCCTGCTGGTCGCGCCCGCCTCCGCGGGCGACGAGAACGGCGGCACCCTGGTCGGTGAGCAGCCGGTCGCCGGCACCCCGCAGGTCCTCGACGGCGAGGTCCTCTCGGTCCTCCAGGTCGGCGGCACGGTCGTCCTCGCCGGCAGCTTCACCCGGGCTCGCGACGACGACAGCGACGTCGAGGTCGCGCGCCGCGGCCTGCTCGCGTTCGACGCGGCGACCGGCCGGATCGACCCCGACTTCCACCCCGACCCGGACGGTGTCGTGAACGCCGTCGCGGCCGGTCGCTCCGGGACCGTGTACGTCGGCGGTGAGTTCTCGGTGATCGGCGGCCTGCCGCGGGCGGGGGTCGCCCGGGTCACGCTCGCCGGGGGTGCGGTCGTCCCGTCGTTCGACCCGGGCCGGGTCGACGGCCCCGTCAGGGACCTGGTGCTGCGCCGCAACAAGCTGTGGGTGGCGGGTGCCTTCTCCCGGATCGGCGGGCGCAAGCAGCGTGCCCTCGCCGTGCTCGCCGCGGGGAGCGGACGCGCGCGCAGCAAGCCCGGGCTGACCGTGGCCGGCCGGGCCCGGCACGGGCTGGGCAGGACCGCGGTGTCGCGGATCGACGTCAGCCCGAACGGGCGCTACCTCGCGCTGATCGGGAACTTCCGCTCGGTCCAGGGCGAGCGTCGGGTTCAGCTCGCGCTGCTCGACCTGCGCCGCGCAGCCGCGGTCAGCACGTTCCGCACCCGCTTCTACTCCGCCACCTGCTCCGAGCTCTACTACAGCTACGTGCGCGACGTCGCCTTCGCTCCGGACGGCTCGTACTTCGTGGTCGTCACCTCCGGCGGCCCCGGCGGTCCGCGCTCCCCGTGCGACAGCGTTGCCCGCTTCGAGACGCGCGGCACCGATCGCGCGGCTCGACCGTCCTGGATCTCCTCGACCGGGGGCGACACGCTCCAGGCCGTCGAGGTCACCTCCAGCGCGGTGTACGTGGGCGGCCACCAACGCTGGTTCAACAACCCCTACGGCGCCAACGCCGCGGGGCCGGGCGCCGTCCAGCGCAAGGGCATCGCCGCCCTGAGCCCCGTCAACGGTCTCCCGTTCAGCTGGAACCCGGGACGCAGCCGGGGCGTCGGCGTGGGTGACCTGCTGGTGACCGGTGCCGGGCTGTGGGTCGGCTCCGACACCGACCGGATCGGTGACCAGGAACGCGCGCGGATCGCGCTGCTGCCGACCGGTGGAGCGTCGTACCCGGCCGTCGGGACGCCCCGTCGCCTCGCGACCGTCTACAGCGCGCGCGGGAGCGACCTGGTCCGCCGGTCACACCGGGCAAGCCGGGCCGGGCCCGCCATCACGGTGCCGGGCGGCGGGCCGGACTGGGGCGCCGTCGCGGGCGCGTTCCTGCTGGACGGCCGGCTGTACGTCGCGGGGCGCGACGGGTCCTTCACCCGGCGTACCTTCGACGGCACGAGCTACGGACCGGCCGAGCCGGTCGACGCGGCCGACGGGCTGGTTCCCCTGCTCGCGTGGCGGGCCGAGCTCGCCACCGTGACCGGTCTCTTCTACGACCGCGGACGGATCTACTTCACGCTGGCCGGGTCCCGCGCCCTCCACTACCGGTACTTCAACCCGGAGAGCGGCGTCGTCGGCGCCGATCGGCTGGTGGCGTCGCGCAGGGTCGGCGGCTTCGCCCCGCGGCGGGTGCGCGGCATGTTCGTCGCGGGCAAGCACCTCTACTGGGTCACCGGCTCCGGGCACCTGCGGCGGACCGGATGGACCCAGGGTGCGCAGTCGGGGGTGCCGAGCGGCGAGGTGAGCGAGGTCGGCGGACCGAAGGTCGACGGGGTCCGGTGGGGACCGGGTGTGGTGTTCGCCGGTCCTCCGGTGCGACAGGGCGGCTGAGTCGTGTCGGCCCCGTCCCTGCTGGTGGTCCTGCTCGCGATCGGTGCCGCGGGCGGGTGCGCGGTGACCGGCGATGCCGCGACGCCGACAGCGAGACCGGCGTCCGGGCCGACGGCCAAGGGGCTCGCCAAGGTGGACCTCGGGCTCGCCTTCGACCAGGTGGTCGTGCCGGGCGACATGGTCCCCGGCACGGTCAACAGCGGCACCGCACGCGTCGACATCACCGTCGTCACCCAGGGCGGTGGCCGGCTCACCTGGACACCCGGCCGCGCTGGGGGATCGGCCATCCGGACCCCGGCGTACGTCGCCGAGGGCGTGGTCCCCGCAGCCGCGCTCGTCGTCCGCACCGACCCGTCGGCACCCGACCCACTCGATCCCGGCACCGGCGACTTCCTGGTCGCGGTGGACTTCCGTGCGGACACCGCGACGGCAGGACGCCCGGAGGACGACGGCGACAACCTCGTGCAGCGGGGCCGTTACGGCCAGCCCGCGCAGCTCAAGCTCCAGCTCGACCACGGGGCCCCGTCCTGCCGCCTCGCCGGGACGCTCGGCGAGGTGCTGGTCGAGGACCCCGGGCCGGTGACACCCGAGCGCTGGTACCGGCTGACGTGCAGCCGGACCGGCCCGACCGTGCGCATGCGACTGGTCGACCTCGACGGCGGCGCCGCTCCCCAGGAGTGGAGCGTCGACGGCGACCCCGGCGCCATCAGCTTCGACCACGCCCCGCTGTCCATCGGCGCCAAGGTCTCCGACCGCGGTCGGATCGCCCAGGGCTCCACCGACCAGTTCCACGGAACGATCGACCGTGTCGTCCTCGATGTCCGTTGAGGAGCCGGTCCGGCGCGTCGCGCTGGTCGCCGAGCGGCGGCTGGTCGGCCAGGCGATCGCCGCTGCCCTGCGCGGCCGCGGCCTGGCCCCGGTGCTCTTCGAGTGGCCCGAGCGCGGCGGCCGGCTGTCCTTCCGCCAGGGCCTGGCCCGCAGCGGCGCCTCGGTCGGTGTGATCCTCTGCGACCTGCGCACCCCCGACCTGCTCCACGACGTGGAGCTCCTCGTCAGCCGCGGCCCGATCCGCTGGCTGGTCCTCACCGACAGCGAGTTCGGCCCACGGTGGGGCACCGTCCTCGGGGCCGGGGCGACCGGCGTGCTGCCCACCACGACGACCACCGCCGGCCTCGCCAAGGCCGTCCGCGACACCCTCGCCGGCGGTTCGCCGACCCCGGACGTGCTCCGCGAGCGGGCGCTGCGCGAGTGGGAGAGCGTCGCCGAGGAGCAGCGGGAGCTGGTACGCCGGATGGAGCTGCTCACCCACCGCGAGTACGAGGTCCTCGGTGCCCTCTACGACGGCCTCTCGGTGCGCCGGATCGCCGACGCCTCCGGTGTCGCCGAGGCGACCGTCCGCAGCCAGGTGAAGTCGTTGCGTCGCAAGCTGGGTGTGGACTCCCAGCTGGCCGCGGTCGCGCTCTACCGCCGGTCGCTGGAGGTGTTCCCGCGGGCCCGTCAGTGAGGCAACGCCCTAACCCTCCTGCGGCAGCCGCGCCCGCGGCAACCGGATGACGAACGTCGTCCCCCCGTCCTCCGGCGCCTCGCCGAGCTCCAGCGTGCCGCCCTGCTCGAGCAGCAGCCGTCGGGCGCGGTGCAGGCCGATGCCCTGGCCGCCGGAGGCCCGACCGCGGCTGCCCCACGAGAACAGCCGCTCGCGCACGGCCGGGTCGAGCCCGGGGCCGGCGTCGGAGACGAGGATCTCGACCTGCTCGCCGACCAGGCGTGAGGTGACGGTCGTGCCCCGGCCACCGGCGTGGTCGGCGGCGTTCTTGATCAGGGTGCTGAGCGCCTCGGCGAGGCCGTCGTGGCGGGCGTGGACGCGGTGGCCGCCGGGGGTCCACGTGACGTGGTGGCCCAGGGCGGCCTGGGCCACCACGAACGGCGACACCACGGTGTCCACGTCGACGGTCGTCATCGGACCCTGCTTGGACGCGACAGTACGACGCAGCCGCGCCGCCTCGATGTCGACCATCTTCTCCAGGGCGGTACGGCGGGGGCCGGGCGGGATCTGGCCGCTGGCCAGCAGCCGGGCCCCGGCGGCGAGTCCGGCGGCGGCCGAGCGGACCTCGTGCGCGACCTCGCGGTCCTGCTTGACCTCGGCCTCGGCCTCGGCGGCCAGGTGGGCGTAGCGGGCCACCCGCGCGTCCATCTGCTCCAGCGCGATGCGCAGCAGGGAGGACGCGGTCGTCGCGATGAGGGCGCTGAACAGGGCCACGCCGACGACCGCGGCCGGCGTCGGCATCATGGCGTCGGTCAGGGTCGAGTACAGGCGGGCGGCGAAGATCGCGAGCATCCCGACGCCGATCCGGGCCGCTGCCCACCCCGGCAGTGACGAGGTGGCCAGCTGGAACCCGACGATCGCCATGGCCAGGCCGATCATCGCCATGATGGCGAAGTCGACTGGGTCGCCGGTGCCCAGGACCCCCGAGTCGTGGATGGACTCCTGCACGAGGCGGTAGCCCACGAGCGTGATGGTCGCCGAGGTCAGGCCGAGCAGGACCCCGGTGAGGATCAGGTGCCTTCCCGGTACGGCGGCCTTCCGGCCCCGGTGGATGACGACCAGCACGACCAGCACGGTGAACAGGTGCCCGTTGGTCAGCCGGAAGGAGAGCGGGCTCAGCGCGCGGTCGATCATCCCGAGCACCTCGAGCGGTGCGTCCTGGAGGGCGACGATCGCCGCGGCGACCGCCATGCTGCCGCGCAGGGCGTCGTACATCAGCCGCGCGTCGACGGCCATCGCGATGCCCGCCCCGAGCAGCATCAGGTCGGCCAGCAGCATCACCGCGTGCCCCGCCAGGACCACGCGGTCGCCCTCGGGGTCCCCGATCAGGGCGACGACCAGGTACGGGTAGAGCAGCAGGCCGGCGAGGGCAGCGCTCCACCACCACGACGGGTGCGTGGTCCCGCCGCGGCCGATCAACCGTCGGACGGACGACCCCAGCAGGCGGCCGGCCCGACGACCCCCCAGCTGAGCCGTCACCACTCCATTGTGGCCAGACCTCGCCAGTCCCGGGCGGGATCGGGGCGATTGCCCGTGCGTGCGGCACTCTCGGATGCGAGGACTGGCCCGTCCGGGCGAGGTGCGCTCGGTCCTCGGTGCCCGGGACCTGGACGTGCTTGGCTGGATCCATGACCCGAGAGCTGGTCCGTCCGCCCAAGGCCCGCCCCGGCGACAGGATCGCCGTGCTGTCGCCCTCGTTCGCTGCGCCCGGCTTCGCGCCGGCGGTGCACGAGCAGGCGATGCGGCGACTCGCCGAGGCGACCGGGCTGGTGCCGGTGGAGTACCCCACGACCCGCCTGCTCGGGGCGAACCCGGAGCAGCGAGCGGCCGACCTGAACCAGGCGTTCGCCGACCCGCAGGTGCGGGCGATCATCGCCACCGTCGGCGGCGAGGACCAGGTCACCGTCGTGCCCCACCTCGACGCGGAGGCGGCTCGTCGCGACCCGAAGCCGTTCCTCGGCACCAGCGACAACACCAACCTGCACCAGTGGCTCTGGTCGCTGGGCATCGCCAGCTTCTACGGCGGGTCCACGCAGGTGCACCTCGGCCCGGGCCCGGGTCTCGACGCCGTGCACGCCGCCTCGCTGCGGGCGGCGCTGCTCGACGGCGGCCGGCTGGAGGTGAGCGACCCGGGGGAGTCCGAGGACGTCGGCCGGGACTGGAACGACCCCCGCGCCCTCACGGAGCACGGTGACCGGGAGCCGACCGAGCCGTGGAGCTGGTCCGGCCCGGAGCGGTCGGTGACCGGTCCGACCTGGGGTGGTTGCCTCGAGGTTCTGCAGTGGGTGCTGACGGCGGGCCGGTTCCGCGAGGAACCGGACGCGCTGGCCGGCGGCGTGATGCTGCTGGAGACCTCGGAGGAGCTGCTCCCGGCCCGCGAGGTGGGCTGGATCGTGCGTGCCCTGGGGGAGCGGGGCCTGCTCGCCGCCGTCGACGCGGTCCTGGTCGCCCGACCCCCGGTCTCGGACTTCGAGCGGCGGCCCGACGCGACCGAACGGGCCGCCCTGCGGGCCGCGCAGCGCGACGTCGTGGTCGAGCAGGTGGCCCGCTACAACCCCGACGCCGTCGTCTGCGTCGGCATCCCGTTCGGGCACACCCGGCCGCAGTGGATCCTCCCCCACGGAGGAGCCGTCACGGTCGACGGTGCGGCCCGGCGGGTGTGGGCCGACTACGGCTGAGCCGGCCCGCAGCCGGGGATCAGATGCCGTGGTTGGCCACGAGCAGCCGCCCGGGGTCGACGGCGTCGCGGACCCGGCACAGCCGGGCCCAGTCCTCGCCGTCGTAGAAGCGGCTCGGGTCCACCCGGGTCTCGGTGAACGTCGGCACCAGGCTGGTCCGCGACCAGGCACCCAGCGCGCGCACGACCGTGAACGCCGCAGCCCGGCCGGCGACCGCAGCCTGCGGCGTCGGGGCCATGGCGACGCAGAACAGCGCGTACTCGCCGGGCACGTGGGACAGCACGCCCCCGTCCGCGTCCGGTGCGCCGAACGCCCCGCCCAGGTGCCGCAGCTCGGCGAACATCAGCCCGCTGCGGGTGCCCGGACCGACCTGCTCGAGGAACACCTCGACAGCGGCGTCGTCCAGCGAGCCCAGCACGCTGTGGTCCGCGACCGCCGGCGACGGGCCGGGCGGGTCCATGTGGACCTGCAGCAGCGCGGTCGTGGGGATCCGGGCGAAGGTGTCCATCTCGGGCTGGAGGGCCCGCAGCGGCGCGAGCAGGGCGGCGGCGTCCTCGTCGGACTCGAGCACCGCGCCGTCGATGACGACGATGTCGCGGCCGGAGAGGAACGGCGGCAGCTCGGGCAGCGGCGGGAAGCTCATCACCCGCAGCGAGGTGGTCGCCGACTCCGGCGCGGTGCGGGTCCACTCGACCCACGCCCGGACCACCTCGGGGGCCTGCTCGCGGTCCCAGAGCAGCATGCCGGCGTACACGTCGGCGTACGGCAGCAGGTCGAGCTCGATCGCGACGACGACGCCGACGTTGCCGCCCGCGCCGCGGGCCGCCCAGAACAGGTCGGGCTCCTCGGTGGCGCTGAGGCGCCGCAGCGCGCCGTCGGCGGTCACGACGTCGACGGCACGGATCGAGCCAGCCGCGAGACCGTGCCGGCGGCCGTAGAAGGACAGTCCGCCGGCCAGCGCGAAGCCGGCCACGGCCACGTCGGGGGCCGACCCGTGCAGCGCGGTGAGCCCGTGCGGCGCCGCGGCGGTGACCACGTCCTCCCACAGGGTGCCGCCGAGGACCCGCGCGGTGCGGGTCGTGGGGTCGACGGTGACGCCGGTCAGGGCGTGCAGGCGGAGCAGGACGACGTCGTCGAGGGCGCCCTCGCCGAGCGGCGCGGCGCCGTGGCCGGTGCTCTGCGGGGCGACCCGCAGGCCGGCGGCGGCAGCAGCGCGGACGACGGCCTGCACCTCCGCCACGGTGCGCGGCACGGCGACCGCGGCCGGTCGCTGGTCGACGGCCAGGTTCCACGGGGTGCGGGCGGCGTCGTACCCGTCGTCGCCGGGCAGGTGGAGCTCGCACCCGGCGCCGAGCCGGGTCAGGGAGGTGAGGTCGGGAGTGGTGGTCATGGCGCCCACCCTCCGGTCCGGCGACGGGTCCGGACCATCCCTGTTCCCGGTGGTTTCCGGCGCCGGCGGGGCTGGGATCCGGACTTCCCCAGAAAAGTGGGATACGCACCCCCGGGTGCATCCGCCACACTGCTCGGGTGAGCCGAGGACTGACTGCCGAGCGTGTGCGCAAGGACGTGGACGTGGTGGCGCGCGCCGGCCTCGACCTCGAGACCTTCCTCGAGGAGGCGATGGCCTCGCTGCGCCGTGCCGTCCCGTGGGAGAGCGCCTGCGTGGCGACCCACGACCCCGGCACCCACCTGCTCACCAGCGGCCGGAAGTACGGCGCCCTCGCGGGCGAGAGCGAGCACGACCACGAGTTCGCGCTGATCGAGTACGGCGACGTCGAGGCCACCGCGTTCACCGAGCTGGTCCGCACCGAGACCGACGCGGCCGGGGTGCACCTGGTCCACGGCGGCGAGGTCGAGCGCTCGCCGCGCATGGAGCGGTTCATGGTGCCGCGCTTCGGGATCGGTGACGAGGCCCGGGTGGCCTTCCGCGACGGCCGGGAGATGTGGGGGGCCGCGGCGCTCTTCCGCGGACCCGACGACCGTCCCTTCGACGCCGAGGAGATCGACTTCCTCGCCTCGCTCACCGGCATGTTCGCCCGCGGTGTCCGCGCCGGCGTGCTCACCCGGATGGCCGACGTCGTCGCGCCGGCGCCCGGTCCCGGCCCCGCCGTGATCATCGTCGGTCCCGACGACCGCGCCACCCAGATGACCCCGACGGCCGAGCAGTGGCTGGGTGAGCTGGCCGGCAGTCCGACCCACCCCGACCCGGTGTCCCCGGTGGCAGCGCTCATCGCCTCGGCCCGCCGCTACGCGCGTGGCGAGCTCCCCTCGCCGCCCCGCTGCCGGCTGCGCACCGCCGGGGGCATGTGGCTGGTGCTGCAGGCCGGCCCGCTGAGCACCTTCCGCGACCGCGAGGGCGACGTCGTGATCACCATCGAGGAGGCCCGGCCGCCGGAGATCGTGGCGCTCGTCGTCGCCGCGTTCGGCCTGACGCCGCGCGAGCGCGACGTCACGCAGCTGGTGCTGCAGGGCGTCGACACCAAGGAGATCGCGAGCACGCTGCACCTGTCGGCGTACACCGTCCAGGACCACCTCAAGTCGGTCTTCGACAAGGCCGGCGTGCGCTCGCGCCGCGAGCTGATCTCGCGGGTCTACTTCGACCAGTACGTGCCCCGCATGGGCGGCGAGCTGGCCCCGTCCGGCTGGTTCGCCTGATGGCCTCGACCCTGACCCGCGAGCGGGTGCGCCAGGACGTCGGCGTCGTCGCCCAGGCGGGCCTCGACCTCGAGTCGTTCCTGGTGGAGGCCGTCGAGTCGCTGCGGCGGGCTGTGCCGTGGGTGAGCGCCTGCGTCGGAACCCACGACCCGCGCACCCTGCTGCTCACCAGCGACCGCAAGTTCGGGCACCTGCTCGGCCAGGACCCGCGCGACGCTGAGTTCGGGCTGCTCGAGTACGGCAGCCCGGAGGCGACCTCCTTCACCGAGCTCGCGGCCGCCGAGCGCCCGGCGGCCGGCGTCTTCCTGCAGACCGGCGGCGACGTCGAGCGCTCCATGCGGATCGCGTCCTACCACCTGCTCCACTACGGCCACGCCGACGAGGCGCGCCTCGTCTTCCGCGAGGGCAGCGAGGTGTGGGGCGGGATGGGCCTGATGCGGGGCACCGACGACCGGCCCTTCGACGACGCCGAGATCGACTTCCTCGCCTCCCTCGCGCCCGCCTTCGCCCGCGGCGTCCGCGCCGGCCTGATGGCTCGGCTCGCAGGGGTCGACGAGCCCGACGACGGGCCCACCGAGGTGCCCGGGCCGGCCGTCGTCATCATCGGCTCCGGGTACCGGGTCGCCCAGATGACGCCCACCGCCGAGCACCGCCTGCGCGAGCTGGCCCGCGACCCCGACGGCGGGATCCCCGTCGCCCTGCTGTCCGGCCTGGTCGGCGCCGCCCGCCGCTACGCCCGCGGCGAGACGACGGTGCTGCCCCGCTGCCGCGCCCGCACCCGCCTCGGGCGCTGGCTGATCCTCCAGGCCGGTCCGCTGAGCAGCACCGGCGACCACGACGGCGATGTCGTGATCACCATCGAGGAGGCCCGCCCGCCGGAGATCGTCGGCCTCGTCGTCGCCGCCTTCGGGCTGACGCCGCGCGAGCGCGACGTCACGCAGCTGGTGCTGCAGGGTGTCGGCACGCAGGAGATCGGGCGCGCGCTGCACATGTCGGCGTACACCGTCCAGGACCACCTGAAGGCGGTCTTCGACAAGGCCGGCGTGCGGTCTCGTCGCGAGCTGATCGCGCGGGTGTTCTTCGACCAGTACGTGCCGCGGATGGGTGAGGAGATCGGGCCGTCCGGCTGGTACGTGTGATCGCTGCACCTTCTCGGGGCTGTCGCCCCGGGTGGGGTGGCGGCGGCCCGACGGCGCTGTAACACGTGGTTCGCTGCTGTGGCGGACCCGAGTCCACGCGCAGACGGGCCTGTACGGGGCTGCAACAGGTGACACGGGTCGGGTAGAGCGGCGGACCACGTGTTACATGCCCCGCGCGCAACGGTGCTGTCGCCCCGGGTGGACTGGCGGCGGCCCGACGGCGCTGTAACACGTGGTTCGCTGCTGTGGCGGACCCGAGTCCACGCGCAGACGGGCTGTACGGGGCTGCAACAGGTGACACGGGTCGGGTAGAGCAGCGAACCACGTGTTACATGCGCACGCCGCCCCGCCCGTCAGGCACCGAAGGCGGTGACGTCTCCGGTCACGACGACCTGGACCCGGTCGCCGGCGGTGGGGACCGAGTCGGCCGGCGTGCGGGCGGTGACCTGCTCGCCCGACGCGAGCCGGACCCGGATGGTGGCGTCGTGGCCGAAGAAGCTGACGTCGACGACCTCTCCGGGGACGCCGTCGGCCGAGCCCCCTGGGCGGACCTGCAGCTGCTCGGAGCGTACGGCGAACCGGGCCGCTCCCGCGGCCGGCCCACCCGGGCGCAGCGCCACCTCCCCGAGGGCGCACCGCCCTCGGCCATCGGCGAGCACCTCGCCGGGCAGCAGGGTGGCGTGGCCGATGAACGCGGCGACGCGGGGGTCCGCGGGCGTCAGGTAGACCGACGCGGGCGGGGCGACCTGGAGGAACTGGCCGGAGACCATGACCGCGACCTGGTCGGCCAGCGACAGGGCCTCACCCTGGTCGTGCGTCACGAGCACGGCGGCCGCCCCGGCCGCACGCAGTGCCCGGACCACCGCCCGGCCGGTCTCCTCGCGCAGCGACGCGTCGAGGGACGAGAACGGCTCGTCGAGCAGCACCAGCGCGGGACGCGGGGCCAGGGCCCGTGCCAGGGCGACCCGCTGCTGCTGGCCGCCGGACAGCTCGTGGGGGTAGCGCTCGGCCAGCGAGGGGTCGAGCTCGACCAGCTGGAGCGCCTCGGCGACCACGGCGGCGGCGTCGCGGCGCCGGGCGCGCGGGAGGCCGAAGGCGACGTTGCGGGCCACGGTCAGGTGCGGGAAGAGCGCGCCCTCCTGGGGGACGTACCCGATGCCGCGGTCGCGCGCCGGGACCAGCCGCGGGCCGCCGACGACCGGCCGGCCGGCGACCGCGATGGTGCCGGCGGTGGGCTCGACGAAGCCCGCGACCGCCCGCAGCAGCGTGGTCTTCCCGCAGCCCGACGAGCCGAGGATCGCGGTCACGCCGGAGTCGACGTGCAGGTCGAGCCCCTGGAGCACCGTGGTGCGGCCATACCCGGCCTCCAGGCCGCGGATCTCGAGTGCGGACATCAGCGGCTCCTGATCGCGAGACGGGCCAGCAGCCACGTGGACGGGACGGACAGGACGATCAGGGCGAGGGCGTACGGCGCGGCGGCGCCGTACGCGATCGAGGACGCGTCGGACCAGAACTTCGTCGCGAGCGTCTCGGTGCCGAGCGGCGCCAGCAGCAGGGTGGCGGTGAGCTCGGTGGA
Organism: Nocardioides kongjuensis; assembly: GCF_013409625.1. Classification (NCBI taxonomy): domain Bacteria; kingdom Bacillati; phylum Actinomycetota; class Actinomycetes; order Propionibacteriales; family Nocardioidaceae; genus Nocardioides; species Nocardioides kongjuensis. The sequence goes on from NZ_JACCBF010000001.1 coordinate 4,854,964, forward strand.
CACGGCGAGAGCGACGAGGGCGGCGCCCGACGCCAGGCCGGGCACGACGAGCGGCAGGGTCACCCGGCGGGCCACGGCCGGTCCGGAGCAGCCCAGGCTGCGGGCAACCTCCTCGAGCCCGGGCGGCACCAGCTCGAAGGTGCCGCGCACGCTGACCACGGCCCGCGGCAGGAACAGGATGAGGTAGCCGACGAGGAGCAGCAGCAGGGTCTGGTAGAGGTCGGGCACCACCCGGATCGACACCGTCACCAGGGCGAGGGCGATCACGATGCCCGGCATCGCGCTGGCGGTGTAGACGCTGCGCTCGATCGCGGTCGTGATCCAGCCGCGGTGCCGCACGGCCAGCCACACGACGGGCACCGCGGCGGCGGTGGTGAGTGCGCCGGCGAGCACCGCCAGCAGCAGCGTGTTGCCGAGCGCACTGGTCAGCTCACCGGTCTCGAGCCCGGTGGACGTGCCGCGCACCAGCCAGCGCACCAGCGCCGCCAGCGGTACGCCGAGCGCCCACGCCGCGAGCCCGGCGAGGCCGACCACGACGAAGGGCCGGCGCCGCCCCAGCGCGACCCGGGCGAACTGCCGGCTGGTGCCGGCACCCACCCGTGAGCGCGGCCGGCGGCCGCGCACGAGCAGCTCGATGCCCAGCAGGAGCAGGCAGAACGTGACCAGCACCAGCGCCAGCAGGGTCGCCTCGGGGCCGTTGAAGACGGTCGCGTACTGCTGCAGGATCGCGGTCGTCAGGGTCGGGTAGTTGAGCAGCTGCAGGGCGCCGTACTCCGCCAGCAGGTGCAGGCCGACGAGGAGCGCACCACCCAGCACCGCGGGTGAGATGGCAGGCAGGGTGACCCGGAGGAAGACCTGCCACGGCCCCTTGCCCAACGCGGTCGCGACCTCCTCGACGGCCGGGTCCAGCCGGCGCAGCGCCGCGACGGTGGGCAGGTAGACCAGCGGGTAGTACGACAGCGTCACCACCATCACCGCGCCCGGGTACGACTGCACCGCGTGCGTCGTGGAGACCCAGCCGAAGCCGTTGACGAAAGCGGGCACGGCGAGTGGGGCGCACAGCAGGCCGTGCCACCACCCGCGACCCGGTACGTCGGTCCGCTCGACCACCCACGCCCCCGCCACGCCGACCACGACGCTCGTCAGCACCCCCACGACCAGCAGCCGGGTCGTGTTCCACAGCAGCTCCCCGATCCGGGGTCGCCACAGGAAGTCGACGGCCTCGGCGCGGCCGAGCTCGGCCGTGGTCCACAAGACGTAGCCGAGCGGCACCAGGGCCAGGCCGGCGATCGCCAGCCCGACGAGGAGGAGGACGGGTGTCGAGCGGGTCGACGCGGGGCGCAGGCTCAGAGGAAGCCGACCTCCTCGAGGAGGTCGACGACCGACTTGGCATCCAGGTCGGACACGTTGACCTGCGGCGGCTGCAGCTCGCTGAACGGCTTGGTGACGCCCTCGAGCTGGACGTCCGGGTTGAGCGGGTACTCCAGCGCGTAGCTGTCGGCGAGGATCTGCTGACCCTTGCGGTCCACGAGGAACTTCACGAACTTGCGCGCCTCGGGCTTCATGTCGCTCGACTTCAGGATCCCGGCGCCGGAGACGCTGACGAAGGCGCCCGGGTCGCCTCCGGTGAAGTAGTGCTGCGCGGAGTGGTCGCTGACGTCGCCGTTCTCCTTGCGGTCACGCTCCCAGTAGTAGTGGTAGACGATGCCGACCTCGACCTCGCCGGAGTTCACCGCCTCAAGCACGAGGTTGTTGCCGTCGTACACCTTGCCGTTGGCCTTGATGCCCTCGAGCCAGGCCTTGGTGGCCTCCTCGCCCTCGAGCTCGAGGACCGCGGCGACGATGGCCTGGAAGTCCGCACCGGTGGGGGAGAACGAGATCCGCCCCTTCCACTCCGGCTTGGCGAGGTCGAGCAGCGACGCGGGCAGCTGGGACTCCTGGACCCGGTCGGTGTTGTAGACCAGGACCGTGGAGCGGGCCACGAAGCCGGTCCACAGGCCGCTGCGCGGGCGGTACTGCTCGGGGATCACGTCGAGGACGTCGGCGGGAAGCCTGTCGAAGAGCCCGGCGGCCTCGACCTGGGACATGGCGGGGGAGTTCTCGGTGAGGAACACGTCGGCGGGCGACGCCTTGCCCTCGGCGATGATCTGGTTCGACATCTCCAGGTCCTTGCCGTTGCGCAGCTCGACCTCGATGCCGGTCTCCTTGGTGAACTCCGGCGCGAGCTCCTTGAGCAGCGGCTCGTGCTGGGCGTTGTAGACCACCAGCGTCGGCTCGTCGTCGCCGCAGGCCGCCAGGTTGGGCGCGACCAGGGTGAGGCCCGCGACGGCGAGTGCCGTGCGGAGGAGCTTGGCGTTCATCGGACTTCCTCATCGGTTGGTTGGACGGGAGCGTAGTGAGACGGGCGCAGGCGCAGGGACGGCACCCACGCGGGCGCACGGTTGACGACCTGCCAGGCGAGGACGCCGACGGCCAGCGAGGCGAGCAGCCCGCCCAGCGGCCAGCGGGTCTCGAACCACGGGTAGACCTGCCAGTGGGTCAGGTAGACGTACAGCGACGCGCTCGCGAGCACGCCGGTCGGCCCGACCAGCAGCCGCGGCCAGGGCACGGTCCGCACCCACACGAGGACGACCACGCCGGCGATGATCAGCAGGTCCCGCGCGGTGTCGCCGGTGAATCCCCAGCAGCCGGCGAGCAGCACCGCGGTCACCAGCGTCCGGTCGCGCGGCCCGCGCGCGACGGCCGCAGCCCAGCCGGCCAGGAAGAGCCAGGCGACGAAGAGGGTCGAGTGGATGACGTCGCCGTCGTACGACGCCAGCACGGCCGCGTAGCGGGGGACGAGCGCGACGACGGCGAGCCCCAGAGCCAGCGGGAAGCGGTGGCTTCGCTCGAACGCCATCACCCGGGGCACGGCGGTGAGCAGCCCGGCGCCGACGGTGAGGAGCAGGACGACCTCGATGAACCAGTAGTACCAGGCGGGTTCGGACCAGTCCCGGGAGCCGAGCAGGTCGTTGAGCAGGAACACCGTCCGCCACCCCGGCTCCCCCCTGGTCAGCGCGACCGCGCCGATCCACAGCACCGACGGGACCGCCACGCGGGCCGCGGCCCGCGCGACCCGGCGGACCCGCTCCCGTGGCGCCTCGTCGGTGAGGTGGAAGCGGGCGAAGTTCACGCCGGCGACGGCGAGCAGCACGTGGGCGCCACCGAGCAGCACCCACAGGTTCGTGTGGGAGCCGACGATCAGCACGATCGCCAGCGCGCGCAGCGCGATCGTCGTGTCGACCCGCGCCCACACCGGGTTGCGTCGCGGAGATCCGGGCGCGAGGCGCGCGGCGAGCTCGGCGACCGTCCGGTCCGGCCAGTCGGCCGGCAGCCGGCCGAGTCGGCTCTCGAGCCGCAGCGAGAGCTCGACGTACGACAGCGAGTCGCCGCCGAGGTTGACGAAGGACTGGTCCGCGGTGACGTGGGGATGGCCGAGGATGCGGGCGTAGAGCCGCGCGATCGAGGCCTCGGGAGAGTCGACGACGGGCGTCGGCCCGCTCTCGAGCCGGGCGAGCGCCTGCTGGTCGAGCTTGCCGTTGGGCAGCCGCGGCAGGTCCGCCACGCCGACCACGCGGATCGCGTGGGCGGGCAGACCGGTCCCGTCCGCAGCGGCCGCGGCCACGTCGGCCAGGTGGGCGGCGTCCGGGCGACCGGGTACGGCGACGACCAGCTGTCGCCCGTCCACGGACTCGGCACAGGCGGCGTCGTACCCGCCGAGGCCGAGGAGGGTCTGCACCCGGTCCAGGTCGATCCGCTGCCCGAACAGCTTGGCGAAGCGCGAGCGGCGCCCGACGATCTCGACCAGGCCCTCGGACGTGACTCGCGCCAGGTCGCCGGTGCGCAGCTCGTCGGGGCCCGAGCCGAGCGCCAGGTCGGCCGGAGTCTCGGCGTAGCCCATCATCACGTTGGGCCCGCTGTAGACGAGCTCGCCGACGCCGTCGCCGGCGCCCTCGACGGGCTCGAGGCGGAAGGCGCCGCCGGGCACGGCGACGCCGACGGTTGCGGGGTGGGTGGCCGCGAGCTCGGGCGGCAGGTAGGCCATCCGCGCGGTGGCCTCGGTCTGGCCGTACATCACGACCAGCTCCCAGCCCTCGCGCGCGCCCTGCCCGGCCAGCGCCCGGACCCGGTCGGGCGCGAGCCGGCCGCCGGCCTGGGTCACCTGCCGCAGCGTCGGCAGCTCCGGCCAGCCGGCGGTGCCGAGCAGGTCGAATGTGTAGGGCACGCCCGCGAACGACGTGACGCCCTCGGTCCGGGCCCGCTCCCACAGCGCCGGGTCGGTCACGGAGCGGTCGTCGAGCACGACCGCCGCGCCCGCCAGGAGGTGGCTGTGCAGCACGGACAGCCCGTAGCAGTAGTCGAGCGGCAGCGTCGTGAGCGCGACGTCGTCGCCGGTCAGGCCGAGGTACGACGCGATGGCGGCTGCGTTGGCGTCGAGGTTGTCGGCCGAGAGCCGCACCAGCTTGGGCGACCCGGTCGACCCCGACGTGCTCAGCAGGAGGCGCAGGTCCGGGTGCAGCCTCGGCGCGCTCGACCCGGTGGTGAGCCAGTGGCCGCCGGCGTGCTCGACCGAGGCGCCGTACGCGCGGGCCAGGCCGTCGTCGTGGGTCAGCAAGGTGGCGTGCCCACCGGTGAGGGCGGCCAGCCAGGCGACGACGAACTCGATCGTCGGGGCGGGCCGGAGCCGGACCAGCTGGGCCTCGCCGAGCGCGGCGAGCTGGTCGCGGGCCGTCGCGACCCGGCGGTCGAGGGCGGCGTAGGTCAGCGTCCCGGTCGCCGACCGGAGGGCGGGGCGCTCGCCGTGGCGAGCGAGGTCGTCGGCGATGCGCGCCGCGACCTGAGCTGTTGCCCTGACGTCCCCCACGAGGGAAGGCTAAGGCAAGGGTGCCCTTGGTGCGGAAAGCCTGCCCTAACTGAGACGGGGTCAGGTGGTGGGCGTGAGCAGGAAGACAGGGATCACCCGGTCGGTCCACTCGACGTACTTGTCGTAGTTGGGCCAGATGGTCACCATGTGCGCCCACGCCTTCGCCTTCTCGTCCCCGGTGAGCTCGCGCCAGGTGCAGGTGTGGTGGCGGCGCCTGTAGTCGACCTCCACCGTGTCGGCAGCGCGCAGGTTGGCCGACCAGACCGGCGGCTTCGGCGCACCGAAGGACGAGCCGGCGATCAGCCAGCCGCCCTGCCACGGAACGCAGAGCAGCGGCGTGGAGCGCGGGATCCCCGACTTGCGGCCCTTGACGGTGAGCAGCAGGCTCGGCAGCCCGGCGAGCCCGACCAGGCTCACCCGGCGGCCCGTGAGCCGCTGCAGGTGCTGGTCGGTCCAGGTGATCTGGGGGAGCAGCCCCGGCATCCACGGCTGGGAGCCGAGCTTGATCGCGACAGGGGTGAACAGGCCCATGGGGCGAACCCTAGAACGCGTTCTCCCAAACGACGACGGGACGCCCTCCACAGGAGGACGCCCCGTCGTACGACGAGCGGGTCGGCCGGTCAGGCGACGACCTGCTGGCCGGTGAGCTTCTTGTAGGTGTAGGCCGTGCCGATGATGACGACCGGGATCGACACCAGGGCACCGACACCGCAGATCAGGAAGCCGACCTCGGCGATGATGCCGCCGACGATGTACCAGATGATCGTCTGGCCGAGGTTGTTCTTGGTCAGGTCGATGCTGGCCTTGATCGCGTCCATCGGCGCCAGGTTCTTGTCGACGACGAAGAACAGCGAGTAGCTGGTCAGGAACGCGACGATGATGCCGGGGATGATGCACAGGATCGTGCCGACGAAGGTCGCGGCGCCGACGATCAGGCTGGTGACGAGGACCGGGCCGATGTTGTCGAACTTGAACACCTGACCGGCCTGGAACTCGCGGCCCTCGGTGATGCCCAGCGCGCCGCGAATGATGCCGGAGCCGACCACCTGCGCGTAGACGAAGAACAGCATCGAGAGCAGGATGCTGATCGGGAACCGGACGAGGAACGGCGCGCCGTCCTCGTAGTGGCAGTCGAAGAGGGCGTCGCTGTCGCACACGTAGTCCGGGCTCATCGCGGAGTTGACGACGAAGTAGACGACACCGATCACGATCGCGCCACCGAGGATCGCCAGCGTGGCGACGATCAGCTGCGCGGTGTTGGCCTGGAACTTCGACCAGCCGTAGCTGAGGGCGGCACCCAGGTCCCACTGGCTGCTGCTCCCGCCCGCACCGTAGGGCTGCGGGGGCTGCTGCGGGGGCGGCGGACCGCCGTACCCACCCGGCGGGGGCGGCGGCGTACCGCCGGGAGGCGGCGGCGGAGGCGGCTGGTTGAAGGACATACGAGCTCCTCGAGTCGTGGGGTGCGCGAGCGCACCCGGGGGTGGCAGCAATGTAGTGCTGAAAGGCGCCTCCGAGTCGGCATTGCGAGCGTTCTTGCCCCGTTGACCGGCCGTTCAACCCACTGATGCCGGGTCCTCCTACCTTCCGACCGTGATCGCTCGCGGAACGCTCGGCAGCCTGCTCGTGCTGCTCGGCGGACTCGTCACCGCCACCCTCCCTGCCTCGACGCCGGTGCTGCGCATCGGCGCCCTCGGTGCGTTGCGTGGCCACGAGGTGGGCCGGATGACCGGTCTGGTGGTGGTCCTGGTCGGCCTGGGCCTGCTCGCGAACGCCTGGTTGCGGCTGTGCCGCACGGTCGCCGTCGGCGATCGCGAGACCAGCGACCCGGTCGAGGGCGTCGCCCTGGCGCGGTTCGCCGCGACCGTGTGGACCGCGCCGCTGGTGCTGGCCCCGCCGCTGTTCTCCCGCGACGGCTGGTCCTACGCCGCGCAGGGCAAGCTCGCCGAGGTCGGGCTCTCGCCGTACGTCGTCGGGCCGGGCGCGCTGGCCCCGGACACGTTCCTCCCGCTGCCGGGCTGGATCACCGGTCCGCCGATCGTGCAGGCCGTCGACCCGCTGTGGTGGGACACCGCCACGCCGTACGGGCCGGTGCCGGTGTTCCTCGGTGCGACCGTCGCCCACATCACCGGGAACCCCTGGATCCTGGTGATCGCGCACCGCGGGTTCGCGCTGCTCGGTCTTGTGCTGCTGGCCTGGGCGGTGCCGCGGCTGGCCGCGTGGGGCGGTGCCAACCCGGCGGTCGCGACCGCGCTGGTGATCGTGTCGCCGCTGATGATGGCCAACGGCGTCGCGGGCCTGCACAACGACCTGCTCATGGTCGGCCTGATGGCCACCGCCCTCGTGGTCGCTGTCGAGCGCGGCTGGGCCTGGGGCGCGGTGCTCGCCGGTGTCGCGGCGGGCGTCAAGGTGCCGGGCGGCCTGGTGGCCGTGGGGATCGTGCTCGTCTCGCTGCCCGTCGGCGCCGGCCTGGCCGCGCGGCTGCGGCGACTCGGCTCCGTCGGCGCGGTGTCGGCCGGCACCCTCGTCGGGCTCGGCGTCGTCACCGGCATCGGAAACGGCTGGCTGCGCGCCCTCACCGTCCCCGGCGAGGTGAACACCCCGCTGTCCGCCACCACCCTGGTCGGCGGCGTCCTGGACTGGCTGGCCCTGCACCTCGGCGTCGGCACCGAGCCCGCCCTCTTCCGCGACCTCGTCCGCGCCGCCGGCCTGCTCGCCTCGCTGGGGGTCGGGGCGTGGGTCGCCCTGCGCTGGGGGACCGGCTCCCGTCGTACGGCGATCGCGGCCGTCGCGACCGTCGGCGGCGCCTTCGTGCTGCTCTCGCCGGTCGTCCACCTCTGGTACTTCCTGCTGCTCCCGCCGTTCCTCGCCGCCCAACGGCTCCCGAGGCACGCCACCGGCGCCTTCGTCGCCGTCTCCGTCCTGCTCGGACTGGTCGCCCCACTCGACTCCTCGCTGCACGGCGCCTACTACGCGATCGTGATCGGCTGCATGACCGTCGCCCTGCTCCTGCCGGTCCTGCTGCTCACCCCACCCGCCCGCGAGCGGCTGGCGCGCATCGTCGCGCCCCTCGCCCCGCCGGCGACGCAGGGCGAGCGGGAGGCCGCGCTCAGGCGCTGAGCGTCCCGACCCGGTCGCCGGCGTGCAGCGCGAGCATCCGGGCGACGGTGCGGTCCCAGCCGTACTGCTCGGCCCGCGCCCGGGCCGCGGTCCGACGGCGCGACTCGGGCAGCTCGAGCAGCCGCAGCACGGCATCGGCGAGCGCGTCGGGTGCAGGTGCACCCCAGGCGCCGCACGTCGCGTCGACCAGCTCCCGGGCGCCACCGCGGTCGGCGGTCACGACCGGGGTGCCGCAGGCGAGGGCCTCGAGGACGGTGAGGCCGAAGGTCTCGCCGGGGCACACGGACAGGGAGACGTCCGCGGCGGCGAGCCGGTCGCGCAGGGCGGCCCGGCCGCCGACGTACCCGTGGAAGTGGACGGGCGCGTCGCCGGCGATCTCCTCGAGCTCGCCGCGGTGCGGACCCTCGCCGTAGACGTCCAGGCGCAGCGGTGTCCCGCGCCGGTGCAGCTCGACCGCGGTCGCCACCGCCAGGTGCGGGGACTTCTCGCGCGAGAGCCGGCCGGCGTGCACGAGCCGCAGCTCGCCACCGGCCCGCACCCGACGAGCAGGGCCGGCAGTGGGCCGGAAGGTCGCGAGGTCGACGCCCAGCGGCACCCGCGACACCGGGCAGCCGGCGGCGTCGGCGACAGCGCGGAACTCACCCTCGGCGTACGCCGACGTCACGACCACGGTGTCGAAGCTGCGCACGATCAGCCGGTTCAGCAACCCGATCGAGACCTTCGAGGTGGTCTCGAGGCCGGTGCGCATCGCGAACATGTCGCCCATCCGCTCGTGCGACAGCAGCACCGAGCGCACGCCGTTGCGCCGCGCCCACCACGCCACCGGCAGCAGGGTGAGCTTGTCGCTCCACTCGACGCTGGTTGGCGCGAACCGCTCCAGCACGTCGGTGACCCGCCACGGCTCGACGATCAACCGGTACCCGCCACCCACACGCGGCGCCCGCACCTGCACCACGTCTCCCGACGACGTCGACCGGACGGCGTCGACCGGTCCCGGGATGACGAGGAGGCGCTCGGCTCCGGCGGCGACGTACCCCTGGCCGAGCTGCTCGATCGCAGTCCGCATGCCTCCCGAGGTCGCACCGACGAAGTTGGCCAGCTGGGCGATCCGCACGGGCACACCATCCCCGCAACGGATGAACCCGGCCCCACGGCCCGGTTGACGGGCGGGGAAAGATTGAGTCCATGAGCAACCCGGAAGCCAAGCCCGACGAGGTGATCTGCGAGGGCCGGCAAGCCGCCGGCGTCGAGCTGATGGAGCCGCGTGAGGTGCCCCTGGGCGGGCCCCGGGCGATGCCGGTACGACGCACGCTGCCGCAGCGGCATCGCTCGCTGATCGGCGCCTGGTGCTTCCTCGACCACTACGGCCCCGACCTGGTCAGCGAGAGCGGCGGCATGGAGGTCGCTCCGCACCCGCACACCGGCCTGCAGACGGTGAGCTGGCTGTTCACCGGCGAGATCGAGCACCGCGACAGCGCCGGGAACGTCGCGATGGTGCGCCCCCAGGAGGTCAACCTGATGACCGCCGGGCGCGGGATCAGCCACTCCGAGGTCTCGACCCCGGGGACCACGGTGCTGCACGGCGCCCAGCTCTGGGTGGCGCTCCCCGACGCCGACCGCGACACCGATCCCGGCTTCCAGCACTACGCCCCGGCCGAGGTCGCCGGCGAGGGCTGGCGCGCCCACGTCTTCCTCGGCTCCCTGCTCGGCGACACCTCGCCCGTCACGACCTTCACCCCGCTGCTCGGTGCCGAGCTGGTGCTCGACCCGGGTACGACGCTGCGCACGCCGGTCGACCCGGAGTTCGAGCTCGGCGTGCTCGTCGACCTCGGGTCGGTGTCGGTGGGTGGCGTGGACGCGAAGGTCGCGGACCTCGCCTTCGTCCCGCCCGGCGGCGACGAGCTGGTCCTGGTCGCCGGCGACGAGGGCGCACGCCTGCTCGTGCTAGGCGGCCCGCCGTTCGGCGAGTCCATCGTGATGTGGTGGAACTTCGTGGGCCGCACCCACGAGGAGGTCGTCGAGTACCGCGCCGCCTGGCAGCGGCAGATCACCGGCCCCGACGGCAATGTCGTGCCCGACAGCCGGCAGGTCGCACCCGGCCGCTTCGGCGTCGTACCCGACCAGCCGCTGCGCCCGATCCCCGCACCCGGGCTGCCCAACGCCCGGCTCAAGGAACGCCGGTGATCGCAGGCCTCACCTGGCTGCTCGCGTTCCAGGTGCTCGGGGAGGTGGTCGTGCGCGTCCTCGACGTCACGGTGCCCGGGCCGGTCGCCGGGATGCTGCTGCTCTTCGTGTTCCTGCGTCTGCGCAGGTACGGCGACGACGGCTCGATCGTGCGGGCCGGCACCGCGCTGCTGCGGCACCTGCAGCTCTTCTTCGTCCCCGCGGGCGTCGGCATCGTCGTCTACCTCGCGGTGCTGCGCGACCACGCGCTGCCGATCGCGGCCGCGGTCCTGGGCTCCTGGCTGATCGGGCTGGTGGTCGTCGGGTGGACGGCTGTCGGCCTGGAGCGGCTGCTCGGCAAGCCGCGCGACGACCTCGGCGCCGGCCCGCACGGTGCGGGGGAGGCCGCGTGAGGGACGACCTGCTCGACCTCGCCCGCTCACCGCTGGCGCTGCTCCTGGTCACCCTGGTCGGCTACCAGGCCGGCCGCTGGCTGCAGGCCCGCACCGGCGGTCACGCCCTCGCCCAGCCGGTGCTCCCGGCGATCGGTGCCGCGGCGCTGGCGATCACCGTCCTCGACGTCGACTACGCCGACTACCGCAGCGCTACCGAGCTGATCGCGTTCTGGCTCGGTCCGGCGACGGTGGCCCTCGCCATCCCGCTGCACCGGCAGGCCGACCGGCTCAAGGGCTTCGTCGTCCCCCTGCTCGTGGCGATCGTCGCCGGCGCGGTGACCTCGATCGTCACCGCCGTGCTGATCGCCCGTGCGCTCGGCGCCGACGAGGTGCTCGAGAAGACCCTCGCCACCAAGGCTGCGACGACACCGGTCGCCATCGCGCTGACCCAGAGTCTCGGCGGCATCCCGCCGCTGGCGGCCGTGTTCGCGATCGGCATCGGCATCGTCAGCGCGGTGATCGCGCCGGCGACGCTGAACCTGCTGCGCATCCGCGACCGGCGTGCCCGCGGGCTCGCCGTCGGCGCGGTCTCCCACGGGATCGGCGCCTCCCGGATGCTGCGCGAGGACGAGACCGAGGGTGCCTTCGCGGGCCTCGGCATGGGGCTCTCGGCGCTGGCGATCAGCCTGCTCGTCCCGCTCCTGGCGCTGGTCCTGTTCTGATGCGCCGGGCCGGGACGCTGGCGGTCGGCGTGCTCCTCACCCTGCTCGCCGGCTGCGGCACGACACCGGGCCCCGGTCACGTCGCCGCCACGGACCTCGAGGATCTGCCCGGGGTGCGGGAGGCGGCGCTGAAGCGGGTGGCGCTCGACACCGACTACTACGGCTACCACGGCGTCGTCGACATGGACCGTGACGCCACCGCCGACCAGGTCGCGGCGGTGCTCGACGAGCTGGCGCGGTGGAAGCGGAGCCTGGCCCCGGAGTACGACGAGGTGACGACCGCGGTCCTCCTGGGCGCCGGCACCACCGATCTGTACGACGCCGCCTGGCTCGACGGCAGCGCCGCCGGGATCGGCCGGCTCCGCGACCACGCCGGCAACCGGGCCGACGCCGACCTGCTGGTGCGTGCGACCGCCGCGCTCGGCCTGCCGGTCACGATCCAGGAGGGCGAGTGGGACGTCGTGACGCCCACGCCGCGGGAGACCGCCGCCGTCATCGCCACCCACGCCGACCTGGCCGGGGTGCCGGACCTGGTCGTCCGCCCCGCCTTCCCGCCGCCCGACACGGACTGGTGGGACGGCTCCGGCTCGCTCGGTGCCTCACCGCGGCTGACGCCCGACCTGCTGACGGCCTACGACCGGGTCGTCGACAGCACCCACCTGCTCACCGAGGGCGAGGCCGCCGTTCGGTTCGTCGGCAACCCCAGCCGGCTCATGCTGGGGGAGGAGGTCGACGAGGCCGGCCACGTGGTCGAGCCACCCGTGGGGACCGTCCAGGTCCAGGTCGACGTCCGCCTCCCCGGCGGCGCCGGACCGCGCACCCGGCAGCCACGCCTCGTCGACGACCCGCTGTGGCCGATGGTCCGTGCCCAGCTCGACCTGCTGCGCGAGCAGCCCGCCGGCTCGCAGCTGTGGATCTGGCTGCAGTTCACCCGCCCCGGCGGGATCCCCTACGACGCGGGCCGCAGCCTGGTCGAGGTCACCCGCGGCGAGGACGTCCCGAAGACCGCCCGGACCCCGTGGAACCTGGAGGCCTCGGCGTACCTGAACAGGTGAGGGACTTACGACCGTGGTCGGACGTGGCGGGCCCGACGAGGCGCTAGGTTCCCTGCATGCGCGTGCACGCCTTCACCGACGACGCCCTCGCCGACCTCGACGCGGTCGGCCTCGCCGAGCACCTCGCCGCCGGGAAGGTCTCCGCTGCGGAGGCCACCGGGGCCGCGATCGCCCGGATCGAGGCGGTGAACGGCGAGCTCAACGCGATGGCGTACGCCGCCTACGACCGTGCCCGCAGCGACGCCCGGAACCCGCGTCCGGGCTTCCTGTCGGGCGTGCCCACGCTGGTCAAGGACAACGTCGACGTCGCCGGCATGCCGACCCGCTCGGGCACCGACGCCTGGGAGCCGCGGCCGGCCAGGCGCAACGGCGACTTCGCTGACATGTACCTGGCCACCGGCCTGGTGCCGCTCGGCAAGAGCCAGCTCTCGGAGTACGGCTTCAGCGCCTCCGCCGAGCACCCGCGCCTGGGCGCCGTCCGCACCCCCTGGGACACCGAGCGCACGGCCGGCGCCTCCAGCTCCGGCTCGGCGGCGCTGGTGGCCGCGGGCGCCGTACCGCTCGCGCACGCCAACGACGGCGGGGGCTCGATCCGGATCCCGGCGGCGGTCAACGGCCTGGTCGGGCTCAAGCCCACCCGCGGCCGGCTGGCCCAGGACAAGATGTTCCGCGACATGCCGATCCGGATCATCTCCGACGGCGTCGTGACCCGTTCCGTGCGCGACACGGCCGCGTTCTACCGCGAGGCCGAGCGGCACTACCGCAACCTGCACCTGCCGCCGATCGGCGACCTGACCCGCCCGATCAAGCGCCGGCTGCGGATCGCGCTCAACACCAGCGGGGTGGGCCGCAGCGCCGACGCCGAGACCCGCGCGCTGACCGAGCAGACCGCGAGCCTGCTCGAGGGGCTGGGGCACACGGTGACCGAGACCGACGCACCGGTCGCGCCGAGCTTCGTCGACGACTTCCTGCTCTACTGGGCGCTGCTCGCCCAGGTCATGCTCACCACCGGCCGCCCGTTCCACGGCCGCACCTGGGACGCCTCGAAGCACGACAACCTCACCCTCGGCCTGGCCCGCCACGCGCGCCGCAACCTGCACAAGGTGCCCGGCGCGATCACCCGGCTCAAGCGGGCCAACGCCCAGGCCGAGCTCTACTACGACAAGTACGACGTCGCGCTCACGCCCACCCTCGCCACGGCCACGCCCAAGGTCGGCCACCTCGACCCGACCCAGGACTACGCGACGATCATCGACAAGCTGCTGGACTGGGTGGCCTTCACGCCGTGGCAGAACGTCACCGGTGCACCGGCCATCTCGCTGCCCCTCGCGACCACCGCCGCAGGCCTGCCCCAGGGGATGATGCTGGGGGCGGCGCCGGGCCAGGAAGCGGTGCTCATCGAGCTCGCCTACGAGCTCGAGCAGGCGCGACCGTTTGCCCGCATCCAGGGCTGAAAAGCGGAAATGCGGCCCCGATTTCTGCCCTCGGGGCCGCGCGTGTACAGTTCTGCGTCGTTGCCCCTTTAGCTCAGTCGGCAGAGCGTCTCCATGGTAAGGAGAAGGTCTACGGTTCGATTCCGTAAAGGGGCTCTGAGATGGGGCGCCACCCGCGGGAGACGCGGAGGGCGCCCTCCTCACGTGGCGGGATAGCTCAGACGGTTAGAGCGCACGACTCATAATCGTGAGGTCACGGGTTCGATCCCCGTTCCCGCTACCGAGACACCCGGCACCACCACCAGCAACTGAAGGACTTCCTGTGGCCAGCAAGAGCAGCGACGTTCGCCCCAAGATCACGCTCGCGTGCGTGGACTGCAAGGAGCGCAACTACATCACGAAGAAGAACCGCCGGAACGACCCCGACCGCATCGAGCTGTCGAAGTTCTGCCCGCGGTGCCGCAAGCACACCGCGCACCGCGAGACCCGCTGACCCAGCGGTTCACACGCTTCCCGAAGGTCCGCCTCCCCGCTGGGGAGGTGGACCTTCGTCGTTCTCCGACCGCTAGGTGTTCTGACCGGGCAGGTTGGGCACGCGGTCGATGGGTGACTTGCCTTTGAGGCTGGTGTGGCCGCGGTGGTGATTGTAGTGATGCAGCCACTCTGGATAGGTCGCCGCGCGGTCGGCCTCTGAGGTGTAGGGGTGGGCGTAGGCCCATTCCTCGAGCAGGGTCCGGTTGAACCGCTCGACCTTGCCGTTGGTTTGCGGTCGGTAGGGGCGGGTGCGGCGGTGCTTGGTCTGTTTGCCGAGGGCTTTTGCCCACAGGCGTGAGCGGTAGCAGGGCCCGTTGTCGGTGAGCACGGCCTTGACTGTGATGCCGTGCGCGGCGAAGAACACCGTGGCACGTTTCCAGAACGCTGCTGCGGTCTCCTTGCGCTCGTCGGTGAGGATCTCGGAGTAGGCCAGCCGGGAGTGGTCGTCCACGGCGTGGTGCAGGTAGGCGTAGCCACGCGAGGGCGATGCACCGGCGCGGGCTGCGCGATCACGCGCCGCGCCGGCGCGTTGGTCTTGTGCCGAGCCGCGGCCGTGGGCGCGCCATCCACCGCCGTTGGGGATCCGGCCGAGCTTCTTGATGTCGACGTGGACCAGGTCACCGGGCGCAGGGTGTTCGTAGCGGTTCTTGTCGCGTGAGGAGGTCTTGATCCGGGTGCCGGTGGCCGGGTCGGTCCACTTCAACCGTGGGCAGCCGTAGCGGCGCAGGACCTGACCGACGGTCGATGGGTTGAGGCCGAGGTGGTACGCGATCCGGGCCGGTCCCCAGCGTCGGGTCACCCGCAGGTTCACGATCCGACGCTCGGTGCGCTGGGGTAGCCGGTTCGGATTGTGGTGCGGGCGGGAGGAGCGGTCGACCATCCCGGCCTTGCCGGACTCGCGGTAGCGGCTGGCCCACCGCCGGGCGGTCGTGATGCTCACCGAGAACCGTTCGGCAGCTCGGGCATGGGACCAGCGCTTGTCGACGATGAGCTTGGCGAGACGCAGGCGTCCCGCTGGAGTGAGGGTGGCGTTAGCGTGGGTCATGAAGACCTCCGTGGTGAGTGTGGGTGCGTGGTAGCTCCACACCTCACCCGGAGGTCTTCGTCATGGTCCAGCCGACCCGCCGTACCTAACGTCCGTGGTCAGAACAGCTAGGGGACGCCCTGGCTCCCGAAGGAGCAGGTGGAGCGCTGCCAGCGGGCCAGGTCGCGCACGTCGTACTGCGCCAGGGTGGGGACGACCGGCCGGCCGCCGCGTCGCACGTAGCGCGGCGCTGTCGCCTCGCTGATCACCCACAGCCGCCCGCCGGCGTGGGTGAGCCCCTCGGCCCCCGGCAGGAACCCGTACCTCCGGTCCGTGCCGCCCCACAGCTCGCCGCACCGGGTCGTCGAGCGGGCGAACCAGACCCGTGCCGGACCGGGCCCGAGGTCGGCCCACTCCGCGCCCTGGACGCCCGGGGGAGCGGGCTGCCGGTCCGCGGCATCCTGCGGCCCGAGCTCCACCCGTCCGGGTTGCAGCAGCACCGCAGGGTCGAACCAGCGCAGCGGCAGGCCGCGCCGCGGGTGGAACCCGCCGAAGCCGATTCGGCCGCCGGGCCCGGTCACCAGGTACGAGCCACGCAGTGCGCCGGTGAGCCGCCATCCCCGGCGCACCTCCAGCGTCTCCGGGTCGAGCAGCCAGGCCTTGCGTCGTTGCGCCAGCCACAGGCCGTGCCGGTCGAGGGCCAGGCCGCCCGCGTGCTGGCAGCTGGGAGCAGCCGGGGTCCAGTCCCGAGCAAGGCCGGCCCGGTGCCGGATCTGCGCCCCGGTGCGCAGGTCGACCACGACCACCCGGCAGGCGTCTGCGCCGGCCTGCGGGCGGCGGTGGTCGTAGCCACTCACCCACGCCCGGTGGCCACGCACGACCAGCCCCTGCGGCACGAAGGCCGGCCCGGTGGCCGGCAGCCACCATCCGCGGCACAGCGCGTGGTCGTTGGCGGTCTCGGCCAGCGGCGCGCGGAGGTACGACGGCGCCGGGCCGCGCACGTCGTCGTACCGGACCGGTCCGCAGCCCTGCGCCGCGACCGCACGGTCGGGAGGCGGCTCGCGGCCGGACGCGCCGGTGCAGGCCGTCAGCCCGAGAGCGACGGCCAGCGCCAGGACGCCGCCCCGGACCGACATGGCGACGAGTATGCAACCCCGACCCCATAGACTCGCCGGCATGCCGATCGACGCGTCCCTGGTCGGGCGTGCCTTCCCGCCCACCTCGCCGGTTCCGGTCACGACGGAGGCCGTCACGGCCTTCGCCGAGGCCGTCGGCGGTGGCGCGACGGCCACCGTCCCGCCGACCTTCCCCATCGTGGTCACCTTCGCCGCGCTCCAGGACTTCCTGGCCGCCGAGCAGATCGAGCTGTCGCGGATCGTCCACGGCGACCAGCGCTTCCGCTACGAGCGGCCGGTCGTCGTGGGTGACGAGCTGACCGCGACCCTCACGGTCACCGGGGTCCGCTCCATCGGCGGCAACGACATCATCGCCACGTCGAGCGAGATCACCGATGCGACCGGCGCCGTGGTCGCCATCGCCACCGCCACCCTCGTCCACCGCGGAGGTGCCGCATGACCGAGCTGACCCCGGGCGCCGTGCTCGAGCCGCTCACCTACGAGATCACCCGCGCCGACCTGGTCGCGTACGCCGCCGCGAGCGGCGACCACAACCCGATCCACCAGGACGAGGAGATCGCGCTCGCGGTCGGCCTGCCCGGCGTGATCGCCCACGGCATGTACACCCTCGCCCTGGTCGGCCGCGCGGTCGCGACCTGGACCGACGAGGCCGAGGTGGTCGAGCTCGGTGCGAAGTTCGTCGCGCCGGTCGTCGTACCCGCCGAGGGGGCGGCGCGGGTCACCGTCGCCGGCACCGTCGGCGAGCGCACCGACGCCGGCCTCGCGCTCGCGCTCGAGATCACCGCCGACGGCACCAAGGTGCTGGGTGCACCCAAGGTCCTGGTCCGTGCCTGATCCCGCTCTCGCGGACCTGACCACCCTCCGCCTCGGCGGACCTGCGCGTCGCTACGTCGCCGCGCCCGACGCCGACGCCCTCGTCGCCGCGGTCACCGCGGCCGACCAGGCCGGCGAGCCGGTGCTCCTCGTGGGCGGCGGCAGCAACCTGGTCGTCGCCGACGAGGGTTTCGCCGGCACCGTCGTGCACCTGACCGGTGGTGGGGTGCGGGTCGAGGACTCCGCCACCGGCGTGTCCGTGACCGTCGGCGCAGGCGAGCCGTGGGACGCCTTCGTCGCGCGCGCCGTGGCCGAGGGCTGGGTCGGCGTCGAGGCGCTGTCCGGCATCCCCGGGACGACGGGCGCGACCCCGATCCAGAACGTCGGCGCCTACGGCCAGGAGGTCGCCCAGGCCATCACCTCGGTCACCGTGTGGGACCGGGTGCTGCGTGGCTCGCGGACCTTCACCGGCGACGAGTGCCGCTTCGCCTACCGCCACTCGCGGTTCAAGGCCGACCCCGGTCGGCACCTCGTGCTCGACGTGACCTTCGGCCTCGAGCGCGGCGAGCTGTCCGCCCCCGTGGCGTACACCGAGCTGGCCCGCACGCTCGGCGTGGAGGTGGGGGAGCGGGCCCCGCTGGCCGACGTGCGCGACGCCGTGCTGGGCCTGCGCCGCGGCAAGGGCATGGTCCTCGACGCCGCCGACCACGACACGTGGAGCGCCGGCTCGTTCTTCACCAACCCGTTCGTCGACCTCGACCGCGTCCCCGACGGCGCGCCGTCGTACCCGCAACCGGACGGGCGGGTGAAGACCAGCGCCGCCTGGCTGATCGAGCACGCTGGCTTCGGCAAGGGCTTCGGCCTCGCCCGCGACGGGGCCCGGGTCTCGCTGTCGACCAAGCACACGCTCGCGCTGACGAACCGCGGCGGCGCCACCACCGCTGCGTTGCTGGACCTGGCCCGCGAGGTGCGCGCGGGGGTGCTCGACCGGTTCGGGATCGAGCTGGTCAACGAGCCGGTGCTCGTCGGCTGCTCGTTGTGAGCCTGGCCCGCGGGTCATGGCTGCGGGCGACAAATTTTCAGAACCCTCAACGAGAACGAGACTTTGGTCCTAGCCTGCGAGGACCAGGCGGTGCTCCCCCCGTGCCGTCGCTTTCTCGAGGAGTCTCGGAATGACCCTGTTCTCCGCCCGGCACACGGTTGCGGGCATCTCCCTCGGCGCGCTCGCAGCCCTCGGCCTCGTCAGCGTTCCCTCGACAGCCCACGCGGCGGTCGAGGAGGGCCAGATCGGTGGCGTCCACAGCATCTCCGGCTGGAACTGCGACGGCGACGCGACCGGCGTCGATCCGGACACCCTGCCGTGGACCGACAACAACGTGCCGGTGTCGAAGGGCACCTCCGCCTCATCGACCTTCACCGGCGGTGAGGGCGGCAGCGCTGTGGCGGCCATCTCCACCAACGCATCGATCACCTCCTCGCCGCTCGGCGCCGGTCCGGCGACCATCACCGGCACGGCGACGGCGTCCGCGTCGGCTCTCCCGAGTGGGTCCGAGACCGACTGCGACGTGAACGCCAATGCCTCGGCGATGGCCCAAGGAGGTTTCACCCTCAGCGAGCCGACCTGGGTTACCGTCAGCGCGACCGGCCAGGGACAGCGCCAAGGCCGGGCGTTCGGCACCAGTCTCGTCGGCATCAGCAGCGCCGAGCTCTTCGATTCGTCGTTGGAGAACTTCCTCTTCTTCGGCGGCGACGGCCTGATGGTGTCTGCCGGCAATCGCGGGTCGGCGACGTCCAGCACCCTGCTGCAGCCCGGCAAGTACGCCGTCGCCTTCGGGTCGTTCGCCTACGCCGCGACGATGGACAACCTGCCGGGAACCCTGTCCACCGCGGTGGGCGGCAGCGCCACGTACACCGGCAACTTCAAGATCGAGTTCGCCAAGCCCGGTAGTTCGTCGCCCGTCAGCGGCAAGGGCGCGTCGAAGGTCCTCTTCGGCGAGCGGGACTGCGTCGGCGGGAACGTGGCGGTCAACCTGAGCAAGAAGACCGTCAAGAAGGCCAAGCGAGTGGCGATCCGGGTCAACGGTGCCGCCGGCCCGGTCCTCGGTGGCAAGAAGCTCAAGGGCAGGCACCCGAAGGCGAAGACGATCCTCGTTCCGACGTCGGTGACGGGCGTGACCAAGGTGAAGGTCAAGATCACGCTCGAGAACGGCCGGCGGGTGCAGGCGACGAGGTCGTACCTCCCCTGCAAGTGAGCACGTGACTGGCCGGGCGACATCCGGCGTCTGGTGGGCCCGGTCGAGAGCGGCCGGGCCCATACGTCACCGCGGCGGTTCGCCGTCCTCGGATCCGAGGGCTGGGCCGAAGGTAAAGAAACCAGCAAGCCGCCGACGTGGCCGATCGGACTCACTAGCGTCTCAAGGAACTCCCTGACGGCTCCGGACCGTGGCGCCGTCGAAATCCTTCTCGAGGAGCTTTGATGAAGCGACTTCTCGTCCGACGCGGTGCTGTCGGACTCGCACTGGGTGCCTTGGCGACCACGGGCCTGGCCAACATCCCGGCGCCTGCTGGGGCGGCGGTGGCCAACGCCTCGGTGTCGGCGAACTCCGGCTTCCACAACGACATGGGCACCTGCACCGTGTCCGCGAACCAGCCCGACCCGGCCGATGCACCCTGGAGCGACAACGGAGCGCCCGTCACTCTCGGCACGACCGAGATCGGGACCGTCACGAACGACGGCAACCCGGCGGACATCACGGACGTGAAGTCGGCCGCGAGCGCGACGGTCACCGCCACTCCGTTCACCGGCGGCGCGACCACCGTGAAGTTCAGCGGCAACGCTTCGGCGTCGTCGCTTCCGCGGCTGGCGGCGTCGGGCTGCGATGCTCACGTATCGGCCGATGCCGGTGCAGGAGGCCAGTACATCCTGACCCAGCCGATGTGGGCGACCGTGACGGTCACCTCGAGCGGCAGCGGCGGCGCCAGCATCTCCGGCGGGGTGTCCACCGACACGAGCGAGGCCTATCTCTCGAGCGGATCGCGTGGAACCGGCTCGCTCAGCGTCTACCTCCCGGCAGGGAAGATCTGGGTCGGCATGTCGGTCGGCGCAGATGCACACGGTGCGCCCGACGGCGTGCACTCGTCGTCGGTCTCGGGCTCGGTCACCGTCGACCTGACCCCCGCCGGTTCGGGATCCGCCGTGACGAGCAAGAGCAAGGGCAAGCGCTATGTCACGCTGGGCGCACGCGACTGCGCGACGGGCAACATCGCCGCGACGGTCACGAAGAAGGCGAAGAAGGCGGCGTCGCAGATCACGTTCACCGTCAACGGTGCCAAGGTCGCCAAGCTCAAGGGCAAGAAGATCAAGAAGCGCACCCTGGCGCTGCCGGCCGCGAAGGCTTCGGACGCCACCGTCGTTTCGAAGATCAAGCTGAAGAGCGGTGTGACGGCCGAGGTGAGCCGGGACTACCTGGGCTGCTGACGCAATCCACTCTCGGATGATCGGCCTGCGGGCCCGGCCAGTCGGCCGGGCCCGCAGTGCGTTCAGCCTCGGATCAGGCGGATGCGAGCCACGCGTCGATGCCGGCCAGCCCTGCGTCGACGACGTCCTTCGGCGCCCGGCTGGCTCGGAACGACATCCGCGCGAGCTCGGCGAGCTGCTCGTCGCTCAGCTCGTGGGCCGCGCGCATGGTGGCGTACTGCCCGGCGAGGCGGGATCCGAACAGCAGCGGGTCGTCGGCGCCCAGGGCGATGGTGGCGCCGGCCTCCAGCAGGGTCGGCAGCGGCACCGAGGTGAGGTCGCTGTAGACGCCGAGCGCGACGTTGGAGACCGGGCAGACCTCGAGGGCCACGCCGGCATCGACGATGCGGGCCAGCAGGGCCGGGTCCTCGGCCGCGCGTACGCCGTGCCCGAGGCGCCCCGCGTGCAGGTCGTCGAGGCACACCCGGATGTGCTCGGGCCCGCGCAGCTCGCCGCCGTGGGGCGCGAGCAGGAGGCCCGCGCGCTCGGCGATGGCGAAGGCGCCCGCGAAGTCGGAGGTCCGGCCGCGGCGCTCGTCGTTGGACAGGCCGAAGCCGACGACCCCGCGGTCGACGTACTGGCTGGCCAGGCGGGCCAGCGTCCGGGCGTCGAGCGGGTGGCGGGTCCGGTTGGCGGCGATGACCACCGCGATCCCGAGCCCGGTGCGCGCCGACGCCTCGCGCACGGCGTCGAGGACGAGGTCGGTGAAGGCGGTGATGCCGCCGAAGCGGGCGGCGTACCCGCTGGGGTCGACCTGGATCTCCAGCCACCGCCCGCCGTCGGCGACGTCGTCCTCGGCGGCCTCGAGCACCAATCGGCGCACGTCGGCCTCGGTGCGCAGCACGGACCGCGCGACGTCGTAGAGCCGCTGGAAGCGGAACCAGCCCTTCTCGTCGGCCGCCGTCAGCTGCGGCGGCCACTCCTCGACCAGGGCGTCGGGCAGGTGGATCCGGTCGCGCGCGGCGAGCTCCAGGAGCGTCGCGTGGCGCATCGAGCCGGTGAAGTGCAGGTGGAGGTGCGCCTTGGGCAACGCCTTGAGATCCCGCACGCGCACATCCTAGGAGGACGCGCCGCGGTACCGCCGGGCAGGAGGACTTGAACGTGTTCAAAAACTGGCCTACTCTGCAGAGGTCAGATTTTGAACGTGTTCAAGAAAGGGGTCCGCCATGAGCTGGACCATCGCCGGCTACGTCGGCTACCTCGTCATCACCGTCCCGTTGACCATCTGGGTCGCGAGCACGCTCTCGCGCAACGGCCGGGTGTTCCTGGCCGACGTGTTCGGCGGTGACGACGCGCTCGCCGACGCCGTCAACCGGCTGCTCGTCGTCGGCTTCTACCTGCTCAACCTCGGCTTCGTCTCGCTCTACCTGCGCAGCGGGGGATCGCACAGCGCCGAGGACGTGTTCGACGTGCTGAGCGTCAAGGTCGGCGTCGTGCTGCTGACGCTCGGCGTCCTGCACTTCTTCAACGTCTACGTCTTCAACCGCCTGCGCCGCCGCCACCGGCTCGAGCAGCTGCCGCCGATGCCGCCGATGCAGCAGTACGGCGTCCCGGCGTACCCGATGCCGCCGCGCTGACGGTCTCTAGGGTGGGCACCGTGCCGGACTCCCCGCTCACGCCCAAGGCGGCCCAGACCCGCGCGACGATCCTGGCGACGGCGCTGCAGCTGTTCCGCGAGGACGGCTACGACCGCACCACGATGCGAGCCGTCGCCAAGAGCGCCGGCGTCTCCCTGGGCAGCGCGTACTACTACTTCGCGTCCAAGGAGCACCTCGTCCAGGCGTTCTACGACGAGCTGCTCGCCGAGCACGAGACGGCGGTCGAGGCAGTGCTGGCGAAGGAGTCCGGCTTCGCCGGCCGCCTGCGCGGGAGCCTCGAGGCCTGGCTGGACATCGCCGAGCCGCACCACGCCTTCGCGGCGCAGTTCTTCCGCAACGCGGCGGACCCGGCCAGCCCGCTGTCGCCGTTCAGTGCCGAGTCCGCGCCGGCCCGTGACGGCAGCATCGCGCTGATGCGCCGGCTGCTGGCCGGCTCGGACGCGAAGGTGTCGCGGCGTCTCGAGACCCGGCTGCCGGAGCTGCTCTGGCTGCTGCAGATGGGGATCGTGCTGTTCTGGGTGTACGACGGCAGCCCGGGCCAGCAGCGCTCGCGCACCCTGGTGCGGGGCGTCGTACCCCTCGTCGACCGGCTGGTCCGGATGAGCAGGCTGCCTGTCCTGCGGGGCGTCGTCGACGACGTGCTCGGGCTGCTCGACGCGATCCAGGGGTCGGCGGAGGGTTAGGAACAGGTCCGTACTTTGGTCGCTACCCGGTGCATCTGTAGAGTGCTCCCCGGTGGATCTTTCCCCCATGCTCGGTCGCGCCCTTCGCCGGGAGCGTCGTGGGTCGGAAGAAGCCGCGGAGGGCACTAGCTCAACTGGCAGAGCATCGGTCTCCAAAACCGAAGGTTGGGGGTTCAAGTCCCTCGTGCCCTGCAAGACGTGACGACCAGCCGGCCGGACGGTCGGCTGCTGACAAGGAGAAGGTGAGCAGCGTGGCGGATGCTCCGGCAGTCCGTGGAGGCCGCAAGGACTCCTCGGGTGGCAAGCAGTCCGAGAACCGCACCGGGCCGGTTACCTTCTACCGCCAGGTCGTCGCCGAGCTCCGCAAGGTCGTCTGGCCGACCCGGGAGCAGCTCGGCACCTACTTCGTCGTCGTCATCGCCTTCGTCCTCGTGATGATCGCCCTCGTGTCGGTCCTCGATCTCGTGCTCGGAAAGCTCGCGTTCGAGGTCTTCACCGGCGCCGACGACATCTGAGAGCTGACGCGCACCCGCGTCGGCTGAACCTGTTTTTCTTCAACTGATGGAGCAGCACGTGTCCGAGCAGTACGACCCGGCCCAGGCTGACGAGGCGCTCGCCGAGGCGGCCCACGACGTCGCCGACGTCGAGGAGGCGGAGGACACCGCCCTCGAGGACGCCTTCGAGGCCGACCTCGACAACGAGCTCGACGAGGACGTCGAGATCGACGACACCGTCGACGTCGAGGGTGCCGACGAGATCGCAGCCGTCGAGGACGACGCCGACGACGACTCCGACGACGACTCCGACGACGAGGGCGAGCCCGCCGAGGCTGCTGACGAGGACCCGCTCGAGGCGTTCCGCCGCGAGCTGTGGGCCAAGCCCGGCGACTGGTTCGTGGTGCACACCTACTCCGGCATGGAGAACCGGGTGAAGCAGAACCTCGAGAACCGGATCCACTCCCTCAACATGGAGGACTACATCCACGAGATCGTGGTCCCCACCGAGGAGGTCGCCGAGATCAAGAACGGCCAGCGCAAGATGGTCAAGCGCACCGTTCTCCCCGGCTACGTCCTGGTCCGGATGGACCTCACCGACGAGTCCTGGGCCGCCGTGCGGCACACCCCGTCGGTCACCGGCTTCGTCGGCCACAGCCACCAGCCGGTGCCGCTGAGCATGGACGAGGTCGAGAAGATGCTCGCCCCGGCCGTCGTCACCGCGGCTGCCGCCGAGGCCGAGGCCGCTGCGGCCAGCACCCCGGGTTCGCCCGTCACGCCGGCCAAGAAGCCGATCGAGGTCGCCGACTTCGACGTCAACGACTCCGTCCTCATCGTCGACGGCGCGTTCGCCACGCTGCACGCGACGATCACCGAGATCAACGCCGAGGCCCAGCGGGTCAAGGCGCTCGTCGAGATCTTCGGCCGCGAGACCCCGGTCGAGCTCTCGTTCTCCCAGATCCAGCGGGTCTGAATTTCGCTTCTCCGGGCCTCGGCGCGGAGAATGTCAAGGTTGCCCGGCCCCGGTCGGGCGACGTGGCAGAGGCGTACGACGTACGCCTCGTCATGACCACGAGAAGAAAGAGATAGAGGAATGCCTCCCAAGAAGAAGATCGCCGCACTGGTCAAGGTGCAGCTGCAGGCTGGCTCGGCCACCCCGGCTCCGCCGGTCGGTACCGCGCTCGGTCCGCACGGCGTCAACATCATGGACTTCTGCAAGGCGTACAACGCCCAGACCGAGTCCATGCGCGGCAACGTCATCCCCGTCGAGATCACCATCTACGAGGACCGGACGTTCGACTTCATCACGAAGACGCCGCCGGCTGCCGAGCTGATCAAGAAGGCCGCTGGCCTGCAGAAGGGCTCGGGCGTCCCGCACAAGGAGAAGGTCGGCAAGCTGACCAAGGACCAGGTGCGCGAGATCGCCACGACGAAGCTCCCCGACCTCAACGCCAACGACATCGACGCCGCGATGAAGATCGTGGAGGGCACTGCGCGCTCCATGGGCGTCACCGTCGACTGAAACACCGTGGAAGGGCCGCGCTGGCCCGCTGACCACACCTCCTCTTCGACTTAAGGAATCACCATGCAGCGCAGCAAGACCTACCGCGCGGCTGCCGAGACGTTCGACAAGAACGAGCTCTACGCGCCGCTGGCCGCGATCAAGATCGCCAAGGCCGCCAGCAAGAAGAAGTTCGACGAGACCGTCGACGTCGTCATGCGACTGGGTGTCGACCCGCGCAAGGCCGACCAGATGGTCCGCGGCACCGTCAACCTGCCGCACGGCACCGGCAAGACCGCTCGCGTCCTCGTGTTCGCGAACGGTGACAAGGCCGACGCCGCCCGCGAGGCCGGCGCCGACTTCGTCGGCAGCGACGACCTGATCGACAAGGTCGCCGGCGGCTGGACCGACTTCGACGCCGTCGTCGCCACCCCGGACCTGATGGGCAAGGTCGGCCGCCTCGGTCGCGTGCTCGGTCCCCGTGGCCTCATGCCGAACCCGAAGGTCGGCACCGTGACGCCGGACCCGGCCAAGGCCGTGACCGACATCAAGGGCGGAAAGATCGAGTTCCGCGTCGACCGCCACGCCAACCTCCACTTCATCGTGGGCAAGGCCTCCTTCTCCGAGCAGCAGCTCGCCGAGAACTACGCCGCCGCCCTCGACGAGGTGCTGCGGCTCAAGCCGGCCAGCTCCAAGGGCCGCTACCTGAAGAAGGTCACCGTCTCCACGACCATGGGCCCGGGCGTCCAGGTCGACCCCAACCGCATCAAGAACGTCGCGGTCGAGGACGAGGCCTGATCCCTCTCTGAACCACGGTTGTCGAGCAGGTCGCGCAGCGACCGACTCGAGACCCGACGCCCGCCGCTCCCCCCGGGGACGGCGGGCGTCGCACTTTTCCGGTGCCCTCCTAGGGTGGCCGGCGTGAAGCGCCTGCTCGGGTCCGTGCTGCTCCTCCTCGCCCTCTCCGGCTGCTCGGGAGAGGCCGAGCCCGGGGCGAGGACGCCGACGGGGGAGCCCGACGGCACGACCGCACCCCCCGGCCTCGACGAGGTGTCCCCGGGCTTCGACGAGAGCCCCGACGGCGAGCCGCCGGTGCCCGACGACCAGCTCGAGGACGCCGCGCTCACCGCGCTGCTGCGCACCCGGGCCACGGCGTACGGCGGCGACCACTGCGCGGCCGAGCAGGTCGAGGTGTCGCTCGAGGGCTACGACCAAGCGGCGGGCCATCGCTACAGCCGGGTGGTGGTCCGCAACACCGGCGACGACGCCTGCGTGGTCGAGGGCGTGCCGGGGGTGGGGGCCCGCGGCGCCTGGGGCACGACGTTCGTCAACGAGATCGGTCCGGGAACCGGCGATGCGCCGGCCAGCCCGGTGCTGCTGAGTCCGGGGGAGAGCGCGGCCAGCGGCCTGGAGTGGACCGGCGACCTGGCGGGCGCCGAGTCGGAGCACGTGTCGCTGCTCGTGCTCCAGCTCGCGCGGGGTCAGGTACCCCTCGCCGTACCCGCCCGCATCGGCGTCGAGACCTTGGACATCGGCCCGTTCACGACGATCCGGCTGGCGCCGTTCGTCCGTACTTCTTGACCGGTTCCGTCGCTTCCTGCCCGTTGCAAAGGCCAGGAAGCGACGGAATCACCGCTGAAGAGGTGATTCCCGCGCCGCCGCCCCTCGGGGCCGCGCCGACAACCTCACCCGCGGGTCAGGGACTCCAGCGCCGCCAGCTCGACGCACACCGCCACCCCGGCCATGGCGGCCTGGACCTCGTCGAGGACGGGGAAGGTCGGTGCGAGCCGGATGTTGCGGTCGCGCGGGTCGTTGCCGTGCGGGAACGCCGAGCCGGCGGGGGTCAGCGCGATGCCGGCCTCCTTGGCGAGCTGGACCACGCGCGAGGCCGTGCCGTCGAGCACGTCGAGGTTCACGAAGTAGCCGCCCGTCGGCACGGTCCACTCGGCGATGCCGAGCCCGGCCAGCCGCGAGGACAGCGCGTCCTCGACCGCCGTGAACTTCGGCGCGATCAGGTCGCGGTGCTTGCGCATGTGGTCACGAACGCCGTCGGCGTCGTCGAAGAACTCGACGTGGCGCAGGTGGTTGACCTTGTCGGGGCCGATGGCCGCGAAGCCGAGCCGCTCGAGGTACCACGCCTTGTTCTCGGCGGAGGCCGCGAGCGCGGCCACGCCGGCGCCGGCGAAGGTGATCTTCGAGGTCGAGGCGAACATGATCGGCCGGTTCGGGTGACCCGACGCGGCAGCCAGCCCCAGGGCGTCGGCGCTCTTGGTCTCGACGTCGGTGAGGTGGTGCACGGCGTACGCGTTGTCCCACAGGATCCGGAAGTCCGGCGCCGCGGTCGGCATCGCCATCAGCTCGGCGGCGACCTCGGCGGAGCAGACCGCCCCGGTGGGGTTGGCGTACGTCGGCACGACCCACATGCCCTTGACGGCCGGGTCGTCGACGAGCGCGCGCACGGCCGGGACGTCCGGGCCGTCGGCGTTCATGGGCACGCTCACCATCTCGATGCCGAGCTCGGCGAGCATCGTGAAGTGGCGGTCGTAGCCGGGCACCGGGCAGATGAACTTCACGACCGGCTCCTGCGACCACGGCCGCGGCGAGTCGGGGCCGCCCTTGAGCAGCAGCGCGGTGAGGACCTGGTGCATCATCGTGAGGCTGGAGTTGCCGCCGCACACGACGCTCGCGACGTCGACGCCGAGCAGGTCGGCGAAGATCTCGCGCATCTCCGCCAGACCCTCGAGGCCGCCGTAGTTGCGCACGTCGGCACCCGAGCGGTCGCGGTACGACGACGGCAGGCCGAGCAGGTCGTTGGACAGGTCGAGCTGGTCGGAGCCGGGCTTGCCCCGCGTCAGGTCGAGCTTGAGGCCGCGGGCCTTCAGCTCGTCGTAGGCGGCGCGCACCGTCGTCAGGCGCGCGGCGAGGTCGTCGGCGGACAGGGCGGACAGCGGCGTCGCGGAGGAGGGCATGAGGACCATCGTGCCAAGTCCGCGCGCGGCGCGCGCGCCCGGTCCGCGACTCAAGCCGCGCTCACGCGCCGCGGCGCACGTCGGCGGGCGACCAGAACGCCCGCATGCTCGTGATCAGGCCGTCCTCGGCGAAGGTCATCACGTCGATCGGCTCGATCACCGACTGCTCCGCACCGGTGCCGGACACGACCCGGAAGCTGAACGCCGCCTCGCTGCCGGCGACCCGGACGGCGAGCAGCTCGGTGGTGCGCCGGCGGGTGGTCAGCACCTCGTAGAACGCCGCGATCTCGTCGGTCCCCTTGCGGGCCGGCGAGCCGACCGGGTCCTCGAGGGTGGCGTCGGCGGCGTACAGGGCGGCGATCTGCGCCCCGCTGGTCGCGTTCGCGACCAGGTCGAGGTAGCGGACGACGGTGGCACGGATGTCAGCGGTCATGCCCGCATGGTCGGCAGGGCGAGCCGTACGGCGGGCCGCCGGTCCCGGTCGCCGGGACCTCGGGCGGGCACCGCTCCCCGATTTGGCCGCGCGCCGCGACCGCCGTACCGTTGTCCACTGAAACCTTTAGACCGCCGGTCGTCCGGGCTCCGAGCCCTGACCGAAGGTTCCGCCGAGAGGCGGACGGCCTGCGCAGGGGATCAGAGCACTGCCGAGCGCGAGAGCGCGAGGTCCACGCCCTGAGCGCCTGCGCTCGGGGCGTCCGTCATTTCGACGGGAACTTCGCGGAGGTCAACCATTCCGGAAGGAGACCCATGGCGCGGGCAGACAAGCAGGCCGCCGTCGCGGAGATCGCTGAGTCGTTCAGCGAGTCCGCAGGCGCTGTGCTGACCGAGTACCGCGGTCTCACCGTCAAGGAGCTGCAGGACCTTCGCCGCTCCCTCGGTGCGAACGCCAGCTACGCCGTGGTCAAGAACACGCTGGCCAAGATCGCCGCCAAGGAGGCGGGGATCGACGGCTTCGACGACCTGCTCACCGGCCCGACCGCGATCGCCTTCATCCAGGGCGACGTCGTCGAGGCGGCCAAGGGTCTGCGTGACTTTGCCAAGGCGAACCCCGCCCTTGTGATCAAGGGTGGCGTTCTGGACGGCAACCTCCTCGACGCGAAGGAGATCGCCAAGCTGGCCGATCTCGAGTCGCGCGAGGTGCTCCTGGGCAAGCTGGCGGGCGCGATGCTCGCTTCGCTCAGCCAGGCCGTCTACCTCCTCAACGCCCCGCTCGCCCAGGCTGCCCGGCTCGCCGGCGCCCTGGAGGCGAAGGCGCAGGAGGACCCCTCGATCCTCGCAGGTGGTGCCGGTACGCCGGTCGCCGCCGAGGAGGCTCCGGCTGCCGACGAGGCTGCCGAGGCCCCCGCTGACGAGGCTCCCGCCGCGGACGACGCGGACGCGGCCGCCTCTGACGAGGGCGACACCGCCGAGGCCTGATCGGCCCCGGCGTCACCACCACCTGAAACCCCGGCCAGCGCGCGACGTGCGCACGCAGGCCACCTGAGAAAGGAACCGCCACCATGGCGAAGCTCACCACCGACGAGCTCCTCGACGCGTTCAAGGAGATGACCCTCATCGAGCTCTCCGAGTTCGTGAAGCAGTTCGAGGAGACCTTCGGCGTCACCGCCGCTGCCCCCGTTGCCGTTGCCGCTGCCCCCGCCGCCGGCGGTGCCGCGGACGCCGGTGACGCCGGTGCCGCCCAGGACGAGTTCGACGTCGTCCTCGAGGCCGCTGGTGACAAGAAGATCAACGTCATCAAGGAGGTCCGCGCGCTGACCTCCCTCGGCCTCAAGGAGGCGAAGGACCTCGTCGAGGGCGCCCCGAAGGCGATCCTGGAGAAGGTCAACAAGGAGACGGCTGACAAGGCCAAGGAGGCCCTCGAGGGCGCCGGCGCCACCGTCACCCTCAAGTGACCCGTCCCTGAGACGACTCACTCGGTCACGGGGCCGGCAGAGCACTGCTCTGCCGGCCTCGTGCCATTTTTCGCGTCGGAGCCGATCGGCCGCTACCACTACTCGCGAGTTGGACGCTAGGTGCTACTCGCCAGTACCTTTCGGGTCTCGGTGGCCGGGTGCGCGTGACGCGCGCCACGGTTGCCGCGTAACGTGCGCCACGCGGTTGCGTTGTTCCTTCGCAGCCGGGGCCGGCGAGCGGACGTAGGGAGAGGGTTGAACATGGGCGTCGACGTACAGGTCACGAACCTGACGAAGCAGTTCGGGAAGCAGCTGATCTGGAAGGGCGTGACGCTGACCCTTCCCGCGGGCGAGATCTCCGTGATGCTGGGCCCGTCGGGCACGGGCAAGTCGGTCTTCCTGAAGGCGCTCATCGGCCTGATCAAGCCCGACGAGGGCTCGATCGTCATCGAGGGCACCGACATCGCCTCCTGCTCCGAGAAGGAGCTCTACGAGATCCGCAAGCTGTTCGGCGTGCTGTTCCAGGACGGCGCGATGTTCGGCTCGATGAACCTCTACGACAACGTCGCCTTCCCGCTGCGCGAGCACACCAAGAAGAGCGAGTCCCAGATCCGTGACATCGTCATGGAGAAGATGGACATGGTCGGTCTGCTCGGCGCGGAGATGAAGCTCCCGGGCGAGATCTCCGGCGGTATGCGCAAGCGCGCCGGACTGGCCCGCGCGCTGGTGCTCGACCCCGAGATCCTGCTGATCGACGAGCCGGACTCGGGTCTGGACCCGGTGCGCACCTCGTTCATCAACCAGCTCTTCGTCGACCTCAACGCGCAGATCGACGCGACCTTCCTCATCGTCACCCACGACATCCACAGCGTCCGGGTGGTCCCCGACCAGATCGGACTGCTGTACCACAAGCACCTGGCCATGTACGGCCCGCGCGAGATGCTCCTGTCCTCCGACGAGCCCGTCGTGCGCCAGTTCCTCAACGCGCAGACGATCGGGCCGATCGGCATGTCGGAGGAGAAGGACGCCGACCAGCTGGCAGCCGAGAAGGACATGGACCTGCCGCCGCTGCCGCCGATCCCGCTGCAGATGGAGCCCTCCAACGGCATCCCGCGTCGGGCGCAGGCCGCGCCCGGAGCCTGGTGCCGGGCCAACGGCGTCACCCCGCCTCCCGGATCGTTCACCCGCGAGGCCGAGCACGCGTCGGGCAGCCAGCAGCACTGAACCAGCAGCACTCCCGGAGGAACGACACACAAGGACAAGGAAAGGGGCGGTAGGTGTCGCTCACTGCTGCGCGCGTGGTCGCCCCACTCGGGACCGCGGGCAAGTTGTTCGCCTTCGCGCTCGACGTGGGTCGCGGGCTGTTCCGTCGACCGTTCCAGGGCCGCGAGTTCATCCAGCAGGCCTGGTTCATCGCGTCGGTCACGATCATCCCGACCGCCCTGGTCGCGATCCCCTTCGGTGCGGTCATCGCACTGCAGGTCGGTGGCCTGATCAAGCAGTTCGGCGCGCAGTCCTTCACCGGCTCCGCCTCGGTCCTCGCCGTCATCCAGCAGGCCGGCCCGATCGCGACCGCCCTGCTGATCGCGGGTGCCGGCGGCTCGGCCATCGCGGCCGACCTCGGTGCGCGCAAGATCCGCGAGGAGCTCGACGCCATGATGGTGCTGGGCATCGACCCGATCCAGCGCCTCGTGGTGCCCCGCGTGCTCGCCTGCATGCTCGTCGCGGTCTTCCTCAACGGCATGGTCAGCGTCGTCGGCGTCGGCGGCGGCTACGTCTTCAACGTGATCCTGCAGGACGGCACCCCCGGTGCCTACCTCGCCAGCTTCACCGCCCTGGCGCAGTTGCCGGACGTGTGGATCGGCATGATCAAGGCGCTCGTCTTCGGCCTGATCGCCGCGATCGTCGCCGCCTACAAGGGCATGAACGCCGGTGGCGGCCCGAAGGGCGTCGGTGACGCGGTCAACGAGTCCGTCGTGATCACCTTCCTGCTCCTGTTCGTCGTCAACTTCACCCTGAGCACGATCTACCTGCAGGTCGTGCCCCCGAAGACGGGTTAGGCGAGACGACATGGCGAGCATCAAGGCGATCTACGACCGGCCCATGAAGGGCCTGGACAACCTCGGTCACGAGCTGTCCTTCTACATCAAGGTGCTGCTGGCGCTGCCGCGCTCGGTCAAGCGCTACCCGCGCGAGATCCTGCGGATCCTGGCCGAGGTCACCCTCGGCTCGGGCGCCCTGGCGGTCATCGGCGGCACCGTCGGCGTCATCATCGGCATGACCTTCTTCACCGGCGCCCAGGTCGGCCTGTCCGGGTACGCCGCGCTCAACCAGCTCGGCACGGCCGCCTTCGCCGGCTTCGTCTCGGCCTACTTCAACACCCGTGAGATCGCCCCGCTCGTCGCGGGCATCGCGCTCGCGGCGACCGTCGGCTGTGGCTTCACCGCCCAGCTCGGCGCCATGCGCATCTCCGAGGAGATCGACGCCGTCGAGGTGATGGCGATCCCGTCGATGCAGTTCCTGGTGACCACCCGCGTCGTCGGTGGTCTCGTCGCGATCGTCCCGCTCTACGTCGTGGGCCTGCTGTCGTCGTACGTCGCCAGCCGGCTCGTCGTGACCCAGTTCTACGGCCAGTCATCGGGCACCTACGACCACTACTTCAACCAGTTCCTGCCACCCGGCGACGTGCTGTGGTCCTTCGGCAAGGTGCTGGTGTTCGCCGTGGTCGTCATCCTGATCCACTGCTACCACGGCTACACCGCCTCCGGCGGGCCCGCAGGCGTGGGCGTCGCGGTGGGCAAGGCGGTGCGGACCAGCATCGTGGCGATCAACGTGATCGACCTGTTCCTGTCGATGGCCATCTGGGGTGCCTCGACCACCGTCAGGCTCGCGGGGTGATCGGCTGATGGACCGGATCCTGTCCGCCCACAAGGCGCTCGGCGTCATCTTCGTGGCGCTGCTCGTGCTCGGCGTGTGGCTCACCTACGCGACCTTCACCAAGAAGTTCACCGACTACGACGAGGTCACCCTCAAGACCTCCTCCATCGGCCTCCAGCTCCCCACCCGCGCCGACGTCAAGGTCCGCGGCGTGATCGTGGGCGAGGTGCTCGACGCCCGCTCCGGTGCCGAGGGCGCGGAGCTGAAGCTCGGCATCTACCCCGACAAGATCGGCGTGATCCCGGCCAACGTGACCGGCTCGATCGTCCCGAAGACCCTGTTCGGCGAGAAGTACGTCTCCCTCGTCGTGCCCGACGCCGGCCCGAGCGGCACGATGCGCGCCGGCGCGACCATCGACCGCACCGAGGTCTCGACCGAGCTCGAGGAGGTCCTCTCCGACCTCTACCCGCTGCTGCGCACGGTCCAGCCCGCCGACCTCAACGCGACGCTGACCGCGATCGCCACCGCCCTCGAGGGCCGCGGCGAGCTGATCGGCAAGAACCTCGAGACCCTCGACGGCTACCTCAAGCGGCTCAACCCGCAGATCCCGGCGCTGCTCGAGGACCTCAAGCTGACCGCCGACGTGTCCGACACGTACGCCGACATCCTTCCCCAGGTGGCCCAGATCCTCGACGACACCGTGAAGACCACCGGCACCATCGAGGAGCGGGAGGCGGCGCTGACCGCCACCCTGCGCGACATCCGCAGCTTCTCCGACACCGCGCGGTCCTTCCTCGACGCCAACGCCGAGCGCCTCAAGCGGGCCGGCGAGCTCAGCACGCAGACCCTGGCGGCCGTGGCCCGCTACGCGCCGACCATCCCGTGCATGTCCGCCGGCATCGTCAAGGCCCAGGGCCGCCTGGCCGAGGCCTTCCGCGGCTTCGAGCTCCACATCGTGCTCGAGACGCTGCAGGACCAGCCGCGCAAGTACACCGCCAAGGACCGGCCGATCTTCGGTGAGGACCGCGGCCCCGACTGCCTGGGCCTGCCGGACATCCCGTGGAGCCAGGACAACCCGTACCCGCCGCTGCCGCACCTCAACGACGGCATGAACGGCAACACCGGCAAGGGCAACCTGCGTCCGGCCCCGACGGGCTACACCGGTAGCCCCGACGACGTGACCGCCCTGCGCGGCGCGCTCGACCAGGAGTACGGCAGCGACGCCGACCTCACGGTCCTGCTGGCCGGTCCCCTCGTCGCGGGAGGCGCCCGATGAGCGTGCGCGGCCTCGACAAGAAGACCAGCGGGGACCTGATCCGCCTGGTCGTGTTCATGGTGAGCACGGCCCTCGCGACGAGCGTCCTGATCATCACCATCGGCAACCTCTCCTTCGGCTCCACGAAGGAGTACGCCGCCGACTTCGTCGACGCCACCGGCGTCAACAAGGGCGACGACATCCGGATCGCGGGCGTCAAGGTCGGCACCGTGCAGAAGGTGGCGATCCTCGACGCCGACCGGGCCCGGGTGACCTTCACCGTCGACGCCGACACGAGGCTCGACGACGCCACCCACGCCACGGTCAAGTACCGCAACCTGATCGGTCAGCGCTACATCTCGCTGACCCAGGAGGGCGACGGCGGGCAGCAGCTCGAGGAGGACGCCGCGATCCCGGTCGGCCGCACCAAGCCGGCGCTCGACCTGACGGTGCTGTTCAACGGCTTCAAGCCGCTCTTCCAGGCACTCTCGCCCGACGACATCAACAAGCTGTCCTACGAGATCGTCCAGGTCTTCCAGGGCGAGGGCGGCACGGTCGAGGGCCTGCTGTCGAGCACCGCTTCGGTCACCCAGACCCTCGCCGACCGCGACAAGGTGATCGGCGAGCTGCTCAGCAACCTCGACTACGTCCTCGATCACGTGGCCGACCGCGACAAGCAGCTCACGAACCTGATCGACAGCTTCCGGACCCTGGTCGGCGGGCTCAACGACGACCGCGAGGCGATCCTCGGCTCCCTCGACTCGATCTCGGACCTGTCCGTGCAGACGGCCGCGCTGGTCACCGACATCAAGGACCCGTTCGTCAAGGACATCAAGGAGCTGCGCAAGGTCGCGGGCACCCTCGACGACAACCGCCAGGAGATCGACCGCGCGCTGCAGGTGCTGCCGATCAAGCTCACCAAGATCGGCCGCACCGCGGTCTACGGCTCGTGGTTCAACTTCTACCTGTGCCACTTCAAGGCCACGATCAAGGTCCCCGGACTCAACAACCCGGTCGGCGCCACCTACGGTGCGACCGCCGACCGATGCACGCTCGGATGAGGGGAGGACTGACGACGTGAAGCCCTTCCGCGAGCGCAACCCCGTGGTGATCGGCGCCGTGAGCATCGCCGTGCTGCTGCTCGGCCTGGTCGCCGCCTTCCGCGCGAACGACCTCCCGCTGATCGGCGGCGGCGACACCTACTACGCCTCCTTCTCGGAGGCCGGTGGTCTCAAGCCGAAGGACGAGGTGCGTATCGCCGGTGTCCGCGTCGGCCAGGTGACGTCGATGGAGCTCGACGGCAACTCGGTCAAGGTCGCCTTCAAGATCAAGACCGACACGAAGTTCGGCGACCAGACCCGGGCCGACATCAAGGTCAAGACGATCCTCGGCTCGATGTTCCTCGCCCTCGACCCGGCGGGGCAGGGCCAGCTGGCCGAGGGCTCGGTCATCCCGGTCGAGCGCACCAGCTCGCCGTACGACGTCGTCGACGCCTTCACGGGCCTCGCCGAGACGTCGGCCGACATCGACACCGACCAGCTCGCCGGCGCGCTGACGACGCTGGCCGACCTGACCCGCAACACGCCCGAGGAGTTCCGCTCGGCGCTCGACGGCCTCTCGGCGCTCGCCAAGACGGTCGCCTCGCGCGACGATGAGATCAACTCGCTGCTCAAGAACCTCAACCGGGTCTCGACCGTGCTCGACTCGCGTGACGACGACATCGTCGCGCTGATGAAGGACGCCGACACGCTGTTCACCGCGCTGCTGGCGCGCAAGGAGCAGATCCACCGGCTGCTGGTGTCGACGAGCACGCTCAGCACCAAGCTCACCGGCCTGATCAAGGAGAGCCGCGCCGACCTCAAGCCCGCGCTCGACCACCTCGACTCGGTGCTGCAGGTCGTCAAGAAGAACGAGGACAACCTTGAGGACTCGATCCACCTGATGGCGCCGTTCTACCGCGTGTTCGCGAGCACGCTCGGCAACGGGCCGTGGTTCGACACCTACATCTTCAACCTGCCGCCGGTGCCCGGGACGGTGGGCCAGTGAACGGGGTGCGGCGCTGGCTGCCGCTGGCCGTGATCGGGGTCCTGCTCGTCACCGGCCTGGTCTGGATGTTCGGCAGCGGCGGCAACGACAAGACCGTGACCGCCTACTTCCCGCGGGCCGTGTCGGTCTACGAGGGCAGCGAGGTCCGCATCCTCGGCATCCCGGTCGGCCAGGTCCGCGAGGTCGTCCCCGAGGGCACCAAGGTCAAGGTCGTCATGGCCTACGACTCCGACGTCAAGGTGCCGGCCGACGCCGACGCCGTGATCGTGTCGCCCTCCGTGGTCGGTGACCGCTACATCCAGCTCTCGCCGGCCTTCGAGGACGGCGACAAGGTGATGGCCGACAACACCGTCATCGACGCGACCAAGACCGCGATCCCGCTGGAGCTCGACGAGATCTACGGCAGCATCGACAAGCTGACCGTCGCACTCGGACCCGAGGGCGCCAACAAGGACGGTGCCCTCAGCGACCTGCTCGAGCAGACGGCGAAGAACTTCGGCGGCCAGGGTGCTCAGTTCCACCAGACCATCCAGGACTTCGGCAAGCTGAGCGAGACGCTCGACAACAACAAGGACGACCTGTTCGAGTCGGCCCAGCAGCTCGAGTCCTTCCTCAAGACGCTGGCCGACAACGACACCACCGTCCGCGGCTTCAACAAGTCCCTCGGCGACGTCTCCACCCTGCTGGCCGACGAGCGCCAGGAGCTGACCACCGCCCTGTCGAACCTCGGTACGGCGCTCGACCAGGTCGCGCGGTTCGTGAAGCGCAACCGTGCGGTGCTCGGCCGCAACATCCGCGACGTCAACCGGGTCGCGAAGGTGCTGGTGCGTCAGCGCGGTGCCCTCGACGAGCTGCTGCAGGCCGGCCCGCTGGCGATCACGAACCTGTACCACACGTACAACCCGAAGGACGGCACGCTCGACACCAACGCCAACATCGGCAACATCCTCCACGAGCTGACGTCGAACCCGTCGGCGGTGGTCTGTGCGCTGGTGTCCGGTGCCGACGCCAACGGCAACATCTGCAACCTGATCGAGAAGCTGCTGCCGCGCAGCGCCCCGTTCGGCACCGGCTCCTGGTACGGCCAGCCCTACGACCCGACGCTCAACGGCCTGGTGGAGGTGGACCGATGACCCGCCGTACCGGCCTCCGCACCCGCCTGCGGGCCGGCGTCGCGCTGCTCGCCGGTGCGCTGCTGCTCACCGGCTGCGACTTCGACGTCTACGAGCTGCCGCTCCCGGGTGGCGCCGACACCGGCAAGGACCCGATCACGGTCAGCGTCCGCTTCGACGACGTGCTCGACCTGGTCCCCAAGTCGTCCGTGAAGGTCAACGACGTGGCCGTCGGCCAGGTGACCGACGTCCGACTCGACGGTTACCAGGCCGTGGTGACCCTCGAGCTGCGCAAGGACATCGACCTGCCGGACAACCCGGTCGCCTCCATCCGTCAGACCAGCCTGCTGGGCGAGAAGTTCGTCTCCCTGGCTGCCCCGACCACGGGCGCTCAGGGCCGGCTGTCCGACGGCGACGTGATCAAGGACGGCGGGCGCAACCCCGAGGTCGAGGAGGTCCTGGGCGCGCTCAGCCTGGTCCTCAACGGCGGCGGCATCGCCCAGCTCAAGACCATCTCGACCGAGCTCAACCTCGCCCTTGAGGGCCGGGAGGACTCGGCGAAGTCGGTGCTCACCCAGGTGTCCTCGCTGATGGGCCAGCTCGACCAGCGCAAGCAGGACATCGTCCGCGCCATCGAGTCGGTCAACCGGCTCGCGGTGACCGCCAAGCAGCACCAGGCGAGCATCGACCGGGCGCTGGAGGAGCTGCCGAGCGCGCTCGACTCGCTGGACCGGCAGCGTGGCGACCTGGTGAAGATGCTCGACGGCCTCAGCCAGCTCAGCGACGTCGGCGTCCGGGTCATCAAGACCACCAAGGACGCCACGATCGACACCCTCAAGATGCTCGACCCGGTGCTCTACCAGATCGCGCAGGCCGGCGACGACTTCGCCAAGGGCTTCAGCACGTTCCTGACCTACCCGTTCATCGACGAGTCCGTCGGCCGCGACCCGCAGGTCGCCCGCAACCTCCACATGGGCGACTACGTCAACCTGTCGGTCGATCTCGCGCTCGACCTCGGCAACCTGAAGCTGCCCGACCTCGTGTGCATCGCGACCGACCAGCTGCCCGACCTGCCGCTCGACGTGCTGATCGACCTGAAGACGCTGTGCCCGGCGGCCACGCAGACCCTGCAGAGCTGCCTGAAGACGCCGCCGGACCCGCAGGCCTGCCTGAGGCTGCCGGGGGCGCTGCTCGACAACGTCTGCCAGGCCGTCAAGCTGCTGTGCGGCCTCACCGGTGGGGCGAAGGCCGGCGCGCCGGCCAGTGGCCCGAACGCCTCCGCCAACCCGCTGGGCACCCTGCTGTCGACCGTGCTCGGCGGCGGTGGCCTGGGCCGTCCGGCTCCGGGCGGCGACAGCGAGGCCGACGCCATGTGGCGCGACTTCGACTCGACGTACGACTCCAGCGTGGTCAGCCTGTACGCCGCGCCACTGGTCGCGAGCCGCCAGCTCGAGGAGAAGGGGAGGCCGGCGAAGTGATCACCCGTCGTACCCGCATCCAGCTCATCGTCTTCGCGATCATCACGCTGCTCGGCGTGACCTTCGTCGGCGCCCGCTACGCCAAGCTCGACCGCCTGGTCGTCGACCGCAGCTACACGGTCACGGCCCACTACCCGCAGTCCGGAGGCATCTTCACCGGTGCCGAGGTGACCTACCGCGGTGTCGGGATCGGCACCGTCGGCGACCTCGTCCTCACCGACGAGGGCGTCGACGTGAAGCTCGACATCGACAAGAAGTGGGACAAGATCCCCAGCGACGCCCGTGCGCTCGTCGGCAACCGCTCGGCCGTCGGTGAGCAGTACGTCGAGATCCAGCCCCTCGAGGACGGCGGACCGTACCTGCGCGAGGGCTCCCAGATCTCCGACGTCGCGACGCCCATCGCGACCGAGAAGCTGCTCGGTGACCTGTCCGCCACGGTCTCCAGCGTCGACCGCGAGGCCCTGAGCACCACGGTCCACGAGCTGGGGGAGGCCTTCGCCGGCACCGGACCGGACCTGCAGCGGATCATCGACACCGGCAACTCGTTCATCGAGACCGCCGACGAGAACTTCGACCTGACCACCGCCCTGATCAAGGACAGCAACACCGTCCTCCAGGGCCAGGTGGCCTCCGAGTCGTCGTTGCGGACCTTCGCCCAGCAGCTCTCGCTGTTCAGCTCGGCGCTCGCCGGCGCCGACCCGGCGCTGCGCAAGGTGATCAACTCCGGCTCGGTCGCGGCGACCCAGCTGCGGACCTTCCTCGAGCAGAACGGCGTCGAGATCAGTGAGCTGCTCGCCAACCTGGTCGCGACCGGCGAGGTGGTCGTCAAGCACCTCGACGCGCTCAAGCAGATGCTGGTCGTCTACCCGTACGCCGTCGCCGCGGGTCAGGTCGTCGTCGGACGCAAGTCCAGGCAGGACGGCGGCAGCGGCTTCTGGGACGCCCACTTCGGCCTGATCCTGGCGCCGACCAGCACCCCCTGCTACGCCGGTTACCTCAAGTCCCGCCGCAACCCGGAGTCCGACCGCGGCAACGCGCCGATGCCCGACAACGTGGGCTGCACGGAGCCGATCACCAAGAGCAACCCCCGCGGTGCACAGAATCTGCCCCGGGTCGCGCCGGGCGTCCAGGGCTACGACGTGGGCGTCCGGGTGGACCCCGCGACCGGCGAGCTGGAGTGGGGTGTGACGGCCCAGGACCCGTCGTGGTCCGACGCGCGCGGTAACGTGGCGCCGCCGTCGCTGGGGAAGGATTCGTGGAAGTGGCTCTACCTCCAACCGCTGCTCGACCCCACCACCCGGTGAGCACGTCGGGGCGCATCGCGTGAAGGGCACCAGTGCCACGCTCCGCTGGAGCGTGATCGGGCTGCTGCTCGGCGTCGTCGTCGCTGCGCTCGGCGTCAGCGTGTGGACGCTCGCCGACAAGGCCGTTCCCGGCAACCCCGGCAAGAAGCTCGACTCGCTGCTCGACCCGCCGCGCGACGAGTCCGCGGACCGCGAGAAGGTGCTGGCCGCCGGCCGCACCTTCGTGCAGCGGTTCAACACCTACGGTCCCGACCTGCTCGACAGCGCGGGCAAGATGCCCGAGTACGCCGCGCTCGGCAAGCTGATGACCGCGAAGTTCCGCACGGTCTTCGACAAGAACGTCGGCTACGCCGTGGAGACGGTCAAGCAGACCCAGATCGGTCGCAAGGGCACGCCGTACGCCGTCGGCGTGGCCAGCATCGACGAGGACTCCGCCGAGCTGCTGGTCGCCGGCATCGTGCAGTTCACCCTTCCGTCCCCGGCCGACGGCAGCAAGCAGGTCCAGCTCGAGCCGCTGCGGTTCCGCTACGAGGTGTCCCTCGTCAAGCAGCACGGCGCCTGGCTGGTCGACGACCTCGACGACCTCGACGACCAGCTGCCGTCCTTCGGCGAGGCCTCGATCCCCGAGGGCGGCGTCCCTGGGGGCCAGCCGTCCGGGCAGCCCTCGGGCCAGCCCTCGACGGAGCCGTCCGGCGCAGCCACCCCGTCGCAGACCACGGGGGAGGGCCAGTGAGCACCAACCTCTACGACCTCCTCGACGTCGAGGAGAGCGCCACCG
The DNA here is from genome assembly GCF_013409625.1 of Nocardioides kongjuensis. Taxonomy (NCBI): domain Bacteria; kingdom Bacillati; phylum Actinomycetota; class Actinomycetes; order Propionibacteriales; family Nocardioidaceae; genus Nocardioides; species Nocardioides kongjuensis. Next base: position 4,895,763 of record NZ_JACCBF010000001.1, read on the forward strand.
AGGACCAGATCCGCGCCGCGTGGAAGACCGCGATCGCGGACCTCGACCCGACCGAGCGCCGCTTCCGCGCCTACAACGACGCGGCCGGCGTGCTCCTCGACGCCGACAAGCGCGCGGCGTACGACGCCGAGCTGGCCGCCGAGCGGGCAGCGGCCCAGGAGACCGCCGACGAGGCCGCCGACGAGGCCGCGGGCGAGGTTGGACGAGAAAACTCGCGCTTGGACGAGGATGCATCCTCGTCCAAGCACCAGATTCACCGGCCGGCCGGTGAAACTGACGCGGCGTCCGCTACGCACACCCGCGGGGACGGCCCGGGCGTGCTCGCGCTGGCCGCGGCTGCCGTCGCCGCGGTCCTCTCGGTCGCCGTGGCCGTCGTCCTCGTGCTGACCCCGGGGGCGAGGGGGGAGCACTCCGCCAAGGAGCTGGCGGCGAGCAACCTCCGGGTCGATCGCGCGGCGGTCGACGCCGAGGCCGCGGCCGAGCAGATGGTCGCTCCCGTGCTGTCCTACAGCCACAAGTCGATGGCCGCCGACCTCGACCGGCGTGCCCAGTACATGACCAAGGCCTTCCAGGCGAAGACCGAGCGCAGCTGGCCGGAGATCACCAAGGAGGCCGAGTCCCAGAAGGTCGAGGTCGAGGCCAAGTCGGCCGGTGCGGCGCTGACCCGGGTGAGCTCGAACGGCAAGCGGGCGACGGTCGTGGTGTTCATCGACCAGTACGTCACCAAGGCCGACCAGCAGCCGTTCGTGCTGCGCATGTGGGCCACCTTCCTGCTGGTCAAGGCCTCGGGCAGCGAGTCGACGTGGCTCCTCGACGACCTGTGCACCGACGACCGCTGCGACAAGTGAACCGACCGGTGGTCCGGCGCGGGATCCAGGCCGACCGGCGCCCCCGCCCCGGCCACGCTGCTTGACCTCGGCGCCCGCGCCGAGCATGATCGGCGGACCGGATTCCGCCGGCCTCCGATGGGACCGCTCCTCGGCTGCGTGAAGTTGCGTAGCCGACATTGTGGAGCGCTCGCGCGTCGTGTATCGTGGCTCCTTGCGCCTACCCTCAGATGCGCTTCGGCCTGCCCGGTGGCCGATGACGTGGTGGGTCAGGGCGCTCTCGAAGAGTCGAACCCGTCGAAGGACAACTCTTGGCCGCGCGCACCACCCCCGGTAAGTCCCGCATCTCCTTTGCGAAGATCACCGAGCCGCTGGAACTCCCGCAGCTCCTCTCGCTCCAGACCGACAGCTTCGACTGGCTGGTCGGCAACGAGGCCCACAAGTCCCGGATCGAGGCCCGTCGGGCCGAGGGCCAGGACGCCTCCGACAAGTCCGGCCTCGAGGAGATCTTCGAGGAGATCTCCCCGATCGAGGACTTCTCCGAGACGATGTCGCTCTCGTTCGAGAGCCCGGTCTTCTACGACCCGAAGTACACCGTCGACGAGTGCAAGGAGAAGGACCTCACCTACTCCGCCCCGCTCTACGTCTCCGCCGAGTTCACCAACAACGAGACCGGTGAGATCAAGGGCCAGACGGTCTTCATGGGCGACTTCCCGCTCATGACCCCCAAGGGCACCTTCGTCATCAACGGCACCGAGCGCGTGGTCGTCTCGCAGCTCGTCCGCTCGCCCGGTGTCTACTTCGAGCGCACCGCCGACAAGACGTCCGACAAGGACATCTTCACGGCCAAGCTGATCCCGAGCCGCGGCGCGTGGCTGGAGTTCGAGATCGACAAGCGCGACATGGTCGGCGTCCGCCTCGACCGCAAGCGCAAGCAGAACGTCACCGTCCTGCTCAAGGCCCTCCAGGCCATCGCCGAGGACACGGGCGAGGAGTACGACTACGAGGCCGTCATGGCCGACCTGCGTCAGTACGAGTCGATCCAGCTGACCGAGGAGAAGGACAACACCCAGGGCCCGGACGACGCGCTGCTGGACATCTACCGCAAGCTGCGCCCGGGCGAGCCGCCGACGCGTGAGGCTGCGCTGACGCTGCTGAAGAACTACTACTTCAACCCGAAGCGCTACGACCTGGCCAAGGTCGGTCGTTACAAGGTCAACAAGAAGCTCGGCTCGCACGAGGCCTTCGACCAGCAGACGATGACGATCGCCGACATGGTCGCGACCATCAAGTACATCGTCCAGCTGCACAACGGCGACCAGTACGTCACCGCCATCGGTGGCGAGGTCCGCAAGGACGCCGACGGCAAGGACCTCCCGGTCGCCGCCGACGACATCGACCACTTCGGCAACCGCCGCATGCGCACGGTCGGCGAGCTGATCCAGAACCAGCTCCGCACGGGCCTCGCCCGCATGGAGCGCGTGGTCCGCGAGCGGATGACGACCCAGGACGTCGAGGCGATCACGCCGCAGTCCCTGATCAACATCCGCCCCGTGGTCGCGGCGCTGAAGGAGTTCTTCGGCACCTCGCAGCTCTCGCAGTTCATGGACCAGACCAACCCGATCGCGGGCCTGACGCACAAGCGTCGCCTGTCCGCGCTCGGCCCGGGTGGTCTCTCCCGTGACCGCGCCGGCATGGAGGTCCGTGACGTCCACCCGTCGCACTACGGCCGCATGTGCCCGATCGAGACGCCGGAAGGCCCGAACATCGGTCTGATCGGCTCGCTGGCCTCCTACGGGCGGATCAACCCGTTCGGCTTCGTCGAGACCCCCTACCGCAAGGTCGAGGGTGGCCGGGTCACCGACCAGATCGACTACCTCACCGCCGACGACGAGGACCGCTACGTCATCGCGCAGGCCAACGCCGTGCTCGACGCCGACGGCAGGTTCGTCGAGGACCGGGTGCTGGTGCGCCTGCGCCAGGGCGAGGTCTCCGAGATCCCGGGCGACGAGGTCGACTACATGGACGTCTCGCCGCGCCAGATGGTGTCGGTCGCGACCGCCCTTATCCCGTTCCTCGAGCACGACGACGCCAACCGCGCGCTCATGGGCGCCAACATGCAGCGTCAGGCCGTCCCGCTCATCAAGAGCGACAGCCCGATCGTCGGCACCGGCATCGAGTTCCGTGCCGCCGTCGACGCCGGTGACGTGGTCGTGGCCGACAAGGCCGGTGTGGTCAAGGAGGTCTCCGCCGACCTCGTCGAGACCATGAACGACGACGGCACCTACTCGTCGTACCGCCTCGCGAAGTTCAAGCGCTCCAACCAGGGCACCTGCATCAACCAGCGTCCGCTGGTCGAGGCGGGCGACCGGGTCGAGGTCGGCTCGCCGATCGCCGACGGTCCGTGCACCGACATGGCCGAGATGGCGCTGGGCACCAACCTGCTCGTGGCGTTCATGCCGTGGGAGGGCCACAACTACGAGGACGCGATCATCCTCAGCCAGCGCCTGGTGCAGGAGGACGTCCTCACCTCGATCCACATCGAGGAGCACGAGGTCGACGCCCGCGACACCAAGCTGGGTCCGGAGGAGATCACCCGCGACATCCCGAACGTCAGCGAGGAGATGCTCGCCGACCTCGACGAGCGCGGCATCATCCGGATCGGCGCCGAGGTGTCGACCGGTGACATCCTCGTCGGCAAGGTCACGCCCAAGGGTGAGACCGAGCTGACCCCCGAGGAGCGCCTGCTCCGCGCGATCTTCGGTGAGAAGGCGCGCGAGGTCCGCGACACCTCGATGAAGGTGCCGCACGGTGAGTCCGGCACGGTCATCGGCGTGCGCGTCTTCGACCGCGAGGAGGGCGACGAGCTCCCGCCGGGCGTCAACCAGCTGGTCCGCGTCTACGTCGCGCAGAAGCGCAAGATCTCCGTGGGTGACAAGCTCGCCGGCCGTCACGGCAACAAGGGCGTCATCGCGAAGATCCTGCCGATCGAGGACATGCCGTTCATGGAGGACGGCACGCCGGTCGACGTCGTGCTCAACCCGCTGGGTGTGCCGCGACGCATGAACATCGGTCAGATCCTCGAGCTGCACCTGGGCTGGCTCGGCAAGCAGGGCTGGCACCTCGGTGCCGACGTCGCCGACGAGGACTGGGCCAAGCGCCTGACCGCGATCGGTGCTGACAAGGCCGAGCCGAACACGAAGCTGGCCACGCCGGTCTTCGACGGTGCCCGCGAGGACGAGATCACCGGCCTGCTCGGCCAGACCCTGCCCAACCGCGACGGTGTGCGGATGGTCAAGGAGACCGGCAAGGCGAGCCTCTTCGACGGCCGCTCCGGTGAGCCGTTCAAGAGCCCGGTCTCGGTCGGCTACATGTACATCCTCAAGCTCCACCACCTGGTCGACGACAAGATCCACGCGCGTTCGACCGGCCCCTACTCGATGATCACGCAGCAGCCGCTGGGCGGTAAGGCCCAGTTCGGTGGCCAGCGGTTCGGTGAGATGGAGGTCTGGGCGATGGAGGCGTACGGCGCCGCCTACGCCCTGCAGGAGCTGCTGACCATCAAGTCCGACGACGTGCCCGGTCGCGTCAAGGTCTACGAGGCGATCGTCAAGGGCGAGAACATCCCCGACTCGGGCATCCCGGAGTCGTTCAAGGTTCTCGTCAAGGAGATGCAGTCGCTGTGCCTCAACGTGGAGGTGCTGTCGCAGGACGGCTCCACCATCGAGATGCGCGACGCCGACGAGGACGTCTTCCGCGCCGCGGAAGAGCTGGGCATCGACCTGTCCCGTCGCGAGAACCCCTCCGTCGAAGAAGTCTGAGCGTGACGGCGGTACGGCGCGCTGTGCGTCGTACCGCCTCCCTCAGTCCCCAGCCTCACCTTTCACAGAACTAACGAAGGACAGCAGCCACCGTGCTCGACGTTAACTTCTTCGACCAGCTTCAGATCGGCCTGGCCACCGCGGACGACATCCGTACGTGGAGCCACGGCGAGGTCAAGAAGCCGGAGACCATCAACTACCGCACGCTCAAGCCCGAGCGTGACGGCCTCTTCTGCGAGAAGATCTTCGGTCCCACCCGGGACTGGGAGTGCTACTGCGGCAAGTACAAGCGCGTCCGCTTCAAGGGCATCATCTGCGAGCGCTGCGGCGTCGAGGTGACCCGCTCGAAGGTCCGCCGTGAGCGGATGGGCCACATCGAGCTGGCCGCGCCGGTCACCCACATCTGGTACTTCAAGGGTGTCCCGAGCCGCCTCGGCTACCTCCTCGACCTGGCCCCGAAGGACCTCGAGAAGGTCATCTACTTCGCGGCGTACATGATCACCGCCGTCGACGAGGACGCCCGCCACCGCGACCTGACCGCGCTCGAGGGCAAGATCCAGCTGCAGCGCGAGTCGATCGAGAAGCGCCGCGACGCCGGCCTCGAGGACCGCACCAAGAAGCTCGAGGAGGACCTCGCCGCCCTGGAGGCGGAGGGTGCCAAGGCCGACCAGCGCCGCAAGGTGCGTGACGGTGCCGAGCGTGAGCTCAAGCAGCTCCGCGACCGCGCCCAGCGCGAGCTGGACCGCCTCGAGGAGGTCTGGGACACGTTCAAGAGCCTCAAGGTGCAGGACCTCATGGGTGACGAGGTCCTCTACCGCGAGATGAAGAACTGGTTCGGCAAGTACTTCGAGGGCCACATGGGCGCCACGGCGATCCAGAAGCGCCTGCAGTCCTTCGACCTCGACGCCGAGGTCGAGAGCCTGCGCGAGACCATCGCGACGGGCAAGGGCCAGCGCAAGGTCCGCGCCCTCAAGCGGCTCAAGGTCGTCGAGGCGTTCCGCAAGACCGGCAACAAGCCGGTCGGCATGGTCCTCGACGCCGTCCCGGTCATCCCGCCGGACCTGCGCCCGATGGTGCAGCTCGACGGTGGCCGGTTCGCGACCTCGGACCTCAACGACCTCTACCGCCGCGTCATCAACCGCAACAACCGCCTCAAGCGGCTGCTGGACCTGGGCGCGCCGGAGATCATCGTCAACAACGAGAAGCGGATGCTCCAGGAGGCCGTCGACTCGCTGTTCGACAACGGTCGCCGTGGTCGTCCCGTCACCGGCCCGGGCAACCGGCCGCTGAAGTCGCTGTCCGACATGCTCAAGGGCAAGCAGGGCCGCTTCCGCCAGAACCTGCTCGGAAAGCGCGTCGACTACTCGGGTCGTTCGGTCATCGTCTCGGGTCCGCAGCTGAAGCTGCACCAGTGCGGTCTGCCCAAGCAGATGGCGCTGGAGCTCTTCAAGCCCTTCGTCATGAAGCGGCTCGTGGACCTCTCGCACGCGCAGAACATCAAGTCCGCCAAGCGGATGGTCGAGCGTGCGCGTCCGGTCGTGTGGGACGTCCTCGAAGAGGTCATCACCGAGCACCCCGTGCTGCTCAACCGTGCGCCCACCCTGCACCGCCTCGGCATCCAGGCCTTCGAGCCGCAGCTGATCGAGGGCAAGGCCATCCAGCTCCACCCGCTCGTCTGCACCGCGTTCAACGCGGACTTCGACGGCGACCAGATGGCCGTGCACCTGCCGCTGTCCGCCGAGGCCCAGGCCGAGGCGCGGATCCTGATGCTGTCGACCAACAACATCCTCAAGCCGTCGGACGGCCGTCCGGTGACCATGCCGACCCAGGACATGATCATCGGCCTGTTCTTCCTCACCACCGAGCGTGGCGAGGCGACGGTCGAGGTCGACGGTGAGACCCACCTGCGTTCGTTCATGTCCCCGGCCGAGGCGATCATGGCCTACGACCGTGGCGAGATCACGCTGCAGGACCGGGTGCGCATCCGCCTGACCAACGTCGCGCTCGAGGGTGTCGAGGAGGGTGAGGCCACCCTGGTCGAGACCACCCTGGGCCGCACGATCTTCAACGACGCGCTGCCGGCCGACTACCCCTACGTCAACGAGGAGGTCGGCAAGAAGCGCCTCGGCGCGATCGTCAACGACCTCGCCGAGCGCTACCCCAAGGTCGTCGTCGCGGCGTCCCTGGACGCGCTCAAGGACAACGGCTTCCACTGGGCCACCCGCTCCGGTGTGACCGTGTCGATCGACGACGTCATCACGCCCCCGAACAAGGCCGAGATCCTGGCCGTGCACGAGGAGTCGGCGGCCAAGATCCAGAAGCAGTACGAGCGCGGTCTGGTCACCGACGAGGAGCGCCGCCAGGAGCTCATCGAGATCTGGACGAAGGCGAGCCAGGAGGTCGGCAAGGCCCTGCGCTCCACCTTCGAGGCCAACCCGACCAACCCGATCTACGTGCAGGTGCACTCGGGTGCCTCGGGTAACTTCAACCAGATCAACCAGGTCGGCGCCATGCGTGGTCTGGTGGCCAACCCGAAGGGCGAGATCATCCCGCGGCCGATCAAGGCCAACTTCCGCGAGGGTCTCTCCGTGCTGGAGTACTTCATCTCCACCCACGGTGCCCGCAAGGGTCTGGCGGACACCGCGCTGCGGACCGCCGACTCGGGTTACCTGACCCGTCGTCTGGTCGACGTGTCGCAGGACGTCATCATCCGCGAGGAGGACTGCGGCACCGAGCGCGGCCTGCCCAAGGTGATCGGTGTCACCGACGAGAACGGCGTCGTCGTCAAGGACGAGAACGCCGAGACCGCGGCGTACGCCCGTTCGGCCGCCAAGGAGATCACCCACCCGGAGACGGGCGCCGTGCTCGCCGCCGCGGGTGAGGACCTCGGAGACGTCAAGATCGCCGAGCTCATCGAGGCCGGCATCAAGGAGGTCACGGTCCGCTCGGTCCTGACCTGCGACGCCCGCACCGGCACCTGCGCGAAGTGCTACGGCCGCTCGCTGGCCACCGGCAAGCTCGTCGACATCGGTGAGGCCGTCGGCATCATCGCGGCCCAGTCGATCGGTGAGCCCGGCACGCAGCTGACGATGCGTACCTTCCACACCGGTGGTGTGGCCTCGGCCGACGACATCACGCAGGGTCTGCCCCGCGTGGTCGAGCTCTTCGAGGCCCGCACCCCCAAGGGTCACGCCCAGATCTCCGAGGCCGCCGGCCGCGTGCAGATCGAGGAGACCGACAAGGCCCGCATCATCGTCGTCACCCCCGACGACGGCAGCGAGGTCAAGGAGTACCCGGTGTCCCGCCGCTCGCGCCTCCTCGTGGAGGACGGCGGCCGGGTCGAGGTGGGCGACAAGTTCACCGCCGGTACCGAGGACCCGAAGGAGGTGCTGCGCATCCTGGGTGTCCGCAAGACCCAGCAGCACCTCGTCGACCAGGTCCAGGAGGTCTACCGGTCGCAGGGTGTGTCGATCCACGACAAGCACATCGAGATCATCGTGCGGCAGATGCTGCGCCGGATCACGGTGCTCGAGTCGGGTGACACCAACCTGCTCCCGTCCGACCTCGTCGACCGGGTCCGGTTCGAGGAGGAGAACCGCCGCGTGGTCTCCGAGGGCGGCAAGCCGGCCTCGGGTCGTCCCGAGCTGATGGGCATCACCAAGGCCTCGCTCGCGACCGAGTCGTGGCTCTCGGCGGCCTCCTTCCAGGAGACCACCCGGGTCCTCACCGACGCCGCGATCAACGGCCGCTCCGACAGCCTGCGTGGCCTGAAGGAGAACGTGATCATCGGAAAGCTGATCCCGGCCGGCACCGGCCTGGAGCGGTACCGGAACATCCGGGTCGAGCCGACCGAGGAGGCGCGCGCCGCGGCGTACGCCGTCACGGGCTACGAGTCCTACGACTACGAGTTCGGCAACCAGGGCCAGGCCGTGGCACTGGACGACTTCGACTTCGGCTCGTACCAGAACTGAGCGAAACGAAGTTCTGGTGTAAGAGCCAGATCGAGTAGACGAAGGCCCCTGCGAGCTTGCTCGCGGGGGCCTTCGGCGTGTCGAGATCCAGTCGTGAAGCAACCACACCGACCCGCCGCTCGTTCTACAGGGTGTGAACAGGTTCCTGCTTCTGCCCGCCGCCGCGCTCCTCGTGGCGGCGGGGTCGTTCTCCGTGCCGGCGGCCGCCGGCACCCCGTCCGCCGCCGCTGCCGTCGCGTCCGCGGTCCCGCGTTGCCACAACGCCGACCTGCACGCCCGCTACCGCGCCACCGACAACGGCGCCGGGCACCGGTTCGGGAAGATCGTGCTGCGCAACGTGTCCGGCCAGCCGTGCCGCACGGGCGGCTTCGGCGGTCTGTCCTACGTCGGCGACGGCAACGGCACCCAGATCGGTGCGCCGGCGGACAGACAGGGCTCCGGAGGCTCGTTCGTGCTGCGGCCCGGGCAGCGCGCCGTGAGCCGCGTCGACGAGACCGTCGCCGAGAACTACGACGCCGCGACCTGCAGGCCGCACGCCGTCGACGGGTTCCGGATCTACGTCCCGAACGCCACCCGCTCGCAGTTCGTGGCGCACCCGACCACCGGCTGCCTGGACCCGGCGGTGCACCTGATCTCGCACACGGCGTACCGGAAGCGGGGATGAGTCGGGTCGCCTGAGAGAATCACGGGGTGAGCGCACCCCTGCAGACCGATGTCCTCGTCGTCGGTGCCGGTCCGGCCGGGTCGGCGGCCGCCGCCTGGGCGGCGCGGGCCGGTCTCGACGTGGTGCTGGCCGACGCGGCGGTGTTCCCGCGCGACAAGACCTGCGGCGACGGCCTCACGCCGCGCGCGATCGGTGAGCTGGAGCGGCTCGGGCTGCGTGACTGGGTGCGCTCGCACACCGTCAACCAGGGGCTGCGCGCGCACGGGTTCGGGCAGACGCTGCACCTGCCGTGGCCCGGTGGCAACCTGCCCGACTGGGGCAGTGCGATCGCGCGGACCGAGCTCGACGACCACCTGCGCACCACCGCGATCAAGGCCGGGGCGACGGCGCTCGACGGGGCGCGGGCGGTCGAGGTACGCAGGGACGGCGACCGGGTCGCCGCGGTGCTGTTCAAGGACGGGCGCGAGATCGCCTGCAAGCGGCTCGTCGTGGCCGACGGGGTGCGCTCGTCGCTGGGCAAGGTGCTCGGGCGTGAGTGGCACCGTGACACGGTCTACGGCGTCGCCGGCCGCTCCTACGTCACCTCGACCCGCGCCGACGACCCGTGGATCAGCTCGCACCTCGAGCTGCGCGGCGAGCAGGACGAGATCCTGTCCGGCTACGGCTGGATCTTCCCGCTCGGCGCCGGCACGGGTGAGGTCAACCTCGGCGCCGGCACGCTCGCGACGGCCAAGCGGCCCGCGGACGTGGCGATCAAGCCCCTGATGAAGTTGTACGCCGACCGGTTGCGTGAGGAGTTCGGTCTCGGTGAGGAGCTGCGCGCCCCGACGTCCGCGCTGCTGCCGATGGGTGGTGCCGTGTCCAACGTCGCGGGCCGCAACTGGGCGCTGATCGGTGACGCCGCGGCGTGCGTCAACCCCCTCAACGGCGAGGGCATCGACTACGGCCTGGAGACCGGTCGGGTGGTCGCCGAGCTGCTCGCCACCTCCCCCGACGCCGACCTCGGTGCGGTCTGGCCCGCGATCCTGCGCGAGCACTACGGGGAGTCGTTCTCCATCGCCCGCCGGCTCGCCGGGCTGGTCACCGTGCCCCGGCTGCTGCCGGCGCTCGGGCCGGTCGGGATGCGCTCCGACCTGCTGATGACCCTCGCGCTGCGCTGGATGGGCAACCTGGTCACCGACGAGGACCGCGACCGCTCCGCGCGCCTGTGGCGCTGGGCCGGACGCCACTCGCTGGCCCGCGACAGCCGCCCGCCCTTCTCCTGACGCCCGCCACTAGGGTGGAGGACAGAGGAGGTCAGGCCATGGGGCAGCGGGTGCAGCGGCTGGCGGCGTACGCCGTCATCGTCCGCGGCGACCAGATCCTGCTCTCCCGGCTGGCGGAGCGGGTGACCAAGCGCGAGCTGTGGTCCCTGCCGGGCGGCGGCGTCGACCACGGCGAGGACCCGAGGGACGCGGTCGTGCGCGAGGTCTACGAGGAGACCGGGCTGCACGCCGAGGTCGGCGAGACCGCCCACGTCCACTCGCTCCACGTCGCCGACTCGTGGCGCCGCGGGCGGCGGGTCGACGCGCACTCGGTGCGGATCGTCTACGAGGGCTGGGTGCCCGCCGACGCCCCCGAGCCGCACGTCACCGAGGTCGACGGGTCGACAGCCGAGGCGGCCTGGAAGCCGATCCCCGCCGTGCTCGACGGCACCGTGCCGACCGTCAGCCTGGTGACCGACGCGCTCGCGTCGTACGCCGTGCGCCAGCGGCAGCGCACCGCCGCCTACGCCTACGTCGTGCGCGACGACGCGATCCTGCTGACCCGCACCTCCGACCTCGCCCCCGACCCCGGGACCTGGCACCTGCCGGGTGGCGGGATCGACCACGGCGAGTCGCCCGCCGACACCATCCGCCGCGAGCTGTGGGAGGAGTGCGGGCTCGAGGGGGAGGCCGGCGAGCTGCTGACCGTGCTCGACCACCACTTCACCGGCACCGCGCCCAACGGGCGCGAGGAGGACTTCCACGCGATCGGGATCATCTACCGCGCCGAGGTCGGGCCGGGGGAGCCGCACGTCGTGGAGGAGGACGGCACGACCGACCTCGCCGCGTGGGTGCCGCTGGCCGACGTGGCCGAGCGCAGGATCAAGGTCTACGGCTCGGTCCGGGCCGCCATCGAGGCGGCCGGCGATAACGTGTCGGCGTGAGCCCGGAGCACAGCGAGACCGTCTTCACCTACGCCGCCCCCGCCCTCAAGTTCGGGCGGGGTGCCGCCGCCGAGGTCGGGTACGACGTCCGTGACTGGGGCGCGCGTCGTGCCCTCCTGGTCACCGACCCGGGGGTGCTGGCCGCCGGCCACGCCGAGACGGTCGCGGCCTCGCTGCGCACCCACGGCGTCGAGGTCCTCACCTACGCCGGCGCGCGGGTGGAGCCGACCGACGCCTCCCTGGAGGAGGCGGTCGCGTTCGCCCGCGGCGAGGGTCCGTTCGACGCGGTGGTGGCCGTCGGTGGCGGCTCCGCGATCGACACCGCGAAGGCGGTCGCGCTGCTCGTGACAAACCCGGGCGAGCTGATGGACTACGTCAACGCGCCCATCGGCAAGGCACGGGCCCCTCAGCAGCCGGTGCTGCCGCTGGCCGCCGTACCGACCACGACCGGGACCGGCGCGGAGTCGACCACGATCTGCGTGATGGACGTGCTGGCGCTCAAGGTGAAGACCGGCATCAGCCACCCCGCGCTGCGCCCGCGCCTGGCCGTCGTCGACCCGGCGCTGTCGGCGACCCAGCCCGCGGGCGTGATCGCGGCGGCCGGGATGGACATCCTGTGCCACGCGCTGGAGAGCTACACCGCCCGTTGGTACGGCGAGTTCCCGGCCAAGGAGCCGCAGCAGCGGGTGCCGTACTGCGGCTCGAACCCGATCGCGGACCTGTGGTCGGAGAAGGCGATGGGGATGCTGTCGGGGGCGTTCCGGGCCGCTGTACGCGCGGCGCGCGAGGGCGACGACGGCGGCGAGGCGGCCGAGCAGATGGCGCTCGCGGCGACCTTCGCCGGCCTCGGGTTCGGCAACGCGGGCGTGCACATCCCGCACGCCAACGCCTACCCGATCGCCGGCCGGGTCCGCGACTTCCGCCCCGCCGACTACCCGCAGGACGAGGCGATGGTGCCGCACGGCATGGCCGTCGCGCTCACGGCGCCGGAGGCGTTCCGGTTCACCTTCGACGCCGCGCCCGAGCGGCACCTGCGCGCCGCGCAGCTGCTCTCGCCGGGGGTCTCCGGCTCGGACGCCTCGGTGCTCCCGGGCGTGATCGCGTCGTTGATGCGCGACATCGGGATCCCCAACGGCCTGGCCGAGGTCGGCTACGGCGCCGGCGACGTCGACGCGCTGGTCGAGGGCGCCCTCCAGCAGCAGCGGCTGCTCGCCACCGCGCCCAAGGAGGTGGCCGGCGAGGACCTGGCCACGATCATGACAGCCTCGCTCGAGCACTGGTGATCGTGGCCGGCGGAGCCCGCCACCGTAGGATTGCCGGGTGAACCCCCGTCACCGCCGCCTGATCATCCCGGCCGCGCTGGTGGCACTCCTGCTCATCGTCCTCGTGACGTCCCTGGTCAAGTGAGCAGCGGGTCCCTCGACGAGGCGCTGGCGCGGGTCCGGGCGGACCTGCTGGCCGACGAGCGCCTGGTGCGGGCCGTCGCGTCGGGGCGCCGCAAGGCCGCCGTGCCCCCGTGGCGCCGGGTCGAGCTGCGGTGGGTGGACCTCAAGGCGGGGCGGCACCTCCAGGTCGTCCGGTACGACGCCACCCAGGCGCACACGGCCAACCACCTGCGCGGAGAGGCGGCCGAGCAGGCCGTCGACGCGCTGCTGGCCGAGCCGTTCGGCAACTGGACCGTCGAGACCGCGCAGCAGCAGCTCAGCCTGCGGGTGACCAAGAAGGGCGCCGCGCTGGTGCACACGGCGCAGCGGTCGGGAGAGGTGCCGGCCGAGCGGGGGCACGACCGGGCCAAGGAGCGGCTGCTGCCCGGGGACGACCCGGTGTTCGCCGCGCTCGGGCTGGCCGACGCGCAGGGCCGGATCAAGCCGAGCCGGATGGCGAAGTACCGCCAGGTCGAGGACTTCCTGCGGATCCTGGACCGCTCGGTCACCGAGGCGATCGCGAAGAGCCGGCTGCGCAGGCCGACGCCGGACGAGCCGCTGCGGGTGGTCGACCTGGGCTGCGGCAACGGCTACCTCACCTTCGCCGCGCAGCGCTACCTCAGCGAGCGGCGCGGCCTCCCCGTGCGGGTCACCGGCGTCGACGTGAAGGAGCAGTCGCGCGACCACAACGCCTCGGTCGCACGCGAGCTCGGCATCGACGCCACGTTCGTCGCCGGCACCATCGGCGAGGCCCAGCTCGAGCAGGCGCCCGACGTCGTGCTCGCGCTCCACGCCTGCGACACCGCCACCGACGACGCGCTCGCCCGCGCGGTCGAGTGGGGCGCGCCGCTCGTGCTGGCCGCGCCGTGCTGTCACCACGACATCGCGGCCCAGCTGCGGCGCACGGAGCCGCCGGCGCCCTACGCCGCCCTCGTGCGCGACGGCATCCTCCGCGAGCGGTTCGCCGACACCCTCACCGACACGCTGCGGGCCCTGCTGCTGCGGCGTGCCGGCTACCGGGTGGACGTGATGGAGTTCGTCGACAGCCAGCACACGCCGCGCAACACCCTGCTGCGTGCGGTGCGCGGTGGCGCCGCCGCCGACGACGGGGAGTACGACGCCCTCGTGGCCGCGTGGGGTGTCCGCCCCCGCCTCGGGGAGCTGCTCGGGTGAGGAAGCTCGTCGCCGCGGTCCTGCTGGCGCCCTTCGCGATCGGGTTCCTCTCGCCGGGTGCCGCGGTCGAGCCGCCTGCCCCCGACCCGGTCTTCCACTTCACCGACCCCGAGATCACCGAGTCCAGCGGACTGGTCGCCCGCGACGGCCTGGTCGTCACCATGAACGACTCCGGCGACGGCAACCGGGTCTTCACGGTCGACCCGGCCACCGGTGACACCGTGGGCGTGACCCGCTGGCAGGGCGACGCCACCGACATCGAGGCACTTGCCCCGGCAGGCAGGGGAGAGGTGTGGGTCGGCGACATCGGCGACAACGCGGGCTCGCGCGACCACGTCGAGGTGGCCCGGGTGCCCTTCGGTCGCGGCGACCGCGAGGTGCACGCGCCGACGTACCGGCTCGTCTACCCCGACGGCCCCCACGACGCCGAGACCCTGCTCGCCGACCCCGCGACCGGCCGGCTCTACGTGGTCGCCAAGGAGTTCATCGGCCGCCTGTACGCCGCCCCCGAGCACCTCGACCCCGACGGGCCCAACCGGCTGACGGCCGTCGACGAGGTCCTCGGCATCGCCACCGACGGCACCTTCACGCCGGACGGCAAGCACCTCGTGCTGCGCAACTACGGGCAGGCGGCCATCTACACCTGGCCCGGGCTGCAGCGGGTCGCGCAGGTGGACCTGCCGCGCCAGCAGCAGGGGGAGGGGCTCGCGATCAGCGAGTCGGGCGAGGTGCTGGTCGGCTCGGAGGGCGCGGCGGCCGAGGTGCTGCGGGTCGACCTGCCGCTCGAGGGGGCGTCGGCGTCGCCGTCTGAGCAGGTGGAGGAGGACGGCGAGCGGGCACCCGTCCGTGCGGAGGAGCAGCGGTCGTGGTGGCCGTGGGCGCTCGGCGGCGTCGCCGGTGTGGTGATGATCGGGGTGCTGCTGCGCTCGCTGCGTCCGAGGGACTGATCCGCCGGGTTCGGGGCACCTCCCCGACGTGGCCCGGCTTCGTCGTACGTCCCCCGACGAGCCGGGATGGACCCGGCGCCGGGCCGGGCGCGGGTTCGTCCACCTCGGTCTCGACGGCCGGCCTCTGGGCCCCGAGGACGCAGCCCGGTGCAAGGCGCTGGTGATCCCGCCGGCCTGGACCGACGTGTGGATCTGCCCGCGGCCCAACGGTCACCTGCAGGCGGTGGGCACCGACGCGGCCGGCCGGCGACAGTACCTCTACCACCCGGACTGGGTGGAGCAGCGGGCGACCGAGAAGCACGAACGGGTGGTCGGGCTCGGACGCCGCCTGCCCCGGGTGCGCGAGCGGGTGCTCGCCGACCTCGCCGACGACGACCTCGGCTCCCGGGCGACCTGCGCGCTGGCGGTCCGGCTGATCGACCTGGGCTGCTTCCGGATCGGCAACGACGTGTACGCCGAGGAGTACGGCTCCTTCGGCCTGACCACCCTCGAGCGCCAGCACGTGCGCCGCTCCGGGGACGCGCTCGTCTTCGAGTTCACCGGGAAGTCCGGGATCGAGCACCACGTGGAGATCGACGACCCGGTCGTCGTCGAGGCGCTCGACCGCCGGCGCCGCCGTCGGCGGCAGGACCGTCGGCTGCTGGACGTGACCGGGACCGACGTCAACGACTACCTGCGCGAGGTGAGTGGGATGGACGTCACCGCCAAGGACTTCCGGACCTGGCACGGCACCGTGCTCGCCGCCGCTGCGCTGGCGGGGGCACCCGGACCGGATGCGTCGAGGACGGCCCGGCGGCGCGCCGTCACGGCGGCGATGCGGGAGGTCGCGGAGTTCCTCGGCAACACCCCCGCGCTGGCCCGGTCGGCCTACGTCGACCCACGGGTCGTCGACGCGTACGAGGAGGGCCGCACCATCCGGGTGCCCTCGGGCGCGACACGGGAGCAGTTGGAGCGGGCGACGCTGCGGCTGCTGACCTGATGTCGGCGGGTGGTGGAACGATCGGCACGTGACCGAGCACGAGTTCACCGCCGAGCTGTGGCGCTGGCAGGCGCGCGACGAGGAGTCCGGCGGCGCCTGGTTCTTCGTCAGCCTGCCGTTCGAGGTGTCCGACGTGATCGACGAGGCGGGGCCGCGCAAGGGCTTCGGCAGCGTCCGGGTCGAGGTGAGCGTGGGCGCCAGCACCTGGCGCACGTCGGTGTTCCCGAGCGCCGAGGAGAAGACGTTCGTGCTGCCGGTGAAGAAGGCCGTCCGCACGGCCGAGGGCCTCGTCGAGGGTGGACCGTGCACGGTCCGGCTCCGTACGGTCGACTGATGGACATCGAGGTCGTCGAGGGCGACATCACCGCGCAGGAGGTCGACGCGGTCGTCAACGCCGCCAACCGCCGGATGCGCGGTGGCGGCGGCGTCGACGGAGCGATCCACCGGGCGGGTGGGCCGGAGGTCCTCGCCGACTGCGTACGACGCTTCCCGGCCGGCCTGGCGACCGGTGACGCCGGCTGGACCACCGCCGGCCTGATGCCCGCGCACTGGGTGATCCACGTGGTCGGCCCCAACCACAACGCCGGCGAGACCGACCGGAGCCTGCTCACCTCCTGCTACCGCCGGGCGCTCGAGGTCGCCGACGAGCTCGGCGCCCGCTCGGTCGCCTTCCCGCTGGTGAGTGCCGGCGTCTACGGCTGGCCGCGGGAGGACGCCGTCGACGCCGCCCTGGAGACGCTGCGCGCGACGCAGACCCAGGTGGAGGTCGCCCGGATGGTGGCGTTCGGGCGTTCGGCCTACGAGCTCATCGCGGGACGGTTGTAGACCTCATCCAGCGGTCGGGTCGGCATGCCCGTGCCCCCGCAGACGTGGAGTCCTGCGGGGTGTGGGGCGGGGTCGCTACTCGTCGGGCGGGTGGACGGGGTGGGTGCCGCGGTGGTCGACCCGGAACCGGTAGCCGTTGGGGCTGGTCCACACGTAGGTGGCCGGCGCCGGTGTGTCGTAGCGCCAGGTCGAGTGGGTCTTGGCGCGGTGGTGCCGCCGGCAGAGCGGGACGAGGTTGCAGGGGCAGGTCGGACCACCCCGGTCGTGAGGCTTCGCGTGGTCGATGTCGCACCGGGTCGCGGGACGGGCGCAGTGGGGGAAGCGGCAGGTGTGGTCCCGCAACGCGACCCTGGTCTTGTGTCGGTCGGGGATCTCGTAGGCCGTGACGGGGAGGTGGTCGGCGAGGTCGATGACCGGCCGCACGATGATCGTGGTGTGCCGGGCACGCAGCCACTCCCGGATCTGCGCGGTGGTGATCGGGCAGCGGCCCTCGTCCCACCGCCCGACCGGGTTCCGGCCAGCAAGGGTGGTGTCGGTGACGTGCACGTTGAGGACCACCTTGCGACCGGGGACGGTCGCGACCACCTCCCCGGTGTCGGGGTCCGGGACCAGCAGGTCGAGGGCCAGGTCCTGGCGGGCGAGATCGGCCGCCGCCTTCGACCGCCGCACGTCGAGTGACGAGTCATCCCCGAGCCGGCCGAGAACCTCCGCCCGACGTCCGACGGCTTGGTCGAGGTCGTGCCCGTCGGCGGCATCCAGCAGTCCGTCGAGGTGCACCAGGCCGTGCTCGTCCACGTCACTGATGTCGAAGTGACGGTGGTCGGCAGCCTTGGCCCGGTCGGCTTCCGCGCGTTCGGGGTCGAACCGCAACACCGCCTCCGCAACGAGGCGTTCGAACTGGGCCCACCCGACGCCGGAGGCGTTCCACAGCTGCCGGTCCACGAACCCCGCCGCCTCACCCGACAGGCTGCGGGTGAGGTCCGCGATCCGTTCGGCCCGCCACGGAGCGAGTTTCCCGGCGATGACGGCGTCGTAGACGTTGGGTAGCCGCCAGGCGCACTCGATGACTCGTCCGACGTAGGCCTTGCCGCCGTCGGGGGTGCGGCCGAGGACCGCGACGAGCTCCATCAACGCGAACTCCGACACCAACGGCGCCCCCGCGCCGGCGATCGGGACGCCGGTGTCGAGGTAGCCCTCGGTGATCGTCGCCGCACCCTGAGGACCGGACACGATGTGGTCGCCGGCCCACTCCACGATCGCCGCCCATTCCTCGACGAGGAGCTGGTTGCGGGCCCGGATCCCGGCGCTCAACCGTGACAGCACCGGGGTTGTCGAACGGTGGCGGGTTCCGAGATCCATGACTGAATTCTCCCACCCACCTCCGACAGAAGCGAACGTTCAGAACCCGCCTGGGGACAGGGGAAACTCGACTCCCGGGGTGTGGAGAACCGACGTCACGACATGCCACGAATGTGGCTGCGGGACCGTAGCCCGATCGCGGAACCCGACCACCCCTCCAACTCCCTCGTCACTGCCCTTTCGGAACGAAACCGGCCACCCAACCGACGCCCACGGAGACTCCCAGGACGGCCGGAGGTCTCGAGGCTCGACGAGGCGGCCATGTACGTCGGCCACCCGCCTGGGACCCGGTCCCGATTTTCGGCGGGTGTCGTCACCCGTCGTACCGGACCTCGTTGGTCAGGCACCGAACCACCAACCCGACCGGGAGGAGACGACGATGTCGATGGAGCTCACCACCGCAGCCCTGCTGATGGCGTTCGCCCTCCTCTGCGCGGGCTGGCTGGCGCGGTCGCGTGGGGCGGTCGCCTCGATGCCGGGCATGGGGCCGGACATCGACGAGTGGCGCTCGGCCGCGCTGCGGCACTTCCAGGAGCACCGGGACCTCGAGCGCGCCGTCGCCGAGGTGCTGGCCACCCCGGGAGCCGTGCGTGGTCCCGGCCGCACCGAGCTGTTCGTGGCGCTCGGTGCGAGCCGGGTCGACGTCTACGCCTGATCAGGCCCCGAGGGCGTCGACGACGTAGTCGATCGACCGCGTCAGCGCCTCGACGTCGGCCGGGTCGATCGCGGGGTACATCGCGATCCGCAGCTGGTTGCGGCCGAGCTTGCGGTACGGCTCGGTGTCGACGATCCCGTTGGCGCGCAGCACCTTCGCGATCTCGGCGGCGTCGATCGCGTCGTCGAAGTCGATGGTGCCGATGACCAGCGAGCGGTGGCTCGGGTCGGCGACGTAGGGCGTGGTGTACGCCGTCCGCTCGGCCCAGCCGTAGAGCGCGTCGGACGACGCCGTGGTCCGCTCGACCATGCCCTTGAGCCCGCCCTGCCCGTTCATCCAGTCCAGCTGCTCGGCCATCAGGAACAGCGTGGCGACCGACGGGGTGTTGTAGGTCTGGTTGAGGCGGCTGTTGTCGATGGCCGTCTTGAGGTTGAAGAACGGCGGGATGTAGCGGTCGGTGGCGGCGATCCGCTCGGCGCGCTCGATCGCGGCAGGGCTGAAGATGCCGAACCACAGGCCGCCGTCCGAGGCGAAGCACTTCTGCGGCGCGAAGTAGTAGACGTCGGTCTCGGCCAGGTCGACCGGCAGGCCGCCGGCGCCCGAGGTGGCGTCGATGAGGACGAGCGCACCCTCGTCCGTGCCCTCGGGGCGCACGACCGGCGCCATCACCGCGGTCGAGGTCTCGTTGTGGGCCCAGCCGTAGACGTCGACGCCGGCCTCGGCGACAGCCTCGGGCCGCGAGCCCGGGTCGGCGGCGATCACCGACGGCGCGTCCAGCCACGGGGCGGCCTTGACCGACGAGGCGAACTTGCTCGAGAACTCACCGAACGTCAGGTGCTGCGACTTCTTCTCGATCAGGCCGAACGCTGCGATGTCCCAGAACGCCGTCGCCCCGCCGTTGCCGACCACGACCTCGTAGCCGTCGGGCAGGGTGAACAGGTCGCCGAGGCCCTGCAGCACGCGGCCGACCACGTTGCGGACGGGGGCCTGGCGGTGCGACGTACCCATCAACTGGTCGCCGGTGGCCGCCAGCGCGGTGAGGTGGCTCGGCTGGATCTTCGAGGGCCCCGCGCCGAAGCGGCCGTCGGCGGGCTTGAGGTCGGCGGGGATCTGGATGTCGGTCACGTGGTCAACCTTCTCGATCGGCACAGGCAGAGAGGACAGGCTGACGACGCTGTCAGAGATGTCCCCATTGTGACAGCCCGGTCACGGCCCTGTTCAATCGGTTTCGCCATGCAAGCCTCCCTCGACCTGCGCCCCGTCGGCTACCTCCACCCCGACGCCGCGACCCTGGTCGCCCGTGTCCAGCAGGAGTACGTCGAGCGCTATGGCTCGCCCGACGAGAGCCCGGTCGACCCGGCGGTCTTCGACCTCCCCGAGGGCCTCTTCCTGGTCGGGTACGACGACGCCGGGACGCCCGTCGCGACCGGCGCCTGGCGCCGGTCACCCGTGCAGGTGCTGGGCGGCTCCAGCGCGGTCGAGGTCAAGCGGATGTTCGTGGTCGCCGAGCAGCGGGGCCGCGGGTTCGCCCGCGCCGTGCTCGCCGCACTCGAGGACTCGGCGCGGGAGGCCGGCCACGACCTGGCCGTCCTGGAGACCGGGCTGCGGCAGCCCGAGGCGATCAGCCTGTACCGCAGCGCCGGCTACGAGGAGGTCCCCGGCTTCGGGTTCTACAAGGACGCCCCGCTGTCGCGGTGCTTCGGCAAGCTGCTCGGCTGACGCTGCCCCCACGCCGACCCGGCAGGAACTGGCCTCGGAATCGCTCTGACCCGGCGCGAACTGGCCCCGAATTCGCATCGACCCGGCAGAACGTGGCCTGCGCTCGAGCTACTTTCTGCCGGGTCGCCGGGATATGCGAGCTACCTTCTGACGGGTCGGCCCCTTCCCGGAGCCATTTCGAGCCGGGTCGGTGTCAGGTCACGTCCCGCCGCCGGACGAGCGCGATGCTGGCGAGGACCGCGAGGACGACGTACACCCCGACGGTGATCGCTGCCCGGGGGCCGGGGACGGTGTCGACGACGCCGGGGGTGCCGTCGCCGACCCCGACGCAGACGATCGAGCCGATCAGCGAGCCGGCGGAGGTGCCGGGCAGCACCGCCGTGAGGTTCTCGACCCAGCCGAGGAGCTGGCCGACGCCGCGCAGCAGGTTCTCGACGACGAGCGCCCACACCAGGCCGAGGCCGACCGAGAGGGCCGGGCCGCGGGCCAGGGTGCCGAGCAGGAAGCCGAGCAGGGCCCACATCTCGAGCACCAGGAAGCCGGCACCGAACGACTGCGCGACCGACCCGGCGGACGGCATCACGACGTCCTGCGACTCGGTGGTCGCGATCAGCAGGGAGACGCCGAGGTCGAGCGCGAAGGTGACGACGAGGGTGCCGACGACGACCGCGGTGAGGGAGAGGACCGAGCCCACCAGGGCCGGCGTACGACGCACCCCCTGCGAGAACAGGGTCTTCCAGGTGCCCCACCCGTAGCCGTTGCCGGCGACGAGCGCGCCCAGCACCATCATCAGCGCGCCGCCGAACATCGGCATGCCCTGCAAGAAGACGTCGGGCACGGCGTCCGGCATCATCTGTGCGAGCTGCTGGGCCCGGGTGGTGCCTTCGTCGCTGAAGCCCGGGTCGCCGCTGGTGTACGACAGATAGGTGAACAGGTAGCCGAACAGCAGGCTCAGCACGAGCCAGGCGCCGAGCGTGATCCACACGGCCGGCCACGCGCGCAGGCGCATCAGCTCGGCCCGGGTGCTGCGGGTGGTGGCGGTCAGGGTGCTCATCGCACGGACTCCTTCTGGCTGGTCATCTCGAAGAAGACCTCCTCGAGGCTGCGCTCGGCAGCGGTGATCTCGTGGACGTCGACACCGGCGCCGACCAGCGCGCGGGCGACGTCGGGCGCACGGTCGGCCGGCAGGGTGAGCAGCAGGCCCTCGGCATCGCGTCGTACGCCGTCGTCGCCGGCCAGCCGCATCGCGACGGCGAGCGCCTCCGGCTCGGGCGTGGCCCGGACCCGCAGCGAGACGCCGCCGCGCAGCTCCGCAACGCCTGCCTCGCGCAGCAGCTGCCCGTCGTTGATGACGGCGACGCGGTGGCAGATCTCCTGCACCTCGGTGAGCAGGTGGCTCGACAGCAGCACGGTCTGGCCGCCGCGGGCCAGGTCGACGACGAGCGCACGCATGTCGGCCATGCCCGCCGGGTCGAGGCCGTTGGTCGGCTCGTCGAGGACGATCAGCTCCGGGTCGCCCATCAGCGCGGCGGCGACGCCGAGACGCTGCTTCATGCCGAGCGAGTAGCCCTTGAACCGGTCGTCTCCGCGGCTCGCGAGGTCGACCCGCTCCAGCACGCGCTCCACCTCGGCGTCGGGCAGGCCGCGGTGCCGGGCCAGGACCCGCAGGTTGGCGCGCCCCGACAGGTAGGGGAAGAAGCCGGGCCCCTCGATCAGCGCGCCGATCGAACCGGTGGCGTACGCCGTGCCGGAGGTCGGCCGGATCAGGCCGAGCAGCATCCGCAGGGTCGTCGTCTTCCCGGCGCCGTTGGGGCCGAGGAAGCCGTAGACCTCGCCACGCTGCACGGTCATCGTGACCCTGTCCACGGCGACCCGGTCCCCGTAGACCTTCGTGAGGTTGTCGGTGGCGGCCACCGTCGTTCCGTGTGCATCCATGGCCCCTACGCTCCCTGCTTCGTGCGGCGAGCGCGTCCGCCCGCACGCGGCTGCGGCGTACGCAGGACTGCGTACGCCGGAGGCTCTCGCCGGCGTACGTCGAGGAGTGCGGGCTCGCCTAGGTTCGGGGCATGGACACGAACGTGTGGCTGGCGAGGCGCTTGTGGTTGATCCCGGTCGCGGTGATCATCACCGGCGGCTCGTTCGCCGTGAACCTCGGGCACGTCGGCCGGGTCGAGGGCGGGGTCGTCGGGCGGGTGCTGGTCGTGGTGCTCGCGGCCGCGGCTGCGACGTCGCTGCTGCTGCTCGACCGGTTCCCCGTGCTGCTGGCGGCGACCGGTGCGCTGAGCGGCGCCTACTTCGCCGTCGGCGGCGAGAACGGTCCGATCTTCTTCGCGCTGATCGTGGCGTCCTTCGTGGTGGCCACCCGGCGGCCCTTCCCCACCTGGTTCCCGCTGCTGCTGACCGCGGCCGTCCTGACCTGGGCGGGCCTCGTGGTTCGCGGCGTTCGGTGGGACGAGCTCGCGGTGGGCGCCTGGCAGGCCATCGGCATCGGCGCGCTGGTGTCCGCGGCCGCCGCGATCGGCAGCATGCTCCGGCAGGGCCGGGCTGCGTGGGTGGACCGTACCTCGCGTGCCGCCGCCGAGGAGCGGCTGCGGATGGCGCAGGACCTCCACGACGGCGTCGGCCACGGCCTGGCGGTGATCGCGATGCAGGCCGGCGTGGCGCTGCACGTCCTCGACCGCGACCCGGCCGCCGCCCGCACCAGCCTGGAGGCGATCCGCACCACCAGCCGCGAGGCCCTCGACGCGCTGCGCACCGAGCTGGCGACGATCGCGGGGGAGCCGGCCCCGCGCCGTCCCGCCTCCGGCGTCGAGGCGATCCCGGCGCTGGTCGAGCGGGTGCGCTCGGCCGGCCTGCGGCTCGAGGTGATCGGCGAGCCCGGCGAGCTGACACCGCAGAGCGGCGCGGCGGCGTACGCGGTGCTCCAGGAGGCGCTGACCAACGTGCTGCGGCACGCCGCCGCCAGCACCGCCACGGTCGTGTGGGAGCGCGGCGCCGACAGCGTGGCGCTGCGCGTCTCGGACGACGGGCACGGCGGCGCCGTGCAGGATGAGGGCATGGGCATCAGCGGCATGCGCTCGCGCGTCGAGGCGCTCGGCGGCACCTTCCGTGCCGGCCCGGTGCCGCACGGTGGGTTCGAGGTCAGCGCGGTGCTGCCCGCATGAGCGCTCCCATCCGGGTCGCGCTCGTCGACGACCAGCCGCTGGTCCGGATGGGCCTGGCCACCCTCGTCGCCGCCGAGCCGGACCTCGAGCTGGCCGGCGAGGCGGGGGACGGACGCGAGGGGCTCGCCCTGCTGCGTCGTACGACGCCCGACGTGGTGCTCTGCGACATCCGGATGCCCGTGCTGGACGGCCTCGGCCTGCTCGCCGAGGTCGCCGCCGACCCGGCCCTCGCCGCGGTCAAGGTGGTCATGCTGACGACCTTCGAGCTCGACGAGTACGTCTTCGAGGCGCTGCGCAACGGCGCCAGCGGCTTCCTGCTCAAGGACGCCGAGCCGACCGCCATCCTTGACGCGGTGCGGGTGGTGGCCGAGGGCGGCTCACTGCTCGCGCCGTCCGTGACCCGCACCGTGATCGACCACTTCGGTGCCAGCCGTGCCGAGCGTCCGCACCCGCGGATCGGCGACCTCACCGAGCGCGAGCGGGAGATCCTCGGCTGGGTCGCGACCGGCATGTCCAACGGTGAGATCGCCGACGCGCTGGTCGTCAGCCCCGACACCGTCCGCACCCACGTCAGCCGGGCGATGGTCAAGCTGCAGGCGCGGGACCGGGCCCAGCTGGTCGTCTTCGCCATCGAGTCCGGGCTGCGGAGGTCCTGACGTCAGCAGGCGCGGTCCCGCACGTCGTCCGGTACGTCGAGCCCGGGCAGGTTGTCCTGCGCCGGGACCGGGGCGCCGAGCACCCGCCGGACCGGGACGTGCCCGCCCCAGATCCCGGCGGTGACGTCCTCCGGCTCGTCGACCGGGTCGCCGGCGCGGGCCTTCATCGACGCCTCGGCGAGCGGTACGGCGAGCACGGCGGTGGCGGCCAGCTCCTTGCGGGTGCTGGGGCGCAGGGTCGCGGAGCGGCCCGGGAGCATGTGGTCGACGATCAGGTCGAGGGCGTGCTGCCGCTCGGCCTCGTCCTCGACGACCCGGGCCTGCCCGATGACCACGGCGGAGCGGTAGTTCATCGAGTGGTGGAAGGCCGAGCGGCCGGCGACCAGCCCGTCGAGCTCGGTGACGGTGACGCACACGGTCGTGCCGGCGGAGGAGCGCAGCCACCGGGCTGCGACCGAGCCGTGCACGTAGAGCGTGCCGCCCTCGTCGGGGCCGTCCACGTCGACCGCGAACGCCGTCGGCAGCACCACCGGGTGGTCGCCGACGGTGACGCCGAGGTGCGCGACCAGGGCGTCGGTCAGCAGGGCCAGCAGGTCGGTGCGCTCGGCGACGGCGCGGTTGCGGCCGCGGCGGATCCGGGTGCGGTCGGTGGGCTCCATGACAACGCTCATGGGTCTATCGTGGTCCGGAAGTGGCCTGCAGGCACGGGCCATTTCACCGCTACTCCGACAGGCCAATTGTGATGCTTCCCGTTCGCCTCGACCGGACCGACCCGAGACCGCTCGGCACCCAGCTCGCCGACCAGGTGCGTCAACTGGTGCTCGACGGCGCGCTCGTCCGTGACGACCGGATGCCCGCGACCCGGCGCCTGGCCGCCGACCTCGGCGTCTCCCGCTCCGTGGTCGAGCAGGCCTTCGACCAGCTGCTCGCCGAGGGCTGGCTGGAGGCGCGGCAGGGGTCCGGGACCTGGGTCGCCGGCGGCACGAGCGGCCGGGCCGCGGCACCCCGCCGTCGTCGTACCCCTGTCGTGGAGCGGCCCCTCGTCATGCTCGACGCCGGCACGCCCTGGATCGACCCGCGGCACCGGGCCGTGTGGCGGCGGGCCTGGCGGGAGGTGTCGGTGGCGACGCCACCGCGGGGGTACGACGACCCGCGCGGACTGCCCGAGCTGCGGGCGCTGCTCGCCGAGCGGCTCGGCCGCGGCCGAGGCCTGGCCGTCGACGCCGAGCGGGTGCGGGTCACCGGCGGCACGGGGGCCGGGCTGCGGCACCTGCTGGCGGTGCTCCCGCGAGCGGCGGTGGCGGTCGAGGACCCCGGCTACCGTGCGGCGGTCGCGACGGTGCTCGAGTCGGGGCGCGAGGTGCGTGACCTCCCGGCGCTCGAGCCGGTCACGGACCTGTCCGGCTGCAGCGCCGCGTACGTGACACCCGCCCACCAGCACCCGCTCGGCCGCGTGATGCCCGCCGCCGACCGGCTGACCCTGCTCGCGACCGCGCGCCGCGACGAGGCGCTGGTGATCGAGGACGACTACGACTCCGAGTTCCGCTACGACGTCGCGCCGGTGCCGGCGCTCGCCTCGCTCGACCGCGACCGGGTCGCGTACCTCGGCACCGCGTCGAAGGCGATCCTGCCGTCGCTGCGGCTGGGCTGGTCGGTCGTGCCGGACCGCCTGCTCGACGCGTACGACGCCCACCGCTCGCTCACCCACGACGCCCCGCCGTGGCCGGTGCAGCGCGCGCTGGTGACCCTGCTGCGCGACGGGTACGTCGACGCGGTGGTCCGCTCGGCCCGCCGGGTCTATGCCGAGCGCGCGCCGCGGGTGGTCGAGGCGCTGTCGCCGTACGCCGGGCTCGCGGGTCCGGTCGCCGGCATGTACTCGACCTGGTTGCTGCCCCACGCCCGCGCGGTGCGGGTGCGGGCGGCCGCCGAGGACGCGGGATTCCGGGTCAACCTGCTGCGCGACTACTGCCGCACGGCCCGGCTCAGCGGCCTGGTGGTCGGCTTCGGTGGTCCGACGGACGACGAGCTGGACCGGGCGCTGGCGGTGCTGGTGGGGGCACTCAGCTCTCGGTGATCCTGACCGGCCGGCCGGCGACGTACCCGACGACGACCTGGACGGCCGCGGTGGCGAGGAGCAGGACGTAGGCGGCCGACCAGGTGCCGGACGCGTCGTGGAGGACGCCGACGAGGAACGGGCCGCCGGCCGCCAGGAGGTAGCCGACGCTCTGCGCCATGGTCGACAGGGAGCCGGTCTGGGTGCTGGAGGTGGTGCGCAGAGCGAACATGGCGAGCACCACGGGGAAGATCGCGCCACCGGCGCCGAGCAGCGCGGCCCACACCCACGCGCCACCGACCGGTGCGATCCACAGGCCCACCCAGCCGGCCGCCGTGAGGGCGGTCAGCGCGAGGACGAGGTGGCCCTGGTGCCGCAGCCGGACCGCGAGCATCGGGGCGACGAAGAAGAACGGCACGCCGATGACGATGCTCGTGGCCAGCAGCAGGCCGGCCGTCGCGTCGCTGAACCCGGCGTCGGCGTACACGCTCGGGAGCCAGCTCATCATCACGTAGGCGTTGAGCGACTGGGTCGCGAAGACCAGGGTGACCGCCCACGCGGTCGGGCTGCGCCACAGCGAGGTGCTGCGGACGTGGGCGCGCTGCGGGTCGCGACGGCGGCAGTACGGCGCCCAGGCGATCCCGGCGGCGACGGCGGTCAGTGCCCACACGCCGAGCCCGACCCGCCAGGAGCCGGCCGCGTCGGCGATCGGCACCGTGGTCGCGGCGCCGACGGCCGAGCCGAGGGAGAGCACGGCGGAGTAGGCGCCGGTCATGGTGCCGATCCGGTGGGGGAAGTGCTCCTTGACGATCGCGGGGATGAGCACGTTCCCGAGCGCGATGCCCGAGCACGCGACCGCCGTGCCCGCGATGAGGGCGGGGGTGCCGTCGAGGACGCGCAGCACCAGGCCGGTCGCGATCAGGGCGAGTGCGGCGACCAGGCCGCGGTCGACGCCGATGCGGCGGGTGACGACCATCGCCGTCGCGCCGACGGCGGCGAAGCACACGACGGGGACCGAGGTCAGCACGCCCTGCGTGGCCGCCGAGACGCCGAGGTCGCCCAGGTGGTCGAGCAGCGCGCCGAGCGAGGTGATCGCGAGGCGCAGGTTGAACGCGACCAGCAGCACGGCGAGTGCGAGCCCCAGGCTGGCGCGGCCGCGCGAGCCTTCGGATGCGGTCGGCGGCAGGGCGGCGGCATCATGGACCACGGCGGACATGCCGTTAGGATACGCAGACATCCGATCATTGGACGAATAACCGGAAGGATTCCCATGCCCCTCGCTCCCACCACGCCCGCCTCGCTGGTCGACCAGGCCATCGCGGGGATGCGTGCGCTGCTGGAGAGTGGTGAGTGGGAGGTCGGCACCCGGGTCCCGCCGGAGCCGGCCCTCGCTGCGGCTCTCGGCGTCAGCCGCAACACCGTGCGCGAGGCGGTCAAGGCGCTCGCGCACCTCGGGCTGCTGCAGGTCCGGCGCGGCGACGGCACGTACGTCGCGGCCACCACCGACATGCAGGCGCTCATGCGCAAGCAGCTCGCCCGGGTCGACATCGCCCACCTGCTGGAGGTCCGGCACGCGATCGAGGTCCGCGCCGCGGCGCTGGCGGCGGAGCGTCGTACCGCTGCCGACCTGGCCTCGATGGACGCGATCATGGACCGCCGCCGCCAGGCGGTGCTGGACGGCGACGGCCCGGCCTTCATCGACGCCGACGTCGACTTCCACTGCGCGGTCGTGGCTGCGGCCCACAACCCGCTCCTCGTCGAGCTCTACGACGGCCTGGTCGAGACCCTGCGCGCCAGCATCGAGCACCCCGGCGCCGCCGACGTGCTCGCCGCCGAGCACGACGCGGTGCTCGACGCGATCCGCGCCGGCGACCCGGCCGTGGCCGCCACCGCCAGCGCGGACCTGCTCGACCACGTCGTCCCCTGACCGGTCACCGGCGGGTGAGCTGGCCGCCGAGGATGGCGGCGAGGGCGAGTGCGAACCCGGCCAGCTGGACCGGCCGCAGCGCCTCACCGAGGACCAGCCAGCCGAGAGCCGCCGCCACGACGGGGGAGAGCAGGCCGAGGAGGGCGGTCGCCACAACCGGCAGCGAGCCCAGGCCGCGGAACCAGAGCAGGTACGCCGCCAGCCCGCCGACCGCGCCGAGCCACAGGTAGCCGCCGGCCGCCGGGGCGTCGATGGCGGGCGGCGCGCCCTCGAGGAGGAAGGTGGTCGGCAGCAGCACCAGGCCGCCGGCGGTCAGCAGCCAGCTCACCAGGACGGGGGAGCTGACGCCGTCGGGGCGTCCCCAGCGGCGGGTCAGGACGACGCCGCTCGCCATCGACAGCGCGCCGCCCAGGCCTGCGAGCAGGCCGACCGGGTCGAGGGTGGCGTCGGGGCCGAGGACGACGAGCGCGACGCCGCCGACGCCGGCGAGAGCCCAGGCGACGCGTGCCGCGGTGGGGTGCTCGCCGAGGAGGGGGAGGGCCAGCGCGATCACCAGCAGCGGCTGGACTGCACCGACCGTCGCGGCGACGCCGCCGGGCAGGCGCTCGGCGGCCACGAAGAGCAGCGGGAAGAACGCGCCGATGTTGAGCGTGCCGAGGGCCAGCGAGCGCCACCACCACGCGCCGCGGGGGAGGCGGCGGAAGACCGCCAGCAGGAGCAGGCCCGCCGGCAACGCGCGGAGCAGTCCGGCGAACATCGGGTGGCCCGGCGGGAGCAGCTCGGTGGTGACCAGGTAGGTCGTGCCCCAGACGGCCGGGGCGAGGGCGGTGAGGGCGGTCAGCCCCGCCGTGCTCGCGGTGCTGCCGGTGGTCGCCTGAGGTGCGGGGCGGTCGAGCGTGGTGGTCATGCGTCCAGCGTCCGCCTGTTCGATCAATGAGTCCAACACATGCTTTTCATTGGATCGATCGTGGATCAAGATGGATCGGTGGAGCTCCAGCAGATGAGGTACGTCGTCGCCATCGCCGAGCACGGGTCCTTCACCCGGGCGGCCGAGTCCTGCTTCGTCGTGCAGTCCGCCCTCAGCCACCAGGTCGCCCGGCTCGAGCAGGAGCTGGGTGTCCGGCTCTTCCACCGCACCAGTCGCCAGGTCCGGCTCAGCGCCGCGGGTCAGGCGTTCCTGCCGATCGCCCGGCAGTGCCTCGACGCGGCGGACCGAGCCCGGGCGGAGGTCGCCGCCGCGACCGGCGAGGTGCGCGGGCCGCTGTCGATCGGCGTCATCCCGACGGTGGCTGCGGTCGACGTGCCGGAGGCGTTGCGGACCTTCCGCGAGCGCTACCCGCAGGTCCAGGTCCGGCTGACCAGCGGCAACAGCGACACGCACGTGCAGCAGGTGGCCGACGGCTCCCTGGACCTGGCCTTCCTCGGCCTGCCCGACGGCTGGGAGATCACCGGCGTCGCCGGGCGCCAGCTCGCGCGAGACCAGCACCGGGCCGTGATGGCGCCCGAGCACCCGCTGGCCGGGCGGTCGCGGCTGACCCTGGCCCGGATCGCCGGCGAGACCTTCGTCGACTTCCCCGCCGGCACGACCGGCCGGCTGCAGTCCGACGGCGCCTTCGCCGACGCCGGGCTGCGGCGCGAGGTCAGCTTCGAGACCACCGACATGCTGCTCATGGGTCGGCTGCTGCGCGCGGGCCTGGCGGTCGCGCTGCTCGCGTCGACGTTCGTGGAGCAGCTGCCCGGCCTGGTCGCCGTACCGGTGACCAGGGCGCCGGTGCGCACCGAGCACGTCGTGTGGGGCCCGTTCGGCCCCTCGCCCGCCGCCGCGGCGTTCCTGGAGCAGGTCGGCGTCGCGGTCTGAGCCTCAGGTCGTCGTCCCGGCCGCCGATGGGCGGGTGTGTCCGTCGTGCGCGCCCTGCTCGCCGTCGCCCTGCTGGCGACGGCGCTGACGCTGCTGCCCGCCTCGGGTGCCGTCGCCGACGACGCGCCGATCGAGGACTACGCGCCGTACGAGCCGCCCACCCGCTGCTCACCCCACGACCGGGTCGGTACCCGGGCCCTGGCGAGGTGGACCGTGCGGCGCTTCGGGGGCGCCTTCGGCGGCATCTCCCGCGCGTGCGGGACCAGCCCCTCGGAGCACGACGAGGGTCGGGCGTTCGACTGGTCGGTCGACGTGCGCCGACCGGCGGACCGGCGGCGGGTCCGTCGCCTGCTCGCCGCGCTCCTCGCCACCGATGCCGCCGGCAACCCCGCCGCACTGGCCCGGCGGATGGGCGTCATGTACGTCATCTGGGACGACACCACCTGGTCGTCCTGGCGCCGGTTCGCCCCCGCGCCGTACCTCAACGCCGCGTGCCCCTCGAAGCGCGAGTGCTCCCGCACCCTGCGGCACCGCGACCACGTGCACATCTCGCTCACCCGGGAGGGCGCGCGGGGTCGGCTGTCCTGGTACACCGGGCGGCTGTAGCCCGGGTCAGGCGGTGCCCAGGGGCGGGCTGAGGCTCACTTCCCCCAGGCGGGGTTCCAGCCCTCGATGTCGCTGGCGGGACGGGTGGAGGGACCGGTGTAGATCGCCGAGGGACGGATCAGGCGGCCGGTCTTCTTCTGCTCGAGGATGTGGGCCGACCAGCCGCCGGTGCGGGCGCAGGTGAACATCGAGGTGAACATGTTGGCCGGGACCTCGGCGAAGTCGAGGACGATCGCCGCCCAGAACTCCACGTTGGTCTCGAGGACGCGGTCGGGACGACGGGAGCGGAGCTCGGCGAGGGCGGCCTTCTCCAGGGCCTCGGCGACCTCGTAGCGGGGCGCGTCGAGCTCGCGAGCGGTACGGCGCAGCACCCGGGCGCGGGGGTCCTCGGCGCGGTAGACCCGGTGGCCGAAGCCCATCAGCCGCTCGCCGGAGTCGAGCAGGCCCTTGACGTAGCCTTCGGCGTCGCCGGACCTCTCGACCTCCTCGATCATGCCGAGCACGCGCGAGGGGGCGCCGCCGTGGAGCGGGCCGCTCATCGCGCCGATCGCGCCGGAGAAGGCGGCGGCGACGTCGGCACCGGTGGAGGTGATCACGCGCGCGGTGAAGGTGGAGGCGTTCATGCCGTGCTCGGCCGCGGAGGACCAGTACGCGTCGATCGCGTGGGCGTGCTTCGGGTCCGCCTCGCCCCGCCAGCGGATGAGGAACTTCTCGGCGAGCGTCCTGCCCTCGTCGACCAGCTTCTGCGGGACGACGGGCAGGTGGATGTCGCGCGCCGACTGGCCGGCGTAGGACAGGACCATGACGGCCACGCGGGCGAGGTCCGCGCGGGCCTGCTCGTCGGAGATGTCGTAGGTCTGGCCGAAGCCGAAGGCCGGGGCGAGCATCGCGATCGCGGCCTGGACGTCGACGCGGACGTCGCCGGTGTGGACCGGGAGGCTGAACGCCTCGGCCGGCGGCAGGCCGGGGGTGAAGGAGCCGTCGATCAGCAGGCCCCAGACGTTCTCGAAGGGGACCCGGCCGGCCAGGTCCTCGATGTCGACACCGCGGTAGCGCAGCGCCGAGCCTTCCTTGTCGGGCTCCGCGATCTGGGTCTCGAAGGCGACGACGCCCTCCAGTCCGTGATGTACCTCAGGCATCGGCGTGCTCCTTCGTTCGACGGTGCGGACGCTCCGAGCCGGGCGGTCCGCGGGCCACCCGGCATTCTGCCCCAAGGCCCCCCAGGACCGTTCCGGGCGGTTCCCTAGGGTGGCCCCATGACCATCGGACCCGACCTGGCCGCGCTGCGCCGGGAGTACGGCGAGCAGGGGCTCGTCGAGGCCGCCGTACCGCCCTCGCCGTGGCCGCTGTGGCAGTCCTGGTTCGACGCCGTGTCGGACGCAGGGGTGCACGAGCCCAACGCGATGGTGGTCGCGACCGTCGACCCCGACGGCTCGCCGTCGGCGCGGATGGTGCTGCTCAAGGGGGTGGTGGCCGACGGGCCGGACGACGGGTTCACGTTCTTCACCAACACGGCCTCCCGCAAGGGGGAGGCACTGGCCGCCGAGCCCCGCTGCGCGCTGCTGTTCCCGTGGCACCCCCTCGAGCGGCAGGTCCGGGTCGAGGGGACCGCCCACCCGCTGAGTGCGGACCAGGTCGCGGCGTACTTCGCCACCCGCCCGCGCGGCGCCCAGGTCGGAGCCTGGGCCTCACCCCAGTCGCAGGTGGTCGACGGGCGGGCCGAGCTGGACCGGCGCTACGCCGAGGCGGAGGACCGGTTCGCCGGTGCCGAGGTGCCGGTGCCGCCGGCGTGGGGCGGGTACCGCGTCCAGCCGTCGTCCTTCGAGTTCTGGCAGGGCCGCGCCGGCCGGATGCACGACCGGCTTCGCTACGCCCGTACGTCGAGCGGCTGGGAGCTGACCCGGCTGGCGCCCTGACCCTGGCTCTGGGGCAGCCCGCTGTCGGAGGGCCGGTCGGCCCTCTGGGCCGCCGCGTAGATCGCGGCCAGCGCGATCAGCACCGCCAGCACCGCGACCAGGATGAAGGTCTCCCGGCGGCCCGTGCCGGTCGCCGGCGAAGGCGGCGCGGCGACGGGCGCGGGGTCCGGTTCGCGCTCGACCACCGGCTCGATCACGGGCTCGGGCACCGGCTCGGCGGCGACCGGTTGCCGGTGGTGGGTGTGGTGGTGGGACTTCCGACGGCTGCTGCGCCGGCGCCGGACCACGTCGCCACCGAGGCCGGGCACCTGGCCTGCGCCCTCCAGCGGCTCGAACCGCGGGACGGCGTGCTCGGTCACCACGACCCGGCGCAGCGCCTCGTGCTCGTCGTCGGGCAGGTCCGCCGGCAGGTCGGCAGCGACGATCTCCGGATCGGGCCCGGTGGCCTCGGGGACCTCGTCGTCCGGCGCGTCGACGAGGGGTACCTCGCGGGCGGGGATCAGCAGCGAGCGGAACTCGTCGTGCTCCCGCGCGCGCTCCTGGGCGCGCAGGATGTCGCGGGGATCGGTTCGGTCGTCGGCGGCCACGGGGACATCTTCGCGGATCCCGGCCGGCGTCCGCCCGGAGGTGGGCCAACCGGCGCGAACCGGCGGCCCGAGCACGCCACGGGGCCGCGCGACCGGGTGCGGAGGCGAGGAGCCGCTACTCGGCCACCGGCGCCAGCCGTCGGCACACCTGCGCCGCGATCGTCTCGACCGCGGGCTCGCGGGCGATCCCGGCGGCGACGGCCCGCGCCCGGACCCGGTACGACGGCTCGTCGAGCACCCGCCGCAGCGCCCCGGCCAGCTCGGCGGGTCGCCGGACCCGCACCGCCACTCCGGCGTCCACGAGCCGGGCCGCGTGGTCGAACTGGTCGTAGTCGACCGGCCACACGACCGACGGCAGCCCCGCGGCGAGGGTGTGGCCCAGCACGCCGGCGCCGCCGTGGTGGACCACCGCGTCGAAGCGCGGCAGGTCGCGGGCGTAGTCGACGTACTCGTGCACCACCACGCCCGGCGGCACCTGCGGGACCGCGCCCGTGCCGCCCAGGCTGACGTGCACCTCGACGTCGGGCAGCTCGCGAGCCGCTGACGCGGCCCGGGCGACCAGGGTGGCCTTGTGCCACGGCAGGTGCGTCCCGGCGGTCACCAGCACGGCGCGCCGTCGAGCGTCGAGGACCAGTGGGGGCGCGGCGGACGGCGGCGTGTGCAGCACCGGTCCGACGTACCGGACCGCGGCGGGCAGCGCCCGCGGGTACTCGACCGCCTCCGGCGTCAGCGCGAACACCCGCTCGGCCGAGTAGATCGACTCCGAGCCGTCCGGGCGGTACTGGCGGGTGATGCCGACGTCGGCGAGCCGCACGCCGGCCAGTCGCGGGGCGAGCCGCTTGAACCCGCGCACCCACGACCTCCCGACGGCGTCGCGTCCGCGGCCCAGGGCCGAGCGGCCGGGACGCCATCCGCCGAGGTACGACGGTGGCCCGGCCCGCCCCTCGATCGCGCACGGCGAGGGATGGGTGGTCCACCAGGGCACGCCGATCTCGTCGGCCGCCGTGCCCACCGCGCCCATCGTGAAGTCCGCGATCACCAGGTCCGGGCGCTGCGCGGCCCACGCGACCAGCAGCTCGCGCCGGAAGTCGGCCTGCAGCGCGACCGCCGCACGGAACTGGCGCAGGAGCAGGCGCGGGTTGCTGCCGATCCGGTACGGCGGGTTCACGACCGTCTCGATCACCTCGTCGGCGCCGTCCAGCAGGGCCAGGCCGGTGACGCCGGACGCGGCGATCGCCGGCAGCGCGGCGGCGGTGCTGATCACCCGGACGTCCAGCCCGGGCTCGGCGGCCAGTCGGGCGGCGATGCCGAGCACCGGGTGCAGGTGTCCCGCCATCGGGGGCGCGACCAGGTCGACCCGCCTCATGCGGCCTCCCCGGTCAGCTCGGCGACGAGCCCGGCGCACAGCGCGGCCAGCTCCGGCGCGGCGAGGTAGTCGAGGTGCCCGGCGGAGACCTCGACGTCGTGCGGCCACCAGCGCGCGAGGTGGTCCGACCGGCTGCCGACACGGATGGTCCGGCAGGCCGGCGGCCGGGTGGCGACGGCGCCGTACGCGACGACGGTGAGCCGGTCCAGCACCTCGGCGGGCAGCCCGAGGCGCCCCAGCAGGTCCAGGCCGATCGACCCGGCCAGCACGAGGGTCCGGTCGGCGGCCCGCAGCTGGGCCTCGACCAGCGGCCGGTTCCGTCGCGTCCAGCGGGCACGCAGCAGCCGGATCCGCCAGAACAGCACGAGGTGCCGCAGGCTCGCGAGCCACAACGGCACGGCGTGGTACGGCGCCAGCGCGGCGTCGTAGGGGAAGTTCAGCCGGACCTTCGCGGTCTCCGGGACCGGCAGGCGGTCGAGGAAGGCGTCCTGGACCGGCGAGAGCGCGCACGAGCGGGGGTCGCTCTGGCCGGTCAGGTGCAGGACCTGCAGCCTCATGACGGCCTCACCGGACGGGTGAGAAGTCGTCGTCGGAACGCACCCGGTAGGTGCGTGTGCGCCAGCGGATGGTGCGCTGCACTGCGCCGTGGCCGAGGTGCGCCGGTTGCAGCAGCTCGGAGACGAGCGACGGCAGTGGTGCGTGCAGGGATCGCCCGTAGACGCGGCGGTGCACGACCTGCAGCAGCACCCAGCGGCCGCCGAGCAGCGCCACCAGCGGGCCGGGCCGGCGCGTGCGGACCGAGCCGGCCAGCACCGCCCAGAGCAGGTTCGGGTGGATGCCGTGCAGCACGCTGATCGCAGCGACCGTGCCGGGCGGCTGGCGGCGCAGCAGCAGGTTGGCGAAGAGCATCCAGCGGTGCATCAGCCGCACGTAGTGGCCGGGGGACTCGACAGTCGTGGTGATCCACTGCGGCGACGCCGTCTGGCAGATCGTCCCGCCGCGGCGCTGCACCGCGCCGGCGACGGCGAGGTCGTCGGTGAGGTTGCGCAGGATCGGCGTGAACCCGCCGATCGCCCGCAGGTCGGCCACCCGCATCGCCCAGCACATCCCGTTGATCGTCACCGGCGCCATCGGCAGGTAGGTCAGGG
Source organism: Nocardioides kongjuensis (assembly GCF_013409625.1). Lineage (NCBI taxonomy): Bacteria > Bacillati > Actinomycetota > Actinomycetes > Propionibacteriales > Nocardioidaceae > Nocardioides > Nocardioides kongjuensis. Next base: position 4,931,596 of record NZ_JACCBF010000001.1, read on the forward strand.
CCGCGTTGTTGTCGACGAACTGCTCGACGAGCCGGGCCCACGGCGTCCGCCCGGGCAGGTACGCCGGCAGCCCGGTCGCCAGTGTCGCCCGCTCGAGACCGCCGAGGAGGGCGCCGAGGCTGGCGCGGGGGAGCCGGGTGTCGTCGTCGAGGACGAGGAGCACCTCGTCGTCGGCGCAGTCGTCCAGCGCCGGCTGGAGCTTGGCGAGCTTGGGGTTCACGCCGTCCGGCGCGGGCGGGCAGAGCCGCACCTCCAGCCGGGGCGCCGGGCCGATCCGCTCCACGACCCGCTGCGCCTCCGCGTCGTCCTCGTCGACCAGCCACACGAACCTCGCGCCGCCCAGGGACAGCAGGTTGTCGCGCAACGCGTCCTCGAGCCCGGGGTCGCCGGACAGGATCGGCTGCACCACGACCACCCGGGCGATCGCCTCGGTGGAGGGCTCGACCGCTGCCGGTGCCCGGGACGCGGCCCGCAGCGCGGTGACGGTCTTGCCGGCCTGCAAGGCGAGGTAGCCGAGGGTGGCCATCGTGGTCAGGCGGCCGGTGGGGCGTACTTCTCGACCGTCTCTCGCGCGGCTCACAGGTGCTCCCTCTGCCATGCCACGAACTCCTCGACCCCCTGCGCCACCGACACCGCCGGTGCCCCGAGGTCGCGCAGCATCTTGTCGGGCACGAAGGTCTTGGACCAGCTCAGCACTCCCACGCCGTAGGGGGTGATCGGCGGCTCGCCCGGCAGGCGCAGCACCCGCCACGCCCGCTCCAGCACGCTCGCCGCCCGCATCGCGGTGGTCAGGCTGACCTCGCGGGTGGGCGGGTCGAAGCCGAGCTGCGTGATCACGTCGAGCAGCATCGCCTGGATCTCGACCGGCTCGGCGTTGGTGAGGTTGTAGACGCCGCCGAGGTCGGGCCGGGAGGCCAGCTGGAGCAGGTAGTCGGCGAGGTTGTCGACGTAGATCAGGTCGCCCACCGCGGGCGTCTCGCGGCCGGTCAGCCGAGGCACCCGTTCGGCCTTCGCCGCCGCGATGATCCGCGGGAAGAGCACCGTGTCGCCGGGACCGAAGACCGCGCGAGGCCGGGCGATCACCCAGGAACCCCCGTAGGTGCGGACGATCCGCTCCGAACCGGCCTTGGTGCGGGCGTAGTCGTTGGCGAAGTCCGGGCCGACCGGCGAGTCCTCGGTGAGGTCGAGCTGGTCGCCGTCGCGGTAGAGCACGGAGGACGACGAGACGTGCACCAGTCGCGGCCTGCCCAGCCGCGTGCACCAGTCGACGACGGTCCGGGTGGCCAGCTCGTTGTCGCGCACGTACTCCCTGCGGGGTGCGTACGGGGTCGCCCGGGCCGCGCAGTGGATCACCGCGTCGGGCTGCCACGGCAGGTCCGGCAGCTGTGCCGGGGAGACCCGTCCGAGGTCGACGCTGAGGTAGCCCGGCCGGTCCAGCCGGCGCCGGCCGATCCCGACCACCTCGTGCCCGGCCGCGGTGGCCCGCTCCCACAGCCGTCCGCCCACGAACCCGGACGCACCGGTCACCAGCAGCCTCACGGGGTGGGTCATGACACCTTCCTGATCCGTCGTCGCTTCGCGTCCGGCGCCTCCACCGGCCACGCCATCGGTACGACGGCCGGTGCCGTCGCGCCCAGCCGCCGCGCCAGCAGCCCGATCTCCGTGGCGACCCGCTCCATCGCACCGGACGAACCGGCGGTGGTCGCCAGCCGCCACTCGGCGCCGTGCTGCTCGATCCGGTAGTCGCCCAGGTCCCCGGCGAGCGCGACCGCGTGGCGCAGCACGTCGGGGTAGACCGGCACGTCGCCGAGGGCGAGGACGTCGTCGGCCCGGCCCAGCACGGCGTGGATCGATCGGCCGGGCCGGCCGCACGGGCATGGGCCGGGCGCGGCGAGCAGGACGTCGTCGAGGCGGTGGCGCACGACGTACTGCGTGGTCCGGGTGAAGTCGGTGACGACCGGGTGGAAGCGCTGGTGGTCGATCCACTCGGGCTCGACGTGCACGTGGGCCTCGTTGAGGTGCAGCCGGCCGGCGGGACAGCTGACCGCGAGCAGGCCCTCGGTGGCCTGGTAGATCTGCTCGACCGGTCGCCCGAACGCCTCGCGGATGACGGCCTCGTCGTCGGGTTCGAGGGTCTCCGCGACCGAGACGACCTGCAGCGGGCGCAGCCCGGCCGGCTTCGCGGAGGCGATCTGGCGCAGCACGCTCGCAGGAGCGACGAGGACGTCGGTCCCCGGTAGGTCGGGAAGGTGGGCCGCTACGGGCAGGGTCAGGTCGTGCCACGAGAACGACACCCGCCTGCTGCCGAGGGTCTCGTAGAGGTTGCTGTTGGCGCGCAGGAACAGCGCGATCCGCAGCGGCCGCGTCAGCAGCGTCCGCAGGCAGGCCGTGGACATGAGCTGCCCCATCAGGATCCCTGCCCACAGGCGGCTCTCCGCCTCCGAGACGAGGAAGACGCCGCGGGTCCCGGAGGTGCCCGACGACAGGCCGACGGTCACCCCGCCGGGCAGCCGGTCGGTGAAGGTGCGGGACCGTTCGGCGGCCTCGGCGACGGCCAGCGCCCGGTCGAGCGTGATGCCGTGGCGGTTGAACGCGGCGAAGTCGGCGAGCACCGTCCGCTTGTCGACGACCGGCAGTCCGGACAGCGGCCGACCTGCGAAAGGCGCGTAGAACCGGGCCTTCGGCAGCTCCTCGCGCAGGAAGCGGTCGAGCGCGCGTGCCCGTGCGGCGTCGTACCGACGGGGGAGGAGCCAGCGCTCGCGGGCGAAGGCGGCGGCCACCGCCGCCTGGGAGCCGGCCATCAGTGCCCGGCGTACCAGGCCGCGTGGCCCTCGGGGCAGTGCGCGGGGAGGATCAGCAGGTCGTCGTGCGCGGCGTCGAGGACGTGCAGCACGCCGAGCGTGCGGACCGTCGAGTCCCAGTCGTGCATGACGCCCTTCGCCAGCCGGGACGGCGGCTTGAGGTCGCGGAACGAGCGCGAGGTCCACGCCGCGTCGCCGACCAGCAGCACCTGCCGGCCGCCGGAGGTGAACAACAGGCCGAGGTGGCCGGGCATGTGGCCGGGCAGGTCGACGGCAAGCAGGCTGCGGTCGCCGAGCAGGTCCCAGGTGCGCAGGCCGCCGACCTCGACCTCCGAGAAGGCGTCTACCGGGTCGAGCCGGTCGCGCAGGTCGGCGGGCAGCAGCGCCGGCAGGATCGCGTGGCGCACGGCGTTGATCCCGCGCAGGGACAGGGCGTGCTCGGCGCCGGCCGCACCGGCGATGATCCGTGCCTGCGGGTGGTCGAGCAGGCCACCGACGTGGTCGCCGTGGAAGTGGGAGACCACGATCCGGCGTACGTCGCCCGGGTCGACGTCGAGCGCCTCGAGCTGCCGCGGCAGGTGCTCCTCCGGGCGCAGGGTCACCGGGAGGGTGTTGCGGTAGAGCAGCTCGGGCAGCCGGCTGGTCGCGTCCATGAAGTGCTGGGAGTAACCGGTGTCGAACAGCGTCCAGCCCTGGGTCGGGTGGTGCAGCGCGCCGACGTACGACGGGAACTCGACGATCCGCAGTCGTCCGCCCTGGCGGGCCATCGCCTCGGGGCCCTTGCAGTGGCCCACGCGCAGCCAGTGGAAGGTGACCTCGGGCTGGTCGGTCAGTAGCACAGCACCACCCCGCCCATGCTGAGCCCGGCGCCGGTGCCGAGCAGGAGCGCCCGGTCGCCGCGCTGCAGGCGGCCGGACTCGATCGCGGCGTGCAGCGCCGACGGCAGCGATGCCCCGACCTGGTTGCCGTGGTCGGCGTAGATGTCCACCAGCCGGCCCTCCTCGATCCCGAAGTGGTGCTGGACCCAGGCCAGCGCGTGGTGGCTCGCCTGGTGCGGTACGACGACCGGCAGGTCGGCCATGGTGGTGCCCGCCGAGGCGAGCAGCCGGTCGACGAACGGCGGCAGGTGCTTGACCGCGAGCCGGAACACGGCGCCGCCCTCCATCCGGAACCGGCCCCAGTCGGCGTACTCGCCGTCGACCCGGTCCGGAGCGAACCGCGAGCCGCCACCGCGGATCTCGCAGGTGTGCGCGCCCTCGCTGTGGGTGGCGAAGTCGGCGGCAAGGACGGCCGACCCGGTCTCGCCGGCGTGCCCGACCACAGCCGCGGCGGCACCGTCGCCGAAGATCCCGGACGCGCCGAGGTCCGACCAGTCGAGGCCGACCGAGGCCAGGTCGCTGGACACGATGAGGATCCGCTCGTGCCGTCCGGCGTCGACGAGCGTGGCCGCCAGGTCGAGGGCGACCAGGAAGCTCAGGCAGCTGGCGTTGACGTCCCACGCCGCGATCGGCCGCGCCGGAGCGAGCTCCTCGTGCAGCAGGGCCGCGTTGCAGGGCAGCGGCTGGTCGGGCGTCGCGCTGGCGCCGATGATCACGTCGACGTCGTCGAGGGTGATGCCGGCCGCCGCCAGGGCCTTGCGCGCGGCGCGGGCGCCGAGCTCCGCGGCCGAGCCGCGCTCGACGTACCGGACCCGCACACCGGTCCGTGCCTCGACGGTGCCGGGCGGGAGCCCGAGGCGCTCGTCCATCGCGGCGCTGGTGACGGCCTCGTCGGGCCGCACCGCACCCGTGCCGAGGATCCGCAGGGCGCGGGGGCCGAGAGCAGGCATGGCGACGAGGATAGTCAGCCGGGCAGGCCGGGGACGTCGGCGAGCCCGCGCCCGCCCAGCTGCCGCGACTGTGCTCTGACCTTCGGTTGGGTGGCCGGTCGGGTCCCGAGAGGCAGCGACGAGGGAGGTGGGGAAGTGGTCGGGTTCCGCGGTCGGGCTGCGGCCCGCGAGCACGGTGGTCGTGGGCGTCGCCCTCTGTGGTGGTCGAGGTGTGGGTTCGCGTAGCGACCGATCTTCAAAACTCGGAGTGTGCTGTTCGTACTGTGCTCGGGCCTTCGGTTGCGTAGCCGGTTTCGTTCCGAATGGCAGCGACGAAGAAGGTGGCGAGGTGGTCGGGTTCAGCGGTCGGGCTGCGGTCCGCGCGATCACTTCTGTGGTGTCTGGTGACATCGCTTCTCCACACCCCGGGAATCGATTTCCCCTGTCCCCAGGCGGGTTCTGAACGTTCGCTTCTGTCGCAGGTGGGTGGGAGAATTCAGTCATGGATCTCGGAACCCGCCCCCGTTCGACAGCAGCTCTGCTGTCGCGGGTGGGCGACCGGATCCGGTCCCGCAACGCGTTGGTGATCGAGGAGTGGGAGGACATCACGGCCTGGGCGAGCGACCACGTCGTCACCGGACCCGAAGGTGCCGCGACGATCACCGAGGGCTACCTCGACACCGGCGTCCCGATCGCCGGCGCGGGGGCGCCGTTGGTGTCGGAGTTCGCGTTGATGGAGCTCGTCGCGGTCCTCGGCCGCACCCCCGACGGCGGCAAGGCCTACGTCGGACGAGTCATCGAGTGCGCCTGGCGGCTCCCCAACGTCTACGACGCCGTCATCGCCGGGAAACTCGCTCCGTGGCGGGCCGAACGGATCGCCGACCTCACCCGAGGACTGTCGGCTGAGGCGGCGGGGTTCGTGGACCGCCAGCTGTGGAACGCCTCCGGCATCGGGTGGGCACAGCTCGAACGCCTCGTCACCGAAGCCGTGCTGCGGTTCGACCCCGACAAGGCCGAAGCCGACCGGGCCAAGGCTGCCGACCACCGTCACTTCGACATCAGCGACGTCGACGAGCACGGGCTCGTGCACCTCGACGGGCTGCTGGATGCCGCCGACGGCCACGACCTCGACCAAGCCGTCGCCCGTCGCGCCGAGGTGCTCGGCCGGTTGGGTGACGAGAGCTCGTTGGACGCGCTGCGGTCCAAGGCCGCTGCCGAGCTCGCCCGCCACGACCTGGCCCTGGACCTGCTGGTCCCGAACCCGGACACCGGAGAGGTCGTCGCGACCGTCCCCGGCCGCAAGGTCGTCCTCAACGTGCACGTCACCGACACCACCCTCACCGGTGAGAACCCGTTCGTGAACCCGGTCGGGCGGTGGGACGAGGGCCGCTGCCCGATCACCACCGCGCAGATCCGGGAGTGGCTGCGTGCCCGGCACACCACGATCATCGTGCGGCCGGTCATCGACCTCGCCGACCACCTCCCCGTCACGGCCTACGAGATCCCCGACCGCCACAAGACCAGGGTCGCGTTGCGGGACCACACCTGCCGCTTCCCCCACTGCACGCGTCCCGCGACCCGGTGCGACATCGACCACCACCAGCCCCACGACCGGGGTGGTCCGACCTGCCCCTGCAACCTGGTGCCCCTGCGCCGGCGGCACCACCGCGCCAAGACCCACTCAGCCTGGCGCTACGACACCCCGGCGCCGGCGACCTATGTGTGGACCAGTCCCAACGGCTATCGGTTCCGGGTCGACCACCGCGGCACCCACCCCGTCCACCCGCCCGACGAGTAGCGACCCCGCCCCACACCCCGCAGGACTCCACGTCGGCGGGGGCACGGGCATGCTCAGCGGCCGGCGTCGTCCAAGGCGACCTTCGTCAGCCTCCGGCCGAGGTCGACCATCTCGTCGGCCCGGTGGAAGTCGATGGTCCGCGCGGCGCTGAGCGGCACGGTGACGAGCACGTCGGGCGGCAGGGTCGCGAGCCGGTAGCGGGTGATCAGGCTCTGCATGGCGTCGAAGGACAAGGAGACGACCTCCGCGGTCCGCACGTCGGGGCGTACGTCGACCGCCTCGGCCGGAGGTGCCTCCGCGGGTGCCTCGGGGGCGGCCGTCTCGCCGAGGTCCTCCTCGTTGCGCCGGAACCGCCGCCGTAGGTCGGCCGCCCACTCCGCGCGGCGCACCGAGAAGCCCCGGGCGGGAGACGTCGGCTCGTGCGGCTCGCGCGGGCCCTGCAGCGACACGGCGACGGTGAACTCCGCGGTCGCCGCCGCGGTCGGCTCGAGGGGGAGCGGGTTGAGCAGGCCGCCGTCGACCAGCACGCGGCCGTCGACGACGGCGGGCGTGAACAGGCCGGGGATCGCGAAGGACGCGCGCATCGCCGGGATCAGCGGGCCGCGCTGGAACCACACCTCGCGGCGGGCGGCGAGGTCGGTCGCGACCGCGGTGTAGGGGATGGGCAGCGACTCGATGAGCACGTCGCCGACGATCTCGTCGAGCGCCGCCATCAGCTTCTCCGCCGTGGCCGCGCCGCCGCCGCCCCAGCTGGGATCGGCCAGTCGTACGACGCGGCGCCCGGTCAGCGACGAGGCCCAGGTGGCGAACTCGGCGTCCTTGCCGGCAGCGACCAGGCCGCCGACGACGGCACCCATGGACGTACCGGAGACCGCCACGATCTCGTGGCCGCGGTCGCGCAGCTCCTGGACCGCACCGAGGTGGGCGTACCCGCGGGCGCCGCCGGAACCGAGGACGAGAGCGACGCGTGCCATGCCTCCATTGTCCGCAGCGGCCGCGCCCACGGTGGAACGGGTCACGGAAATCATTTGTGAGTGAGTGCTCACTCACTTAGGCTGAGGGCATGCCCCCCCGTGCCGCCCCGCTGTCCGCGCAGGACCGCCGCGAGATGCTGATCCGGGCGACCCGTCCGCTCCTCTACGAGCACGGGCGGGGGGTGACCACCCGGCTGATCGCCGAGGCCGCGGGCGTCGCCGAGGGCACCATCTTCCGCGTCTTCGACTCCAAGGACGACCTGGTCGACGCGACCATCGCCCGCGCCTTCGAGCCCGGCGACGTGCTGCGCCGGCTCGACGAGATCGACCCCGGGTTGCCGTTGCGGGACAGGATGGTCGCGATGACCTCGATCCTGCAGCAGCGGTTCCTGGCGATCTTCGAGCTGATGCGGGCCCTCGGGGCGGTCGGCCCGCCGCACCACCTGCGCGACCGGCCCGAGATCGTCGCGGGCCTGGAGGAGGTACGCCGCCGGCTGCTCGCCCTGATCGAGCCCGACGCCGACCGGCTGACCCTGCCGCCCGAGCAGGTGCTGCACGTGTGGCGCTTGCTGACCTTCGCCGGCTCCCACCGGGAGATCGCCGACAACGACCTGCTCACCCCGACCCGGATCGTCGACACCGTGCTCCACGGCGTCGAGAGGAGGGACTCCTGATGCTCGGACAGCTGCTGCGCAGCTACCTGCGCCCCTACAAGGGCTGGCTCTCGGCGATCGTCGTGCTCCAGTTCACCGGCACCGCCGCGATGCTGTACCTGCCCAGCCTCAACGCCGACATCATCGATCAGGGCGTGGCCCGCGGTGACACCGGCAAGGTCGTGCAGCTCGGCGCGATCATGCTCGGCGTCGCGCTCGTCCAGGCCGCCTGCTCCATGACCTCGGCCTGGTTCGGCGGCCAGGCCGCGATGGCGTTCGGCCGCGACCTGCGCAAGGCCGTCTTCGGCCGGATCGGGAGCTTCTCGGCGCGCGAGGTGTCCACCTTCGGCGCCCCGTCGCTGATCACCCGCGCCACCAACGACGTCCAGCAGGTGCAGATGCTGGCGATGATGACCTGCCTGATGGCGGTGACCATCCCGATCATGATGGTCGGCGGCATCATCATGGCGATGCGCGAGGACTTCGGCCTCTCGTGGCTGGTCGTCGCGGTCGTGCCGGTGCTGTTCGTGTGCATCGGCGTCGTGGTCTCGCAGATGGTGCCGGCGTTCCGGCAGGTCCAGGAGCGGCTCGACGACGTCAACCGCGTGCTGCGCGAGCAGATCACCGGCATCCGCGTGGTGCGCGCGTTCGTGCGCGAGCCGCAGGAGGTGCAGCGCTTCGAGCGGTCCAACGAGGACCTCACCGTCGTCTCGCTGCGCGCGGGCCGCTGGATGGCGGTCATGTTCCCGCTCGTCATGGGCGTCTCGAACATCGCGAGCGTCGGCGTGATCTGGTTCGGCGGCCACCGCGTCGACTCCGGCCAGATGGAGGTGGGCGCCCTGACGGCGTTCCTGTCCTACCTGATGCAGATCCTGATGTCGGTGATGATGGGCACCTTCATGCTGATGATGATCCCGCGGGCCTCGGTCAGCGCGGACCGGATCGGCGAGGTGCTCGACACCGGCACGAGCGTCGTACCGCCGGCCCACCCGGTCACCGAGGTCTCCGTCGCCGGCCACCTCGACCTCGAGGGTGTCGGCCTCACCTACCCCGGCGCCGAGGCGCCGGTGCTGCGCGACGTCACCTTCTCGGCCCGACCCGGCCAGACCATCGCGGTCATCGGCTCGACCGGTGCCGGCAAGACCACCCTGGTCAACCTGGTGCCGCGCCTGCTCGACGCGACCCGGGGAGTGGTGCGGGTCGACGGCGTCGACGTGCGCGAGCTGGACCCCGAGCTGCTCTGGTCGCGGATCGGCCTGGTCCCGCAGCGCGCCTTCCTGTTCTCGGGCACCGTCGCCTCCAACCTGCGCTACGGCCGGCCGGACGCGACCGACGAGGAGCTGTGGGAGGCCCTCGAGATCGCCCAGGGCGCCGACTTCGTGCGCGAGATGCCCGAGCAGCTCGAGACCGTCGTCGCCCAGGGTGGTACGACGGTCTCCGGCGGCCAGCGGCAGCGCCTCGCGATCGCCCGGGCGCTCGTCCGACGACCCGAGATCTACCTCTTCGACGACGCCTTCTCGGCGCTGGACGTCGCCACCGACGCCCGGCTGAGGGCGGCGCTGGAGCCGGTGACCCGCGACGCGACGGTCCTCATCGTCGCCCAGCGGATCGCCACCATCCGCGACGCCGACGTCATCCTCGTGCTCGAGGACGGCGAGGTCGTCGGCCAGGGCACCCACGACGAGCTGTTGCGGGACAACCCGACGTACCAGGAGATCGCCGCATCGCAGGGCATCAAGGGAGAGGAGGTCCTGGCATGAGCGAGAGCCCCAAGAACGGCACCATGAAGCAGACCGAGCGGATCGTCCAGCAGGGCGGCCCGGGGCGTGGCCCGATGGGCGGCATGGTCGGCCAGAAGGCCGACGACTTCGGCACCTCCGCGCGCCGGCTGCTGTCCCTGCTGCGCCCCGCGCGCGGCAAGGCGGTCGCCGTGCTCCTACTCGGCATCGGCAGCGTCGCCTCCGTCGTGGTCGGCCCCTACCTGCTCGGCAAGGCGACCGACGCCGTCTTCAACGGCTTCATCGGCGGCCAGCTCGAGGGCCACACCCAGGCCGAGGCCGTCGCCCAGGCCGAGGCCAGCGGCAACAGCGGCCTCGCCGACTTCCTGCGCGGCCTCGAGGGCGTCGTCCCCGGCCGGGGCGTCGACTTCGACAAGGTCGGCCACATCCTGCTGATCGCGCTGCTGGTCTACGTCGGCGGCCAGGTCCTCGGCTGGCTGCAGGGCTACCTCGTCAACGACGTCGTCCAGGCCACGGTCAAGCAGATGCGCACCGACGTGGAGGAGAAGATCCACCGCCTCCCGCTGGCGTACTTCGACAAGCAGCCGCGCGGCGAGCTGCTCAGCCGGGTCACCAACGACATCGACAACGTCGCCCAGAACCTCCAGCAGACGATGAGCCAGCTGCTCACCTCGCTGCTGATGGTGGTGGGCGTGCTCGGCGCCATGTTCTGGGTCTCGCCGCTGCTCGCGGTGATCGCGCTGGTGTCGGTCCCGATCGCGATGTTCGTGACCGGGCGGATCATGAAGCGCTCGCAGAGCCAGTTCATCAACCAGTGGCGCCAGACCGGCCGGCTCAACGCCCAGGTCGAGGAGTCCATCTCCGGCCACGCGCTGGTCACCGTCTTCGGTCGCCGCACGGCGGTCGAGGCGGAGTTCGACTCGGCCAACGAGGAGCTCTACCAGTCGTCGTACCGCGCCCAGTTCATCAGCGGCCTCGTGATGCCGCTGATGATGCTGGTCGGCAACCTCAACTACGTCGTGATCGCCGTCGTCGGTGGCCTGCGGGTCACCTCGGGTGCGCTGTCGCTCGGCGACGTGCAGGCGTTCATCCAGTACTCCCGGATGTTCACGCAGCCCATCACCCAGATCGCGTCGATGGCCAACCTGCTCCAGTCCGGCGTGGCCTCGGCCGAGCGGGTCTTCGAGCTGCTCGACGCCGACGAGGAGGTCGCGCCGTCGTCGCTGTCCGCGTCGCCGGAGCGGGGCACCGCGACCCGTGGTGAGGTCCGCTTCGAGCACGTGTCGTTCTCCTACGACCCCGAGGAGCCCCTGATCGAGGACCTCTCCCTGGTCGCGCACCCCGGTCAGATGGTCGCGATCGTCGGTCCGACCGGCGCCGGCAAGACCACGCTGGTCAACCTGATCATGAGGTTCTACGAGCTCGACGGCGGCCGGATCCTGCTCGACGGCGAGGACATCGCGTCGATGGGGCGCGGCGAGCTGCGCGGCCGGATCGGCATGGTGCTCCAGGACACCTGGCTGTTCGAGGGCACGATCCGCGACAACATCGCCTACGGCCGCCCGGACGCGACAGAGGAGGAGATCCGCGAGGCCGCACGGGCGACGTACGTCGACCGGTTCGTGCACTCCCTGCCGGAGGGCTACGACACCCGCGTCGACGACGAGGGCTCGAACCTGTCGGCCGGCGAGCGGCAGCTGATCACCATCGCCCGGGCCTTCCTGGCCCAGCCGGCGCTGCTGATCCTCGACGAGGCGACCTCGTCGGTCGACACCCGCACGGAGCTGCTGCTGCAGCAGGCGATGGCGGCGCTGCGCACCGACCGGACGTCGTTCGTCATCGCGCACCGGCTCTCCACGATCCGCGACGCCGACCTGATCTTGGTGATGGAGCACGGCCGGATCGTCGAGCAGGGTTCGCACGCCGACCTGCTCGAGGGCGACGGGGCGTTCGCCCGGCTGCACGCGGCGCAGTTCGCCGCGGCGGCCGTGTGACGCGCCGGGCGGCTCAGCAGTCGAACTGGAAGTAGGCGGGCTCGCCGCCGGTGACGGCGATGGCGCTGATCGGGGTGTCGTCGGTGACCTCGGCGGCGGGCGCGTCGAGCAGGAACCCGAAGTAGGGGAGCCCGTCCTCCTCGCCCGGCGGGTAGACCGACGACTGGTCGTAGCCGTCGTCGACCGGCTGGGTCAGCGAGGTGAAGGCGGCCCTCAGGTCGCCGTACGTCGAGCCGACCTGGATCCCGCCGTGCTCGGTCGCCGGCCCGGGGGCGGTCACCCAGAGCTGGGTGATGGTGGCGTCCTCGTCGGTGAGGACGCGGAGCCCGGCGCCGTCCGGGTCGTCCTTCCAGTGGATCAGCTCGCCCTCGCAGATCGCCGCCCCGTCGGCGAACAGGCCGGTCGCCGCCCACTCGTCGCGGGTCATCCCGACCCGGGCGTCGCCGATCGACCCCGGCCGGATGACGAGGGCCGGCAGCGCGGTGCTGGGCGCGGGGGTGCTGGGCGTGGGGGTGCTGGGCGTGGTGCTGGGCGTCGGCGTGGGGGTGCTCGACGAGCGCGTGGGTGAGGGCGTGCTCCGAGGCTCGTCGCCGTCGGACGAGCAGCCGGTGAGTGCGAGCAGGAGGGCGACGGCGGGGATCAGCAAGCGGGCCATGCCCCCTGCCTACCCGAGGTTGCGTCGCACCAACCGAGTTCGTCGTGAATCCGCGCCAGCGGCGTCAGGTCCGGTCGGTGCGACGCACCGGGGTCAGCGGCGCAGCACCTTGCGGGCCAGCAGGTTGCCGCCGAGCTGGATGACCATCACGAAGGCGACGAGCACCAGGATCGAGGCCCACATCACGACGTCGTCGAACTGGCGGAAGCCGAAGCGCTGGGCGAACGAGCCCAGGCCGCCGCCGGCCACGACGCCGGCGATGGCGGTCATGTCCACGATCGCGACGAAGGCGAACGTGTAGCCGAGCACCAGCGGACCGAGGGCCTCCGGGACGAGCACCGTGAAGGTGATCCGGGCGCGGCTGGCGCCCATGGCGCGGGCCGCCTCGATGACACCGGGGTTCACGGTCACCAGGTTCTGCTCGACGATCCGGCTGATCCCGAAGGTCGCGGCGACGACGATCGCGAAGGTGGCGGCCGGCGTACCGATGCCGGTGCCGACGACCACCCGCGCCAGCGGCTGCAGGGCAGCGACGAAGATGACGAACGGGATCGGGCGGAAGAAGTTCACCGCGACGTTGAGCACGACCTGCAGCGGCCGGTTCGCGTAGAGGCCGCCCTTGCGCGTCAGGAAGAGGCCCAGGCCGAGCCCGAGACCGAGCAGTCCGCCGAGCAGCAGCGCGGTCGTGGCCATGACCAGCGTCTCGCCGGCCGCCTGCCAGAACTCGGACTGCAGGTCGCCGAGGCGGGTGTCGATGGCGAGGGGAGTCATCAGGCGACCTCCGTCCACTCGACGAGGGCAGCGACCTCGGCCAGTGCGCGCTCGACCGCGGCGGTGTCGCCGGACAGGGCGAGGGTGAGGTTGCCGAAGGTGGTGCCCTGGACCTCCTCGATGCCGCCGTAGACGAGCTCGAACGCCACCTCGTGGCGCAGGAAGGCCGCGAACACCTCGGACTGGCGCACCTCCTGCTGCCGGAAGGCCAGGCGGACGAACCGTCCGTCGTGGCGCTCGCGCAGCGCGGCGACCACGTCGGGGGCGGGCAGGTCGTCGACGACGGTGCCGACGAAGCGCTTCGTCACCGGGTGCTGCGGGTCGGCGAACAGGTCGACGGCGCGGCCCTGCTCGACCACCTTCCCGTCCTCCATCACCGCCACCCGGTGGGCGATGCGTCGTACGACGTCCATCTCGTGCGTGATGAGCAAGATGGTGATGCCGAGCTCCCGGTTGACGCGCGCGAGCAGGTCGAGGACGTCGCGGGTGGTGTCGGGGTCGAGGGCGCTGGTGGCCTCGTCGGCGAGCAGGAGCCGTGGCTCGGTCGCGAGGGCCCGGGCGATACCGACGCGCTGCTTCTGGCCACCGGACAGCTCGCTGACCCGGGCGTGCGCCTTGTCGGCCAGGCCGACGAAGTGGAGCAGCTCGGAGATCCGCTGCTGCTGGTCCCTGCGGGCGACGCCGGCGACGGTGAGCGGGAACGCGAGGTTGCCCCACACGGTGCGCGACTCCATCAGGTTGAACTGCTGGAACACCATGCCGATGCCGCGCCGCAGGTCGCGCAGGCCCTTCTCGGGGAGCGTGGTGACGTCGACACCGTCGACCACGACGCTCCCCGAGGTGACTGGCTCGAGCGCGTTGACGAGGCGCACCAGCGTCGACTTGCCGGCGCCCGAGTAGCCGATGATCGCGAAGATCTCACCGGCATCGACCCGCAGGTCGACGCCGTCGACGGCGCGGTGCGCCGGGTCGCCGCGGCGCGCGCCGGGGAACTCCTTGACGACCCCGCGCAGCTCGACGAGCGGATCGACCTGCGGCTCGCTCACTTCTGCTCGCGGATCTGGTTCTCGACGTCGTGCAGGCTCTTCTCGAGGTCGGCCTGGCTGATGGTGACGAACTCGGCGGTGCCGCCGGCAGCCTCGTCGACGCCGTCGAGCACTGCCTGGGTCTGCTGGTAGACCTCGACCAGCTTCTCCAGCGCGGGGTTGTCCTTGTCCTCGGCGCGCACGGCGAAGATGTTGACGTAGGGGATCGCCTTCGGGTCGCTCGCGTCGTCGACGGCGATGGCGTCGTCGAACTTCAGTCCGGCGTCCTCCACGAAGTCGTTGTTGACGATCGCGGCGGCCACGTCGGGCAGGGAGGTCGGGGTCAGGTCGGCCTGCAGGGCCTTCACCTTGACCCGCGAGGCGGACTCGTCGACGTCGGCGACGGTCGAGAAGATCGAGCCGCCGTCCTTGAGCTTGATCAGGCCGGCCGACTGCAGCACGAGCAGGCCGCGGGCCTGGTTGGAGTCGTCGTCGGGAACGACCACGGTCTCGCCGTCGGGGATGTCGGCGACGTCGTCGTACTTCTGGGAGTAGAGGCCGAGCGGGTAGATCGCGGTCGCGCCCAGCGGGACCAGGTCGTCGTCGTTGGCGACGTTGTACTCGGCGAGGTAGACGATGTGCTGGAACTGGTTGGCGTCCAGCTCGCCCTCGGCCAGCGCGGGGTTGGGCAGCGGGTACTCGGCGAAGTCGCGGATCTCGAGCTCGATGCCGGCGTCCTTCGCGGCCTTCTCGAAGGTCTTCCAGTACGGGTCGCTCGCGCCGACGGTGCCGAGCACCACCTTCACCGGGTCGCTCTTCGACAGCTCGGTGCCGCCGTCGCCGTCGGTCGCGCGGCGGGTGTCGTCGCCGTCGCGGGTGGAGAAGATGATCGCCGCCGCGATGACGGCGAGCACGGCCACGGCCGCACCGATCACCAGCGGTAGCCGGGACTTCGGGGCCTCGATGAGGGGAGTCTGGTCGGACATGACGGGCTTAATGCCACCAAACCGCTAGACATTCCCTCGTCGGGAGTTGCCTGCGTCACAGGGCCTGGGCCGCCAGCCGGACGTGGGTGTTGGCGGCTCCGTAGCCGTCGTACCCGCCGCGTCGCTCGAGCAGCTCGACGCAGAAGCCCTGGGGGAGCACCGGTGTGTAGGCGTGCAGCAGCTCGCCGTCACCGGCGCGGTCGTAGAGCACGCCGTGCTCGCGCAGCTCCGCCAGGAACGCGGGAGCGAGCTCGAAGCGGGCGTCGAGGTCGGCGTAGTAGTTGTCCGGGACTGGCATGAGGGGTACGCCGGCCGCGCGCAGCCGGCGTACCTCGGCCAGCAGGTCGGTGCACCGGAAGGCGACCTGGACGACGCCCGCGGGCGGCCGGGCGGCTGCGACGTCGGGCACGTTGACCACCAGCCGCAGGTCGCCGCTCGCGGGACGGAAGGCGCGGCTGCGCACCCGGCCGTGCGGATCGATGAACTCCTCGAGCGCGGCGGGTTCCAGGCCGAGGAGGGTGCGCAGGAAGGCGACCTCCTCGTTGAGCGTGCGGGCGGGTACGGCGACGCCGACGTGGTCGATGCCCAGCCAGCCGTCCTGCTCGGGCGCGGCTGCGCCGAAGTCGCGCCGCCAGTCGTCGTCCTCGCCGGCGGGCGCGCTGACGAAGACGGGGACGCCGGCGGGCGAGGTGATGCCGGGCAGCCGCGTGTCGTCGGTCGCCCGCGCGACGCTGACGCTCGGCCAGAGCAGGGCGTGCGCGCGCTCGGCGACCTGGGCCACCGGCGCGGTGGCGATGCCGAGGGCGGGGCCGGCGGCCCCGGCGTTCACCAGCACCTCGGCGCTGCCGTTGCGCCAGCGGGCGACCGGCTTGTGGTGGTGCCAGCCGGCGAGGGTGAAGCCGAGCCGGGCGAGCAGGTCGTCGGTCGCGGGGCTGGCGGGGAGCTCGAGGAAGGCTGCGTCGGCCCGCTCGGGCGCGGGCGGTGCGACCGGCACCGCGGCCGGGTCGCGCCGCGCGAGGTCGTCCTCGAGGTGGACCAGCGAGCGCAGCGCGTCGCGGGCGGTGGTGGCGGCGGGAGACTCCCGGACGACGTCGCTGAAGACCTCGAGGGACAGCGGGCCGTCGTACCCGGCGCCGAGGACGGCCTCGACCACCCCGGTCACGTCCATCGTCCCCTGGCCGGGGAAGCAGCGGTGGTGGCGGCTCCACTCGAGCACGTCCATGTCGAGCAGCGGGGCGTCGGCGACCTGGAGGAAGCCGATCCGGTCGCCGGGGACGCCGGCCAGGGCGCGGGCGTCGTCGCCGCGGGAGAGGAGGTGGAAGGTGTCGACGGCGAGGGTGACGGCGGGGTGATCGGCGCGCCGGACGACGTCCCAGGCCTGGCCGACCCGGTCGACGTGGCGGCCCCAGGCGAGCGCCTCGAAGGCGAGGACCAGCCCGCGCTCGGCGGCCAGGTCGCCGAGGACCGCGAGCTGGGCGGCGGACAGGTCGGGGTCGTCGATCGCGTCGGCCCGGACGTTGGAGCACAACAGCACGACGGGAGCACCCAGGGCCGCGGCGACGTCGAGCTTGCGGGCGACGCGTCGTACGACGGCCGGGAAGTCCGCGGGCCGTACGCCCTCGACGTCGCGCACCGGCTGGAACAGCTCGACCCGCAGACCGAGGTCGGCGCACCTCTTCGCGACGTCCTCGGGGCTGAGGGGGGAGGCGACGAGGTCGTTGTCGAAGATCTCGACGCCGTCGAAGCCCGCGGCCGCGATCGTGGCGAGCTTGTCGGCGAGCAGCCCGGACAGGGAGACGGTGGCGATGCTGCGCCGGGTCATGACGTCAGGTCCGCGAAGTGGCGGGCCATCCGGTCCGCGTCGGCCTGCCGGCCGGTGAACAGCTCGAAGGCGTCGACCGCCTGGCCGACCGCCATCCCGCCGCCGGGGACGACCCGGCAGCCGCGCGAGCGGGCGAGCGCGACCAGCTCGGTCTCGAGCGGGAAGTAGACGACGTCGGCCACCCACAGGCGCGGGTCCACCACCGCCGGGGCGACGGGCAGCCCGGCGTGGCCGTGCATCCCGATCGGTGTCGCGTTGACCAGGCCCTGCGCGTCGGCGAGGGCGGCGGCGACGTCGTCGACCGGCGTGATCCGCTCGGCGGCGAACCTCTTGCCGAGCCGGATCGCGGCGGCCTGCGCACGCTCGGTGTCGGCGTCGTGGACCGCGACGTGGGCGGCGCCCTGGTCGAGCAGGGCGTAGGCGACGGCGAGCCCGGCGCCACCGGCGCCGACGACGACGGCACGGTCGGTCACCGCGTCCGGCAGTGCCGAGCGGAAGGCCCGTCCCCAGCCGGACCAGTCGGTGTTGTGGCCGACCAGCCGGCCGTCGCGGATCTGCACGGTGTTCACGGCGCCCAGGTCCTCGGCGGCCTGCGAGATGTCGTCCAGCAGGGGCAGCACCGCCTGCTTGAACGGGTGGGTCACGTTGAGCCCGTCGAAGCCGAACGCCTTCGCCCAGCGGACCAGCTCGGGCAGGTCGTCGACGCCGAACCCGCGCACCTCCGCGTCGATGCGGCGGTAGGTGAGGGCGACGCCGTGCGCGCGCCCCTCGGCCTCCTGCATGGCCGGGGTCAGCGAGCCGCCGATGCCGGCGCCGACCAGGCCCAGGGAGTACGACGCGGTCACGACCGGTCCCCGATCCGCTCGTCGGCCAGGTGGGCCACGTGCTCGACCGCCATCGCGTAGCCGCGGGCGCCGCAGCCGGTGACGATCCCGTCGGCCACCTCGGCGACGTAGGAGTGGTGCCGGAACGCCTCGCGGCGGTGGATGTTGCTGAGGTGCACCTCGACGACCGGACCGTCGACGACGGCGAGCGCGTCACGGAGCCCGACCGAGGTGTGCGAGAGAGCGGCGGCGTTGACGACGACCCCGGCCGCACGGTGGCGCAGCTCGTGGATCGCGTCGACGAGGACGCCCTCGTGGTTGGTCTGCCGGAAGTCGAGGTCGTACCCGAGCCGGTCGGCGGCCGTGTGGCACAGCTTCTCGATCTCGGGGAGCGTGACGGTGCCGTAGGCGTGCGGGTCCCGCTCGCCCAGCAGGTTGAGGTTGGGGCCGTTGAGGACGGCGATCACGGGGCGCGCGCTCATCGGGCGAGCTCCGGAAGGGGCAGGGTGCCGCGGACCGTCGTACGACCGACCTCGGCGGTGGGGACGCGGTGCGTGCCGGACGGGCCGGTGAGCACGGCGATCGCGGAGATGCCGCAGGCGGCGACGACGAAGGCGGCGACCCGGTACCAGTTGCTCGCGTCGCCGTCGAGCAGCCAGCCGGCGATCGTGGGCGTGAACCCGGCCAGGGCGAAGCCGAACTGGGTGCCGATCGCCATGCCGGACAGGCGGACCGAGGTGGGGAAGTACTCGGCGTACGTCGCGGGCCACACCGCGTTGGGCATGCTGTAGACGACACCCGCCAGCGCGATGCCGCTGATCAGCACGAGCGGCACGTCGTGCTCGGTGATCGACCAGAGGAAGAGCGTCACCAGGACGCTGCTGCCGACCAGGCCGGTGAGGAAGACGGGCTTGCGGCCGATCCGGTCCGACAGGCTGGCCCACAGGGGGATGGTGCCGACGGCGATGACGTTGGCGATGATCGCGAGCCAGAGCATCGTGGTCTTGCTGATCTCGATGCCGTAGTCCTCGGAGGTCGCCAGGTTGAGCGCGAGGACGGCGAACATGGTGTTGACGACCGCGACGAAGGCGGCGAAGAAGACGCGGACCACGCCGGTCCAGTGGTCGCGGAAGAGCACGCCGAGCGGCGCCTTCGGCGCCTCGTGACGCACGGCCTCGCGGTGGAACTCGGGGGTCTCGTCGAGGGTGCGCCGGATCAGGAAGCCGATCAGCACGACGACGGCGCTCAGCCAGAACGGCACCCGCCAGCCCCAGCTGAGCAGCGCGTCCTCGGGGAGCACGGCGGCCAGCGGCAGGAACACCGCCGGGGCGAGGATCTGGCCACCCTGCGTGCCGCTGAGCGTGAAGCTGGTGAAGAAGCCGCGGCGGTCGTCGGGTGCGTGCTCGAAGGACATCGAGTTGGCGCCGGCCTGCTCGCCCGCGGCGGAGAGGCCCTGCAGCAGGCGGAGCACCACGAGCAGTGCCGGGGCGAGCATCCCGACCTGGCCGTACGTCGGCAGGCAGCCGACCAGGAAGGTCGAGACGCCCATCAGCAGCAGGGTCCCGATCAGGATCCGCTTGCGGCCGAGGCGGTCGCCGATGTGGCCCATGAAGAAGGACCCGACCGGGCGGGCGACGTACGCGACGCCGAAGGTGGCGAAGGACGCGATGCTGGCCGCCGTCTCGTTGCCCTCGGGGAAGAAGATCTTGGGGAACACCAGGGCGGCGGCGGTGCCGTAGATCGCGAAGTCGTAGTACTCGAGCGCGCTGCCGCACCATGCCGCGAGTGCGGCCTTCCGCGGGGTGCGGACCGGGGCGAGGTCCTGGGCCATCTCGAACTGCCTTTCTCCGTCGCCTCCACTGTGGACGCGAACTGCGCAGGACGCTACGAGTGGCGCCCGTCACATGGCAATCGGTTGCCATTTCTTGCCATAGACTGCCGCCGTGGCAGTTCCGAAGCGGGTCACCATCTCCGACGTCGCCGACGCCGCGGGCGTCGCGACCTCCACCGTGTCGCGCGCGCTGAGCACGCCCGGCCGGGTCAACGCGACGACGCGCGAGCACATCCTCGAGGTCGCCGCCCGGCTCGGCTACGTGCCGAACCCGAGCGCCCGCGCGATGAGCTCGGGCCGCACGCACACCTACGCGCTGCTCGTGCCCGACATCACCAACCCCTACTTCGCGGGCGCGATCAAGGGCGCCGAGCGGGCGGCCGCGGCGGCCGGCAAGACGCTCGTGCTCGGCGACACCCAGGAGAGCGCGGCCAAGGAGGGAGAGCTGATCGCGCGCCTGGGGCCCGCCGTCGACGGGATCGTGGTCGCCGCGGCCCGTGGTACCGACGACGACCTCGCCGCCGCCGGTGCCCGCAACCGGCTTGCCCTGATCAACCGCACGCTGCCCGCGGTGCCGTCGGTGCCCTCCGTCGTCGCCGACTACGACGCCGGCACCCGGCAGATCGTCGACCACCTGGTCTCGCTCGGCCACGAGTCGCTGGTGTTCCTCGGCGGACCGCACGAGTCCTGGTCCGGTGCACGGCGCTGGGCCGGGCTCCAGGCTGCCTCCTCGGCCGCGGGTGTGCGCGCGCGCCGGCTCGGTCCCTACCTGCCCACCCTCCAGGGCGGCCCGGCCGCCGCGGACGCCGCGCTCGCCGCCGGCGCCCACGCCGTGGTCTGCCACAACGACATGCTGGCCATCGGCGTGCTGCGCCGCCTGGCGGCTCGCGGGGTCGACGTGCCGGGGGAGGTGAGCGTGGTCGGCTTCGACGACATGTTCGGCGCCGACTTCTGCCAGCCCGCGCTCACCACGCTCGCCGAGCGCACCGAGGACGCCGGCGCCTGCGCGATCGAGCTGCTGCTCCGCCCGCCCTCGGGCGCGCTGGCCGCGGTCGTCGTACCCACGCAGCTGAGGGTCCGGGAGTCCACCGGCCCGCGCCGGGGATCGCGTCGGTAAATGCCGTTGTGCGCGCCGGATCCGCGACCTACCGTTGTCGCACACGGGAAAGGAGGTGGTCCGAAGAATGAGTTCTTCCAGGACGCGTGAGGTGGCTGCCCGCTAGCAGCCCCGCAGTTCCGACGGGCTGCGCGCGAAACCAACGCAGCCACCCGACCCGCAGGTGAAACCGGGATCGTCCCCCGGCCCGGTCCGAGGACCGCACCTGCGGGTCGCTGCGTTTTTCACCGGCCCGTGACGGCCGGCGTCCTGTCTCCCGGCTCACAAGAAGTTGCCGTCGTCAACCATCTGGGCATATGGTTGATCTACGACAACCATTCGGGTGATGACGAGAAGAGATGACGACTCGATGACGAACGCTGCGTCGGCCACCGCCGAACCGGGCCAGATGACCCACCGCGAGATCATGGAGGCCCTGACCGGGCTGCTGCTCGCGATGTTCGTGGCGATGCTCTCCAGCACCGTGGTGAGCAACGCGCTCCCCGCGATCGTGACCGACCTGCACGGCAGCCAGACCGGCTACACGTGGGTCGTGGTCGCGACCCTGCTGACCATGACGGCGACCACGCCGATCTGGGGCAAGCTCGCCGACCTGTTCAGCAAGAAGCTGCTGGTGCAGGTCGCCCTGGTCATCTTCTCGGCCGGCTCCGTCGTGGCTGCGGTGGCGCCCAGCATGGGCGTGCTGATCGGTGCGCGTGCCATCCAGGGCCTCGGTGTCGGTGGTCTCACCGCGCTGGTCCAGGTCGTCATCGCCTCGATGGTCTCCCCGCGTGAGCGCGGTCGCTACAGCGGCTACATCGGCGCGGTCTTCGCCACGGCGACCGTCAGCGGCCCGCTGCTCGGCGGCCTGATCGTGGACAGCCCGATGGGCTGGCGCGGGTGCTTCATCGTCGGCATCCCCATCGCCGCGATCGCCTTCGTCGTCCTCCAGAAGACCCTGCACCTGCCGACCATCAAGCGCGACGTCAAGATCGACTACCTCGGCGCCACCCTCATCATGGCCGGCATCAGCCTGATCCTGGTCTGGGTCAGCCTCGCAGGCACCAACTTCGACTGGATCTCCGGTACGTCGGCCGCTCTCGTCGCCGGCAGCCTCGCCCTCATCGGGGGCGCCCTGTGGGTCGAGGCCAAGGTCGCCAGCGAGCCGGTGATCCCGCTGCGCCTGTTCCGCGACCGCACCACCGCGCTGGCCACCGCCGCCTCGGTGATGATCGGAGTCGCGATGTTCGGTGCGACGGTCTACCTCAGCCAGTACTTCCAGCTCGCCCGCGGCATGAGCCCCACCGAGGCCGGCCTGATGTCGGTCTGCATGGTCGGCGGCCTGCTCGTCTCGAGCATCGTCAGCGGCCGGGTCATCACCAGGACCGGCCTGTGGAAGCGCTGGCTCGTCGGCGGGATGCTCTTCGTCATCGCCGGCGTCGCCCTGCTCGGCACGATCGACGTGCACACCCCGCTCGTGGTCGTCGGCAGCTACATGGCGCTGGTCGGCATCGGCCTCGGCGCGACGATGCAGAACCTGGTCCTGTCGGTGCAGAACAACGTCGCCGTCGAGGACCTGGGCGCGGCCAGCTCGGTCGTCGCGATGTTCCGCTCGATCGGTGGTTCCGCGGGTGTCGCGGCCCTCGGCGCCGTGCTCGCCCACCAGGTCACCGGCGGCGTCAAGGACGGCATCGCGGCCCTGGTCAGGGCCGGCAAGATCAGCCAGGAGCAGCTCGTCGCGATGCAGCACTCCACCGGCGACATCCCCAAGCTGGCCGACCTCCCGGCCCCGATCCGCTCGCTCTACGAGGCCTCGTTCGGTGACGCGGTCGGCCACCTGTTCCTGGTCGCGGTCCCGTTCGCGATCGTCGCCTTCCTCTGCATCCTGTTCATCAAGGAGGTCCCGCTGCGGACCACCAACGGCCCCGCCCCGACCGCCCCGGCCGCGGAGTCCGGTGAGGAGCCCGAGCTCGAGGCTGCGCGATGACCACCACGATCACCCGCACCGACGCGCTGAAGGACCTCGAGGTCGAGGTCGGCGTGCTGATCCGCCGGGTCCGCCGGGTGATCGGCGAGCGGGCTCGTGCGGTGCACCCCGACCTGCTGCCGTCCTCGTACCTGATGCTCAGCCACGTCCACGACCACGGGCCGTTGCGCGCCTCGGCGATGTGCGCGGTGTTCGAGATCGACAAGGGCGCGATCAGCCGTCAGGTGCAGCACCTGATCGACCTCGGCCTCGTCGACCGCGCGCCCGACCCGGAGGACGGGCGGGCGACCCTGCTCAGCGTGAGCGAGGAGGGCGTACGCCGGCTGGAGACCGTCGCCGAGGAGCGGCGCGAGCTGCTCGCCGAGCGGCTGGAGGACTGGCCGGTCGAGGAGCTCCAGGAGTTCGCGGTGTCCCTGCGGCGCTACAACGACGCGCTCGGGATCCCCGCAGACCGCTGAGCAGGCCCTCCCACCTGCTCAGCGCACCCACGCAGCGGTGTCCGGCGGCAACAGCCCGCCGGGCACCGCTGCGCTGCTGATGAGGACCTCGCCCTGCGGCAGTGCGACGGGCGTGGTGCCGGCGTTGAGGACGACGGTCACGCCGGCCCGGCGTACGACGAGCAGGTCGCCCTCGGCGCTCGCGACCGTCTCCTCGTCGGCACCGGCGAAGACCTCGCGGCGCGCAGCGAGGGCGCGCCGGTAGAACGCCAGGGTCGAGGCGGGGTCGGCCTCCTGCGCGGCCACGGTCAGCGCCGCCCAGTCGTCCGGCTGGGGGATCCACGGCTGGGTGCCGTCGGGCCCGCCGAACCCGTACGGCGCAGCGTCTCCCGCCCACGGCAACGGCACCCGGCAGCCGTCGCGCCCGGGCTGGCCGGTGCGGAACCAGGACGGGTCCTGCCGTGCCTCGGGCGGCACGTCGACCTGCTCCAGGCCGAGCTCCTCGCCCTGGTAGAGGTAGGCCGACCCGGGCAGGGCCAGCATCGCGAGCGTGGCCGCGCGACCGCGGGCCAGGCCGACCGGGCCGCCGCCGTAGCGCGTGGGGTGCCGCTCGACGTCGTGGTTCGACAGCACCCACGTCGGGGCGGACGCGGCCGCGGAGACGGCGGCGATGGAGTCGGTGATGACGTCGGCGAACGCCTCGGCCGACCACGGGGTGCCGAGCCAGCCGAAGTTGAACGCCTGGTGCAGCTCGTCGGGTCGGACGAACATCGCCATCGACGCGGCGGTCTGGGTCCAGGCCTCGGCGACGGCCATCCGGTCGCCGGGGTAGGAGTCGAGCACCTTGCGCCAGCGCCGGTAGACCTCGTGCACCTCGGGCTGGTCCCACATGGGCTCGTCGTTGAGGACCCGCTCGACCATCGACTCCGCCGACTTCTTCGGCTTCTTCGGCCGCACCTGGTCGCGCAGCGTCGCCTCCTTGTAGAGCCCGTGCGCCACGTCGACGCGGAACCCGTCGACGCCGCGGTCCAGCCAGAACCGCAGCACCTCCTCGAACATGTCCCCGACCTCCGGGTTGCGCCAGTCGAGGTCGGGCTGGGAGGTGTCGAACAGGTGGAGGTACCACTCGCCGTCGGGCACCCGGGTCCACGCGGGGCCCCCGAAGATCGAGTCCCAGTTGTTGGGCGGCTTCGCGCCGTCCTTCCCGCGTCCGGGCCGGAACAGGTAGCGCGCCCGCTCCGGCGACCCCGGCCCGGCCGCCAGCGCCGCCCGGAACCAGGCGTGCTGGTCGGAGGTGTGGTTGGGCACCAGGTCGACGATCACCCGCAGGCCCAGCCCGTGGGCGGTCTCCAGCAGGACGTCGAGGTCGGCGAGCGTGCCGAACAGCGGGTCGACGTCGCGGTAGTCCGCGACGTCGTAGCCGTGGTCCTTCTGCGGCGAGGTGTAGAACGGCGTGATCCACAGCGCGTCGACGCCGAGGTCGCGCAGGTAGGGGAGGCGCGAGGTGATGCCGGGCAGGTCGCCGATCCCGTCGCCTTTTCCCTCGCCGGTCGGCAGGCCGTCGGCGAAGCTGCGGACGTAGACCTGGTAGACGACCGCGTCGTACCACCAGGGGTGCCGGGCCGCGCTCACCGGAACGACTCCGGGTCGACGGTGAACCAGGTGTGCTCCGCGGTCGCGACCACCTCGTCGTTGGGGCCGTAGATCGTCGCCGCGGTGAAGGTCTTGCGGCCGTCGAGGCCGCGCAGCTCGCCGACGACGACGTACCGCTGCGAGGTGCGCGGCAGGCTGCGCAGCTCGGCGGTCATGCGGCCCAGCACCGATGGGCGGCCCTCGAGGTCGCTCGCCCAGCCGCCCGGGCAGTCGAGGGCGGCCCAGGCGATCGGGACCGCGCTCTCGTACGGCGTCCAGGTGGCCGCCACCCGCTGGTCGTCGGCGTCGCCGGGAGCGACCGCGCCCGCGAAGATGCGCAGCCCGTCACCGACCCGCCGGTTCGGCCCGCAGGCGAAGCAGGTGGGGAACGGGTGCGAGCGGTGCCCGAGGTAGCGGGCCTCCGCCTCGGCGGCGGTCGCCGCCGACACCGGCGCGACGGCGACCGGCCGCGTCTCGGCGTACACCGCCTCGGCCACCGCCTGCCCGTCACGGGTGACGGTGGCTCCGGCGGCGGTCGCGAGCACCGGCATCGGCACGTCGAGCGGTGGCGGCAGGCGCAGGGTGACGGTGACCGCCGTGCCGATGCCCTGGGCGGGCAGCGTGGCGGCGAGGGCCCCGCAGGTCCAACCGCCGTTGCCCGAGCGGGGCGGTCCGTTGAAGCGGTGGGGGACGATCAGTGGCGGCAGCGTGCTCACCGGTCCAGCATTGCAGGCTGCTGGTTCACCGCCAGACGTCTGGTTCGCGGCCTTTCTCTTAATGGGTCAGAATAGGCAGGTGAGCGATCTCATCGACACCACCGAGATGTACCTCCGCACGATCTACGAGCTGATCGAGGAGGGCATCGTCCCGCTGCGGGCGCGCATCGCCGAGCGCCTGCACCAGAGCGGGCCGACGGTGTCGCAGACGGTGGCCCGGATGGAGCGCGACGGCCTGCTGACCGTCGAGGGCGACCGCCACCTCGAGCTCACCGAGGAGGGACACCGGCTCGCGACCCGCGTCATGCGCAAGCACCGCCTCGCCGAGCGCCTGCTCACCGACGTGATCGGCCTCGACTGGGAGCTGGTCCACGAGGAGGCGTGCCGCTGGGAGCACGTCATGTCCGAGACCGTCGAGCGCCGCCTCATCGAGCTGCTCGGCCACCCGACCGAGTCGCCGTACGGCAACCCGATCCCGGGCCTCGGCGAGCTCGGCCAGGACTCCGTCGGCGAGAACTTCATGGCCGACGTCGAGCCGCTCTCCAAGGCCGCCGGACCCGAGTCGGCCCGCGCCGTCGTCCGCCGCATCTCCGAGGAGATGCAGAAGGACGACTCGCTGATGAGCGCGATGCGCCGGGTGGGTGCGCTGCCCGACAAGACGATCACCATCCAGGCCACCTCCGACGGCGTGCTCGTCGGTGCCGGCGGCGAGACCGCCGAGATCTTCCCCGAGGCGGCCGACCACATCTTCGTCAGGAAGCTCTGAGCCAGTCCTCCACCGCGGCGAGCTGACGCAGCACGTAGCCCCGCGCGGCGTGGTGGAGCTCGCCGCAGTGACCCGCGGTGCGCAGCAGCGCGACGTCGACCTGCGCCGCACCGGTGAACAGCGCCCTCGTTGACGCGCGGGCGTCGTCGTCGGTGGTCCAGATGTTGTCGTGCTCCGGGAAGGTCACGCTGACCGGTACGTCGATCCGTGCCGCCACCTCCGGGAAGGCTGCCGTCCACCGCACGACGTCCGCCAGCTCCGGCATGGGGAGCGGTCGGATCAGCTCGGCGTCGAGCGCGCGCGCCGCGGCGTCGTAGGTGCCGGCGGGACCGAACATCACCTCGGCGTGGGGGGCGTCCGGCACCAGCACCGAGGGGGCGTCCCCGACGAAGGAGCTCCACATCTCGAGCATGCCGGGGCGCCAGGTCACGCCGATGCCGCTGACTTCCACGCCCCGCAGTCCGCTCGGGTGCTCGGCCGCGACCTGCAGGGCGATCATGCCGCCGATCGAGTGGCCGACCAGGACCACACCCTGCTCAGGTCCGACCTCCGCGGCAATCTTCCCGACGGCCTCGAGGAGCACGGCCGTCTGGCCGGCGAAGCTCGTGTGCTCCGGGGCGATGCCGGCGGCACTGCCGTAGCCCGGTCGGTCGAGGGCGACGACGCACAGCCCCAGTGCCGCGCCCGTCTCGAGCAGGGAGCCGGCCCCGGTGTCGTAGTAGGCCGAGTCGTAGGTACCGCCGTGCAGCGCGACGACCAGGCCGCGCGGTCGATTGCGGGGGCCGGCCGACCGGCCGGAGAGGGTGCCGGCAGAGGTCTCGATGGAGAAGTGGTCGCTCATGTCCTGCTGCTTTCTGGAGGTGGGGTGGGTCAGGCCGAGACGTAGGCACCGGTCGGGAAGCGTTCGCCGATCCAGTGCCCCATCTGTTGGCCGGCGAGAGTCGCGCCCGATGACATGCCGTCGTGCAGGGGAGCGCCGAAGTGGCGGCCCGGGACCCGGACGTGGGTGAGGTCCGGATGGGGCAGCAGTGCGGCGAATCTCTCGGCGTCGGCCGGGAAGCAGGCCTGGTCGCCGGTGAGCTCGACCAGCAGCGCTGGTACGTCCACGTCGGGCGCGCAGCGGGCGAGGTCGGCCCGTGTCGCGTTGGCCGACCACGTCGACAGCCAGGCCTCGGGGGTGGTGAGACGGCCGAAGCCGACGACCCCGAAATTGGTCAGGTCGGGGCGGCGGCCGAACAACGAGCCGTAGGGCCGGTCGTTCGGGTCCAGCGCGAGGTCGACGGAGCGCAGGTCGGCATCGGTGCGATGCACCACGATCACGCCGGAGGCCAAGGCCGCCTGCCTGTCGCGCGGGTTCGCTCCGGACCGGAACCGCTCCTGCGCATCACGGGCCTTCTCGACGCGCTCCCATGCGATCGAGTCGATCCTCGCGATCCGGTCCCGCTGGGCGGCGCGGTACCTCTCCACGAACTCCGGCGGGTAGCGGGACGAGGTGGGGGGCGGAGCGAACCCGTTACGTTCGTCGTAGGGGTCGAGATCGCTGTCGACCGACAGCGGGTCGGTCTCGTCCGTCACCGAGGGATCGATCATTCTCTCGAGCAGCGCACCCTGGCCCGGGTGCGGGGCGAACATGATCAGCCCGTCCGCCATCGGCATCGTCGCCTCGGGCAAGGGGACGCGCTTGCCGCCCGGCGTCCGGTCGAGCCGGTCGGCCGGTGCGAGCGCGGCCTGCTGGAGGTAGAACGCAGCGAGCGTCGCGCCGCCGGAGTGACCGACCGCGACGACGTGCTCGAAGCCGATCTCGCGCAGGTGGAGGTGGCCGGCTGCCATGTCGAGGAGCGCCTGCTCGTGCAGCAGGGTGAGGTCGTTCCCGATCGATCGGGAGCCCTGCGTCCACACCGCGTAACCCTGGGAGAGGAGCTCGGGGACCAGCACGTGGTGGGAGAAGTCCTGGCGGGGGTGCATCAGGAAGGCCACGGTCGTCGCTCCTGGCACGACCCGCAGCAGCCCGGCGATCTGGGCGCCGTCGTACGTCGTGAGCTGGACGGCGGTGGTCCGGGTCGCCTCCGGCATGGCCGCAGCAGCCAGGTACCGCCCGGCGCCCAGGCCTGTCCCGGCGCTCACCGCTCCTCCACCCGCAGCGCGTCCTTGTCGTGCTGGGTGATCACCGAGCCCTCCAGCCCCGCGACGGCGCTGTACCAGACGGCGTGCCGGCAACCCGTGGCCCGCCGGTCGATGACGATCGGTTGCGCGGAGGTGATCCGAACGTAGGGGCCGACATGGTCGACGCGTGAGGTGGTGTCGGCCCGGGCGACGCGGACGAAGCCTTCGTTCTCCGGGACCTCGAGGACGTAGAGGCGCGGCATCTCAGACCAGCTCCCTCTGGCTCGGGTGCCAGCCCGGCTGCGTGGCAGCCCAGGCCTCGGCGCGCTCGACGATGAGCTCCGCCTTGCGGGTGAGCAGCGCGTCCATGGACGGGGCGTCCCCGGCGGTCACGTCGCACAGGGCGTCGATCGTCAGCTGCGCATCCAGGTCCTCCTGTGGTGTCACGGGCCGCAGCTGTCGGGTGATCTCGAGCATGTAGCCGTTCGGGTCGTGGGTGTAGATCGACTCGATCGTCTCGTGCATGACCTGCATCTCGACGGGCCAGTCGGACTCGTCGAGCCGGCGGCGGTACTCCATCAGGTCTTCCTCGTCGGCCACGTTGAGGGCGATGTGCCGCGAGTTCTTGAAGAAGTCGGGAGTGTCGTGGGGGAGCCGGGCCCAGGCGTCCCCCGGTGCACTCTGGTCACCGGCCGGCGTCCAGCCGAAGTAGTAGAAGAACGCGAGCCGGTCGTCGTTGCCGATGTCGAAGAAGAAGTGGATGAAGTCCGGGTGACGCTCGGGGCCCCACCCGGCCGCGCAGATCGAGTGCACGACCGGAAACTTCAGGACGTCGCGGTAGAAGCGGACGGTCGCGCCGGGATCGAAGGTGGGGAACGCCGCGTGGTCGACACCGCGCACGCGGTGCACGGGGCGGGGCAGCTCGTCCTGGGGCATGGGAATCTCCTCGTCGGGTCGCAGTGGTCAGTGAGTGGGAACGGCAGCGTCGGCCCGCAGCAGCGAGCCCGCGCCGGGCACGTCGACGGGCAGGCCGAGGGAGCGCAGGATCGAGTACGCACCGGCGGTGGCGGCCGAGAGCACGGGCAGGCCGAGCTCGTCCTCGGCTGCCTGGACGAGATCGAGGGACGGCATCTGCACGCAGCACGACAGGACGACCGCGTCGACGTCGGTGAGGTCGAGGCTGCGGGCGGCCTCCATGATCCGATCGCCGGGAATGCACCCCACCTCCGCGTTGTCGGCGACCTCCAGGGCGCGCCAGTCGGCGACGGTGATGCCCTCGGCCTCGATGTACGCCACGACTTGCTCCGCAAGGGGACGCAAGTAGGGCATCACCAGTGCGACCCGTGCGACTCCGAGGTCGGCCAGGCCGCGCAGCAGCGCGCCGGCGCTGGAGAGCACCCGGGTGTCCGACCCGCCCGCGCCGAGCTGCTCGGCGATGCGGAACTCGGTGTCCCGGTGGTGCCCCGGACCCATCGCCATGATCGCGACCAGGCACGCGTAGAGGACCACGTCGACACCAGCATCGCCGATCTCGAGGACGCACCGCTCACGCTGCGCATTCATCGCTCGCAGCTGCTCGGGCGTCACCGAGTGCATCCGCATCCGGGAGGAGTGGAAGGACAGGTCGACCCCGGCCCGGCGCAGGATCTGCGGGATCTCGGTCTCGACGGTCACGTTGGTGCTCGGCACGATCAGGCCGATGCGGTGGGTGGTCATGGTGGCTCCTCGGGTACGACGACAGTCTAACGCGAAGGTCGTGATTTCAACACAAGTGTCAACGGTGGGTAGCGGAACGGCCCGGCGCGCCGTTGGAGCGGGCGGTCCGGGGTGAGGTGGAGGCCGGCCGGGTCGCGGACCCGGCCGGACCGGGATCAGGCCGGTGGTGCGATCCGGTCGAGGAGCACGCGAATCTCCTCGACGGCCTGGGCGGTCTCGCTCGGCGGCGTGACCGGGTTCGGCTGCGCGAGCATGCTCTGGGCCAGGTCGGTCACGGTCGCGACGGTCGCCTCGACGTCGGAACCGCGGGAGAACCACCACGCCACCCAGTTGCACATGCCCAGGAGCGACAACGCGGTGGTGCGGGGGTCGACCCGGCGGAACTCTCCGCGCTCGATGCCGGCCTCGATGACCGCCATGATCTCGCGCAGGATCTTGCGCTTGGCCTCGACGTGCTCGCTGCGCACCGGCTCGGGGAGGACCGTTTCGGAGCGGTCGAGGATCCGGAACTGGTCCGGATGCTCGGTGCGCTGGCGGACGAGAAGCGCGACGACGTCGCGCAGCTTCTCGGTGGGCGACAGGTCGGTGCGGGCGCGAAGCTGCTCGAGGACGTCGGCCATGCCCCGGCTCACCTGCTCGACGAGCATCGTCAGCAGCTCTTCCTTGCTGCTCACGTAGTTGTAGAGCCCCGGACGCGAGATGCCCAGCGCCTTGGCGATGTCGAGCAACGTGGTGGACTCGTAGCCCTTCTC
The DNA here is from genome assembly GCF_013409625.1 of Nocardioides kongjuensis. Classification (NCBI taxonomy): domain Bacteria; kingdom Bacillati; phylum Actinomycetota; class Actinomycetes; order Propionibacteriales; family Nocardioidaceae; genus Nocardioides; species Nocardioides kongjuensis. The sequence continues at coordinate 4,962,481 of NZ_JACCBF010000001.1, forward strand.
CGCGAACAACGCGGTGGCCTTGTCGAGGAGCTCGGACGTCACCAGCTGGCGACTCAGGGCACTGCGGGCTTCCTTGGGTGCCTGAGCCATGGGCGCAGTGTATCGACGCAATGCTGGCGCCGCGGCGGTGACGGTCATGGCGTCACCACGAAGTCGGTGCGTCCTGCGGCCACGGCGGTCGCGGCGGCAGATCGGTCCTCGGGCGGGATGATCACGCCGACGGGACGCTCGCCCGTGAGGCGGAGCCGCTCGGCCAGGTCGACGCGGGCGGCGATCCCCTCGGGGGTGTCCGGCCCGGTGAGCAGGACCGGGATGCTGCCGCCCGCGAGGGACTGGACGACCTCGTCGGCCGCCTCGCCCCAGGCGTCGGGGTGGTCCCAGGAGATCTCCTGGGCCGGCGTGGACGCCCGCAGCTGTGCGCGTGACAACGACCGCGCGGCGAGCTCGATCCCATCGGCCTCGAAAGGCTGGTCGAGGACCCAGTCGTCGAGACCGGCCACGTTCTCCGGCGCCCCGGACCCGAGCCATCGCAGAGCCTTCCGGACGCTCGCCGGCTGGTCGGCGGCGACGTGTCCGAGGGCGAGGTTGCCGGATCGGGTCATGTACGACAGCGCCAGCCGTTCGGCCGGCAGGCCGGCCCGCATCCTGTAGGTGTCCCACCAGGCCTGGCTTCGGTGGGCGAGCTTCTTGAACCGCTCCACCGGTGGGCGTCGCGCCGCCTCGTACGCCGCGAAGGCGGCGGTGACCGTCGCCTCGCCGGTCAGTGCATCCGCCAGTGCGATCGCGTCCTCGAGAGCGAGCTTCGTGCCCGAGCCGAGGGTGTAGTGGGCGGTGTGCGCCGCGTCGCCGAGCAGCACGACATTGTCCGTGGACCAGCGTTCGAGGGTGAGGTTCGCGAAGCGGCTCCACCGGGTCCGGTTGGTGAGCAACCTGCGTCCGCCGAGCTCCTCGGCGAAGACGTCCTCCAGGATCGCGACGCTGGCAGCGTCGGTCTCGCCGGCGGCCGCCTGCTCGTCGAAGCGGCTGAGGCCGGCCGCGTGCCAGGTCGTGTCGTCGACCTCGATCAGGAAGGTGCTGCGGTCCGCGGCGTAGGGGTAGGCGTGCAGCACGAACAGGCCGTCGCCGCGGGCGACGGCGGCGAAGAATGCCGAGCCGACGGCGAAGTCCGCGCCGCACCACACGAACCGGGTCCGGCCCAGGTCGAGGCGGACGCCGAGCTCGCTCGCGTGCTTCTCCCGGGTGGCGCTGCGGACGCCGTCGGCCGCGACGACGACATCGGACCGGAGGTGCGACGCGTCGACCTCGCTCCCGCTGCGCACGTCGACGCCGGCGTCGAGGGCCGCGCGGCCGAGGACCTCGAGCAACGTGGCGCGCCCGATCGCGAGGTTCCGCGCGCCGTGGAGCGTGATGGTCGCGTCGAGCCCCTTGAGCTTGAGGTCGTGCCCGGCGTACGACGCAGCGCGCACCCGGTCCGCCGTCTCCGGGTCGGCTTCGGCCAGGTTCCTCATCGTCGACTCGGTCAGACCCACGCCGAACCCGAACGTCTGCGTGGCGCCGCTCATCCTCTCGTGGACCGTGACCGTCAAGCCGGGGTCGCGCAGCTTCAGCAACCGGGCGGCGTACAGGCCAGCCGGTCCTCCGCCGATGATGTCGACAGTCCGGCTCATCGTCCCTCCTCCTGTGCCGTCTCCTCGGCGAGCTTGCGCTCGATGTCCTCTCGCAGGTGCTTCTTCGAGACCTTGCCGACGTTGGTCAAGGGCAGGAACTCCACGATCTCGACGCGTTCGGGCAGCTTGAACCGGGCGAGCCCGAGGGCGAGGAGGTGCTCGCCGAGGTCGGCGACGGTCAGGGGCGCGGCGCCGTCGTTGAGGACGAGATAGGCGCAGGCCTTCTCCCCGAGCACCGGGTCCGGCATCGCGACGAGTGCGGCCGTGCGTACCGCGGTGTGCTGGACGATCAGCTCCTCGACCTCCTCGGCGTGGATCTTCTCGACCCCGCGGTTGATCACGTCCTTGATCCGGCCCTCGATCGAGTAGAACGTGCCCTCGTCGAGGACGTGCCGCCGGGCGAGGTCGCCGGTCCGGTAGAAGCCGTCGCTGGTGAACGTCGCAGTGTTGTGCGCGTCGGCCCGGTAGTAGCCGCGGATCGTGTAGGGCCCCCGCGTGGCAAGCTCCCCGATCTCGCCGTCGGGCGTGCGCCGCTCGGTGCCGGGGTCGAGGATGCGGATCTCGTCGCCCGGGGAGATCGGAGTCCCCACGGTGTGGTGTCGGACGTCTTCGCTCGCGCCGGCGGGCGTCAGCAGGAACATCCCCTCGGCCATCCCGAACATCTGCCGCACCCGGATCCCGAGCTCGTCGCGCAGGCGCTCGGCGACCTCAACGGGCAGCACCTGTCCGCCGACGACGAAGTCCCGCACGCTGCTGAGGTCGGCGGTTCGTGCCGCGGCTGAGTCGAGGAGGCGGATCGCGAGCGCCGGGGGGACGAGTGGCAGCACGTCGGGGCGGTGCTGCTCGATCAGGCTGACGAGCGCGTCCACGTCGGCCGTCGGTGCGAGGACGAGGCAGGCTCCGGACAACAGGGCCGGCTGCAGCGCGAGCGAGATGCCGGCGTTGTGCATGACGGGGAGCGGGTAGAGGAGTGTGCTCGCCGGTCCGTAGCCCATCGCGGCGGCCCAGGCGCGCGAGTTGTAGGTGTACTCCTCGTGCAGGCGGGGTGCGACCTTCGGCAGCCCGGTCGTGCCGCCGGAGAGCTGGAAGACCGCGATGCCGTCCGGGTCGGGTGAGGTCGGCAGGGCGGTCCTGACTGCGCCTGCTGCGATCAGGTCGTCGTACCCGTGCGCTCCAGGGAATCCCGGGCCGCGCGCGGTGACGACGATGTCGAAGCGGCCCTGTGCGTGGAGGTCGATCGCTTGGGGGCGGAGCCGACCGGCGCCGAAGTCCTCCTGGACGAGAAGGATCCGGGCGTCGGTGTGCTCCGCGAGCAGGCCGATCTCCCGGGCGCCGTGGTGCGGGAGGGTGCAGACCGGCCGCACGCCGGCGACGAGGCAGCCGAGATACGTCGTCACGGTCTCGGCGACGTTGCCCATCTGGAACATCGCGGCGTCGCCGGGGACGGCGCCGACGGCGGTCAGCCCGCGGGCGAAGGCGTGCGCCCGGTCGAAGAGCTCGAGGAAGGTCCACGACACCTCCGGCGTCACCAGGGCGCGGCGGTCGGCGTGGAGCCGGGCCGCCTCCTCGAGCGCGGCGGGCAGCGAGGTCCCGGTCCACCAGCCGGCGGTCCGGTACCGCTCCCGGCTCTGGGCGTCGTAGGGCACGCATCCATCTTCGTGAGGGGCGATCTCCGCGGACATAGTTGACATGAAAGTCACGATAAAGGCATCCAAGACGAAAAGGCAACAACAATGTCGAGATCTTGACATCAACGTCAGAACGGAACAAGGTGTGGCGCAGGCCACATCGCCTCCACCTCTGATGGGAGATCCGCATGACGTCCTCTGCGCGCGCCGCAGCCACCCCGACCAACCGCTACCTGGTGGTCGCCATCTGCTTCGCCGCCATCGTCTTCGATGGCTACGACCTGATCAGCTACGGGTCGACGGTGCCGTCCCTGCTCGCCTACGAGGAGTGGTCGCTGACCCCGGCCGAGGTAGGAGCGCTCGGCAGCTACGCCCTCCTCGGCATGCTCTTCGGCGCCCTGGCCTCCGGGCCGCTCACCGACCGGCTCGGTCGGCGCAAGGTGCTGCTGGGATGCTTGGTCCTCTACTCCACCGCGATGCTCTTCATCGCCGTGGCGCCCAACCCAGGCGTTCTCGGCGCTCTCCGCTTCGTGGCCGGGCTCGGCTTCGGCGGCGTCGCGCCGGTGGCCATCGCACTGGTCGTCGAGGTCGCCCGGCCGCACGAGCGGCAACGTCTCAACGCGATGATGCTCGCCGGCTTCTCCGTCGGCGGGGTGCTGGCCGCGCTCGCCGCCCTGGTGTTCCTCGACGACATCGGGTTCCGCGGACTGTGGGCCTTCGGAGGCATCGCCCTCGTGACGGTCGTGCCTCTCGCCTGGCGCTTCATCCCGGAGACCGCGCCGACCCGCCGCGACGACAGCTCCGGCACGGGCGACTCGCCCCTGCGCCAGCTCACCGCCGGACGAGCCGTCGTCTCCCTGGTGCTGTTCGGGATCGCCAACTTTGCCGGCTTCCTCCTGGTGTTCGGCCTCAACACCTGGCTCCCCGAGCTGATGCGCAAGGCCGACTACGGCCTCGGGTCGGCGCTGGCCTTCCAGCTGTTGCTCAACCTCGGTGCGGTGGTCGGTGGCATCGGCGGCTCCGCGCTCGCGGACCGGTACGGCGCCCGCCTCATCGCCCCGATCTGCTTCGCTGTGGCGACCGGCGCGGTGCTGGTCATGGCCGCGGCCCCTGCGACGGGTGTCATGGCCGTCGCGACGATCGCCGCCGGCATCGGCTCGATCGGCACGCAGATGATCGTGTTCGGGTACGTCGCGACGTACTTCTCGAGCGAGGTGCGCGGCACGGCGCTCGGCCTGACCACGGGTGTCGGCCGGCTCGGCGCCGTGACGGGCCCGACGATCGGCGGCGTCCTGCTGTCCAGCGGGCTCGGCAACGTGTGGGTGTTCGGGTTCTTCGGTGCGATCGCGGTCCTCGGCGGCCTGGCCTGTCTCGCCGTCCCGAGGCGCAACGCCGGTGACACGTCGGTCGCCGACGTCGTCGCGGCCGACCGGGTGGGCCGATGAGCGGGCTGCGCCGGCTTGCGGCGCTCGGCCTCGCCGTCGCCACCTCTCTGGTCGCGGTCGGCGGCGCGCCGGCCGGTGCCGACACCGGCGGCGCCGAGCCGCTCGCCGGCGACGTCGCGGTGCTCGGGCCGGCGGACTCGCCCAGCGGTGCCGACTGCACGGCCCTGAGCTTCCCTGTCCGCCAGTTCGCCGGGGCGACCCGGGTACTCCAGGTCTACGGCGAGCTGTGCTCACAGGGAGCCGTCGACGCATCGACACCCGTGCAGGTGCTGATCCACGGCGGCACCTACAACCACAATTACTGGGACTGGCCCTTCCAGCCAGAGCGCTACTCCTACGTCCGTGCTGCCACACGAGCCGGCTTCGTCACCCTCAACGTCGACCGGCTCGGGTACGGCCGCAGCGACCACCCGAACCCGTTGACCCTGGACTTCCGCGTCGCGGCCTACGTCACGCACCAGCTCGTGCAGTACCTGCGCGAGGGCGCAGTGGGCCCGGCGTTCGAGACCGTCGTGCTGAACGGACACTCGATGGGCGGTCTGACGGCGCAACGCGAGGCCGCGGCGTACCACGACGTCGACGCGGTGATCGTGACTGGTGTCGGCCACGACTTCGCTGCCACCGGCATCGCGCAGGTGGCCGACAAGTTCTACCCGGCTCTGCTGGACCCGAAGTTCCCGGGACTCACCCTCCCGGCCGGGTACCTGACGACCGTGCCGGGCAACCGGCTGCGGACGTTCATCGAGCCCGGCGAGGTCGACCCAGCGATCGCCGAGACCGAGGAGCGGCTCAAGGACACGCTGTCGCCGACCGAGCTGACCGGGATCACCCTCGACTCCTACGACCCGGCGATCACGCGTGCGATCACTGCGCCGGTCCTGTACGCGCTCGGGCAGCACGACCTGATCTGGTGCCCGACAACCCGGGACTGCAACACGGATCCACAGCCGGCGCGCGAGCACGGCTACTACGCCGAGGGCACGTCGTACACCTCGTACGTCGTGCAGGGAGCAGGGCACTCGGTCAACATGAACACCGTGGCGCCCGACTTCTACGCGGAGACCTTCCGGTGGCTCGCGGGTCAGGGGATCGGCTGAGTTCCTGCGAACCGGTCGGCGGCGCTGGCCGCGGCTCGAGCCGCGGCCAGTGCCGTCAGCCACTCGCTGACCCCGGCCTCGACCTTGTGGGTGGCGAGGTCGTCACCGCGGGTGGTGCCGCGGTTGACGATGACGACGTCGATGCCGTGCTGCGCGGCTCGTCGCACGAACCGGAGCCCGCTCATGACGGTCAGGCTGGAGCCGGCGACCAGCAGCGTGCCGCCGGTCGCGTCGAGTGCCTCGACCGCGGCGTAGCAGCGCTCGACCCGTGGCTTCGGGACGTTCTCGCCGAAGAACACGACGTCCGGCTTGAGCGGGCCGCCGCAGTCCACGCACGCGGGGACCACGAAGTCGGTGGTCTCCTCGAGGTCGACGTCCCCGTCGGGGCGGACCGCGACGTCGGCGTGCCGGGCCGCCCAGCCCGGGTTGGCGTCCTCGAGCCGCTGCTGGAGCGCGGCCCGGGGCGTCGTGCGGCGGCAGGTCAGGCAGACCACGTCGGCGATCCGGCCGTGCAGGGCGACGAGGTCACGAGTGCCGGCAGCCTCGTGGAGGCCGTCGACGTTCTGGGTGACCACGAGGTCGGCGCCGAGGGCGGCGACGGCGCGGTGGCCGGCGTTGGGCTCGGCGCGGCGCATCCGCGACCAGCCGAGGTGGCTGCGCGCCCAGTACCGCTGCTGTGCAGCCGGCCCGGACACGAACTCCTGGTAGGTCATCGGCATCCGCGCGGGCGCACCGGGGCCGCGATAGTCAGGGATCCCGGAGTCGGTCGACAGCCCGGCGCCGGTGAGGACGACCAGCGGTCCGGACGCGCAGCGCTCGAGCGCAGGGTCGCGTTGGCCGACGAGCGTCACCGCTCAAGGGTACGCAGCGGCACGAAGACGTAGCGCCCGTGCCGCTCCACCCGCAGCATCTCGCCCGCGACCGGACCGACCAGCACCCCGCCCGGGCGGACCTGGCGGACCAGGGCGTTGGGCAAGGTGGCGGCGTCGGCGGACACCAGCACCCGGTCGTACGGCGCCTCCGCGGGCCAGCCGAGCACCGCGGGGTCGGCGAGGTGCAGCCGGATGTTCGCCGGGCGCGGGCGGAGGTTGCCGAGCGCCATCGCCAGCACCTGCGGCACCAGCTCGACACCGACCACGAGCCCGGTCGGTCCGGTCAGGTGGGCGAGCAGCGCCGTCGACCACCCCGACCCGCACCCCACGTCGAGGATCCGGTCCCCGGGCTCGACGCCGAGCAGCGTGAGCATGTGACGGACGGTGGTCGGCTGGGAGTTCGTGACGGCGTACCCCAGCGGCAGGGCGCGGTCCGCGTCGGCGTACCGCCTCTGGTCGGGCGGGAGGAAGCGTTCACGCGGCACCGCCGCGAACGCGTCGTCGATGCGGCGATCAGCCGTAGCGGAGCCGGGCACGCGCACGCGCCTTCTCGGCCTCGACCTCCCGGTTCTTCGGCGGCGCCGTCGTCACCAGGTCGTCGAGGAGGTGCTGGGTGATGTGGGCGATCTCCGCGACGGCCTGGTCGAAGGCCGCCTGGTTGGCCTGGCTGGGCTTCGTCGTACCGCTGACCTTGCGGACGAACTGCAGCGCCGCCGCGGTCACCTCGTCGCGGGTCGCCGGAGGCTCGAAGTTGTTGAGCGGGCGGATGTTGCGGCACATGGCTCCACCGTACGCCGGGGTGGGGCGGCCGGCTCCCGGTTGCAACACGTGGTTCGCTGCTGTGTGGGGCCCTGACCAGCGCCGGGAGTGGCCCGACGCAAACCCAGCCCCGACCGCCCGGGGATCACAGCTCCAGGAACTGCGCGTCCTCGCCGGTGACGAGCACGACCCGGCCGTCGGGCATCGGCACGGTGCGCACCCGGTCGACGTCGTCGCCGTACTCCACCTTGATCCGCCGCTCGTGCAGCTTGCCGCCGGCCAGCTTGAGCACCGACAGGTAGCCGATCCGGCGGCTGCCCCACTTCTCGACCACGGTGAGCACGGTGCGCCGGCCGGGCAGCCAGGTGAAGGCGCGCGGGTCGGTGCCGGCGAGCGCGGAGGTGTTGCCGCCGTAGGGCAGCACGTCGAGGCGGGAGATCCGGGTGGTGTCGCGTACGTCGAACAGGCCGACCTGCGCGCCCCAGCCGTCGGGGCCGGGGCCCTCGCCGACGCCGATCAGGCGGGCCCGGCCCAGCGGGTGCAGGTACGACGAGAAGCCGGGGATCTTCAGTGCGCCGAGCAGGCGCGGGGAGGCGGTGTCGGTGAGGTCGACGGCGTACAGCGGGTCCCTGCGCCGGAAGGTCACCACGATCGCGAGGTCGTCGAACCAGCGCACCGACTGGATCTCCTCGTTGCGGCCCAGGCCGTCGAGGCGGCCGCGCTCGACGAGGTCCGTGCCGTCCCGGGCGAGGGTCAGCACCGAGCTGAAGTTGCCGGTCTCGCTGGTGGGGCCGACGGCGACCCGGAGCACGCCGCCGGCCTCGTCGAGGGACCACCGGTCGCGGATGGCGCCCTCGACCTCGCCGGAGGCGACGTGGGTGGCGCGGGTGCCGTCGAGCGCGAAGTCGAAGAGGTACGACGAGCCGCCGAGCCCGCCGGGGACGAACCGGGGCGTCCCGTTCACGACGTCGCCGCACCAGTCGATGCAGCCCCACGGGCCCGCGCCGGAGCTGGCGAGGTAGAGGTGGTCGGCCGACTCGTAGGCGATGTCGGTGAGGCCGTCCAGCCCGATCGCGTCGAGCCGGTCGGCCCTGGCGGCGTCGAAGCCGACGACGCTGGTGGTGCCGAGGGCGACCTCGTCGGGCGCGAGCGCGACGTCGCGGCAGTCGAGCAGCTGACGGGGCTTGGCGTCGCCGGCGGTGACGGTCGGGAGCCAGTCCTCGAGGGTGCTGTCCTCGACCGCCTCTCGGTTGTGGGCGAGGGCCTCGTCCTCGCTGCGCTTGCCGGTCGGCTGCACGAAGTCGAGGTCCGGCAGTCCGCTGGCCAGCACCAGGCGGACCGTGTCGCCGTGCTGGCGGGCGGAGGCCTGGGCGGCGTCGTAGCTGACGTCGTCGACGACCTCCGGGTCGCCCGGGTCGGCGAGCGACACCGTCAGCACCCGGGTGCCGGGCGCGTCGGGGGTGCTGGCCGCGTCCCGGCCCAGGGCGACCACCGTGTCCCCGGCCAGCAGGACCTCGGGGTCGTCGATGCGGGGGAGGAGGAGCGAGGAGACCTTCGCCGTCGAGGGGCCGGAGACGTCGTAGACGTCGAGGCGCTCGTGGCGTACGACGACCATGACCCTGCCGTCGGTCTTGACCGTGTCGGGCTCGTCGACGCCGGCCTCCTGCACGTTGGTGCCGGTCTCGCTGCTGGTCCGGCGCTCGGTCTGCGGCGTCCGGGCGGCGCCCGAGGCGGCCGAGGCGGCCGAGTCCGCCACCTCCGGCCCAGAGGCCTGCTTGCGCAGGAAGTCGCCGTCCGCGGCGTACGCGATCGGGCCAGCCCAGCCCCACGGCCCGACGACCTGAAGTGCCCGGTCGACGTACGACGCCCGCAGGTCGTCGCACGACGTGGCCGGTTCCAGGTCGGCCTGGAACGCGACGTGCCGCGGCAGCCGGTGCGGGCCCGCGACCGGACCACCCGAGCCGCCCGAGCCGCCCGGGCCACCACCGTCGACGATCGTGCCGGCGACGAAGGCACCGGCCAGTGCGGTCACCGCAGCGGCGGTCGTCAGCGGACGCACCAGCAACCGCCGGCGAGGAGCGGAGCCAGCAGCGGAGAGGATCGCGCCCACCGGTGCGGGGCCGGCGGGGTAGTCGTCCCAGAGTCGTTCGAGGTCGGTCACCTGGTGCCTCCGGTGAGGTCGAGGAGGTGGTCGTCGGCGGCGAGGTGGGCCAGCGCGCGGGAGAGCCGGCTCTTCACCGTGCCCGCGGGGATGCCGAGGACCTCGGCTGTCTGGCGCTCGGTGAGCTGCACGAAGTACCGCAGCACGACCACCTCGCGGTTGGGCTTGCTCAGGCCGCCGAGGGCTCGGTGCACCGCGTCGGCGACCGCCACCCGGTCGGTGGCGTCGGGCTCCGCGGTGCGCGGCCCGTCCAGCGCGACGTCGTGCTGCCGGTCCTTCCACCAGCGGGTGCGCCGCACGTCGCGCAGGCAGTTGAGCAGCATCCGGTAGACGTACGCGTCGCGGTTCTCCGCGCTGCTGACCCTGCCCCAGCCGGTGTAGCAGCGCACCAGCGTGGTCTGGGCGAGGTCCTCGGCCTCGTGCGGGCGGGCGCCGAGGAACACGGCGGCGCGGACCAGGCTCGGCCAGCTCCGCCGGACGTAGTCGGCGTACGTCGCCTCGGTGTCGGGTTCCACGTGCCTATGACGGGCGCAGGGGGCGAGAGGGTTCCATCGGGTTCGCGGCGGATGGAAGAGTGGGGGCATGGCTGACAGCACGCGCCCGTACGACGTCGTCCTGTTCGGAGCCACCGGCTTCACCGGGGGACTCACCGCCGACTACCTCGCCGCGCACGCGCCCGCCGGTCTGCGCTGGGCGCTGGCCGGTCGCAACGAGCGCAAGCTCGAGTCGGTCCGTGACCACCTCGCCGCCGCGAACCCGGCTCTCGCCGACCTGCCGCTGCTGGTCGCCGACGCCGCGGACGCGGACGCACTGGCCGAGGTCGTGGCGACGACCAAGGTCGTGGCGACCACCGTCGGTCCGTACGTCGAGTTCGGCGGTCCGCTCGTCGCGGCCTGCGCCAACGCCGGCACCGACTACGTCGACCTGACCGGCGAGCCGGAGTTCGTCGACCGCACCTACGTCGAGCACAACGCGGCCGCCGAGGGCTCGGGCGCCCGGCTGGTGCACTCGTGCGGCTTCGACTCGATCCCGCACGACCTCGGCGCGTACTTCACGATCAAGGAGCTGGCCAAGGAGGTCGGCGGCGAGATCACGACGCCGGTCTCCATGCGCGGCGTCGTCCGCGCGGGGGCCGGCTTCTCCGGCGGCACCTTCCACTCGGCCCTCACTGCCTTCTCCCGCGCCCGGCAGATGAAGGAGGCCTCGACGGCCCGCCGCCGCCTCGAGCCGCGTCCCGAGGGCCGTCGGTCCCGTGCCGTCGCCGGACGACCGCGCCGCGACCACGACCTCGGCTACTGGCTGCTGCCGCTGCCCACCATCGACCCGTTCGTCGTGGCCCGCAGCGGCGCCCACCTGCCGTCGTACGGTCCCGACTTCAGCTACTCGCACTTCGCCGGCACCAAGACCCTGCGCTACGCCGCCGGCGGCGCGGTCGGCGTCACCGGCCTCACCCTGGCCGCCCAGGTGCCGCCGCTGCGCAACGCCCTCCTCAAGCGGGTCCCGCAGGGCGAGGGCCCCTCGCCGAGCCGGCGCGAGAAGTCCTGGTTCACCGTCGACTTCGTCGCCGAGACCGCGGGCGCGAAGGTGCGGACCCGGGTCTCCGGCGGCGACCCGGGCTACACCGAGACCGCGAAGATGCTGGCCGAGTCGGCGCTGTGCCTGGCCCTCGACGACAACCCGAACGTCTCCGGGCAGGTCACCACCGCCACGGCGATGGGGGATGCGCTGCTCGGCCGGTTGGAGCGGGCGGGGATCACCTTCGAGCGTCGCTGAGGCGTTCGGGCACAGGCGCCGGGAGCAGCTCCCGGCGCTGCGCCACTAGTGGGTCAAGCGACCGCTTCGCTACCCTCTCCCCGGGCGCGTGAGTGCCCGGGGAGATGTCCGCGCGGCGGCGCAGGGGGTACGACGACCGCGCGGGCCTTGTGGGAGGAGGCCCGTCGATGGCGCGCGCCAGCATGCGTCGTACCCCGTCATGCCCGACGTCGCACGGATCGGAGCGGGGCGTGACCGCCGTGATCGTCGCGGTGGTGCTCGCGGTCGCCCTCGTCTCCTCGGCGTTCGCGGTCGATCTCGGCATGCAGCGGGTGCTGCGCCGCGACCTGCAGGCCGTCGTCGACGTGGTCGCGCTCGACCTGTCGCGGGAGCTGACCGGCAAGAAGGCGGGGGAGTACGCCGCTTCCGACCGGGCCGCGATCGACGCCGCCGAGGCCGCCAGCCTGCGGCGCAACAGCGACCTCGTCGGCGGCGAGGTCGCGCCGCAGGACGTGGAGTGGGAGCTGGTCGTCCTGGTCGACGGCGCCTGGCGCTCCGCCGCGTCGAGCGAGGTCCCGGGCGGCGTACGGGTGAGCGCCCACTCGTCCGTGGGCTTCGCCTTCGGCGGGATCACCGGCGTGAACGAGGGCGGCTCGGTCCGGACCGCGGTCGCTGCCGCGCGGCCCAACGCCTGCCTGCAGGTGAGCTCGTACGCCGCCCAGCTCGACACGAAGCAGTCCTGGCTGCTCAACCCGCTGCTCGGCAAGCTGCTCGGCTCCGACCTCGCGCTCAAGGTGCTCGATCCGAAGGCCGGACTGGCGGGGGTGGACCTCAACCTGCTCGACCTGATCGACGAGCTGGACCCGCTCGTCAGCGCCGACATCTCGGCGGCGTCGTTCACCCAGGCCGCCGGCGTCTCGGTCGGTCTGTCCGAGCTGATGCTCGCGGCGGTCAAGGTGCTGGAGCGGCAGAGCGGCCGGCTGGCCGAGGTCGACCTGCTGCGCAACGTCTACAACGGCGTCCAGGCGAACCTGCCCGCCGTCGGGATCAAGCTGTCGGACCTGGTCCGCCTCGCCACCGCCGACGACGCCGCGGCGAACCTCGACCTGAACCTGTTCGACCTCGTCGCCGGTTCCCTGGCCCTCGCCAACGGCACCAACGTCATCAAGCTGCCGCTCGCGGTCAAGCTGCCGCTGCCGATCGGGCCCGGCGGCACCAGCCTGGTCGACCTCAAGGCGAGCGTGAAGGTGGGGCAGAAGCCGGTCGTGGACTGCCCGACCGCGCGCAGCTCGCAGGTCGAGGTCACGCTGGCCGGCGACGCCCTCGCGCTCGACCTCGGCGTGATCGCCGTACGGGTCCCGATCACGATCCGGCTCACCCTCGCCGACGCCAGTGCCACGGTCACCGCCGTCGAGTGCCTGCCCACCGGCAAGCGGATCAAGATGCTCGTCGACAGCGGGCTGCTCGGCGTCGACGTACGCCTCGGCCAGCGCGCCGACGACCCGACCTCGCCCAAGATGAGCGTCTCCCTGCTCAGCCTCGGCATCCCCGGCTGGAACGGCATCGAGGTCGTCAGCGGCACCGTGGCGTTGAGCAGCGGCGCCAACCCGAACCGACCCGTGCGCAGCACCCAGCTCGACATCGTGGACGACAACTACGACGTCAGCGTGCCGATCCGCCAGGGCGGCCTCGGCGTCCCCGACCTGTTCTTGTCGGTCAACAGCCTCAAGCTGCTCGGCGGCCTGGGCCCGCTCTCGGACCTCCTGGCCTTCCTCGGCATCCCGAGCCTGTTGCAGTGGGTCGTCGACCTGGTCCTCCAGGGCATCGTCAACCCGCTCAAGAACGGCCTCGACAAGTGGCTCCTCGGGCCGCTGCTCACCGCGCTCGGGGCCGACGTCGCCGGTGGCACGGTGACCGCGGTGTCGCCGGTCGACTGCGGGACACCCCGACTGGCGGGCTGACCGGGCTGCCGGGCTGCCGGGCTGCCGGCGCCGGTTCAGCCCGGGCAGGGGTCGACGTCGAAGCTCGTCGAGCGGGTCGTGGTGTGCCCGGCCCGGTCGACGGCGGTGACCGTCGCGGTGACGGTGCCGCCGATCGGGAACGGTCCGATGCTCGCGGTCCAGCCGCCCCCGGACGCGGTCATCGCCTTCTGGCCGTTGCCGCTCGGGCCGCTCCACGCGACGCGGACCGACTGGAGGGTCGTGTCGGTGGCGGTCGCGGTGATGGTGCGGCCCGAGCAGTCGCTGGGACCGCCGACCTGGATCGCACCGACGACCGGCGGGTTGTCCACACCGACCTGGACCGAGACCAGGACCGTTCCCCCCGACCAGGAGACCGCGACGGTGCCGGTGCTGCTGCCCTCGCCGAGGGCGGCGCGGTCAGCGGTGATCGTCAGGCCGGAGCCTGCACCCGGGTCGAGCGAGCCCTCCGACCGCGACACCGAGAGCCACGCTGCGCGGGACCTCACGGTGTAGTCGAGGGCGGTGCCGCCGGCGTTGCGCAGCTGCACGGAGCCCTTCTGCTTCGTGCCCAGGCGCAGGCTCCGGGTCGACACGCGCAGGTCGCCCGGCGCGGCCAGGGTCGCCTCGGTGGTGGCGCTGGTCGGCTCGGTCGGCGTCGCCCCGGTCGCGTCCGTGGGCGCGGGGTCCGCGGGTACGGCGGTCGTCGGGGTCGCCGTCGGCTCGGCCGCCTGGGTCGCCTGGGTGGTCGGGAGCGAGCTGCTCGTCGCCGGGTCGGTCGCGACCGCCGGCTCGTCGCCGTCCGGCCACCAGGCGAGCCCGGCGGCGCCACCGAGGCCGAGCAGCAGCACGACGAGGCCGACGACGAGCAGCACGCGCTTCGTCGTACCGCTTCCGGCGACTCCTCCGGCCGGCAGGACCGGGTCGTCGACGTAGTAGGCGACCAGCCGCTCGTCCTCCAGGACCCGGTCGCGCAGCGCGGCGGGTGCGGCGAAGGCGGGGACGCCGGCGAGCAGGGCCAGCGGGCTGACCATCAGCCTGCGGCGGGTCTCGCACGTCTCGCAGCCGTCGATGTGGCGGGCGACCCGCTTGCGGATCAGCGGCGAGAAGCGGCCGTCCCAGTCGCCGAGGATGCCGGAGAGCTCTCCGCACAGCTCGCTGCCGCGGCGCGCGACGAGCAGCGCCCCGAGCGAGCGCTCGACCTGGTCGCGGGCGCGGCTGAGCATCACGTAGGAGTTCTGCGGGGTCACGTCCATCGCGGCCGCGAGCTCGCCGCCGTCGAGCCCCTGGCGCAGGTGCAGGTCGAGGAGCGCGCGGTCGCGGTCGTTGAGCCCCTCGATCGCCGCCCAGACCAGCTCGCGCAGCTCGTCCTGGACGGCGGCGTCGGTCACCTGCTGCTCGGGCCCGCTGCCGAGGTCAGGCATGGCTTCGAGCCACTCGTCGTCGTGGGCCTCCCGGGCCCGGCCGCGCAGCGTGCGCAGGCACTCGTTGCGCACCACGGAGTACAGCCACGGCCGCAGCCGCGAGGGATCGCGCAGCTGGCCGACCTTCTCGGCCATGAGCACGAACGAGTCCGCCACGCAGTCCGCCGCCTCCTCGCGGTTGCGGAGCATCGAGTACGCGAAGTCGTGCAACCGGTCGGCGTACCGCTCGTAGACACCGGCGAAGGCCTGCCGGTCGCCGGCGAGGACGCCCGCGACCAGGGTCGCGTCGTCCGCGGGCGGGCCCGAGACAGTCATGGCGTGATCGTAGGGACACAGGGGTGTGAGCGCCTGCGGATTGCGACCTTGCAGTTTTTCGGGAACCGGATTGTCCGAGGTCGCGGCTAGCGTGCTGGGGGTTCCCCCATCGATCGCCAGGAGAAGAGATGGCCGAGGTCGTCCTGTTCCACCACGCCCGCGGACTCACCGACGGAGTGCGCCGGTTCGCAGACTCGCTGCGCTCCGCCGGACACGTCGTGCACACCCCCGACCTGTTCGACGGCACCCTCCCCGCCAGCCTCGACGCCGGCCTGGCGCTGATCCGCGAGCTCGGCGACGATCTCGACGCGCGCGCCGACCGCGCCGTCGACGCCCTCCCGGGCGAGCTCGTGTACGCCGGCTTCTCCGTCGGCGAGGCCGCCGCCCAGCGGCTGGCCCAGACCCGGCCCGGCGCGCGCGGCGCCCTGCTCTACGAGTCCTGCATCCCCGTCACGGGTGAGTGGGCCTTCGGCCCGTGGCCGGCCGGCGTACCCGTGCAGGTGCACGGCGCCGAGGGCGACGAGTTCTTCGCCGAGGACCTGCCCGCGGCGCAGGGCCTGGTCGAGGCCGCGGGACCCGACCTGGCCGAGCTGTTCCTGTACCCCGCCGAGGGACACCTGTTCACGGACAGCTCGCTGCCGACGTACGACGCGGCGGCGGCCGAGATGGTGCTGGAGCGGTCGGTGGAGTTCCTCGCCCGGCTGGGGTGAGGTCTCTCAGACCGGGGTGATCGGGATCGACCGCCGCGGCTCGAACACGAACGACGCGCCCGTGCTGAACCGGGTCACCGCGACCTCCTCGGCCTCGGGCCGCTCCTCGCCCTCGACCACCTCGACCCGCCACCCGTCGGGCGCCGCAGTGACCCGGGCGTCGAGGTGGGGAGCGACGGCACCGGCGATGGCACGCAGCGCGTCGGGCCAGTCGGGCCCGCACAGCGACACCCAGGCCGCGTCCTCGTCGGCGGGCCCCGGGGTCACCGTGATCCCTGCGGGCGACGCAGCGGCCGACACGTACGCCGCCGGGTTGAGCAGCGGGTGCAGCCAGGTCGTGCGGAGCGCACCGAACGGGTCGCGGGGCAGGTCGAGGGCGCGCGCGATCCGCTCGGCCCCGATGCCGGCGATGCCGATCAGCTGCTTGCGGCGCAGCCTGGTCAGCTCCGCCTCGGTCTCGACGCGCTCGGCGACGGCGAGGGCGAACGCCCGGTCCAGCAGGTGCATCTGCAGGCAGACCTCGTCGGCGATCCGGACCAGTGCGGAGTGCGAGAACGCGGCGAAGTCGACGTCCGACAGCAGCGGGCCGGCATAGTCGGCGAGTCCCTCGTCCGCGGCGTCGATCGGTGCGAGCTCGAGCAGCGCGGCACGGGAGCGCTCGTTGACGGCCAGCGCCGGGACCGCAGCCGGCTCGGGGTGGGCGGGGTCGATTGTCACCGTCCAGGCGCAGTGCGGGCTCCGGTCGGCAGGCACCCGCGGCGGCCGGTGGATCGGCCGGACCTGGGCGTGCGGGTTGGTCGCGATGGCGGTGGCGTCGAAGGTCGGGTCCTCGATGTCGTGGCACATCCCCCTCACGTAGTCGGGGCCCATCGGCTCCACGTCCATCAGCGCGCCGCAGTGGTCGAGCCGGAACTCGCCGTGCCACGGGTCGTGCACGGTGTAGCGGAAGTCCATGAACTGCGGGGGAGCGCCGATGTCGAGCTGCAGCCCCTTGAAGATGGTGACGACGTCGCCCTGACCCGGTACGTCGGGCGCGTAGCCCAGCGCCCGCTGCATCCGCCGCGTGTAGACGGGCGAGGCGGCCGCCCACTCCTCGATCGCGACCTGCAGCATCTCCTCGCGCCCGAAGGCCGCGATGCACCACGCCATGCCGGAGCGGTCGATCAGCTGGCCCATGAGCAGCAGCTCGGGGACGAGGATCGCGAGCTCGGCGCGCGACAGCTCGGCGTACCGGCTGGGGTTCTCACCACGCATCTGACGAATGGGCTGTCTTCCGGCCGAATCCACAGCCGAGACGTCAGATGCGTCGCTCATGACTCGAGCCCCAGCCGGGCGGCCAGCTTGTCGAGGTGGGTCAGCACGGCGGACTCGTCGGAGTCGGGGACGCCCCAGATCAGCTCGGACGCGCCGGCGGCCATCCAGTCGGCGAAGTCCTCCTCGGTGGGGCGCTTCGCGACCAGCACCCGCACGTCGGGCTCGCCCTCGCGACCGGCCTCGGCCCACTCCTTGCGCAGCAGCTCGGCGCTGGCCGCGACGTCGGTCGAGGTCGGGGTGGTCATCCAGCCGTCGGCGTGGGTGGCGATCCACTTCATCGTCTTGGGGCCCGCGCCGGCGCCGATGATCACGGGGATCCGGCCCTGCGGCGGCTTGGGGTAGGCCCAGCTCGGGCCGAACGAGACGAACTCCCCCTCGTACGACGCCACGTCCTGCGTCCACAGCGCGCGCATCGCGCCGAGGTACTCCGCCAGCACGGTGCGGCGCTTCGCGGCCGGGACGTGGTGGTCGGTGAGCTCGTCGGTGTTCCAGCCGAAGCCGGCGCCGATGGTGACCCGTCCGCCGGAGAGGTGGTCGAGGGTCGCGAGCGTCTTGGCGAGCGTGATCGGGTCGGACTCGACCGGCAGCGAGACCGCCGTGGACAGGCCGATCCTGGTCGTGACCGCCGCGCAGGTCGCGAGCGAGACCCACGGGTCGAGGGTGCGCAGGTAGCGGTCGTCGGGCAGCTCCTCGCCGCCGGTCGGGTGGAGGGCGTCCCGGCGGACCGGGATGTGCGTGTGCTCCGGCACGTAGATGGTGTCGAAGCCCCGCTCCTCGGCCGCCTGGGCGAGTCGGGCCGGCGTGATGCCGCGGTCGGAGGTGAAGAGGACGATCCCGTTGCGCATCCCCACAAACTAGAACCAGTTCTAGGAAATGTCTTGCGGCCGCCGCACACGTCTCCTATGTTGGACACGTGTCCAGTCAGGTGTTCGAGATGCCGCGGCAGGGGTTGAACCCCCGGCAGGCCGAGACGGTGGAGAAGCTGCTCGCCGCCGGGCTCGAGGAGCTGCGGGCGGTCGGCCACGAGGCGCTGACGGTCCGCACGGTCGCGCACCGCGCCGGGGTCTCGCCGGCGACGGCGTACACCTACCTCGCCTCCAAGAACCATCTCTTCGCCGAGCTCTTCTGGCGCCACCTCACCTCGGCCGAGAGCACCCGGACCGCCGCCGGAACGCCGACCCAGCGGCTCCAGGCCACGATGCGGGCGCTCACCGCACGGATCGTCGAGGAGCCCGAGCTGGCCGCGGCGGTGACGCCCGCGCTGCTCGGCACCGACCCCGACGTCGCACGGCTGCGGCTGCGGATCGGCGCGGAGTTCCTCAGCCGCTTCGAGGCCGCGATGGGCGAGCAGGCCGATGCCGGCGTGCTCGAGGTCCTCGTGCTGACCTTCTCCGGTGCGCTGCTCCAGGCCGGGATGGGCCTGATGACCTACGACGAGATCGCCGAGCGTCTCGTCGCCGCCGTCGACGTGATCATGCGAGGCAACTGATGACCGTGAGCACGCTGGTCTTCGACCCCTACGACTACGCCTTCCAGGACGACCCCTACCCGACGTACCGGCGCCTGCGCGACGAGGCTCCCGTCTTCCACGCGCCCGCCGACGACATCTGGGTCATCTCGCGCCACGAGGACGTCTTCGACGTGCTGCGCAACGACGAGGTCTTCTCCAACCGGATGGGCGTCTCGCTCGACGCGTCCGCGTGGAACCCCGAGGCGCACCGGGTGATGAGCTTCCTCGGCCTCGACGGCGCGGAGCAGTCGCGCATCCGCAAGCTGGTCTCGGCCGCGTTCACCCCGCGCCGGGTCCGCGAGCTCACTCCTCAGGTGCAGGCGCTCGCCGAGCGCTACCTCGCGCGCACCCTCGCCGCCAGCGACGAGGACGGCGAGGCCGACTGGATCGCCGACTTCGCGGGCCTCCTTCCGATGGACGTTATCTCCGAGATGATGGGCGTGCCGGCGGCCGACCGCGACGAGGTGCGCCGCCTCGCGGACCTCGTCGTGCACCGCGAGGACGGTGTCCGCGACGTGCCGCAGGCGGGCATGGAGGCGTCCTTCGAGCTCTTCGGCTACTACGGCGAGATGGTCGCCCAGCGCCGTCGTACGCCGACCGAGGACCTCACCTCGGCCCTCATCGCGGCCGAGCTCGACGGGGACCGGCTCACCGACGGCGAGATCATGGCGTTCTTGTTCCTCATGGTCGTGGCGGGCAACGAGACCACCACCAAGCTGCTCGGCAACGCCCTCTTCCACCTCGCCGCCAACCCGGCGCAGAAGGCGCAGGTCCTGGCGGACGGCGCCCTGGTGCCGTCGTGGATCGAGGAGACCCTGCGCCACGACACGTCCAGCCAGATGCTGGCGCGCTACGTCACCGAGGACGTCGAGGTGGGCGGCGTGCTGGTCCCCGGCGGCTCGAAGGCGCTGGTGCTGCTGGGCAGCGCCAACCGCGACGAGCGCGTGTTCACCGACCCGACGACCTACGACATCCACCGCGACAGGTCCGAGCTGTCGCAGATCCTGAGCTTCGGCACCGGCCGGCACTTCTGCCTCGGCGCCAACCTGGCCCGGCTCGAGGCCCGCGTGGTCCTCGAGGAGCTGGTACGACGCGTCGCCGACTTCGAGGTGCACGCCGACCGCGCGGTGCGCGTGCACTCCACCAGCGTGCGGGGCTTCGCCTCGCTGCCGGTCACGTTCGAGGAAAGGGGCGCGTGATGGCTGCGTCGCGCCGGCCCGTCCACCCGGACCGCCGGCCCGCCGTGGTCGCCGGCGCGTCCTCCGGCATCGGCGCCGAGACCGCGAGAGCCCTTGCTGCAGCGGGCTTCCCGGTCGCGCTCGGTGCCCGGCGGGTCGACCGCCTCGAGGAGCTGGCCTCGGGGATCCGGGCCGCCGGCGGCGAGGCCTTCGTCCACCCGCTGGACGTCGCCTCGACCGAGTCGGTCGAGAAGTTCGCCGCCGCGGTCACCGCTGCCCTCGGCGACATCGAGGTCGTCGTCAGCAACGCCGGCCTGCTCGCCCCCGGCGCGATCCTCGACGCGACGACCGAGCAGATCGCGGCCGAGCTCGACGTCAACGTGCTCGGCGCGCACCGCCTGGTCCGGGCCTTCGGGCCGGGCATGGTGGCCCGGCGACGCGGCGACCTGGTCTTCGTCTCCTCCGACACCGCCGTGCGGGCCCGCCCCTTCATGCGCGGCTACAGCGCCACGAAGTCCGGCCTGGAGGGGCTGGTCGAGGCACTGCAGATGGAGCTCGAGGGCTCCGGTGTGCGCGCCTCGATCGTCCGGCCCGGGCCGACCTGGTCCGAGATGGGCTCCGACTGGGACGCCGAGGCGGGCGCCAGGGTGCTCACCGAGTGGGTCAAGTGGGGCCACGCCCGCCACTCCCACTTCCTCAAGGCGAGCGCGATCGCGGACGCCATCACGACGGTCGTCAGCGCTCCTCGCGGCGTCCACATCAGTCCCGTCGACGTGAACCCCGAAGCTCCGATCGCGAAGGAGGAGTCGTGACGCTCCACCCCGAAGGCCTGGCCGGCATCCCCGAGGTGTCGACCGTCCTCGACGACCAGGGCGCCGACGTACCCGCGATCATCAAGGGCACCGGCCACCTCCCCGAGATGCGGGTCGACCCGATCCGGCTGTTCCACCGCGTGCGCGAGGAGTGCGGAGACGTGGGCCGCTTCCGGCTCGCCGACAGGCAGGTCGTGCTCGTCACCGGCGCCGAGGCCAACGAGGCCTTCTTCCGGGCGCCCGACGACGTGCTCGACCAGGCGGCGGCGTACCCGTTCATGACGCCGATCTTCGGCAAGGGCGTGGTCTTCGACGCCTCGCCCGAGGAGCGCCAGCAGATGCTGAAGAACCAGGCCCTGCGCGGCGACATGATGCGCGGCCACGCCCAGACGATCGAGGCCGAGATCCGCCGCATGGTCGCCGGCTGGGGGGCCGAGGGCGAGATCGACCTGCTCGACTTCTTCGCCGAGCTGACCATCTACACGACCTCGTCGTGCCTGATCGGCAAGCCCTTCCGCGACCAGCTCGACGGCTCCTTCGCCGAGGTCTACCACCGCCTCGAGCACGGCACCGACGCCATCGCGTACGTCGACCCGTACGCCGACATCGACAGCTTCCGGATCCGCGACCAGGCCCGCGCGGAGCTGGTCGCCAAGGTGCAGGCGATCATCGCCGCGCGGGTCGCGCAGGGGGAGGTCGCCAAGGAGGACCGGGACCTGCTCGACGTCCTCATGGCGGTCGGCTACGACGCCGAGATGGTCACCGGCATCTTCATCTCGATGATGTTCGCCGGGCACCACACGTCGTCGGGAACCGCGTCCTGGGCGATGATCGAGCTGCTCCGCAACCCGTCCGTGATGGCCGACGTGGTCGCCGAGCTCGACGCGCTCTACGCCGACGGCTCCGAGGTCTCCTTCCAGGCGCTGCGCTCGATCCCCGTCCTGGAGGCCGCGCTCAAGGAGACCCTGCGGCTGCACCCGCCGCTGGTCATCCTGATGCGGCTGGTGCAGCAGGACTTCGAGCTGCTGGGCCGCACGATCCCGGCCGGTACGGTCCTCGCGGCGTCGCCGCGGGTGTCCAACCGGATCGAGGAGGACTTCCCCAAGGCCGACGAGTTCGACCCGGGCCGCTACGTCGACCCGCGCCAGGAGGACCTGCAGAACCGCTGGACCTGGATCCCGTTCGGCGCCGGCAAGCACCGCTGCGTCGGCAACGCCTTCGCCATGATGCAGATGAAGGCGATCTTCTCGGTGATCCTGCGCGACTTCGAGTTCGAGGCGGTGCAGCCGCTCGACTCCTACCGCGACGACTTCACGAAGATGGTCATCCAGCTCGCCCAACCGGCCCGCGTGAAGTACCGCCGCCGGGTGCGGGAGGCGTGATGAGGGTCGTCGCCGACACCGGCCTGTGCCAGGGGCACCAGCTGTGCCAGGGAGAGGCCCCCGACGTGTTCGGGTTCGACGCGGACGCCGACGTCGTCACCGTGCTCGACGAGCACCCGGCCGAGTCGCTGCGGTCCGACGTACGCACCGCCGTGAAGTACTGCCCCGCGTTCGCCCTGTCCATCGAGGAGGACTGACATGACCGAGACCCTGAGCAGGGCCGAGATCGAGGAGTTCTGGGACTCCTGGCTCCAGATCAACCGGGACGTCGAGGCAGCGGGCGACTGGCGGCCGATGGCCGAGTGGTACGCCGAGGACGCGACGTACGGCTGGATGTACCACCCCGACGAGCACTTCATGGCCGTGGGTCGCGACCAGATCCGCGACTGGGCGATCGGGATCGAGATGGACGGCCTGGACGGCTGGCACTACGACTACGTCTGCACGATGATCGACGAGCAGAAGTCCATGGTGCTGGGCTTCTGGAAGCAGCGCGCCGGGATCATCGACGACGCCACCGGCAAGGAGTTCGAGATCCTCGGCATCGGTGGGTCGTGGTTCGGGCTCAAGCGGGTGACCGAGGGCGCGGACGCCGGGAAGATCAAGATCGACTGGCAGCGCGACTGGTTCGACCTGCCGTCGACCGGCCACACGTTCGTGGAGATCCTCAGGTCCGGCAAGGCCCCCGACACGCTGATGAAGCGGCTCGAGGTCACCGGCCACGGCGTGCCCGGGCACTACCACTACGCCGACCTGCCCTCGACGCTGTGGCCGCCGCCGGTCGAGGCGGGGCAGTACGTCACCCAGGCAGCTCCGGCGGTGTCCTCGTGAGCCCCCTGCCGCCCGCTGCCCAGCAGCTGATCGACGGCAAGCTGGTCGCCGCCTCGTCCGGGGAGACCTACCCGATCCTCAACCCCGCTTCCGGTTCCGAGATCGGGCTGGCCCCCGACGGCACGGCCGCCGACGTGGAGGCCGCGATCGCGGCCGCTCGCCGCGCGTTCGACGAGAGCGACTGGTCGACCGACCGCGAGCTGAGGGTGCGCTGCCTGCGCCAGCTGCACGCCGCGCTGCTGGAGGACGCGGACGCCTTCCGCGCGCTCACCACCGCCGAGGTCGGGATGCCCGGCTTCATGATGGGGGCGGCCGGCTTCGACGTACCCGTCGACGGGCTGAGGTGGGTCACCGACCTGCTGGAGGGCTACGAGTTCTCGACCGACCTGGGGGTCGCCGCACCGATGGGCATCCCGTCACGCCGCACCGTCCACCGCGAGCCGGTCGGTGTCGTCGCCGCGATCACGCCGTGGAACGTGCCGACCCAGATCAACCTCGCCAAGGTGGGGCCGGCGCTGGCCGCCGGCTGCACGGTCGTCCTCAAGCCCGCGCCCGACACGCCGTGGGTGGCCGCCGAGCTGGGCCGCCTGGTCGCCGAGCACACCGACATCCCGCCCGGTGTCCTCAACGTCGTCACGCCGCGCTCCAACGAGGTGGCCTCGGTGCTCTCGACCGACCCGCGCATCGACATGGTGTCGTTCACCGGCTCGACCGCCGTGGGCAGGGCGATCATGGCGGCGGCCGCACCCACCCTGAAGAAGGTCTTCCTCGAGCTCGGCGGCAAGTCCGCCGCGATCGCCCTCGACGACGCCGACATCGCCGCCGTCGCGGGAGGTACGGCGTTCGCCGCGTGCATCCACGCCGGTCAGGGCTGCGCCATCACGACCCGGCTGATCGTCCCGCGGGACCGGTACGACGAGGCCGTCGCCGTCGCGGCGCAGACGATGGAGTCGATCGGCGCCAAGGACCCCGCCGACCCCGGCGCGATCTGCGGCCCGGTGATCTCGGCCGTGCAGCGCGACCGCGTGGCGGCGTACTTCTCGGTCGCCCTGGAGGAGGGCGGGCGCTTCGCCACGGGCGGCTCGGTCATCGAGCAGGACGGCTTCTGGGTGCAGCCCACCGTCGTCGCCGGCCTCGACAACTCCTCGCGCCTGGCGCAGGAGGAGATCTTCGGCCCGGTGCTCGTCGTCATCGCGCACGACGGCGACGACGACGCGGTGCGGATCGCCAACGACTCGGCGTACGGGCTCTCGGGCTCGGTCGACTCGGCGTCCCTGGACCGGGCGAAGGCGGTCGCCGCGCGGATCCGGACCGGGACGCTCGCCGTCAACGGTGGTGTGTGGTTCAGCCCGGACGCGCCGTTCGGTGGGTACAAGCAGTCCGGCATCGGCCGGGAGATGGGCGTCGCCGGGTTCGAGGAGTACCTGGAGACGAAGGTGATCGCGGAGCCGGCGTGAGTGTCGTGCGAGTTTCACCGGCCGGCCGGTGAAACTCGCGCTTGGACGATGAAACTTCCTCGTCCAAGCAAGAGAAACACCGGCCGGCCGGTGAAACTTGAGACGGGTGGGGATGAAGTGAACAAGCGGTTCGAGAACAAGGTCGTCGTGGTCACCGGCGCGGCGCAGGGCATCGGGGAGGCCTACGCCAGGGCGCTGGCCCGTGAGGGCGCGGCCGTGGTGGTCGCGGACCTCAACGCCGAGGCGGGGGAGCAGGTCGCGAAGCAGATCGAGGCCGACGGCGGCCGGGCGATCTTCGTGCCGTGCGACGTGTCGTCGGCCGAGTCGGCCGAGGCGCTCGTCTCCAGGACCGTCGAGGAGCTCAGCGGCATCGACCATCTGGTCAACAACGCGGCCATCTACGGCAGCATGGAGTTCAACCTGCTGATCAGCGTCGACTGGGACTACTACCGCAGGTTCATGGCGGTGAACCTCGACGGCGCGCTGGTGATGACCCGCGCGGTCCACCCGGAGATCGCCAAGCGCGGTGGGGGAGCGATCGTCAACCAGAGCTCGACCGCGGCCTACCTCTACTCCGGCTTCTACGGCCTCGCCAAGGCGGGCATCAACAGCCTGACGCAGCAGCTCGCCCACGAGCTCGGCGGCCAGCGGATCCGGGTCAACGCGATCGCGCCCGGCCCGACCGACACCGAGGCCACCCGCACCCAGGCCGGCGACGCAGCGAAGGACATCGTCCGCAACAGCCTGGCCATCAAGCGGATGGGTTCGGTCGACGACATGGTCGGCGCCCTGCTGTTCCTGCTCTCCGACGACGCGTCGTGGGTCACCGGCCAGATCCTGGCGGTCGACGGCGGCCAGACCTTCCGGCTCTGATGGCTCCGATGGCGCCGATGGGCGAGCGCGTACGGGTCGGGTTCGTCGGCCTCGGCAACATCGGCAGGCCGATGGCGCTGCGGCTGGCGGCGGCCGAGGACATCGACCTCCAGGTGTACGACGTCGCGCCGGACCCGGTCGCCGAGCTGGTCGCCGCCGGGGCGAAGGCCGTCGGCTCCGTCGCCGAGCTCGACGTGGACGTCGTGTGCGTGATGGTGCGCGACGACGACCAGGTCCGGTCCGTCGCGGCCGACGTGGCGCCCGACACGGTGCTGGTCGTCCACTCGACCGTCGCGCCGGAGACCCCGGCCGCGCTGGCAGCCGACGGACGCCGGGTGCTCGACGCGCCGGTCAGCGGCGGGCCGATGGGTGCGGCGCAGGGGAGCCTGGCGATCATGGTCGGCGGGTCGGAGGACGCCTTCGCGGCGGCCCGGCCGGCGCTGGAGGTGATGGGCAGCAAGGTCGTGCACGCCGGTCCGGTCGGCTCCGGCACCCGGATGAAGTTGGCCCGCAACCTGATCCACTTCGTCGCGTTCACCGCCGTCACCGAGGCCCAGCGCCTCGCCGAGGCCGCCGACCTCGACCTGGCCGCACTCGGCGAGGTCGTCCGCCACACCGACGCGATCACGGGCGGACCCGGCGCGATCATGTACCGCACCACCACGGCGCCGATCGCCGAGGACGACTTCTGGCACGGCGTGTTCTCCCACGTCGCCGCGCTGGGGGAGAAGGACCTGGGCTTCGCGATCGCCCTCGCGGACGAGCTCGGCGTCGACGTACCACTGGCGCGCGAGGCGCTGCCACGACTGGGGAAGGGACTGGGACTGTGACGAGCGACGACAAGTTCGACGACCTGCCGGAGCTGCGGGCCAGGGGCCTGCGCAAGATGGAGCAGGTCTACGGCTTCGACATGACCGACGGCACCGGTGACTTCTTCCGTTACACCGCCGACCACCTGTTCGCCGACATCTGGGAGCGCCCCGGCCTCTCCGACCGCGACCGCCGCCTGCTGCTCATCGGCATGCTCGCGGGCCAGGGTGCCGCCGACGTCCTCGGCATCCAGGTCCCCGCCGCCCACGCCGCCGGCGAGCTCGACGACGACGCGCTGCGCGAGATCGTGGTCTTCCTCAGCCACTACGCCGGCTGGCCGCAGGGGGCGCGGCTGAACTCGATCGTCGAGGAGACGATCGCGAAGTCGAAGCGCAAGAAGGCCGGCTTCTAGGGGGCCTGCTCAGCCGGCCTCGAGGTTCTGCCGCATCCGGTTCAGCGCGTCCCGCACCACCTCCACCTCGGAGGCCCCCAGGCCGTCGAGCATCCGCTTCTCCAGCGCCTCGACCGCGGGCCGCTGCTCGTCGATGAGCGCGCGGCCGGCGTCGGTGAGGTGGATCAGGATCCGACGGCCGTCGTCGGGGTCGCGGAACCGCTCGACCAGGCCGCGCCGGTGCAGGGCGGCGACGAGGTCGGCCATCGACTGCGTGGTGACGAACGAGTTGCGCGCCAACGCGGCGGCGGTGAGGTCGTCGCGTCGCTCGAGCACGGTGAGCGCGGTGAACTGTAGTGCGGTCACGCCGGCCGGCTTGAGCAGGTCGTCGAGGTGCGCGCGGACAGCGAGCTCGACCTGCTTGACGGCGTACAGCAGGGACGGGGACGCACGGCGCCGGGAGTTGCTCACGACCGGACCTCCAGGGATCGACTCGCGTCCAGTCTATTGACAGGAATCCTGATGATCCAGCACCATCCCGATTCAACAGGAAACCTGTTGAATCGCCGAGAACGCCGGAGGTCGTCGTGGAACTGCCCGCATCGCTGGAGCTGCGCCGTGAGGGGCGTGACGGGGAGGTCGGGGTGCTCACGCTCGCCCGCCCCGGGAAGCGCAACGCCCTCGACGACGCGACGGTCGAGGCGCTGGGCCGGTTCTTCGAGGAGCCGCCGGCAGGCGTGGAGGTCGTCGTGCTCGACGCCCAGGGGAACCACTTCTCGGCCGGGCTGGACCTCTCCGAGCTCGCCGAGCGCGACGCCGTCGCCGGCCTGCACCACTCGCGGATGTGGCACCGGGCGTTCGGACGGATCGAGTCCGGCCGGGTGCCGGTCATCTCCGTGCTCAAGGGGGCCGTCGTCGGCGGCGGGCTCGAGCTGGCTGCCGCCACCCACCTGCGCGTGGCCGAGGACAGCGCCTTCTTCGCGCTGCCTGAGGGGCAGCGTGGGCTCTTCGTCGGGGGTGGCGCCTCGGTGCGGGTGCCGCGCCTGATCGGGGCCCACCGGATGGCCGACCTGATGCTCACCGGCCGCGTGCTGACCGCCGTCGAGGCCGAGCAGCTCGGCCTGGCCCACTACCGCGTGCCCGCCGGCGCCGGCCTGGCGAAGGCGCTCGAGCTCGCCGCCCGGGTCGCGAGCAACTCGGCGGTCACCAACTACGCCGTGCTGCACGCGCTCCCGCAGATCGCCGCCTCCGCACCGGAGGCGGGGCTGCTCATGGAGTCGCTGATGGCGGCGGTCGCGCAGAGCAGCGGCGAGGCGAAGGAGCGGATGGCGGACTTCCTGGCCGGCCGTGCGGCCAAGGTGGGAGAGGGGCGATGAGCGCGCCCGAGCTGCTGAACGGTCCCATGCCCGCGGCCGTCGAACGCGCCCGGGTGCAGGGGTTCCTGCGCTGGCTCGCGGCCGAGCGCGGTGTCACGCTCGCCACGTGGGAGGAGCTGCACGCCTGGTCGGTCGCCGAGCTCGAGCAGTTCTGGGCGGCGGTGTGGGACTACTTCGGCGTCCGCGCCCATGCGCCGTACGACGCGGTGCTGCTCGAGCGCACCATGCCCGGCACGCAGTGGTTCCCCGGCGCCCGCCTCAACTACGCCGAGCACTGCCTCGGCCTCCCCGAGGACGCCGACCGCGTCGCCGTCGTGGCCGTGAGCCAGACCCGGGAGCGGCGCGAGCTGACCTTCGCCCGGCTCGCCGACGACGTACGACGCGTGCGCGCCGGCCTGCAGCGCCTCGGCGTCGGCCCGGGCGACCGGGTGGCGGCGTATCTCCCCAACATCCCCGAGACCCTCGTCGCCTTCCTCGCCACCGCCAGCCTCGGCGCGGTCTGGGCGAGCTGCGCGCCGGAGTTCGGTGCGCTCGCCGTGGCCGACCGGTTCGCGCAGGTGGAGCCGACGGTGCTGCTCGCCGTGGCCGGCTACACCTACGGTGACAAGGCGGTCGACCGGCGCGGCGAGGTCGCCGAGATCCGGGCCGCGCTGCCCACCGTCGAGCACGTCGTCCACGTGCCCTACGGCCCGCAGGCCCTGCCCGACAGCACGCCCTGGGCCGAGCTGGTCGCCGACACCGACGCGCCGCTGGCCTTCGAGCCGGTCCCCTTCGACCATCCGCTGTGCATCCTCTTCTCCTCGGGCACCACCGGGAAGCCGAAGGCGATCGTGCACCGCCACGGCGGGATCCTGCTCGAGCACCTCAAGAACCACGCCTTCCACTGGGACCTCGGCGCTGACGACCGGCTGCTCTGGTTCACCACCACCGCCTGGATGATGTGGAACACCCTGGTCTCCGCGCTGCTGGTCCGCGCATCGGTGGTGATGATCGACGGCAACCCGCTGCACCCGGACCTGCGCGCGCAGTGGCGCCTGGCCGCCGAGACCGGCGCCACCCTGGTGGGCGCGAGCCCGGGCTACCTGATGGCCTGCCGCAAGGACGGCGTCCGTCCGGCCGAGGAGCACGACCTGTCGCGGCTGCGGCAGATCGGCGCGGCCGGGAGCCCCCTGCCCGCTGAGGGATTCCGCTGGGTGGCCGAGCAGTTCGGCGACCGGGTGCTGCTCAACGTCGGCAGTGGCGGCACCGACGTGTGCACCGGCCTGGTCCAGGCCTCGCCGCTGCAGCCGGTCTGGGTGGGGGAGATGACCTACCCGAGCCTGGGTGTCGACCTCCACGCGTACGACGACCGGGGCCGTCCCGTCGTCGGCGACGTCGGCGAGCTGGTGATCACCTCCCCGATGCCGT
Source organism: Nocardioides kongjuensis (assembly GCF_013409625.1). NCBI lineage: Bacteria > Bacillati > Actinomycetota > Actinomycetes > Propionibacteriales > Nocardioidaceae > Nocardioides > Nocardioides kongjuensis. Next base: position 4,991,610 of record NZ_JACCBF010000001.1, read on the forward strand.
CGATGCCGGTCGGCTTCTGGGGCGACGACGACGGAGAGCGGTTCCGCGCGGCGTACTTCGACACCTTCCCCGGCGTCTTCCGGTTCGGCGACTGGTGCCGGTTCTCGGAGGTCGGGTCCTGCGTGATCACGGGTCGTTCCGACGCGACGCTCAACCGCGGCGGCGTCCGGCTCGGGACCGCCGAGTTCTACCGCGCCCTGCAGGACGTCCCGGAGATCACCGACAGCGTCGTCGTGCACCTCGAGGACCCTGAGGGCGGGCTCGGCCGGCTGTTGCTCTTCGTCGTCCCGGCCGCCGGCGTCGAGATCGACGACGACCTGCGGCGGCACCTGGCCACGACGCTGCGCACCGCGCTCTCGCCGCGGCACGTCCCCGACGAGATCGTCCCGGTGCCGGCCGTCCCCTACAGCCGCACCGGCAAGAAGCTCGAGGTGCCGGTCAAGCGGATCCTGCGCGGAGGCGACCCCGGCACGGTCGCATCCGCCGGGGCGTTGCTGGACCCGAGCGCGCTCGACGCCTTCGCGCGCTACCGCGACGGGGGCCTGCGATGACGAGGCCGGTCGCCGTCGTCGGCACCGGGACCATCGGCGCCAGCTGGGCTGCGCTCTTCCTCGCTCGTGGCCACGACGTCCGTGCCCACGACCCCGCGCCCGGAGCTGAAGCGAGGTTGAGGAACGCCGTCGCCGACGCCTGGCCGGCCCTGGCCCGGCTCGGCCTGGCCCCCGGCGCGGACCGCTCCCGGCTCTCGTTCCACGGCCACCTCGACGCCGCGCTCCACGATGCCGGCTTCGTGCAGGAGTCCGGCCCCGAGGACCTCGACCTCAAGGCCGCGCTGCTGGGGGCGATCGACGCGAACGCGCCCGCCGACGCGGTCGTCGCCAGCAGCTCCTCGGGCCTGATGCCCTCCACGCTGCAGGCGATGTGCGCCCGCCACCCCGAGCGGGTGCTCGTCGGCCACCCCTTCCACCCGGCCGCGCTCGTCCCGCTCGTCGAGGTGGTTCCCGGCGCGGCGTCGACCGAACGGGTCGTCACCCGGGCGATCGCGTTCTACGCCGACCTCGGCAAGCGCCCGATCGTCGTACGTCGCGAGGTCCCGGGCCACGTCACCAACCGCCTGCAGGCGGCGCTGTGGCGTGAGGCCTACTCACTCGTCGAGCGCGGCGTGGCCACCGTCGCCGACATCGACACCGCGATCAGCAACGGCCCCGGCCTGCGCTGGGCCCTGCTGGGCCCGCTCGTCGGGCAGCACCTGTCCGGCGGGCCCGGCGGGATGGCGCACACCCTGCGCCACCTCGGTCCGCCGGCCCAGGCCTGGATGGACGACCTCGGCACCCCGCAGCTCACCGACGAGCTGGCCGACCTCCTGGTCCGCGGTGTCGACGACGAGCTCGCCGGCATCGACCAGCAGGCGATGGCCGCCGCCCGGGACGAGCTCCTCGTCGACCTGCTCGCCCGCAAGCGCGACGCCACCGCGCTCCCCTGAGGAGGAGGACCCCATGACCTACGCACCCCGCATCGACCCGGACGCGATCGTCGCGCTCGACATGCACGCCCACGTCGAGGCGGACGACCACGGCCGTCTCTCCCTCGACCAGGAGCTCCTCGACGCCTCGGCGACGTACTTCAGGGCCGACCAGGACCGCACGCCGACCGTCGAGCGGCTGGCCGCCCACTACCGCGCGCGGAGCATGGCGGCCGTCGTCTTCACCGTCGACGCGACGACCGCACTCGGCCACCCGGCCCTGTCCAGCGAGGAGATCGCCGAGCAGGCCGCCGAGCACGCCGACGTCCTGGTCCCGTTCGGCTCCGTCGACCCGCTGACCGGCGACGCCGCGGTGAGGCGAGCCCGCCTCCTCGTCGAGAGGTACGGCGTGCGCGGGTTCAAGTTCCACCCGAGCCTGCAGGCCTTCCGGCCCGACGACCCGGCGTACGCCCCGCTCTGGGCGACCCTCGAGGAGCTCGGCGTGGTGGCGTTGTTCCACACCGGCCAGACCGGGATCGGCGCCGGGCTGCCCGGCGGCCGGGGCATCAAGCTGCGCTGGTCCGACCCGATGCTGATCGACGACGTGGCTGCCGACTTCCCGAACCTGCGGATCGTGCTGGCGCACCCGGGCGTCCCGTGGGTCGACTCCTCGATGGCGATCGCCACCCACAAGGCCAACGTGTTCATCGACCTGTCGGGCTGGGCGCCCAAGTACCTCCCGCCCCAGCTGGTCCGGCAGGCGGGCACGATCCTGCGCCACAAGGTGCTCTTCGGCTCGGACTACCCGGTGCTCGCGCCGGACCGCTGGCTCGCCGAGTTCGCCGCGCTGGACGTCCCGGACCTCGCGCGGCCCCTCATCCTCAAGGAGAACGCCCTGGCCCTGCTGGGGCTCAGCGGCTGACGAGGGCCTCGAACGAGTCGAGCAGCACCTCGATGCCGTCGAGGAAGACCTCGCGCGGAGTCAGCGCCAGCAGGTCGGGGAGCACGGCGGCGAGCGCCGGGTGCCGCGCGGGGTCGACGGCGCGCAGGTCGCCGACCCAGCTCGACGGCGGGACGCCGGCGATCTCCATCAGCCGCTGCCCGGCCAGGGTCGCGGCAGCGGCGAGCACGTAGCTGGAGTACGCCGCGTAGCAGCGCACCACCTGCTGCCGGTCGAGGCCGGCCCGGCCCAGCTGGCTGAGGATCCAGTCGATGACGTCGAGCTCGCCCTGGCCTCCGGTCGCGATGGCGGTCGCCTCGGCGCCGACCTGGGGATGGGCCGCGAAGACGTCGATGGTGCTGATGGCGCCCTCGCGCAGCTGGTCGCGCCACGGAGCGTCCCGGTCGACGCCCGCGAGGGACGTCGCGATGAGCCCGTCGAGCAGGGCGGCCATCAGCTCGTCCTTGTCGCGGAACCGGCGGTAGATCGCGGTCGGGTCGGCGCCCAGCGCTGCGCCCAGGCTGCGGAAGGTCAGGGGCGCGCCGCTCGCGACGAGCTCGGTCGCGGTCGCGAGGATCGCCTCGCGGTCCAGCGCGACGCGCTCCCTCGAACGGCGGGTGTCGGCACTCATCTGTCCTCCTTCGTGACGCTCCCACCCTACCTGCGCCAACACTGTTGCCAACGCCGTTGACAACGCTGTTGTCACGGACTTAGCGTACCGACGGACGTGACCCCGCCCACACCCCGATCACCCGAGGAACCGCCTTGACGACGCACGCAGACCTCCTGTTCACCGGTGGCCCCGTCCACCTCGGCAACGCCGCCCGCAGCCGCGCGAGCGCGGTCGCCGTGAAGGGCGAGCGGATCGTGGCGGTCGGGCACGACGAGCTGCGCGAGCTCGTCGGCCCGGCGACGGAGGTCGTCGACCTCGGCGGTCGTCTGCTGGTCCCCGGCTTCCAGGACGCCCACGTGCACCCGGTCGGTGCCGGCGTCGAGCTCGGCCAGTGCGACCTCACCGAGACGGTGGACGTCGAGGAGTACCGCCGCCGGATCGCTGCGTACGCCGCCGCGAACCCCGACCGGCCCTGGATCACCGGCGGCGGCTGGTCGATGGAGAGCTTCCCCGGCGGTGCCCCGGACCGCGCGTTCCTCGACGCGATCGTCCCCGACCGCCCGGTCTACCTGGCCAACCGCGACCACCACGGCGCCTGGGCCAACAGCCGCGCTCTCGAGCTCGCCGGCATCGACGCCCGCACCCCCGACCCGGTCGACGGCCGGATCGAGCGCGACGCGGACGGCGTCCCCACCGGCATGCTGCAGGAGGGTGCGATGCACCTCGTCGCCGCCGTGGTGCCCGACACGACCCGCGAGGAGAGGCTCGCCGGGCTGCTGCGCGCCCAGGGCGTGCTGCACTCGCTCGGCATCACCGCCTGGCAGGACGCCCTCGTCGGCACCAACCCGGTCATGGGCGACGCCTCGACGGCGTACGCCGACGCGCTCGACGCCGACCTGCTCACCGCCCGTGTCGTGGGCGCCCTGTGGTGGAGCCGCGAGCGCGGTGCCGAGCAGATCGACGACCTGCTGGGCGCCCGGGAGGCGATGACCCGCGGCGGCTTCCGCGCCACGAGCGTCAAGATCATGCAGGACGGCATCGCCGAGAACCACACGGCCGCGATGATCAGCCCCTACGGACCCGGCTGCGGATGTCGCAACGCCGGCGACCACCGCGGGCTGTCCTTCGTCGACCCCGAGGCGCTCAAGGAGCACGTCACCGCCCTCGACGCGCATGGCTTCCAGGTGCACTTCCACGCCCTCGGCGACCGCGCGGTCCGCGAGGCGCTCGACGCCATCGAGGTGGCCCGGCACAAGAACGGACTCACCGACGGCCGGCACCACCTGGCGCACCTGCAGGTCGTGCACCCCGACGACGTCGCGCGGTTCCGCGCCCTCGGCGCCACGGCCAACATCCAGGCACTGTGGGCCGCCCACGAGCCGCAGATGGACGAGCTCACGATCCCGTTCCTCGGCCCCGAGCGGTCGGCGTGGCAGTACCCGTTCGGCTCGCTGCTGCGCACCGGCGCGGTCCTCGCGGCCGGCAGCGACTGGCCGGTCAGCAGCGCCGACCCGATCCTCGGCATCCACGTCGCGGTCAACCGGGTCGAGCCCGACACCGACGGCCCCGTCTTCTACGCCGACGAGCGGATCGACCTCGGCAGCGCGCTGGCGGCGTACACCTCGGGCACGGCGTACGTGAACCACCTCGACGACACCGGCACCATCGCCGTCGGCAACCTCGCCGACCTGGCCGTGCTCGACCGTGACCCGTTCGACGGCCCGGCGGCCGACATCTGGGACACGCACGTCGAGCAGACCTTCGTCGGGGGAGCACGGGTCTTCGCCCGATGACCCACCAGCCGAACAGCCCCGCCACCAGGAGGAGAACCGTGAACCGACGCCACCTCACGCGCATCACCGCGCTGCTCGTCACCTGCACCGTGGCCGCCGGCTGCGGTCGATCGGCCGACAGTCCCGAGACCTCGAGGACGGCGGGCGACCTCAGGTCCACGACGACCGCAGCCACCAAGGACGCCGACCCGATCACCTGGGCGGTCTACCGCGACGTGCAGACGATCGACCCGCTCTACGTCTTCGACTATCCCGACAACACCGCCCTCACGCTGTTCTGCGAGTCCCTGCTGCGCACCCAGCCGGACGGCACGATCACCGACGGGCTCGCCTCGCTCTCGCGCACCGACCCGACCACCCTGGTGCTGGACCTGGACCCCGACGCCACGTTCTGGGACGGCAGCAAGGTCAGCGCCGAGGACGTCGTCTACAGCCTCGAGCGGCAGCGCGACCCGGAGCTCGGCGGCTTCTACGCCGCCACCTTCAGCCGGGTCGACACGATCACCGCCACGACCGACGAGCAGGTCACGATCAGGCTCAAGCAGGCCGACTACTGGCTCGACGGCGAGCTCGCGTCGCTGCCCGGCGTCGTCGTGCAGAAGAAGTACGTCGAGGCGAAGGGCGCCGACTACGGCACGCCCTCGGGCGGCGTGATGTGCAGTGGTGCCTACAGGTTCGAGTCCTGGTCGCCGGCGAGCGGCGTGGTCGCCGTCCCCAACGACCACTACTGGGGCCAGGCCGAGCCGCGGGTCGC